>CAMDWJ010000031.1 GCA_945877815.1 Caenispirillum bisanense
GAGCATGCGAATCGCGGTGGCGACGAGGCTACAGAGCTGATCTGCGTCGATCGTGGCGTCTGCGGTGAACGGATCGGTGACGAGGCGGGCAAGATTGACCGATCCGAGCAGGCAGGCGCCGTAGGGCGGCAAGGGTTGTTCGCCGCACGGGTTGGTGGCGTGGATGGTCTCGCAATAGTTCAGCGGATTGAGCGTGTTGATGCGGTCGATGAAAATGACGCCCGGTTCCGCATAGGCGAAGGTCGCGCGCATGATGCGATCCCAAAGATCGCGCGCCGGCATGGTTTTAAGGACGCTGCCGGCGAAGACGAGATCCCAGCGCGCATCCTCCTTTACCGCCTGCATGAAGGCGTCGGTGACGAGGACCGAGAGATTGAACATGCGCAGACGGCCCGGCGCCTGTTTTGCTTCGATGAAGTCGACGATATCGGGATGATCGCAGCGCATGACCGCCATCATGGCCCCGCGCCGCGAGCCGGCGCTCATGATGGTCCGGCACATGGCGTCCCACACATCCATGAAGGAGAGCGGTCCGGACGCATCCGCGCCGACGCCCTTCACGAGTGCGCCTTTCGGACGCAGCGTTGAGAAATCGTAACCGATGCCGCCGCCCTGCTGCATGGTCAGGGCCGCTTCGCGAAGTGCTTCGAAAATTCCGGACATGTCGTCTGGGATTTCGCCCATGACAAAGCAATTGAAGAGTGTGACGTCGCGCTCGGTCCCGGCGCCGGACAGGATGCGGCCGGCCGGCAGGAATTTGAAATCGTTCATCGCCTCGAAAAAGCGGTCTTCCCATTGGGCGGGGTCGCGCTCTGGCTTGGCCAGCGCGCGCGCCACGCGACGGAAGGTATCGACCATCGTTTTGTCGACGGGCGAGCCGTCGGCCGCCTTGAAGCGGTATTTCATGTCCCAGATCTGCTGGGAGATGGCGGAAACGTCATTCATGGCACGGTCATCCAAACAGGGGAGCCCATGAGTCTAAGATAGGCACCCGTTGGGGTCAATGAGAAGTTCTTGTTTTGTACCCACCATTTTATACGCAATGCCGGTTCGCTAAGCCTTTGGATTGGCCCAGGCTTCCGGGTTATCCCCGCGATTCACGAAAGCCCGGCTTCACTTTCCAACCGCCGCGTGGCGGTTTCGACCCTCTCCTTCAACTGCGCCATGAAGGCGGCACGGCTGAGGCCTTCAGGCATGGGATCCAAGAATTCGATGACGATGGTGCCGGGCTTTTTGAAAAAGGCGCGGCGCGGCCAGAAGATGCCTGAATTGAGCGCGACGGGCACGACCTTGGCCCCGGTCTGGGTGTACAGTGCGGCGATGCCCGGATGATAGGTCCCGGTTTCGCCGGGCGCCTTGCGCGTTCCTTCGGGAAAAATGACGATCGAGCGGCCTTCGGCGAGAACGGCCTCGGTCGCACGCATCATTTCGCGCATCGTGCCCGCGCCGCCGGTCCGGTCGATCATGATGTGGCCACACCGGCGCATATAGCCTCCCCACAGCGGGATACGGCCCAGCTCTGCCTTCATGACATAGGCGTTGGCTGGATCGAGCCACAGGAAGAACATGGTGTCCCACGCCGACTGATGCTTGGCGGCGAAGATGACCGGCTCGTCCGGGATGCGTTCGCGGCCGCGCACCTCGAAACGGGTGCCGACCAGGAGGCGCAACATCGGAAAATTGCCGCGCGGCCATAGCCCGATATGGTTTTGGATGAACCGAGGCGGCAGCGGCAACAGCAGCCATGCGGTCGCCATGATCGCGGTCGACCAGGCGAAGAAGAAGATATTGAACAGGGCGGAGCGGATCGCGAGCATCGTCAGATCAGCTGGCTAGCATGAATTCCGCGCCGTGGCGAATGCCGGCAGCGAGAAATTTGAGATATTCGATTAAGATGAGCTGTGCGGTGCCCGGCCATTGCCACCAATCGTCGCGTTTGAATTGGGGCGGAAAGACCGCGTGCGGCACGATGCGCACGTTCGGCATGGCATGGCGGAATTCGATCAGACTGCGCGGCATGTGATAGCTCGCCGTGACCAGCCGGATCGTTTTGAAGCGTTCTTCCGACAACCATTCTGCCGTTTCCAATGCGTTCCCGTAGGTTGAGTTCGCCGCATAGCCGAGCGTGATGCAACAAGTCAACTCTTCCGGTTGATAACGCGAAACGTCGATAAGTTGCTGGACATCGACGCCCTGATAGACACCCGAGATGAAAAGCTTCTTGCCGTGTTTGTCGGCGAGCAGGGTTAGGCCCGCTTCGAGACGGCCGGTGCCGCCGGTCAGCACGACTATGGCGTCCGTCTCCTCGGTGATGTCGTCCTCGACGGCGTCCGGGATCGCCGCGACGAAGGCGAGGAACCCGATGCCCCACGCGCCGACGAGAACGAGGCCGACGAGGAATGCGATCGCGAACGAGCCCAACCCCCGGTTACGTGATCGCGCGGACAGGGCCATGGCGCTAGATCATTCTGCCTAAGGATTTCAGCACGGTGGTATGCGCTGTAACCAGCGCGATCGCCGCGGCAACGGGGACCAGACCGGCTATAGAGATCCAGGTGCCGACGCCCAAACGAATCTCGGGTAACAGGCCGAAGCCCAAATTGCCCATCAGCAGCACCAATAGCATGAGGGCGGGTGCGGCGAGCACGACGCCGATCACGCTGCCCTTGAGCCCCAGCAACGACGCGCGCAACGCGAACTGACGCGCGATGTAGGTATCGTGCGCGCCGACGAAATGCATCACTTCGATGGTTTCGCGGTGCAAGCCCATTCCCGCGCGCGTCACGAAGACGACGGTGGCCGCCGCGGCGAGCCCGTTCAGCAGCACGACGATAATCGCAATCCACTCGCTCGAACGCACAGCGCGCAATAAAGCCTGCAGCCAAACACCGTGATCGTCGACCATCACGCCCGGAATATATGGCTGCAGCAACGCAGCGATCGCCTCGGCCTTGGGCGCATTCGCGCGATCGACACGAACATCGATGACCCAGGGCAGGGGGATTTCCGTCGAGCGTGCCGCGGCGCCGAGCCAAGGCTCCAGAAGCTGGACGATCTTTTCGCGGTTCAACGCTTCGGCGCTGGCGACGCCAGGCATCGCGCGCAACATGGTCAGAGCGCCCGCGATACGGTCTTCGTCGGCTTTGACATTGTCGCCGGCCGGCAACTGGATGGTGACGGTATTTTCGATGCCGCGATCGATGGCGCGCGCGGCATCGCCGAGCACGAAAAATCCGGCGACCGATAGAGCCGCCAGGAACACCATAAAGGCCATCAGCCACGGCAGGAACCGCGTGGTGTCGTCGCGCGCGAAGGGCAATTCGGGCCCGGCGAATCGGAATTTCATAGCAATATACGCCCGCGATCGCCTGCGAAGACCGAAGCGAATTCATCCGAATCGTCGTCCGCCACATTGTCGAGGACCCGCAGCTCGCCGCCGGCCAGCTTGAGGACCTTACGGCCTGAGCGTCGGACCATGGCCTCGTTGTGAGTGGCGATCACAATGGATGTGCCGAGCTTGTTGAGTTCGTCGAACAGGTGCATCAGCCGTTGAGCGATATGATCGTCGACATTGCCGGTGGGCTCGTCGGCGAGCAACAATTTCGGGCGCGCAATAACCGCACGCGCGATGGCGACGCGCTGCTGCTGCCCGCCCGAAAGGGTCGACGGCCTTGCCTTCATATGGTCCTTGAGTCCAACCCAGACGAGCAATTCCTCGACATGACGTTTTATTTCCGATTCGCGCACATTGGCGACGCGCAGCGGCAGGGCGACGTTATCGAACGCGCTCATATGCGCGAGCAGGCGGAACTCCTGGAACACAACGCCGATCTTGCGCCGCAGCGCGGGCAGATCGTCGCGCGGCGTGGTCGAAACATCGCGTCCGAACAGCGAGATGTACCCGCGCGTCGGGCGTTGGGCGAGATACATAAGACGCAGCAGCGACGATTTTCCGGCGCCGCTGGCCCCGACCAGGAAATGGAAGGACCCCGAATCGAGCGCAAAAGTGACGTCCTGCAGGACCTCCGGGCCCATGCCGTAGCGCAGACCGACGCTCTCGAACTGGACAACGTCATTCATGCTAAAATCGCTCGCTTAACCTAAAATATTGCATGTGAACGGTGCCGCGCGGGCATTTTTGACGATGCATCGATCGCGCGAGCCAAAACGTCGGTCGCGTTACGGTTTACCGCAGAACCGCGCTCGCTTGAATTGCTTATGGGGTTTACCTATAAACGACGGTAACGTAATCCAATTCAGGGGCCGATGTATATAACCTGTCCATCGTGCTCGACGTCTTACGAGGTCGACGGCACCAATATCGGTCATCAGGGCCGTGCGGTTCGTTGCTTCAATTGCCATCATACCTGGCATCAGTATCCCGTTGCCGCGCCGCCGCCAATGCGACCGGTGCAGCCGGCACCGCAAATCTCTGCCCGCTACGTTCCGCAATCGGCCCAAGGCTATCAGCCGTCCGCCTATGCCGAGCCTGCCTATGCGGCCGCGCCTGCCTATGCCATGAAGCCGGCTCCTGCCGCCTATGCGCCGCCGCCGATGCCCGAACCTGAACCCGTACCGATGCCCGCTCCCGTGCGCGCAGCGCCTCCTCCTCCTCCGCTGCCGCCTGTAGCCGCGCCCAAGCCGGCACCGAAGCCCATGCCGGTGGAGCCTTTGCCGTCCGACAAGGAACTGGACGCTATGCTCGGGCCGATCAAAGAGGACGTGGCCGCGCGCGCCTTCGGTGGCCCATCGCGCGACGATACGACCGCGCTCGACGAAGACGCCATCGCGAAGCTGCCTGATCCCGAGCCGATGCGTCAATTTACGACTGACAAAAAAGACGACGATTTCGACGACGATATCGAGCCCGACGATATTCCGGATCCCGATCCGATCCCTGGCGTTTTCGCCGCGGACGATGACGACATCGAGGAGAAGGGCAGTGGCCTCAAGAAGCTAATCGCGCCGGCCATTACCATCATCGCCATCGGCGCGGTCGTCGCCGGCCTTATCGTCGGCCGGGCTTATGTCGTCGCCCTATGGCCGGCGGCCAACGATTATGTCTACGATCTGCTCGGACTGCATGTGGCGGTTCCGGGCGACGGGCTCGAACGCAAGATCACCCGGACCGCGGTAGAAACCATCGCTAACGTCGACCACGTGATCGCGACCGGCTTCGTCACCAATACGAGCGACAAGGAACAGCCGCTGCCGCTGGTTCTCGTCCAACTGCTCGATGCCAAGGTGCAGGTGCTCGACACCAAAATAGTGAAGCTTGAAAAGACGTCGCTGCAACCCGGCGAAACGCTGCAGTTCAAGGCGGTCTTCGAGGGCGCGCCGGCGACCGCGCGCACGGTCCGCGTGGAATGGGGAAAATTCGCGGAGGCGATGGCTGAGTAGGCCATCCGTCGGGAGCATCGCGCCATGCGGCTCAACCTCGGTTGCGGCAACAACAAGCTCGACGGCTTCGTCAATTGCGACATGCAGGCCTCATGCAATCCCGACCGCATAGTCGATTTGGAATCCTTGCCGTGGCCGTTCGAGGATAATTGCGCTGAGGAGGTGGTGTTGAGCCACGTGCTCGAACATCTTGGCGAATCCGCGAAAGTCTATCTGGCGATCATCGGCGAGCTATACCGAATCTGTCGTGCGGATGCGATCGTGCGAATCGCGGTGCCGCATCCGCGCCACGACGATTTCCTGGTCGATCCCACGCACGTGCGTCCGATCCTGCCCGAGCAGTTCCATATGTTCTCGAAAAGAATGAATCGCGAGTGGCGTGCGGAGGGTTTCGCAAATACGCCGCTGGCCGATTATCTCGATGTTGATTTCGAAGTCGAGGACGTGCAGTGGGTGCCCGACGAGCGCTGGGTTGCACGCCTGCGCAGCGGCGAGATCAAATCGGACAAGCTCGCCGAAATGGCGCAGCATCAGAACAATATTCTACGCGAGGTGCGGATCACGCTGCGGGTGAAAAAGGGCTAGCTCGCCCTAGAACCGCTTCAGCAGCCGGCGGAGATAATCCATCTCCATCTCGGGACGCCACAGATCTCCGAGCCGGCGGCGCAACTCTTCGAGGATTTCGCGCGCGCGCAGCATTTCCGATTCCTGGGGGATTTTCACCGAGCCGTTGGCCGAGCCGTCGCTGCCTTTTTGGTCGAGATCGCGGCCGAACGGGTCGCGGTTGCCGGGGCGCAGGCCCTGCAGCGCCGGCCCGCCATTGAAGGGGCCGAATTGACCGAACGGCCCGCCTTGCTGGCCGGGATTGAATCCGAACTGCATCTGGCCTTGTCCGCGGCCCATTTGCTGGGCGAGCGCCTGGGCGCCTTGTTGCGCGCCTTCGCGCAAGGCTTCCAGCGCGCGGTTTTCCGGATCGATGGCGTCGCCGGGCTGGCCCTGGCCGAGCGCTTGTTCGGATTCGCGCATGGCGCGATCCGCTTCGCCGAGACCTTGCGGAACGTCGCCCAATATATCGCCGAACTTCTGCATGAGTTCGCCCAGGCGGCGGCGCAATTCCTTCTGTTGATCGTCCAGGCTCTGCTGGCCTTCGCCATTTTGCTGGCCTTGCTCGCCGCGTTGACCGGGCTGCTGGCCCTGCTGGCCGGGGCGCTGCTGCTGTTGGCCCTGCTGGTTGCGACGGGCTTGCTGGTCCTGCTGCTGCTTGTAGGTGTCGTCGAGCAGCTTTTCCTGGCGGCGGATGATATCGCGCAGCTCCTGCATGGATTGCTGGGCTTCTTTCTGCTGCTGGCGTTGGGCTTCGCTCATTTGCTGGCGTTGTTGACCGCCGTTGCGCTGCGCCAGCGCGCCGCGCAGGCTGTCGAGCATTTTCTGCAGCTCGGCCATCATGTCTTTCGCGGCTTCGCGTGAACCCTGACGCATCAATTCCTGCGCCTGGTCGAGCATCTTTTGCAAATCCTGCATATCGGAGAACTGCTGGGTCGGGTCCATCTCCATCAATTCGCCGCGTTCCTGCAGCTCTTGCATCAATGCGGACATGAATTTGTCCATCGCATCGCGCAGTTCGCTCATCAGCCGGTCGATTTCTTCGGGCGTCGCGTTACGCTCCAGCGCTTCTTGCAAAGCCCGCTGCGCGGCCATGAGATCGCGGTTGGCATTGGCGGCCAAACCTTCTTCGAGTTTGATCGCGGTATCCCACAAGATGCTCTGTACTTCGGCGACGGCGCGATCACGCGTATCCTGGCGCAGCCGTTCGCGCGCGACACGAAGCGCGAGATAGATGCTCGAATCGTCGTTGAACCGCTTGGGCTCGTCGGTGACGGCGTCGAGCTTGAGGGCGGCGAGGCGTCGATCGCGCGATTTCACCGAGACGCGTTTGCGAATCTCATAGAGTTCGCGCGCGACCGGGTGGCCGAAGCGGCGCTCGGGCAACACCATCGGCTCGACCGTCGATACGCCGGCGAGATCGCGTTCGTCTGTTGCGATGAGATGGACCAGGACCGGCAATCCGGCCCAGACGTGGGACACAAGGTCGTGGTTCGATTTGGCGTTGACCTGTGTCTTGTCGCCGCCCGGCAGCGGCAGGCGCAGTAGGATTTCATCCTCGCCGTCCGGCATCGATCCGCCGTCTAGCCGGCGGATCGACGCGGTGATGTTTTTGAGTCTGTAATCGTCAGAGGCGGCGTAGGGCAGGACGACGCGCAACTGGTTGTTGGTTTCGGGAGCGGCCGAGAATTCTACCGTCGGAGCTAGATCGGGAATGACCGACAACGGCCAGCTGCCGATTTCGCGCCCGCGCTGGGTGACGGCGAGCATGTTCGTGCCGGGCCTGAGTTCGGTTTCGATATGATACGAATCGGCGTCGATCCGGTTGAACGGCGTCGCCTTCTTGCCGATCACCAGCTCGGGGATTTTGCCGCCACCGGCCAATTGAGCCAGAACGGAGCTGCCGGACGGCACTTCGATCGCCTCGTCCGCCTCGCTCGCGCGCACGGCGCGGCCATCGCGTCCGCCGACGTGAAGGACGACCGGCGGCGCTCCCGTATAGGCGGGCGGCGTTATCCAGATGCTAAGCTCGATACCGTTGGCGACGGCTGCCGACTGCAGCGGCGGAATGAAGCCGCGGGCGATGCGCTTGAAGCTGTCGCCGCCAGCAGCAATGACGCCGATGAACAGAAGGGCGGCAATCGCGGCGCGCAGGCCCCAGCCGTCGCGTCCGATAAGCCCCGCGCGCGGAAGACGCAGGCGAAGCGCGTCAGCTTGCTGCGCCATACGGCGCAAATGCGCTTGCCACAGGCCGGCGGCAACGGGATCGTCCGTGCCGATGGCGAGCTTGTCGTCGAGCGCGGCCAATGGCCGGTGGGCGAGCGCGCTGTTGACCTCAATGCGATGGCGCGCGGCGGCGATGCCGATCCGCGGCATGCGCATAACCACTCGGTAAAGGCCGGCGAAAAAGCCGAACAGTGCCGCGAGTACGATGAGCCCGTGCAGCCAGGTCGGAAGGTACGAGAAGAGGTCGAGCAACGATGCGGTGACGAACAGGCTCGTGATAACGGTTATGGGCCAGAGCGCCGGCCAGAAATATTCGAGCAGGAGCCCGGCGCGCGCGAGCGCCAGATAGAATTTCAGGAAGGGGCCGCGATTGAACTTCAAATCGTCACACTCGCTTTTGCGGCCTTAAGCTTCAGGAACGTTGTTCGGTCGTACCCCCCAGCCAAGCCGGAAATTGTTCGTAGTCCAAGAAAGCCTGAAGTCCCATTCTCCGTCTTACGATCGCGAATTCATGTCCCCGCACCAGAACCTCGGGAATCAGATCGCGGCTATTGTAGGTCGATGCCATCACCGACCCATAGGCGCCCGCCGTGCGAATGGCGAGATAGTCTCCGGCCTTCACCGGCGCCAGCGACAACTGTGTCGCAAACGTATCGCCAGTTTCGCAGACCGGGCCCACCACGTCTACAACCTCGGGCGCCTCGTTTGTCGCCGAAACCGGCACGATGGCGTGCCTGGCGTCGTAAAGCGCCGGGCGCAGCAGATCGTTCATGGCGGCATCGACGATAACGAACCGACGAGTGGCTCCATCCTTCATATATGTGACTTTTGTGACCAGAATCCCGGCATTTCCGACGATCACGCGGCCTGGCTCAAACGCCAGCCTGCAGCCCAGGTCGCCGACGGTTTCCTTCACAATTCGGCCATAATCGGCGGGCGGCGGCGTTTCCGAACCGTCATAGGGTACGCCCAATCCGCCGCCGAGATCGAGATGTGTGATTGCGATGCCGTCGGCGCGCAGCATGGCAACCAAATCACGGACCCGGATGAACGCTTCGCGGAACGGCGCTAGATCGGTCATTTGCGAGCCGATATGGACGGCAAGACCGACAATTTGGACATGCGCGAGCGCGCGAGCCCGGAGGATCACTTGATGGGCGGAGGTCCACTCGATGCCGAACTTATTCTCGTTGAGTCCGGTCGTGATTTTTGCGTGGGTGTGGGCATCGACATCGGGATTGATGCGCAGCATGACCTGCGCGCGTTTGCCGAGGCGCTTGGCGACGGCATCGATAGCGGCCAGCTCCGGTTCGGATTCGGCATTGATCGAGCGAATGTTCGCGACGAGCGCCTGTTCGATCTCGACCTCGGTCTTCCCGACGCCGGAAAAAACGATGCGTTCGGGCAACATCCCGGCGGCAAGTGCGCGAGCGAGTTCCCCGCCCGAAACGACATCAGCCCCGGCGCCGAGATTGGCGAGTGTGCGCAGCACCGCGAGATTACCGTTGGACTTGACCGAAAAACAGACGGTGGCATCAAGGCCGCTCAAGGCTTCCTTGAAGACGCGGTAATGGCGCTCGATGGTCGCTTGCGAATAGCAATAGAACGGAGTGCCGACGACCTTGGCTATGTCGGCAATCGCGACATCCTCGGCGCACAAGGCGCCGTTGCGGTAGGTGAAATGGTCCATGATCGTCCGGTCGGTTCAGCGCGAGGGGTAAGTGCGCGGATATTCGGTTCCGCCTTCGGGCGGCTCAAGTTTGTTTTTCTTGCCGCAGCCCGCGAGCACGGAGGCTGCGAGGAGCGCGACCATCAGCGAAAGTGAGAGCCGTCTCAAATTTGCGGTCATTGCTTTACGTCCTTTCCGCCAAGAAACCGCTTGCGCGCGTCGGCGCAGGCTTCCTTCACGCGGGTGGGCGCGGTCCCGCCGAAGCTGGTACGGGCCTGTACCGCCGTCTCGACATCCAGCACGGCCTTGGCCGCTTCGGTCAGGGCCGGCTCGACAGATTGCAGATCGGCGAGGCTAAGTTGCACCAACCTGCACCCCTTGGTCTCGGCCAGCTTCACGAGCCGTCCCGATACATGGTGGGCCTCGCGGAACGGTATGCCGCGCTCGCGTACCAGCCAATCGGCGATGTCGACGGCGGTGGTATCGGACGCGCGTGCGGCCTCAGTCAGCCGGTCGGTCTGGAAGACGATGTCGCGCATCATGCCGGTCATGGCGGCAACGCACAGCGCCAAGGTGTCGGCGGTTTCGAAGGCCGGTTCTTTGTCTTCCTGCATGTCCTTGGAATAGGCAAGCGGCAGACCCTTCATCACGACCAGCAAGCCGGCGAGTGCTCCGATGACGCGGCCGGTTTTGGCGCGCACCAGTTCGGCGGCGTCGGGATTGCGCTTCTGCGGCAGCATCGAACTTCCGCTGGTGAAGGCGTCGGAGAGTTTTACAAAGCCGAAAGGCTCGCTCATCCAGATGACGATTTCTTCGGCGAGGCGTGACAGGTGCACGGCGAGGATCGCGGCGAGGCTCAGATATTCGAGCGCGAAATCGCGATCCGAGACGGCATCGAGCGAATTGGCCGTCGGCCTGTCGAACCCGAGCGCCGTGGCGGTGAAATGCCGGTCGATGGGAAACGAGGTGCCGGCGAGCGCGCCGGAACCCAGCGGCGATTCGTTCATTCGTTTGCGGCAATCGGTGGCGCGGCTGCGGTCGCGTCCGATCATCTCAACATAGGCGAGCAGATGATGACCGATGGTGACGGCTTGCGCCGTCTGCAGATGGGTGTAGCCCGGCATGAGCGAAGCAGAGTGACGTTCAGCCTGATCGATGAGGGCGGCTTGCAGATCGTGTAGGCCGGTATCGAGCGCATCGAGCGCGTCGCGTACCCACAATTTGAAATCGGTCGCCACCTGATCGTTGCGCGAGCGCGCGGTATGAAGCCGTCCGGCCGGATCGCCGATCACATCCTTGAGCCGGCTTTCGACGTTCATATGGATGTCTTCGAGCGCTGTGCGGAAGACGAAGGTGCCGTTCTCGATCTCGGCCACGATCGTGTCGAGGCCCGCAGCGATGGCGGCGCCGTCGGCGGCGGTGATGATCTTCTGGCGCACCAGCATCTCGCAGTGAGCCTTGGACGCACGGATATCCTGCGCATAAAGCCGCCGATCGAAGTCGATGGAAGCGTTTATGCGGCTCATCACCTCGGATGGCCCGGCGTCGAAGCGCCCGCCCCAGATGGTGCTGGCTTCGGGATTATTCGGCTTGTCCATGATCGTCTCGCATCGGCGGGCCCGCCGCCCACCGCGCCGCCATTCTGGCCAAAACAGCCCGCAATTCAAGGAATTAGTGGAAAACCAGGATTAGAATCGAGGGTGTAAGTCCCTAAATCGGTCGCGTCGCGTGGGCGAGCCAGGTGCGGGTTTCGCCATCGATCAGGGGCGTTAGGGTTTCGCGGACTTGGGCGTGGTATTCGTTGAGCCAATCAACCTCGAAACGGGTCAGCAGTCGCCCGTCGATCAAATTGAGATCGATCGGGGCGAGCGTGATGGTCTCGAAACGATAAAAGGTCTTTCCGCCGGGCTTGGTCACGGGGGCGGGGCGTACCGCGACGAGATTTTCGATACGGATGCCGAACGCATCTGTCTCGTAATAGCCGGGCTCGTTGGACACGATCATGCCGGGTTCCAGCCCCACGCGGTTGGGCATCTTGGAGATGCGTTGCGGGCCTTCGTGCACGGACAGGAAACTGCCGACTCCATGACCGGTCCCATGATCGTAGTCGAGCCCCGCCTGCCAGAGCGAAGCGCGCGCGAGGCCGTCGAGCTGCGCACCCGAGGTGCCGGCCGGGAAGACGGCCATGGCGAGCGAGATGTGGCCCTTGAGCACGCGGGTGAAGCGATCCTGCATCTCGTCGCTCGGCGTGCCGATGGCGATCGTGCGGGTCACGTCCGTGGTGCCGTCCAGGTACTGCGCGCCGGAATCGACGAGATACAAAGTGCCGGGCTCGATGCGGCGGTTGCTGTCTGCATTCACGCGATAATGCACGATGGCGCCGTTCGGTCCGGCGCCCGAGATGGTGGGGAAGCTGAGCCCCTGGATAAGATCGTTTTCGCGCCGGAAGACTTCGAGCTTGTCGGCCGCGCTGATTTCGGTGAGCTGTCCTTTCGGTCCTTCGGCGGCAAGCCAAGCGAGGAAGCGCGTCAGCGCGGCCCCGTCGCGTCGGTGCGCGGCGCGCATGCCTTCGAGTTCGATCGCGTTTTTCTTCGCCTTGGGCAATTGGCAGGGATCCTCGGCGCGCGTGATCTTGGCGCCGGCACCGTCCAGGCGGGTGAAAATGGCATCGGCACCGGTCGCCGGATCGACGCGTACAGTGCGTTTTTCGGCACCCAAAGCATTGAGCGCCTTTTCGAAGCTGCCGCGATCGAGGATGCGGATGCCGGGTTCCAGTTGACGTTCGACAGAGGCGCGCAGCTTGCGCAGGTCTGTGAAGATATCGAGCGTCGCATCGCTGCGCAGAATGGCGAAGGCCAGAACGAGCGGCGTATAGGGCACGTCGGCGCCTCGGATATTGGCGAGCCAGGCGATCGAATCGGGCGCGGTCAGCACCATCGCATCCTGGCCATCCTTGGCCAGGATCTTGGCGACCTCGGCGCGCTTGTCCGCCGAGGCGGCGCCCGCGTAGGCGTGAGGTTGGATCGCGATGGGCGACAGCGGTGGATCGGGTTGGTCGCGCCACACGGCATCGACCGGGTTGGTCAATTGCGGTACGAGCTGCGCTTTCTTGCGTTGGGACGCGGCGCGCAGGCGCTGCGCGCCATCCGCCGTATGCAGCCACGGGTCAAACCCGAGGCGTCCGCCCTCCGGCAGATTGGTTGCGATCCAATCGGTTGCCGGCTCGTCGACGAGATGGCGGATATCGTAAAGCGCGCCGTCGATTTCGCTGGCGGCCTGTAGCGTGTAACGTCCATCGACAAATACGGTGGCCCGGCGGGTGAGCACGACGGCGAGGCCGGCCGAACCGGTGAAGCCGGTGAGCCAGGCGAGGCGGCGCGCGCGTTTGGGTACATATTCTCCCTGATGCTCGTCGGCGAGCGGAATGATGAAGCCGTCCAGCTCGCGTTTCGCCAACTCGGCGCGCAGGGCGTCAAGGCGCGCGGCGGCGCTCGGCTGCGCGCGAGCCTCATCCGCTCGGCGATCAATGTTGCTGCGCAGGCTTTCGATACGGGCCGCGTCGATATCTTCGGCTATCAATTGCGCCCAGGAATCGGGCGCGCCCACGCGGCCTTCGCTCCACGGCGCCGCCGCGATGCCGGACAGCAAGCTGTCCAGGCCATCGTCCTTGGCGCGGTTTTTCGGATCGGTTGGGTTGGCGGGGCGACCCATCGCGACCGCCAGGCTATCTGCGTTCGGGGACGACGGGCGCGTAGCCCTTGTCGCGCAGGCAATTGTCGTAAACCTGACGGGTGCGGCCCGCCTGGTCGTGGCGGTCGAACATCTGCTGCAGCTGAGCGTCGCGCTGTTCGGCCATGAACGGGCCTTCGCGTTCAATTTCACGCTCCGTCTGGAAATTCGCCCGCTGGCGGCATTCGGCCCGGTCGGCCTGCTGCTGATTGACGCTCATCTGCGGATGGTCCCATTGGCTGGGGGACGGTGGCGCATAGCACGATGCGAGGACGAGGCCCGCCATAGCGAGCGAAAGGAGGCGGAGTATGTTCATAACGCCAGTATGTCCGGGGCCGGGGAGGTTCGCAACCGCTGGCTTGCTTGACGAAATTAGTTCGTAAGTCCAACAATATGTAATGCCGATCGTCCCAACGCCGGGTCATCTTCTGAACATGGCCGATGCCGTCCTGGGACCGCCACTGGCGCGTGGACAGGGAAGCGATCCGGCCATCCTATGTGACGACGAGATCGTCACCTACGCCGAATTGGACGAGCGCGCGAATCGCGCAGGCAACGCGTTCCGGTCGTTGGGCGTCGATGCGGGCGACCGGGTCCTGATGATGGTCGTCGACCAGCCTGTCTTTTTTTATGCCTATTTCGGATTGATGAAGATCGGCGCGGTGCCTTGCGCGCTGAATTTGCGCCTGTCACCCGCCGACCTCGCCTATACGATCGCCGATTCGGGTGCCGCGATCCTCCTGACCGACGTCGATTTCCTGTCTGTGTGCGAGACCGCGAGCGCCGCCTTGGACCGTCTGCCCCAATTGATTCTCACGAATGGCGAAGTGCGGGGACGGGATTCGCTGCCGGGCCTGATGATGAAGGCTTCGTCGAAGCTCGAATCGATTTTGCGTGCCCCCGACGCACCCGGCTTCTGGATGTATTCCTCGGGCACCACCGGCAAGCCCAAGGGGGTGGTCCATGCCCAACGGACCGTGTTCGCGGCGACGGATGTGCTGGGTAAACTGATGGACGTGGCGCCCGGCGACCGGGTGTTCTGCTCGTCGAAATTGTTTTTCGCCTTCTCGCTCGGCCATCTCATGTTTGGCACGCTTCAATTGGGTGCGACTGCGGTTCTATATCCCGGATGGCCCGACGCGACGGCGGTCGCCGACGTGATCGCGCGCCACCGCCCGACCATTGTGCTCAGCGTGCCGACTTTCTACCGCAATATGCTGCGCGACGGCGTCGCGTCGCAATCGGCCTTCAAAGACGTGCGCTACTATATGTCAGCCGGTGAAAAGCTGCCGCGTTCGTTGTTCGATCGCTGGATGGACGCGACGGGGCGTCCCGTTCTCGACGGTATCGGCGCCACCGAGACCTGTTTCCTTTCGATCTCCAATTGTCCGGACAAGATGAATCCCGGCACTTGCGGAGTGCCAACGCCGGGCACCGAAGTGAAACTGATTGGTGAGGACGACGCGATCGTGACCGAACCTTTGCAGCCCGGCGTGCTCTGGGTGAAGCTTGCCTCGGTCGCCAACGGCTATTGGAATCTCGACGCGCTGACCGAGGCGGCCTTCCGCGACGGCTGGTACTGCACCAACGACATGTTCACCTTCGATGCCGACGGCTGGTACGAATATCAAGGCCGTGCTGACGACATGCTGAAGATCTCGGGGCAATGGGTGAGTCCGGCCGAGATCGAGGAACATGTGCTGAAGCACCCACAGGTCGCCGAAGCTGCCGTCGTCGGTATCGCGAACGAAGATGGTTTGGTGCGCCTGGCATTGTTCATGGTGGCGCCTCAGGTCAGTGACCGCAGCGGGTTTGAGAAGGAATTGCAAGACTCGCTGGTCGCGTCGCTGTCGATCTATAAATGCCCGCGCCGCGTTTATTATGTCGAGTCCATGCCTCTGACCGCGACGGGCAAGCTGCAACGTTACGCACTGCGTCAGCTGGCACTCAACGAAGACCGGGTCTGAGACCGTGGATGACAAGTCTGCACCCGACGTCGCCCTTACCGACTCAGTCCTCGATCTCGGCATATTGCCGGAACTGATCGGCTATCATCTGCGCCGCGCGCAGGTACACTTGTTTGCGGATTTTGCGCGCACGATGGCCGAGGCGCAGATAACCCCCGGACAATTCGGCGTCGTGTCGCTGATCGGCGCCAATCCTGGCCTCACCCAATCGGCGCTCGCGCGTGCCGTCGGTATCGAGCGGTCCACCATGGTGGCGGTGATCGATACTTTGCAGGAACGCGGCATGGTCGAACGCAAACCGTCGCCGGTTGATCGACGCTCTTACGCGCTGGTGCTCACGGGGAACGGCGAGAACCTGATGGAACGCCTCCTGCCGATGGTGCGGGCGCACGAGCGCAATGTGGCGCGCAATCTGTCGGCGGCCGAAAAGGAACGCCTGATCGAACTTCTGATGCGGCTCATTCCTTGACAGGTGTGGGCATGAGAACCGCCGCCAACACCTGCTCCAATGTGCGGTCGCGTATGCCGAGTTCGGCGAGCCGAGCCACGGTATTGGCGAGATAGTCGATCCCCGAACCCGATGTGCCGTGTCCGTCCCGTATGATCTGCGCCGTCTCGATCACATCCAGCCGTCCGGCATATTGCGGGTTCTTCGGATTGGCGGCAAAAGTATAGACCTTGCCCGGCCCTCGCGCGCCGATGCGCGCATTCACCCATTTCGGGATATAGACGTCGTAGATCATCTCGCGCTCGTGAAGATAGGCGCGCACCTCGTCCCAACTCGACGCGTTGACGCGATAGGCAAGGCCTCGACACGAGCCGCCGGGCAATAGGCCGGCAACCAAGCCGGGCCGTTCCCTGCTGCCGCGATAGACATGCGAATAGACGCACAATGCTCGGTGATAGCCGAATACATGCGCGGCCGCGACGGCGTCATAGGAAAAGCCAGTGTTCCATAGGAGCGAGCCGTAGCCGAAGACCCAAAAATCCTCGCACTCGGGCACGATCAGCTCCGAATGACGAGATAGACGCCGCCGGCTGCGGCGACCATGCCCACGATTTCGGTGGTACCCAATTGCTCGCCGAACATGAAATAACCCATCAGCGCCGTGAGCGGCGGCACAAGGTAGAATAGGCTCGCGACCTTGGAGGCGACGCCGCGCCGGATCAGCGTCATGAGCAGCGAGATCGCGCCGAGCGACAGCACGATGACGAGCCAGCCAAGCGCGAATACGAAGGGCAACGTCCATTCGACAGCGCCGGTCTCGAAAAGTGCCGCGAGGATCCAAATGGCGATCGACGAGGATGCGAACTGGATAACCGAGCCGGTGCGCAGATCCATCGTCGTGCAAAAGCGCTTCTGATAGAGCGTGCCGATGGTGATGCCGAACAGCGCCACGACTGACGGCCAGATGCTGGCGATATCGCCGCCCGCCAGTTTGCCGCTGACCACCAGCAAGATACCGGCGAAACCGAGCATCAGACCCGCCCATTGGCGCGTCTGTACGCGTTCGCCCAGGAACCAGACCGCAATGAGGGCGGTCAGCACCGGCTGCATCCCGACGATGAGGGCGGACAGACCCGTCGATAGGCCGAGTTTCAACGAGGAAAAGACGCCGCCGACATAAACCGCGTGCACGAGGACGCCGGAAAACGCGATATGGGCGATCAGGCGCGGGCTGTTCGGCCATGGCGCGCGGGTAAGCAGGCTGATGGCCAGGAGCAACGCCAAGACGATGGAAAAGCGAAAACCGAGAAAGGTGAAGGGTTCGGCGTAAGGTAGGCCGAATTTTCCGCCGATGAAGCCGGTCGCCCATAGAAAGACGAACAGCATGGGCATCGCCGCTATCCAGGCGGCCTGGAGCCGCGCACGTGAGTTGGTTTCCGGAACCTGTTTCATCGAGAGACGTTGATAACGGCCTCGCGGTGTGGTGTCCAACCCACTATATAGGGGCGATGGCTTTGGACCCGTCATCGCGCACCCCGTCACGGCATGCCGCCTTGGATTACCGCCCGCCACTGGCGCTGCGTGTGATCCGCACCCTGCTCATGACGATGCTGTCGCTCGCCGTACTGAGCGTGGCCTATACGGGTTATTGGTTCTATGTGGCGAGCGCGTTTCGCGACGGATTGCCGGCTTGGATCGAACGGATGGCGGGGACGGGTGCCACGCTTGCCTATCGCCAACTCGAGATTTCGGGTTATCCCTTCCAGTTCCGGCTTATATTCCACGAACCGCTGCTCGATGCGCCGGCCTTGCCGGCGCTTGGGGGCAAACCGTTGCGCTGGCGGGCGAGCCGGGTAGTCGCCATGATGTCGCCGTGGAACTTCGATCGCTACACGATCGATCTGAACGGCGACCACCGCGTCGATTGGCCGGCGGACCGAGGCGTGCGGACGACCGGCGTGAGCGCTACCGAATTTCTCGTGACGACTGAATTGCACAAGGACGGATTGCCGGAATCGGCACGGTTCGAACTTGCCAAGTTACGTATCGCCGATGGCGCGGCGTCGGCCGGCTCGCTGTGGACACTCGGGCGGGGACGTCTCACCGCGAAGCGCCTGTTCCCGGAGGGCGAGAGCGCCGACAAGCCGACCTTGGCGGTCGAGTTCCGTATTGAGGACGCGCGCCTGCCGCCGGGCGATCTTCCGCTCGGGCGGGAGATCGCCCGGCTGAACGGTGAAGCCCGTCTCGTCGGCATACTCGCCAATCCCATTGTGATCGAGGATCTGACACGCTGGCGCGATGCCGGCGGTATTCTCGAATTTACCCTGAGCGAAGCGCGCTACGGGCCACTCGCGGTGAATGCGAGCGGGACGGCGGCACTCGATGATGCGTTGCAGCCGATGTTTGCCGGCACGGCGAAGGTCGAAGGCCTGTTTGCCGCCATCGATGCCTTGCGCGACAAGGACATGATTCGCTCGCGCGATGCCGCCATGGCCAAGGTCATGCTTGGGGTGTTGTCGCGGCCGGGCGAAAAAGGCGGCGCGCCCTCCATCAGCCTGCCGGTGTCCGTCCAGGGTCAGAAGCTTTTCGCCGGTCCGGTGCCCTTGATGGACGTGCCGCCCATCGAATGGCCGCAGCCGCGCGATACGCGGCCGCGTTTCCTGCGCTGAACGAACCGGCTAAGCTTGCTTGGCGTCGATGACGCTGCGGCGGATGGCGCGTGTGCGGGTGAATTTTTCGAACAAGATGTCGCCTTCGCCCCAGCGTATGGCGCGTTGCAGCGCGGTCAGATCCTCGGTGAAGCGCTGCAGGATTTCCAGCACCGCCTCGCGGTTGTTGAGGAAGATGTCGCGCCACATGGTCGGATCGGATGCCGCGATGCGAGTGAAGTCGCGGAAACCGCCTGCGGAAAATTTGATGACCTCGTTCTGCAGCGTCTTTTCTAGATCGGTCGCTGTGCCGACGATGGTGAAGGAAATCAGGTGCGGCAGGTGCGAGGTCATGGCCATCACCTGATCGTGGTGATGCGCTTCCATGATTTCGACGTTGGAGCCACATTTTTCCCATAACGCGCGCATCTTCTGCGTCGCTGCGGCATCGGTGCCGGTGGGCGGGGTCAGGATGCACCAACGCTCTTCGAATAGTTCGGCGAAGCCCGACTCAGGGCCTGAAAATTCGGTGCCGGCAACGGGATGTGCGGGCACGAGATGCACGCCGTCTGGCAGGTTGGGGCCGAGATCGCGCACGACTGCTTCTTTGACCGAACCGACGTCGGATAGGATCGCACCCTTTTTCAATGATCCCTTGATGGTTTCGCTGATGGCGGCATAGGTGCCGACAGGCGAGCAGATCACGATCAGGTCGGCATCCTTCACGACGTCGCGCGGATCGAGGGAGACGGAATCGGCGAAGCCGAGTTTCATTGAGGTATCGAGACTTGCCTGGCTGCGCGCGGAGACAGCGATATGGCCAGCGAAGCCGTCGCGCTTCATCCGGCGCGCGAGGGACGAGCCGATCAGGCCGATGCCAATCAGGGCCACGCGCTTGAACATTGGCTCCGCCATCTCAATGCGCTCCCATGAAGGTGCCGAGTGTATCGACCACGAGGCGCATTTCCTCCTCGGTGCCGATGGTGATGCGCAAGGCGTCGGGCAATCCGTAGCCCGCCATTTTGCGCACGATGATGCCGCGCGTTTTGAGGAAGGCGTCGGCCGCGTTCGCGTCGTGACCGTTGGTGCCGGGAAAGCGGACCAACACGAAATTGCACGCACTTTCGGGCACCGTCAGTCCGAACTGGCGCAGGGTTTCGGACGTCCAGCGCCGCCAGCGTTTATTGTGGTCCTGGCTCATGGTGACGAAGGCGTCGTCGTCCAAAGCCGCCACCGCCGCGACCTGCGCTGCGGTCGAGACCGTGAATGGACTTTTGAGACGGTTGATGACATCGACGACATGGTCCGGCCCGTAAAGCCAGCCGACCCGCATGCCGCCCAGACCGTAAATCTTGGAAAAGGTCCGCAGCATGATGACGTTGTCGTATTTTGCCACGAGCTCGGCGCCGTCGGTCCAGTTGGCCGCGTCGATATATTCAGCATAGGCTGAATCAAGCAGCAACAGGACGTTTGAGGGCAGGGCCGCATGCAGGCGCGTCACTTCGGAAACCGGGATATAGGTTCCGGTCGGGTTGTTGGGATTTGCGACGCAGACGATGCGCGTTCTGTGTGTGACGCGCGCGAGCAGGGCATCGACATCGACGGTGATGTCGTTTTCGGGCGCGGTGACGACCGTTGCGCCTACGCCCTTGCCATAGATTGGGAACATGGCGAAGCCGTGTGCCGAGACGAGCACCTCGTCGCCCGGGCCGGCATAGCAGCGCATGAGCAGCGAAATCAGATCGTCCGAACCGCCGCCGCACACCAGGTTTTCGGCCGGGAGGTTGTGTTTCGCGGCGAGGCGGGCGCGCAGTTCCGTGCAGCCGCCGTCGGGATAGCGGAAGAAATCGTCGGCCATCGCGGCCAATGCTTCGCGGGCTTTCGGGCTGATGCCGAATGCGCTTTCGTTCGAGGCGAGTTTGATGATCCGCGACACGCCCTCGATCGTCGATTCCCCGCCGACATAGGGATCGAGTTCTAGCAGCCAGGTCAGCGGTTTCGGTTTGGCTTCCATAGCGGTCCTCACCGCGTCCGCGTGCGCGTGGTAGGTGCCGCCGCTTGTGGCGCCTCTTCAACGGCTAGCGGTTCGGCAAAGCCGCCGACGACGATGATCTCATTGAGACTTTTGCCGAGGATATCGGCTGCTTGCGCAAGACGCCCGTCGTCGGTGGAAAGGAAGCCCGCGACCTCGACCAAATGGATCCAACGCCGCCGTTCGGACACGTTGTTCCATTTGGATAATAAAGTCGCGTCGCTGAACCCGACATCGGCGACCGCCTTGAGCAGCGCGTCGGTCGAAAAATCGGTGCCGAGATCAATCGTTAGGAGGCTGCGGTCGTTACCCGATGCCTCGGGCTCGGCGCGCGCGACGATGAAGGCTTCTGGTCCGCCATATTGGGCGGTCACGCGCGCGAAGGGTAATTTGGCGATGACGCGGACGGGGCGTCCCTTATTGGCTGCGTTGGGGTGCACCACCAGATACTGCCACCACGGATCGGTATCCTGCTGATCCGGCTCGGGGAGGACGCCGATTGAGCATTGCCCGGAAACGACGGTTTCGACGACCCGCCGCGTGGTTCCGAATTTCCAGGTCTGGACCCCACCGCCGAAATGGTCGCGCGCGAGATCCCAAAAGGAATGGGCTGTCTCCGTGGCGAATACCGCAACCGAGAACGGCCCCTGCATGGAGAGTGAGGCGCTCAGGATCTCTCGCCATATACTGACGAGCTGGATTTTCGGGAAGGCGCCGGTGTGGCGGGCAACCAGGGCGCGCAGGATGTTCGCCTCGCGGCCCGGGCGCAGCTTCAGCTCGTCCCCGGTTTTGATTTCGCGGACTTTTTCGGACAATCCGGCCCGGCGCACGATCAGGGCGTGCATCTCCGCGTCGATCGCGTCGATTTCCTGCCGAAACGCGGAAAGATCAGGCTCAGACATGGGTGCTCGCGTCTTCTGGGGCGGGTCTTGAAAGCTGGAGAGTGATAGTCCGCCAGACCCCTAAAATCAAAGAAAAGATTGACAGGGGCGGGCCCCGTTCATAGTTGGGTAGCTCCTATGAGCTACGGTCGAATCGTAGTAATCAGCAACCATATGCCAGCAAACAGATGAGTGTATCGCAAATCGAACCGGTCTCCCGACTGGCCGTGCCGAAGACGGCGGGCCTCCACGTCCGGCTCGGCACCGGCACGCCGCTGCGCCTCGATTGCGGCGTGGACCTGGCCGATTTCCCCATGGCCTATCAGACCTATGGCACGCTCAACGCCGAACGGTCCAACGCCATCCTGATCTGCCACGCGCTCTCCGGCGACCAGTTTGTGGCCGATCCGCATCCGCTCACCGGCCGACCGGGCTGGTGGCATCTTGCGGTCGGCCCCGGCAAGGTGATCGATACCGACCGCTATTTCGTCATCTGCTCCAACGTGCTCGGCGGCTGCATGGGCACGGCCGGCCCGAAGGAAATCAATCCGGAAACCGGTGAGCCTTGGGGGCTGACGTTCCCAGTAATTACCATCGCCGATATGGTGCGCGCCCAGGCGATGCTGCTCGACTATCTCGGCATCACCCAACTGTTCAGCGTCATCGGCGGATCGATGGGCGGCATGCAGGTCCTGCAATGGGCCTCGACCTATCCGGATCGGGTGCTGACGGCCGTACCGATCGCGACGGCGGCGCACCATTCCGCGCAGAATATCGCCTTCCACGAAGTTGGACGCCAATCGATCATGGCCGACCCCGAATGGCGCGGCGGCGATTACCTGAAGTACGGCGCCAATCCTAACCGGGGTCTCGCTATCGCCCGGATGGTGGCCCATATCACCTACCTGTCCGAGCCCGCCTTGCACCGCAAATTCGGCCGCAGGCTACAGGATCGCGCCCAGATTACCTTCGGGTTCGATGCCGATTTCCAGGTGGAAAGTTATCTGCGTCATCAGGGGTCGACCTTCGTCGATCGGTTCGACGCCAATTCCTACCTTTATATCACCCGGGCGATGGATTATTTCGATCTTGCCGAACAATATGGAGGCTTGCTCGCAGATGCCTTCGATCGCATCGCGACCCGCTTCTGCGTTATCTCGTTCACCAGCGATTGGCTTTATACAACTGCCGCCAGCCGCGACATCGTGCATGCGCTCAATGCCGTTGCCGCGAACGTCAGTTTCGCCGAAATCATTTCCGACAACGGCCACGATTCTTTTTTGCTGGAAGAGCTGGAATTCTGGAAGGTCTTGGGAGGATTCCTCGAGGGTGCTGCCGAGCATTTCGGCATCCGCGGTTCCAACGAAACGGATGAGGATGCCTGAGACAAATTCTAACGGCCGCGCGAACGCTGGACGAAAACGCGAATTGCGTGTCGATCTGCAGCGCATCGCCGATATGGTCGATCCGAAATGCCGACTGCTGGATATCGGCTGCGGCGATGGGGCCTTGCTCGATTATCTCGTGCATGAAAAAGGCGTCGATGGGCGTGGAATCGAGATTTCGACCGCCGGCGTGAATGCCTGCGTCACGCATGGCTTGTCAGTCATCCAGGGCGACGCCGATACCGATCTCGAGCACTATCCCGACGCGGCCTTCGATTTCGTCGTCTTGAGCCAAACGATCCAGGCGACGCGCAATCCGCGCCAAGTGCTCGAGGACATGCTGCGCATCGGCCGCAAGGCGATCGTGTCCTTCCCGAATTTCGGCTATTGGCGTGTCCGCCTCGGATTGCTGTTCTTCGGCCATATGCCGATCACCAAGGCGCTGCCCTACGATTGGTACGACACGCCGAATATCCATCAATGCACGATCAAGGACTTCATGCGCCTGTGCGACCGCTTGGGGATCACCATCGAACGCTCGATCGCGCTCAATCATCTCGGGCACGTGCGGCGCATCCAATCCAGCGACTTCCTTGCCAATCTGGTCGGCGAGCAAGGCGTCTTCCTGCTTTCCAAGCAGGGAAAATAGCGCTCGTCGATTTTTAGGAGTTGGGGACCGCCGCGTAACTGCGCTGGCGCGAAAGTGTCGCGTATGGCGTGGCGGCGTAAATCTGTTTGCTCGCCTCGACCGTCACGACGCCGCCGACGGCGTGAAACCAGTGCCGGCCGATATTTTCCCAGGCGCGCGCCGAGGACATGATCATGCGCGAGCGCGACGGCGGCACGTATAGCGCTCCGTGCGCCGCGATCGGTGTAAACATGGTGTCGCGCAGCAGTCGCATGAGTTGGTCCGGCGTGTAGGGCCGCCCATTGCCGAACGGTGTGCGGTCGAGCCGGGCCCAAATGCCGCGCCGGTTGGGGGCGATAACGATCAGGCGCCCGGACCCCGCCATGACTCGCCAGATTTCGCGCATCATCGGGCGCAATTGCTCGGCGCACTCCACCGCGTGGATCAACAGAACCCGATCGACGGACAGGTCGGGCAGCGGAAGTTCGGATTCGCCGGATAGGAACGTCAGGCTCGGTTCGTCCGGAGGCCAATGCAGCACACCTTGCGAGGCGGGCATGGCGGCGATGGTGCGGCTGGCTTCCGGAAAGGCGCCAAGGTAGGGCGTCGCGAATCCGAGGCCGAGCAAGGATTGCCCGTTGATGTCCGGCCACAAGCGGCGCAGATGGATGCGCAAGATACGGCGCGCCGCAGCGCCCATGGGGCTCGCGTAAAAATCTCTCAGATCGACGGCGTCCTGCCACATGGGAGGGAGTGTAACATAATCGGGCTGTGTGTCTGCCGCACTGCGGCGCTGGGCGGTTAGTTGGCGAAATGGAGCACATATGTTTGCCGATCTGCCAGCTCCAGGAAAACTTCCGGTTTGCCGCCCAACTTGTGGGTGGCCACACCGAGGGACGACGCTAACGCAGCCGGTAAAGATACGCGCGCCAGTTCGGCAAAACGCCCCCCAGCAAAGGTGACAATGCGGAGTGCGTGTCGCTCGGTATCGGGCACAACGATGTCCGGTGTGCCGTCTCCGTTGGCGTCGACAATCGCCGACCAGCCGAGTTCCCGGCTACCGATGGAATGGTTGGAAAATCCGCCGATGCGATAGGCTTCGCGCAGCGCACCATTGTCTTGGCGATAGAGCGTCAATTGGCCACCGATGTGGGGCGTTAGAATGGCGGCGATTTCGTCGCGCCCATCGCCGTCAAAGTCTGCAATCCCGATGGGATTCAGCCAGCGGTGGGGCGTCCCGATCGCGGCGGATTCCGCTACGATGCGAATTGCGTTCGAGTCCGCGCGAACGAAGGCGAGCGCGGCGCCACGCTCCAGATAGGATTTGACGACGAGTACGCCGTCCTCGCTGTCGAGCCGAACGATAAGCGCAATGCGATCCTCGAACACGGCATCGGCGCCGAGCGTTAAGGTCAGAAAGGCGTGGTTTTCGGTTTCAACGGCAAGCCCGCCGGCCTCGATGGCGTCGCCAATCACGCCGTGCGCGTATCGTGTGGTCGGATGGGTTAACCACGCATATCGGATTGAACCGGAGCTAATGCTCACGATGCCGTCGGGCAACATCAACGGACGTGGCGGTAATGGCCGCACAAACAATGAATTGATGCCGCCGTCGATTTGAACCGGCACGATGGTTGCTGTGACGGTTTGCGCATAAGTCGGTGTGAGCGGAAACTGCGCCGCGATCAGCGCCGCAAGGCCGAAGAGGCGTTTCATTCCAACTCCCGCAGTACGCGGAAGCCGTAAACATAGGACGGAACGCGGGCATCGTTGCGCGCGCGCCACGACGAACGCGAGGCGCGCGGATTGTAATACCAGGCACCGCCCTTGAAGACGCGGCTTTTGCAGTCGCCATCGGTGCGCGCCGAGCCGTCCGTGGGCGCGTCCTTGTGGGTCGGGTTCCAGCAATCGGCGACCAATTCGTTCAGGTTGCCGTGCACGTCATAGAGGCCCCAGGGATTGGGGTTGAAGCTGCCGACTGGCGCCGACTTCACGGCGCTCCATTCGGTTGCGCAATCGCGGCAATTCACTTCGCCCGCGATCATGGTGTCGCCGAACCAATAGTCGGTGGTGGTGCCGGCGCGAGCTGCATATTCCCACTCCTCCTCCGAGGGCAGGCGATAGCGCTTGCCGGTCGTCTTGCCGAGCCAGGCGAGATAGTCCTCGATCTCGGCCAGGGTCACCGTATGGACTGGACGGCGCCCGCGGCCCCAATCGCGGTCGTACGGCTTCTTGGCGCAGCCGCCGGCATCCACGCAGGCGTCGAATTCATCGAATGTCGTCTCAAACCGGCCGAGCGTGAACGGCTTGGAGATGCGCACCGAGACGCGCGGTGCTTCCGCTTTTTCGTCCGATCCCATGATGAACGAGCCAGGCTGGATCACCACAAGCTCTGGGCAGATCCGCTCGCAATCGCGAAAGACTGTACCCGGCGCAGCCGGATCGGCGGCGCGGACGGGGCCGAGCCCGATCAATACTGTCAGTAGGGATGCGGCGAGGAGCCGAGCGGTGCTCACTAGAGTTGGTCCGGAGCCGAGTACAGGAGCCATGACGCCATTTTAGCGCCAACGACCCCGAAATCGCAATGTGACGGAATAAGGCACGGCAACCGGCCCGCCGAGCCGAGAGGATCGCGGTTCTTGCCTGACGTCCGATTTTGCCGATAGGCTTCGCGCAGGGCGAACGAGTGGGGACGAAGGGATATGCGGTCCGGCATTGCCGCCTTGTTCGCCGCTGCCGCTGCTGCGATGTCGGTTACGTCAGGGCCGCATCCGGGATACGCCGCCGATTGGGTCGGCAAAGCCACCGAGCAGCAGCAGGCCCATTGTGCGGCGCTCGAAGAATTGTCGTTTCGCGGTCCGTGCCTGTTCACCTATTCGGTCCGCGGCCTCACCTTTCCCGACAAGGCGGAAGAGCCGGGCATCTTCACCAAAACTGCCCGCATGGGGATATTCAAACCGAAGGGCGAGGGGCCGTTCCCAGCGCTGCTTATTCTACATAGTTGTGCGGCCGTCGATTTCGATCCCGACCATATCCAAGCTTGGGTTAACCGAGCCGTGAAAGAAGGTTACGTTGCGTTCGTCGTCGACAGTTGGGGGCAACGCGGGATTCCCGAATTGTGCAGGACTAGCCCGCCCGGGTTCCTATCCAGTCATCTGTACGTGCGGGCGAGGGACGGCTACGAGGCGCTGGCGCATCTACGGAAGTTTTCGTTTGTCGATATCGCGCGTGTGGGTGCGGTGGGCTTTTCCAACGGCGGTCGCACGAGCTATATGCTCGGCAGCGCCCAAATGGCCCAGGCATTCTCACCGGACAAGCTGCGTTTCGCGGCGCTGGCAGCGGTCTACGGGCAATGCCTATTCATGCGCCCCGACGTCGACCGCCCGATACTGGCATTGCTGGGAGAATTGGACGAGGACGGCAATCCGCGCGATTGCGTCCCTCGCTTCAGAAGGTTGAAAGATCTCGGCATTCCGGTGGAATGGCATGTTTTCCCTAAGATCGGCCATGCCTGGGACTCGCCGAAATTCCGCATTCCTCAGCGATTGAGCTATCTTGGAAGTTCGGAGGTGCTCTTCGCCTATGATGCAAATGTTGCCGAGGGGTCGCGCAATCGCGTTTTTGAATTCTTCGCACGCTATCTCAAAACGTAACGTGCGCGACGCAACTGCGATCTATTCGATCGTCCAGGTTGGTCCGCGCCGCAGCAACGCGTTGAGGCTCGGCTTGGGCGCGGCGGCCTTGGCTTCGGCGATCTGGGCATGCAGGCCGTCTTCGTATGTCGGAGCGGGATTGCAATAGATCACGCCGATCGCCATCGGCAGGGCCGGAGGCTGCATGGAGCACAACATCGTTGCCAGCATTTTGCTGGTTTCGTCGTGCACCAGGATATCGCCTTCGGTGATTCCGTTTTCGCCGACGGTCACAGACTCGATCTCGAAAGCACCGGGCTTAACCCGCAGGCCCTTTTTCTTGTCTTTGCCGTAGAGCAGCGGCTTGCCATGCTCGCACAGAATTTGATTGTCGGGCACCGCGTCCTTTTCGGTGAAGTAGTCGTAGACGCCGTCGTTATAGACGATGCAATTCTGGAACACTTCGACGAAGGACGCGCCGATATGCGCTTGTGCGCGCTTGAAGACTTCGGGCAGATGCTTCTGGTTTGTATCGACGCCGCGCGCGACGAAGCGCGCGCCGCAACCGAGCGCAAACAGCGTCGGCGAGACCGGATTGTCGACCGAGCCCGCCGGAGTCGAAGGCGACTTGGTCCCGGTGCGCGAAGTCGGCGAATATTGGCCCTTGGTGAGGCCGTAGATCTCGTTGTTGAACAAGATGTACTGTAGATTAACGTTGCGGCGCAGGACGTGCAGCAGATGGTTGCCGCCGATCGACAGCGCATCGCCGTCGCCCGAGATCACCCACACATCGAGTTCCGGATTGGCGATCTTGGTGCCCGTCGCGATCGCGGCGGCGCGGCCGTGGATCGTGTGGAAGCCGTAGGTCGCCATGTAATAGGGGAAGCGCGCGGCGCAACCGATGCCCGAGATGAACACGGTCTTGGCCGGATCGGCCTGCAACTCGGCCATGGTAACCTGCATCGCGCGGACGATGGCGTAGTCGCCGCAACCGGGGCACCAACGGACTTCCTGGTCCGAGGCGTAATCCTTGGCTTGCAGCTTTTCCGGGCGTGTTGCGACGTTCATGTGCCAATCCTAAATTATCGGCCTACTATTGGCCCAGTTGTCCGTTGATGCCGTCTTCGATCTCGGAGATCTTGAACGGCTGACCGGATACCTTGTTGAGACCGACCGCAGGCACAAGGAACTTGTCGCGCAGCACGGTGATGAGCTGACCCGTATTCATCTCGGGTACCAGTACCTTCTTGTAGTTTTTCAACAACGGGCCGAGGTTTTTCGGCATCGGCCAGATGTGACGTAGATGGACATGGCTCACATCCTTGCCCGCGGCGCGCATGCGCGTGACGGCACGGCTGATCGGCCCAAAAGTCGAACCCCAGCCGACGACCACAAGTTCGCCGCTTTCCTTGCCGATCTCCACGGTCTGGTCGGGAATGTCGTTGGCAATGCCGTCGATCTTGGCCTTGCGGACGTCTGTCATCTTCTGGTGGTTGTCGGCTTCGTAGCTGATGTCGCCCGAATTGTAGTTCTTCTCGATGCCGCCGATACGGTGCTCGAGACCATCCGTGCCGGGCTTCGCCCAGACGCGCGCCAGGGTCTTGTCGTCGCGCAAGAACGGATGGAAGCCATCGGGATCGGTGCGGAACGCGACCGGGAACTTCGGTAACGTGTCCACATCGGGGATCGCCCAGGGTTCCGACGCGTTCGCCATATAGCCATCGGCCAGCAGGATCACGGGCGTCATGTATTTTGTGGCTAGGCGCACGGCTTCGATCGCGGTGTAGAAGCAATCTGACGGCGAATTCGCGGCAACCACCACCAGCGGGCTGTCGGCATTGCGGCCGTAGACCGATTGGTACAGATCCGATTGTTCGGTTTTGGTCGGCAGACCGGTCGAGGGACCGGCGCGCTGCACATTGACGATGATGAGCGGCAATTCGACAGCGAGCGCCAACCCGATCGCTTCCATTTTCAAGGCGACGCCGGGCCCAGAGCTTGCCGTCACGCCGAGATTCCCGGCGTAGGAGGCGCCGAGCGCCACGCAGCAAGCGGCGATTTCGTCCTCGGCCTGGAAGGTCACGACGTCGAACGCCTTGAGGCGCGACAGCGTGTGCAGCAACGACGAAGCCGGTGTGATCGGATAGCCGGCGAAGGTCATATTCAGCTCGGCCGATTGCGCGCCCTGCACGAGGCCGTAGGCGAGGCCTTCGATGCCGGTCACCGTGCGATAGAGGCCGGCTTTGATCTTGGCCGGCAGGACGCTATAGGACTGTTCGCCCGACAGCTCGGTGGTCTCGCCGTAGGAATGGCCGGCATTGACGGCGGCGATGTTGGAATTGGCGATTTCGGGGCGCTTGGCGAAACGGCCGGCGAGCCAATCGTTGGTGGGCTTGCGGTCACGGTCATAGAGCCAATAGACAAGGCCGAGCGCCCACATGTTTTTGCAGCGCACGGCTTCTTTTTGCGACAACCCGAACGGTTTAACCGATTCGAGGGTTGCCTTGGTGATATCGATCGAGACGAGGCGATAGGCGTCGAGTGAGCCGTCTTCAAGCGGGTTGGTCGTGAAGCCGGCCTTCTTCAGATTGCGGTCGGTGAAGGCGCCGGAATCGGCAATGATCAGGGCGCCCTTGTTTAGATCCTTCAGATGGACAGTCAGCGCGGCGGGGTTGAACGCCACTAGGACGTCGGGCTGATCGCCGGCGGTGCGGATTTCGCGGCTGCCGAAATGGATCTGGAAGGACGAGACGCCGAACGTCGTGCCGGTAGGCGCGCGGATCTCAGCGGGGAAGTCGGGAAAGGTTGCGAGGTCGTTGCCGGCCAGCGCAGTCGTCAGCGTGAACTGTCCGCCGGTGATCTGCACGCCATCGCCGGAATCGCCAGCGAACCGCACCACGACATCTTCGACTTCCTCGCGCGCGCTCTTAGAGGCGACGGTTGCCGAACCTTCCATATTCGTCACTCCTGCCCAACTCGGGGGCTATGTCCCACAACCCGTCTGCACCGCATGCTCCGACCGGCGTCTTTGCCGTCTCTATACTTCGAATTTGTGGAGTTGCAATGAGGATTTCCGCGTTTTCGAGCGTACTCTCAAATTGTATGATCGGCACGCATACGATAACAACGGGGCTGGAGCGTCAAGTCACAAAATTAGTAAGTCTTTTCATGATTCACGCGCAATGAAGCCCCGCGATTCCGCATTTTATTTTGCGTTGCGAAAATGAGCGATGACGGATGCGAATTCGATCAGCAGCGAACGGTAAATATCGCGCTTGAAGGAAGCCGCCAGGTTGGGCAACTCGTCAACCGCGACCCATCGCCAGGCGTCGAATTCCGGGTGTTTCACCCGGGTGGGATCGATGTCCGTATCGCTGCCCTGAAATTCGAGCGCGAACCATTTTTGCGTCTGGCCGCGATATTTCCCACCCCAGGTCGTGGGCACGATTTCCATGGGCAGATCATAGGACAGCCAATCGCGGGTTTCCGCGAGGATGCGCGCCTGAGCTGTACCGATTTCCTCTTCCAGCTCGCGCAGCGCCGTTTCGGCGGGTGATTCGCCCTTGTCGATCCCACCCTGTGGCATCTGCCATGCCTGGGGCGTGTCGATGCGCCGGCCAACCCAGGCCTCGCCCTGTTTGTTTAAAAGCATGATGCCGACGCACCGACGGTACGGCAGGCGCGCAATATCACTCTTGTCCATCTTCATTTCTTGGCCGCCCCTTTAGGTGCAGCCGCCGCCGCAGGGGCGGGAGCCGCAGCCTGCACCATTGCGGATACCGGGGCGAGGGTGATTTCCTTCAAGCTCAGCGATTGCATCCACATTGACAGACGCGCGAGCGTGATCGGATAGGCCTCCGCGATCGCCACGGCGCGCCCCTTTTCGCGCGCGATCTTTTCAAGCTCGTTGATCTGCGAATCAATGGCGGCGGCGCTGAGGTTGCTATCGAGCTTGAGATCGACGCGCGTCACCGGCAGGCCGATCTCCTGCGCGACGGCGAAGCTGCGGTCTTCGGTCCCGGAAGGCGCATTGACGAACAACAGTCCGCGCTTTTTGAGCTCTTCTAATGCCGGGCGCAGCGCTGCGTCGGAGGCCGCGAATTTCGATCCCATGATCTGGACCACACCGACATAGCCGATCGCAGATGCCAGCACTTGATGCATGCGCGCGATGTTCTGGACGGCATCGAAATCGGTCAGCAAGGCCATCGGTCCAGGGTCAGACACCGGAAAATCGTTTGGTTCCATCGGCAGATGCAGCAATGCCTCATGCCCGTTCGAGCGGCCGAGGCCGACCCATTCTTCGAGATTGCGTGTGTGCGGATCGAAGGCGAGGGTGATCCCGCCAGCCATCTGGCTGATCGCGGCAAGTGTGGCGGCGCGGCTCAGGCCGAGTCCCGTTATGATGATCGCGACGCGCGGCTTGTCGGGCGGGCCATCGAAGGGGCGGGCGTAGGCTTTCCACACGCCCTGGCTGCCGCGCGCCCGCGGCAAGGTGCCGGCTTCGGTGGTTTCCGTGTAGTTCGGATCAGGGGCGGACAGCGGTTTTCCGGCCGGCAGAACCGGTATCTCGCGGTAGGCCGCAGCGGTGGCGGCCGGCGTTACCAAGCCGGCGGTTTCGACCGGTGCGGGAGCGGCACCCTTTCCCTTGGCGCCTTTTGCCGGCGCGGGAGCCGCTGTGGTGGATTGGGGTTGGGCCGTTGCCGTACCGGTGCCCGAGCCTTGCGGCATCGCAGGGGACGGCGTCATGGCCGTCGGTGGCGAGGCCGGCATTTGCGAGGACGGTGCGGATGCGGTTTCCTCCGAGGCGGCTCCCAACAAGGCGGCGGCTTGTCCGCTGCCTTGTTGGGCGAGTTCCTCGCTACTCAGCATGCGCCGCCCGCGCGCGATGGTCATGGTCGTGCCGTCCTCGGCCAAAGTGGCTGCGGCGGGCGCATCGGCAGCGATTTCGTCGTCGCCGCCACCCGAAAACAGGAAGAAATAACCTCCGGCGGAGATCCCGAGCAAGAGAACGACGGCAACGGCAATGATCGCGATCAGACGTCCGCGACCGCCGCCACTGCCCTCTTCTTCTTCGTCATCGCCAAGCGCGTCCGCATCGACGTCTTCCTCGGCGGCGACGGCAGGTGCGTCGTCGAGATCGTCGTCGTCATCGTCATCGTCATCATCGAGTTTCTTATTCGCCATGCGACCGGAACCCGTCGGACATTCAGCCTTTCAGCCGTCCGTTGAACATGGCCACGCCGCGCAGGATATCGAGTGCGCGTTGCAGCTGGTAATCCTGTTCGGCTTGCGCGGTCGGTCCTTCCGTCGGGACGAGCGTCTTTTCCTCGTCCTTCTTTTCCGGCGCCACTTTGGTGGCATCGGGCTGTTGCTCGCCGAGCGAGGTCGGGCGTTCGATCGCGCCCTTCAGATCCGACTCGCGCCGACGCTGTTGGGTCTGCTTAACGCTTTCGACGCGGGCCTGTTCGACCGAGATGTCGGGCTCGATGCCGGTTTTCTGGATCGAACGTCCGGACGGCGTGTAATAAAGCGCCGTCGTCAGCCGCATCGCGCCGTACTGGCCGAGCGGCCGGATGGTCTGCACCGAACCTTTGCCGAACGACGTGGTGCCCAGCACGACGGCGCGTTTGTGGTCCTGCAAGGCGCCGGCGACGATCTCGGAGGCCGAGGCCGAACCGCCATTTATCAGCACGATGATCGGCTTTCCCTTGGCGAGATCGCCGGGTCGCGCGTTGAAGCGCTGCTGGTCTTCCTTGGCGCGGCTGCGGGTCGAGACGATCTCGCCTTGTTCGAGGAAGGCGTCCGATACTGCGACCGCCTGATCGAGCAGGCCGCCCGGATTGTTGCGCAGATCGAGGATGACGCCCTTGAACTTGTCGCCCAGCTGGGTGGTCATTTTCGTCATTTCGGCCTTCAACCCGTCGGCCGTGGGCTGGCTGAAGGACGAAATACGGACATAGGCGATATCATTGCCTTCGATGCGCGAGCGGACGGTTTTGATCGGAATCACCGCGCGGGTGAGCGAGACGTCGAAGGGTTCCTTGCCTTCGCGAAGGACGGTTAGCTTGATATCGGTGCCGACCTTGCCGCGCATCATTTCAACGGCGTCGTTTAGGCTCATGCCCTGAATCTGCTTGCCGTCGAGATGGGTGATGAAATCGCCGGGCTGCAAGCCGCCGCGCTGGGCCGGCGTATCGTCGATGGGCGAGACGACCTTGATGACGCCGTTCTCCATCGATACTTCGATACCAAGCCCACCGAAATTGCCGCGGGTCTGGACCTGCATGTCCTTGTAGCTTTTGGCATTCATGTAGCTCGAATGCGGATCGAGCGATGTGAGCATGCCGGTGATGGCGGCCTCGATCAGGGCTTCGTCGCCGACTTCGTCGACGTAATTTGCGCGCACCTGTTCGAAAACGTCGCCGAATAGATTCAGCAATCGGTAGGTGGCTTCCTCGTTCTTCTTCTCGGCAACGGCCGGTTTATCGGCCGCGTAACCGGCTCCGGACGTCAGAAGAAACGCGGTCGCCGCCGCCGTCCACAACACCTTTCTCATCCGTTTGCCTTACCTTTTCGAGCTGCCAGCCACGGCAGAGGGTTAATTGGCTGTCCGTTGCGCCTCAATTCGACATAGAGCGAAGGTGGTGCGTCCGCCGCCGGTGACATGGTTCCGACCGGTTCGCCGGACAGCAAAATCTGTCCGACTTCGGCATCGATGCGGTCCATTCCGGCCAGGAGGGTATGATATCCCTCGCTGTGTTCAATGATCAAGAGTAGCCCATACGCGCGGAAAGGGCCCGCAAATACCACTTTCCCATCATAAGGTGCGACCACCTGGGCGCCGGCCCGGGTCTCGATATCGATGCCTTTTCGGCTGATTCCTGTGGACATAGGCTCGCCGTAATGCCCGGAAATGCGTCCGACGGCGGGCATCGGCAGATCGCCGCGCGCATCGCTCATCCGACGCGGCGCGAAGGGGGCGGCGCTGGCAAGCGTACTTTTGGGCTCGGATTTAGCCGCCTTTGGGGCGGCATCCTGGCGCCTGGCGAGTGCCGGTTCGGCCTTGGCGGCCAATGAGGCCGCCTGGGTGGCGGCGGCAGAAGCGGCTTTGGCGGCGGCCTTGGCTTCCTCCTCGCGGTGGGTGCGTTCGGCGTCCAGCTTGTCGAACAATTCACGCAGCCCTTCGGCTTCGCGGCCCAGCCGATCCATCCGTGCCGTTTCGGCTTGCCGCTCGGCGAGGGTTTCGCGCCGCGCGGCATTCACCGAGGCGAGCTGTTTCTCAAGCTCGCCGCGTTCGTTGCGCAGGCTGACGCCGGCCGCGGCGAGCTCCTTGCGTCGATCGGCGATGGCAGCGCGCGTATCGGCAAGCGATTCGATCTCGCCGCGCAGCGAGATAGCGCGTCCTTCGATCTGGGGCACCACGCCGCGCAGGACGATGGCAGCGCGCACAATATCTGACGGTTCGGTCGGATAGGCGATGACTGCCTCGGGTGGCAGGCGGGACATGCGCTGCAAGGCGGTCAGAAGTTGTCCGTAGGTGCGTCGCCCATCCACTAGTGCCGCGCGCTTTTGCTGTTCGGAGGTATCGAGGATGGCGATCTCGTCTTCGATGTCGTGCATGCGTTGTTCGATCTCGCGGATGGATTTCGCCATCTCGACCCGCGCGTGGGTGACATCGGTGATCGCCTGGCCCAGCGATTTCGCGCGCTCGTCCAGAACCTCGGATTTCTTTTTGCCGGCTCGGATTTCCTTCTCAATCTCCTGGAGGCGCTTGCCGGTATCTTGAGCATTGGCGGCGCGGACAAGAGGTAGGAGCAGCCCCGCGCAGAGCAGGAGAACGAGCGTGCAATGGCGCCCGTCAGGCTGTCGCATCAGGCCGTCGCATGGGAGGGCCGCGACGATGTGCTCGAGGCGGAATGCTCGATAAGCGAGCGGCCCGTCATTTCGGCTGGAATCTTGATATTCATAATTTCTAAGACCGTCGGCGCCACGTCGGCAAGAACGCCGTCGGCGACCTGCGCCACACCCGCCGGCGGATTGACGACGATGAAGGGCACTAGCGACAGCGTGTGCGCCGTGTGCGGCTGGTGGTGTTCCTCGTCTTCCATATTCTCGGCATTGCCGTGATCGGCGGTGACCAGCATGGTGCCGCCTCCCTCCAACAATGCCACCTCGAGCCGGCCGAGGCAGGCATCGACCGTTTCGGCGGCCTTAACCGCTGCGGCGAAGATGCCGGTATGGCCGACCATGTCGCCGTTGGCGTAATTCACGACGATCAGATCGAATTTGGCGGACCGGATGGCGTCGACCAGTTTGTCCGTGACCTCGATCGCCGACATCTCCGGCTTGAGATCGTAGGTGGCAACCTTAGGCGAGGGAACCAGGATGCGTTCCTCGCCAGGGAATTCGCGCTCGTCGCCGCCGTTCAGGAAGAAGGTGACGTGGGCGTATTTCTCGGTCTCGGCGATCCGCAGCTGTTTGAGCCCGGCATCGGCGATGACCTGTCCCAGGATATTGGTGAGCCCGCGTTGTGGAAACAGCGTCGCCAGATGCTTGCCGAGCGCCTCCGAATAATCGGTCATGCCGACGCGGTGCGAAAAGGCGATTTGGCGCGCGCGCGCAAAGCCGTCGAACGCGGGATCGACCAGCGTGGTCAAGATCTCGCGCGCGCGGTCGGCGCGATAGTTGAACATCAAGAAGGCATCACCGTCGCTCATCCCGGTGTAGCCGTCGATGATGGCAGGCAGCATGAATTCGTCGGTCTTGCCGGCGAGATAGGAATTGTTGATCGCGCTGAGCGGGTCGGGCGCCTCGTTGCCCTGGCCCTCGGCGATTGCGTTGTAGGCGCGCACGACGCGATCCCAATTCTTGTCGCGATCCATAGCGAAGTAGCGCCCGCTGATCGTCGCGATCTTGAACAGGCGGCAATCTTTCAGCGTCGTGAATACGTCCGTCATATAGCCGACGGCGGACGAGGGCGGCGTATCGCGTCCATCGAGGAAAGCATGGAGCCGGGTTTGCACGCCGGCCGCATCGAGGATACGCACCAGCGCAATCAGATGAGCCTGCATGGCATGGACACCACCCGGCGAAACCAGTCCGAGCAAATGACAGACGCGGCTGCTGCCGGCGAGGTCGCTCGTCAGCGCGGCGAGCGGCGGAAGCCTTGCGATCGAACCATCGGCGACCGCCTGATCGATGCGCGGCAGCTCCTGCATGACGATGCGCCCGGCGCCGATATTCATGTGTCCGACTTCGGAATTGCCCATCTGGCCGCGGGGCAGGCCGACATGCAGTTCGGATGCCTGGAGCACGGCGCGCGGATAGATGCGGCGCATACGATCGATATTGGGGGTCCGAGCCGCTGCGATGGCATTGTCGGCGCCGCCGTCGCGCTCGCCCCAGCCGTCGAGCACGCACAGCACCACCGGACGCGGCCGGCGGGCGGAAGTGCCGATATTGGATGTTTCGGGAGGAACGGTCATGTCAGCCCTGCGGTTAACGGTGATAGGGATGGTTCGTCAAGATGCATTGCGCACGATAGATCTGTTCGATCAGCATGACCCGCGCCAACATGTGCGGCCAGGTCATCGCGCCGAGCGACAAAACGTAGGACGACTGGCTCAAAAGCGTCGCATCCAGGCCGTCCGCACCGCCGACTAGGAACGTTATGGTGCCGCGTTCCTGCCAGTCGTTCATTTGCCGCGCGAAGGTCGGGCTTTCGATGGTCCGACCGCCCGCATCCAACGAAACCAGATAAGTCCGTTCAGGCAGCGCCTTGCGGAGCAAATCGGCCTCGCGGACTTTGAGTTCCGTACCGGCGAGGGGGCGTTTCTCCTCGACCTCGCGGAGCGTTAGATTCCATCCGATGCGCTTGGCGTAGTCGTCCCATAGATCGCGGGCCGGCCCTGCCTTCATGCGCCCTACTGCGGCGACAATGATTTCCATCGCGCCTCCGCGCGCCAAACGGCTATATTTCGCCGCGTTCGCCTCGAACCTTGCGGGATCGGGCGAACTCCGGTTTTCCGCGTTAGACCGTGCTGGCCAACTGCGCGGCGCGCGCGGCCGGATCGCCCCAGATCTTCTCCAGGTCGTAGAACTTTCGCACGTCGGCCCTGAAGACATGGACGACGATGTCGCCGCCATCGACCAAGACCCAATCGCCTTGTTCCAGTCCCTCGATCGGGACCGGGCCTTGGCCGGTGGATTTCAGTTTTTCGCGAAGATGTTGGGCCATCGAGCCGACATGGCGTTGCGAGGTGCCCGTCGCGATGACCATGAAGTCGGCAAAATCGGTTTTGCCGGAGAGATCGAGAACGACCACGTCTTGCGCTTTGTCGTCGTCGAGGGACGCCGTGACCAGATCCACAAGGGAAACGGACTCTGGTGGCGTCGGTTTTTTACGAGCTATGGGTTCGGACTCCTTGTTCTGAACGTCGGTTAAACCGCGCGCTGGCGAATCCGTGTGGCCGAAGTTGCGTCGGGCGCCATTCCGACGAAGACCCAGGCGGGCGCCCTTCGCTCGGCGAGCCGATGGGCACGGACATCCGGTACCCTGAAACGCGCGAAACGCTTCGCCGCGCGGCCCGTCAACGCCCGGTAAGAATAGGAAGGTCGCGGAAAAATCGCAATGGGAACTGTGCGAAATATCGATGTCCACTGCCGCCATTGTGGCAATTGGATGAAATTATCGGCGCCCAAGAGGAATACGAAGCGATTTTGCGGAAAACGCACGCGCAATTGGCGCAAGGTATCGATGGTGTAGCGGGTGCCCATGTCGCGCTCGAGATCGCTCACGACGATGCGCGAATCTGCGGCAGCGACCGCCCCGGCGCGGGCGAAGCGCTCGGCAAAGGGCGCCATATCCTGTGTCGATTTCAGAGGATTCTGCGGCGAAACGAGCCACCAGACCTCGTCGAGACCCAAGCGTCCGTAGGCCGTCTGGCTCAGATGCAGGTGGCCTTTGTGCGCCGGATTAAAGGAGCCGCCGAGCAGACCGATTCGTTTGGTCATTTTAAGTCCCTCTCTGCCCTTCAGGGGGGAGAGGGTGGCGCGCAGAGCGCGCCGGGTGAGGTGGGTGATTCTGTGTGCGAGCCCAGTTCACCCCTACCCTCTCCTCCCCAACGGGAGGAGAGGGAGGGAATTCTCTCGCCATCATCTGCATCACTGCACTCAAGGGCGGATCTGTCCGGTGCCGCGAACTACGTATTTGAAGGTCGTGAGCTGCTCGACCCCGACGGGACCGCGCGCGTGCAGCTTGCCGGTCGAGATGCCGATCTCGGCACCCATGCCGAACTCGCCTCCGTCGGCGAATTGGGTCGAGGCATTGTGCAGCGCGATGGCGCTGTTCACGCCGGCCAGGAACTTCTCGGCCGTCGCCTGATTGGCGGTTACGATGGCGTCGGTATGTTCGGTCCCGTAGGTATTGATATGGCGCACCGCCTCGTCGACGCCGTCGACCTGCTTGACCGAAATCACGGTATCGAGATATTCGGTCTTCCAATCTTGCTCGCACGCCGCATGCACGCGTTTGTCGAGCGCCTGCACCGCCGCGTCGCCGCGGATCTCGCAGCCGGCAGCGTCCAGCGCATCGAGGATGGCCGGCAGATGGGTTTTGAGGACGTGACGGTCGATGAGAAGCGTCTCGGTGGCGCCGCAGACCGAGGTGCGCCGCATCTTGGCGTTGAGCACGATGCTTCGCGCCATCGCGGCATCGGCATCGCGATCGACATAGGTATGGCAGATGCCTTCAAGGTGCGCGAAGACCGGAACCCGCGCCTCGCGCTGCACGCGCTCGACCAGCGACTTGCCGCCACGCGGCACGATCACATCGATATAGCCCGTCATCGTCAGCATTTCGCCCACGGCTGCGCGATCGGTGGTCGGCACCATCTGCAAGGCGGCGGGCGGAAGGTTAGCTTTGCGTAGGCCGTTCTGGATGCAGGCGAGAATCGCCTTGGTGGAATGAAAGCTTTCCGATCCACCGCGCAAGATGGCGGCGTTGCCTGATTTGAGGCAGAGCGCGCCGGCGTCAGCGGTCACATTGGGGCGCGATTCATAAATGATTCCGATGACGCCGAGCGGCACGCGCACACGTTCGATATGCAAGCCATTCGGTCGATCCCATTCGGACATGATAGCGCCCACGGGATCGGGCAGGGCGGCGATCTCCTCGATCGCCTTGGCCATGCCCTCGATACGTTTGTCGTCCAGCATCAAGCGGTCGAGCATCGATTCGCTCATTCCTTTTTCACGGCCCACCTCCATATCGCGCGCGTTCGCGGCGGCGATATCGACCTTGCGTTCGCGCAGTGCGGCGGCGGCTTCGAGGAGGGCACGGTTCTTGGCGGCAGTATCGGCGCGCGCCAGGTCCTGCGCCGCATCCTTGGCAGCGCGGCCGATCCCGATCATCAGTTCGTGGATTTCGTTACTCATCACACGACCACCAGATCGTCGCGGTGGATCATGGCATCGCGGCCGCGGTAGCCGAGCAGCCCTTCGATCTCGGCGGTCTTGTGGCCGATGATGCGGCGCGCATCCTCGGCGGAATAATTGACCAATCCACGCCCGACTTCGCGTCCGTCGCGGCGCTTGATCGCGACCGCGTCGCCGCGCTGGAAATTGCCGGTCACGTCGATGATGCCGGCGGGCAGGAGGCTGCGTCCTTGGCCGAGCGCCTTTGCCGCACCTTCATCGACAATTAATATCCCGGCCGGCTGTAAGGTGCCGCCGATCCAGGTTTTGCGTGCCGTCTGCGGATTGGCGCTGGGGAGGAACCAGGTGCAGGACCCTTCAGTCTCGAGCTCCGTCAAAGGGTGATCCCGCCGCCCATCGGCGATCACCATAGCGCAGCCGGCATTCATGCACAGTTTGGCGGCGACCAGCTTGGTGACCATGCCGCCACGCGCATCGGCCGAATTGGAAACACCAGCCATCGCCTCGATCTCGGGCGTCAATTCTTCGATCTCGGCCAATTTCTTGGCGGACGGATCGCGGTGCGGATCGGCGGTATAGAGCCCGTCGATGGTAGACAGAAGCACCAGCAAATCGGCGCTGACCATCGCCGCCACGCGCGCGGCGAGGCGGTCGTTGTCGCCGAAGCGGATTTCATCGGTAGCGACGGTATCGTTTTCGTTGATCAAGGGAACCGCGCCGACGGACAGCAAGGTCATCAAGGTCGAACGCGCATTGAGATAGCGCCGGCGGTTCTCGCTATCGTCGAGCGTCAATAAAATCTGCGCGACCGAGGTGTCGTGCATGCCGAGTCGTTCTTGATAGGCATGCGCCAAACGGATCATGCCGGCCGCCGCCGCGGCTTGCTTTTCTTCCAGTCGCAATTCGCCGGGTTTCAATCCGAGATAGCGCCGCCCCAGCGCGACAGCGCCGGATGAGACGAGAATCACTTCCTGTCCACGCGCGCGCCAAGCCGCGACTTCGTCGGTGAGCGAGGACAGCCACGATTCGTGGAGTTTGCCGGCCTTGTCCACCAGCAGCGCCGAGCCGACCTTGACGACGACGCGCTTGGCGCCGCGCAATCGGTCGCGGTGCGTGCTCATGATGAGGCCTCGGCTTCGGCCTCCGCTGCCTCTGCAGCGGCAGCCGCTTCTTCGGCGGCGGCGGCGTCCGCTTCGGCGCGCGCTTCCTTGATCACCTTATGGATGGCGATTAGGGTTTCCGGGATTCCCATCCCGGCCACACCTGATATGAGCCGGACCTCTTTTTTGATCGACCGGCTCAGCGCTTTGCGCTTTTTCTCGGCCTCCTCGGGTGTCAGTGCGTCGATCTTGTTGATCGCGACGATCTCGATCTTGTCCGAAAGCCCGCCACCATAGGCTTCGAGCTCGTGGCGCACGGTGCGATAGGCGGCGGCGGGTTTTTCTTCCGTGCCGTCGATCAGGTGCAGGAGCACACGACAGCGTTCGACATGTCCAAGGAAGCGATCGCCGAGACCCGCACCTTCGTGTGCTCCTTCGATCAGACCGGGAATGTCGGCGATCACGAATTCGTCCTGGCCGACATGGCCGACGCCGAGATTGGGATGCAGGGTCGTGAAGGGATAATTGGCGATCTTCGGACGCGCGCGGGTGACGGCCGCCAGGAACGTCGACTTGCCTGCGTTGGGCAAACCGATCAGTCCGACATCGGCGATCAATTTCAAACGCAGCCAGATCCAGCGTTCGTGACCCGCCCAGCCGGGGCTCGCGTGACGCGGCGCTTGGTTGACCGAAGATTTGAAATGCGCGTTGCCGAACCCGCCGTCGCCACCCTCGGCGAGCACGAAGCTTTGGCCGACCTTGGTCAAATCGGCGATGACCGTTTCGCGTTCGTCGTCGAGGATCTGCGTACCGACCGGAACACGCAGGATGATCGTATCGCCGGTCTTGCCGCTGCGGTTCTGGCCCTTGCCGTTTTCGCCGCGTTGCGCCTTGAAGTGCTGCTGGTAGCGGAAATCGATCAGGGTGTTGAGTCCGTCCACACACTCCGCGATCACGTCGCCGCCGCGCCCGCCGTCGCCGCCGTCGGGCCCGCCGTATTCAATAAATTTCTCCCGCCGGAAGCCGACGCAGCCATCGCCGCCGCCACCGCTCTGGATGAAGACTTTTGTTTGATCGAGGAACTTCATGGTCGATGACTAATGTTGCGCCGCAGCACAATTGTTTAAGGGGGCGGACTATAGCCGCGCATTGATCGGAAAAGAAGCTGGAAGGGGATCAATATAAGTTCTTGTTTTGTTCTAAATCGCCAACGCTCCTGCTAATCCGAACCTTTCTAATCCGTATAGGTCATGCAGGCGGAATTCAGGATGCCGCCGGCCACCGCCATGAGTGCGAGGAAACAACCGGCCGCCATATCGCCGGCTTCGATCTTTTTCGAGGCACCCTTCAGCAAAATGGTCGTGAGCCCGAAGATCACGAGCTGCACGATCAGCGCGATCCCTGCCCAGATCGCCATATCGACCAGATTGACGCTTTGCGCCACTGCCTGGCCGAGCGGAATGACGAACCCGACCACCGCGCCGCCGAAACTCACCGCGGCAGCAGTATTGCCCTGGCGCACCAGCGTCAACTCGTGGTGCGGCGTGACCAGTGTATAGAGGAATATGAACAGGGCGACCGCGACAACGCATGTTGCTGCAAAAGCCAAAAACAGCGGCAAACCGGAAAAACTGGTGACGATCACATCGTAATTCTGGTCCATGGAAATCTCCGGTGTGCTGTCAGTCGACTATGATGTGGGGCACGAAGCGAGAGCTATTGGATGTGATCGGGTTGATATCCTCGCGTAACCCTAGTCCGCAAGATTTACCGGCGACGATCCAAGATCCCAAGACGGGATAATTGCCGTCGAAAACCGGAAGCGGCGCGAGCGCCTGGATGATATTGCCCTCGGCGCCGTAGGGCCCATCGACCTTTTGCGTCTGTCCGGCGCTGATCAATTCGACATTGGCGCCTTCGCGACCGAAGATCGGCTTGCGCGCATAGATGCCGTCCGCAATCAAACCGGCGGCGGCTGGATCGTCCTCGAAATAAGCCGGCAGCAGGTTCGGATGGCCTTCGAACATGCGCCACAGGACGGCGAGCAGCCCCTTGTTTGAAAGCGCCATCTTCCAAACCGGTTCGATGATGCGGCAGGGATCGTTCAACAGGTATTTGCTGAACTCGTCCTCGATCAACCATTCCCAAGGGTAAAGCTTGAAGAGATCGGTTATCGCGCGGTCTTCGAGATCGGTAAATTGGCCGGCGGCGTCGATCCCGATATCCTCGATATGGACGAAGCCGGTTTCGACGCTGGCCTGGCGCGCGCAATCTTCGAGATATTCAACGGTGCCGCGATCTTCGGCGTGATTTTTGACGCAGGAAAACGCAAGACGCCGCCGCTCGAAGCCCATAGCGCCGAACGCTTCGATCAGGCTGTCCTGGATTGAATTGAATTGATCGGCGTTTTTGGCAACGATCCCGCCGGCGCGCGCATCCTCGAGCCATGCCCACTGAAAATAGGATGCCTCGAACAATGATGTCGGCGTGTCGGCATTGAATTCGAGCAGCTTGGCCGGCCCATTCCCGTCGTAGCGGAGGTCGAAGCGGCCATAGAGATCGCGATCGCCGCGCTGCCAGCTCGTTGCGATGTAATCCCAAACGCGCTCGGGAATATGCATGCGCGTGAGCAGTTCGTCGGAATTCAGGATCTCGCGGACCGCGTCGTAGCACATGTCCGAGAGTTCTTGGCTCGGATCTTCGATATCGCGTTCGATCTGCTCCATTGTAAAGGAGTAGCAGGCACTTTCATCCCAATATTTCGCGCCGTCGATGGTATGGAAGGCAAAGCCGACCTCTTCGGCCTTGCGACGCCAATCGGGCCGCTCGGCGACGCTCAAACGATGCACGGGTGCCGTTGCCTAGCTTGCGACGCTGACCGATTGCGCGCGCGCGCCGAAGCCGCCGCGGGCCATCGTGGTGGCGGCGGGAGCACGAGCCGATGTAAGGGCGGATTGCGGCATGCTCGCACGGCCTGGCTGAGTTGCGACCTTGGTGCCATTGCCGGTATAGAGGCCGGTTCCACCCGCCTGACGCGCCGTCTCGCCCATCGGACGATACAGGGGCTGCGCCGTCGCGCCGCGCCCGCCCATCATCTGGCCCATCATGTAGCCGGCCATCAGCGGCATGAAGAAGGAGCCCATTCCGCCGCCGGACTGGGCTATCTGGCCCGGACCGGGCGTCTCTGAGGGAGTGGTATTTCCGGGCGGATTATTGCCGGCGGATATGGCCGAACCGCTTTCGCAGCGCCCGAACTCGGATTCGCAATCCGACTTGGTGGCGTAACGTGGCGCACTTTGCACATGTTCGCGCGTAGCCGCCGCAATGGCTGTTTCGCACGCCGAATCGCTATAGCCCATAACAGTGCATTGTTCGACGGTCTCGAAGATACCGACCTCGACCGCTTCTTCGCCGCAACCGGAAAGCGATAGGGCGGCGCCGCCCATCAAAACAAGGCGTAAAGAGGCTGAACGTTTCATCGGATGTCTCCCCAATATTCGAATTTACTATTATTGGCACGCAAAAGCGGCGCCGCAAGGGGCACCGCTCTAATACTACGCGCAAAAATATGGCAAAAACGTGACGAAAAGTCGTCTAGGCGTTGGGCTCGATCGCCACGAAGGTACGATCCATGCGGCGCTTGATAAATTTCACATGGCCGTCGGTCAGCGCGAACAAGGTGTGATCCTTGCCGATGCCGACATTGTCGCCCGGATGATATTTGGTGCCGCGCTGGCGCACAATGATATTGCCGGCGATCACTTCCTCGCCGCCGAATTTCTTGACGCCCAAGCGCCGTCCGGCCGAATCGCGGCCGTTACGAGAGGAGCCACCTGCTTTTTTATGTGCCATGACGTTGGTTCCTGATTACGCGTCTTATTCTTCGCTAGCAGCTTTTTTGGCCGGAGCCTTGCGGGCGCGCGGCTTCTTGGCCGGGGCGTCCGCGTCCGGGGTCTCGGCCGTCTTGGCCCGCGGCGCAACCGCACCCAGTCCATTGATGTCGAGCACGTGAAGGACGGTCTGCAACTGGCGATGGCCGCCGTGACGGGTGTAACCCTTGCGCCGCTTCTTCTTGAAGATGACGACCTTGTCGGCGCGGTTCTGGTCGAGAACCTCACAAGTCACGGCCATATTGCCGAGCAACGGCGCGCCAATTTGCGGCGCCTGGCCGTCTTCGCCCAACATCAGAACCTGATCGAGCTTCAGCTGGGAGCCAGCTTCCGCAGCGAGACGCTCGACGATGAATACATCGCCCGGCGATACCCGGTATTGTTTCCCACCTGTCTTAACGACTGCGTACATGATTACCTGTTTCCCGCTGGAAGGCGCGGAACCTACCGGCCAAGGCCGGGTCTGTCAATGGCGGACCGGCGGACTTGAGGTCGATGGGCCTTATATATAAAGAGCACGGCATGCGCTACCTCAACACGGCCCTCTATATAGCCCTGATCGTCCTGGTGAATTGGGCTTTTATCGTGGTGCCGCCCGTACAATTACCGGGCGGGGTCATGTGGCCGCCGATGTCCCTGGTTGTAGGGGTAGTCTTTGTTGCCCGCGATTTCGCCCAGCGCGAGGTTGGCCACTATGTTCTGGGCGCCATGGGGATCGGCGTGATCCTGAGTTATTTCATGGCTGGGCCGGAAGTGGCTCTCGCGAGCGCCACCGCCTTTTTGATCAGCGAATTGGCCGATTGGCTGGTTTACAGCTTTACCCGGCGGCCGTTGTCGCAGCGCGTCCTGTGGTCGAGCATCATTTCGACGCCGATCGACAGTTTCGTCTTTTTGATGATGATCGGGTTCTTTTCGGTCTCCGCTGCGGCCGCTATGACGGCGTCGAAGCTTTTGGGGGCTTTAATCGTCTGGTGGCTGATCCGCCGCCGCGAGGGGCATGGCTTGCCGGCTTAATCGGGTCACTTAGGGCGTCCCGAACGGCAAGCCTAGGGCAGATCGAAGACCAAAGCCTCGGCGGCTTCGTCGGGGGTGCTCAGGCTGACGACTTCTTCCTCGCTAATGGCGGCGCCGTCGCCTTGATGCAACGACTTTCCGTTGAGGAGCAGACTGCCGCGCGCGACCTGGACCCAGGCCTTGCGCTGCGAGCGCGGCCGGTGCGTCGCGGACGTGCCTTTCTTGAGCCGAGCCAGGAAAATACGCGCGTCTTGGTGAATGATCACATTATTCGCTCCCGCCTCGGGGCCCGCGATCAAGATTAGCGTGCCGTCGGGAGAGATTTTCTTCTGCTCGTAGGAGGGCGGCAGCTTTTTCTGGTTGGGTTCGATCCATATCTGCAACAGATGGACCTTCTTGGTTTTCGATGCGTTGAATTCGGAATGGGTGACGCCGGTCCCAGCACTCATGCGCTGGATTTCGCCCGGCTGGATGATCGAGCCCGTGCCCATCGAATCCTTATGTTCGAGCGCACCCTCAAGAATGTAGGTCACAATTTCCATATCGCGATGCGGGTGGGTAGGAAAGCCTTGGCCGGGTGCGACCTTATCCTCGTTGATGACGCGCAATGCGCTGAAGCCCATGAAGCGGGGATCGCGATAGTCGGCGAAGGAAAATGTGTGCTTGGTGTCGAGCCAGCCGTGATTGGCGGCACCCCTGTCTTCGCTTTTGCGAACAAAGATCATCACGCGTCTCCATCGGCGAGGTCGAACAACAGAGCTTCGACACTTGGATCGCCGCTTCTGGGCATGTCGATCATGACTACCTCAGCTTTCTATATAGGCGGGATATCGCCTTTCGACCATTCGGCGCGCGTTTCGGCTGCGAAATCGGCCAAGCGTCCGGCAGCGATGGCGGCGCGGATATCGCGCATATGGTCCTGATAATAAGTGACGTTGTGACGCGTCAGCAGCATCGCGCCTAACATCTCCTCGGCCTTGAACAGATGATTTAGATAGGCGCGGCTATAGCCGGTGCAGGCGAGGCATGCGCAGTTCTCGTCGATTGGACGTGGATCCTCGGCATGGCGCGCATTGCGGATATTGATCTCGCCGCGGCGCGTGAAACCCTTGCCGGTACGGCCCGAGCGCGTCGGCATGACGCAATCGAACATATCGATGCCGCGTGTCACCGCGCCCAGGATGTCGTCGGGTGTGCCAACGCCCATCAGATAGCGTGGACGATCGGCGGGCAGATGTGGCACGCTCGACTCGAGAACTCGGAACATGATCTCCTGGCCTTCGCCGACGGCGAGGCCGCCGACCGCATAGCCCGGAAAATCTATCCCGATCAGCGATTCAGCCGAACGTTGGCGCAGATCGTCGAACACGCCGCCTTGCACGATCCCGAACAATGCATAGCCCGGTCGTTTGACGAACGCATCCTTGCAGCGCTGCGCCCAGGCCAGCGTGAGGTCGAGCGAGCGCGCCACCGCATCCTTGTCGCCGCCATAGGCGGGGCATTCATCGAGCACCATGGTGATATCGGAATCGAGCAGATGTTGGATCTCGACCGCGCGTTCAGGCGTGAGATGGTAACTCGCCCCGTCGATATGCGACTGAAACATTACGCCACGCTCGGTCAGCGTGCGCAGCTTGGATAAGGACATGACTTGGTAGCCGCCGGAATCGGTGAGGATCGGTCCCGGCCAATTCATGAATTTGTGTAGCCCGCCCAGGCGATCGATGCGCTCGGCGCTCGGACGCAGCATCAGATGATAGGTGTTGCCGAGCACGATTTGCGCGCCGGTCGCCGCGACATCGGGCGCGGTCATGCCTTTGACCGTCGCCGCCGTGCCGACCGGCATGAAGGCGGGCGTCGCCGCGGGCCCGTGCGCGGTCATGATTTGTCCCGTACGGGCCGCACCGTCGCGCGCGGAAATCTGGAAGGTGAAATCGGTCACGCGGTCCCGCCCAAGCTGTCTACATTGTCTACAATTGTCAGCATTTTGCGAAATCGACCCACGATATTAAGGAATTAATTTCTATTTTATTAGTTTATATAGGAATCTGAAACCGCTTTGTCCAGCCCGCCTCGGTCCACTATTGTTATACATTATAGTTAAAAGTAACTCTTAGTAGTACCAAGGGATACCATGCCGATGGCAGTGAAATCCACAACCAGCTTGAAGTTGGAACCCGAAACCAAGGTCCGATTGCAGCACCTCGCCGAACTCAAGCGACGGTCATCGCATTGGCTCATGTGCGAGGCGATCGAACAATACGTCGCGCGCGAGGAAAAGCGCGAACAAATGCGCCAGGATGCGCTGGCCGCTTGGACGGAATATCAGGCGACAGGCCGGCACGTCTCCGTGACCGAAGCCGATGCATGGCTCGCGCGTCTTGAAGCGGGCGAGGATGTAGATCCGCCAACCCCGCACGAGTGATCAGTGGCGCGCGTCATTTGGACACCGCCGGCCCTGCGCGATGTGTCGCGCTTGCACGGCTTCCTCGCTCCGAAGAACCGGGCGGCGGCGCAACGCGCGGTTGGCGCGATCCGTCACGGAGCCGCAACGCTCTCTACGCACCCCGAGATCGGTCGATCTGTCGATGAAATGCCGCCCGAGTTTCGCGAATGGCTGATCCCGTTCGGCGATAGCGGCTATGTGATGCTCTATCGGATCGACGGCGAACTTGTCGCCATCCTCGCCGTGCGGCATGCGAAGGAAGCGGGATATTAAGATCGGCTCGCTAACCCGCACGTTCCAAGAAACACGCGTCGCCATAGGAATAGAAACGATAGCCTTGCGCAATGGCGTGGGCATAGGCGGCGTGCATCGTCTCGAGTCCGGCGAAGGCGGAGACGAGCATGAACAGGGTCGATCGCGGCAGGTGGAAATTGGTCACCAGCGCATCGACCGCTTTGAAACGATAGCCGGGCGTGATGAAGATATCGGTCGCATCCTGGAACGGATGAACGGTGCCTGTCGCGTCGGCGGCGCTTTCGAGCAGACGCAGCGACGTCGTGCCGACACAGATTACGCGGCCGCCCCTGGCGCGCGCACCATTGATTGTATCGGCCGCGCCTTGGGTGATCGCGCCCCATTCGGAGTGCATGATGTGATCGTCGGTATCGTCGACCTTCACCGGCTGGAAGGTGCCGGCGCCAACATGCAGGGTGAGAAATGCCATCGCAACATCGCGCGCTTGCAAGGCCGTCATCAGCGGTCCGGTGAAATGCAGCCCGGCGGTGGGTGCTGCCACCGC
>CAMDWJ010000032.1 GCA_945877815.1 Caenispirillum bisanense
ATCCGAAACTTGGACGTACATATTCATGGCCAATATTTCGGCACCTTCAGCGCCACCTACGTCCGTCCGCGGAACAGGTCAAGTTCCGCAACCGCATGGCATCGGCGCGCTGACGCTTGGCGCGATCGGAGTGGTCTTTGGCGATATCGGCACAAGCCCGCTCTACGCGCTTAAGGAAACCTTTGCGGGACACCACCCGCTGCCCATTGATCGCCTCCACGTCCTCGGCGTTCTCTCTTTGGTTTTCTGGACAGTAACGCTCATCGTCACAATCAAATATGTCGCGATCATGATGCGTATCGACAATCGCGGCGAAGGCGGCAGCCTCGCCTTGCGCGCCGTCCTGGATCGAACCGTCGGCGATCAACCGATTGCACGAACCGTCGCTATGCTCGGCCTTTTCGCGGCGGCCCTCTTCTACGGTGATTGCATGATCACGCCGGCAATTTCGGTGCTGAGCGCGGTCGAAGGATTAAATGTCGCGGCGCCAGCCTTGAAAACATTCATCATCCCCATCACTGTCGGGATCTTGATCGGACTCTTTCTGCTGCAACGGCGCGGAACCGGCGCGATGGGCAGCCTGTTCGGTCCGGTCATGCTGTTATGGTTCGTCACTCTGGCTGTCGCCGGCATCGGCGGGATTGCCCGCCAGCCCAGCGTACTTGCTGCGCTCTCTCCCCACTACGCCGTGGCGTTTATTTTTCATGACGGGTTTACCGCTTTCCTCGCCTTCAGCTCCGTATTCCTCGCGGTAACTGGAGCGGAAGCTCTCTATAACGATATGGGCCATTTTGGACGCTTGCCGATTCGGCTTGCCTGGTATGGCCTGGCACTGCCGGGCTTGATTCTTAATTATTTCGGGCAGGGCGCATTGTTGTTGAGCGATCCAACAGCCATCGACAACCCGTTCTTCCGTCTTGTGCCGGAATGGCTGTCGGGCGCGATGGTCGCATTCGCAGCCGTCGCGGCCGTCATTGCTTCGCAGGCCGTTATTTCGGGCGCATTCTCCATTACCCAGCAGGCGGTGAATCTTGGCTATCTGCCACGCCTGCGGACTGTCTATACATCGGACCAGGAGCGCGGGCAGATCTATCTGCCCTTCGTGAACTGGATGCTGCTCGCATTCACCTGCGCACTTGTTATCAGTTTCGGCAGTTCAAGCAATCTCGCTGCCGCATACGGTATCGCCGTAAGTGGATCGATGATGCTGGACGGCGTCTTGATAACGATGGTTGCGATATATGTGTGGAAATGGAGCCTCCGTAAAGCAATCCTGTTTTTTGGTTTGTTCTTGCTGATCGATGCAACCTTCCTGGCCGCCAACGCGACCAAAATTCCCTACGGCGGCTGGTTCCCCTTGGTCGTGGCGCTCGTCACCTATTTCCTTCTGACGACCTGGAAGGCCGGCCGGGCACTATTGATGGCACGTGAGAACGCAGAAGGGATAACGATCGAAGATATTTTGCCAACTCTCGGCAAGGACACGGCCCGGGTTTCGGGGACAGCGATCTTTCTCACCAGCAACAGCGGTGGTTTGCCCGCAGCCTTGCTGCACAATTTGAAACACAACAAGGTTCTGCACGAACACAACATCCTGCTCACGGTCATGGTCGACGACCGCCCGCATGTCTCCGAGAACGCGCGGATCGAAGCGCAGGATCTGGGTCACGGTTTCCGCCGTCTCGTCTTGCGTTACGGCTACCGCGATGTCATGGACGTGCCGCGAACCCTGGCGGGTGCCCACGAATCCGATCTCGGATTCTTTTATCTACCGATGGGAATTTCGTACTTTATCAGCCGTGAAACGCTGATCGCCGAACCTAGCCCCGCCATGGGTCTTTTGCGCAAGCGCCTTTTTCTTTTCATGTGGCGCACAGCTGTCAGCGCGATGGAGTTCTTCCATCTGCCCACCAACCGCGTGGTCGAACTCGGCAGTCAGTCCAAGATATAAACCGGAAACAGGCCCCGATCAGGGATAGATCACGCCGCTTTGGCCGGTGACGAGAAATTTTTCCTGACGCTCGATGAAATCGGCGACGATCTCCGCGACCGCTTCGGGGCGGTCCGCATCGATGGCATGGGCAGCATCGTAGACCATGCCGATATGGCAGTTCGGGATGATCTCGCGATACAGATGTGCCGCATCGGCCGGTGTTACGCGATCGACGGTGCCGAACAAGGCGAGCGTCGGAACCTTCATCTCCTTGAGTTGCCCTTCGAGCGCCGCATCGCGCGCAGGCCCAATCAGGCGACGAACCAATGCCTGCTGCTTCGCCTCGATCTCGGGTTTTACGGCCGGCTGCGGCGGAATGTTTTCCGGATGGGCATGGAACAGCGCACGGGTTTCTTCCGGCGTCTTGCCGACAACACGCGGGCGGTCGTGGCGGATCGCTGCAGGGGCAACCAGAAGCAACGCCTGCAATGTGTCGGGGGCCTGCACCGCCATCCAGGAGACGAGCTTTGCACCGAACGAATTGCCCATCAGGCTGAATTTCTTGATACCCAGCGCGGCAATTGCCTTGTTCATTGTGCCGGCAAGATCCTGCATCGTCGCCGAACGCTCATTGGCGGGCGATTTGCCGAAACCCGGCACCTCGAACACGATCACACGATAGGTCTTGGCGAGCAATTCATGCGCGGGCGAGATACGCATGCCGCCGGCGCCGTGGATACTGACCAACACATTGCCTTTACCGGCCTCCGCGTAACGAATGGCAAAGCCGTCGGCCCTGACGGATCTTTCCTTGAAAACGCCACCCGCAGAGGCCTTTTTGACCACAGGCTTCTTGGCCGGCGATTTCGCGACCTTGGATGCCGTTTTCTTGCCCGTTTTTTTCACGGCCTTCTTCACGACTTTCTTGACTGCCTTCTTCACTACCTTCGCGGCTTTTTTCACGGCCTTCTTGGGCGACGTCTTTTTCGCAGTCTTCTTGGAAGCTTTACGCGCCATCTTACATCTCCCTCATGCGCGGCGCGATTTTCTCGCCGATCAGTTCAATTGCATGCGACGTGCGAGACCCAAGCTGGGTCGCGAGCGTCAAATCAAGAATGCCGCACCCCATCTGGTCATGCAGATCCTGGATTTGCTTAGTCACCGTATCGACGCTGCCGATCAGGATCTGGCCGGACCGGACGCGTTCGCGAAGATCGCCGCGCGCGAACAGGCGGCCGCGCTGGCCCTCGATATCGCGTCCGTAATAGCCGGTATTCGCGACAACCGATTCGACTGCCTTATTGGCGGTCGATACACCGAGATGACGTGGGCCGCGCGCGGCCTCTTCAAGATCCGCATGCGCCTGCTCATCCGTATCGGCGACGTGAACGGCAACGCGGAAGATCACGTCGTCGGGTTTCGGCTCCCATCCAAACAGGCGCGCCTGTTTGCGATAATGGTTGGCAGCTTCCGTCGCCTGGGGCGCAGGCGTGAAAGCAAAGCCGATGCCGAGCTTGTTGCGCGCCGCGAATTCGCCCGATTCCGGGCTCGAGGCCGACATATAAATCGGCGGATGCGGCTGCTGCACCGGCCGCGGCCAGACGCAGATCGAACGATATTGGAAGAACCGCCCTTGCCAGGCGAAAGGCTGTGTTTCGGTCCAGGCCATTCGGATCAGCGCCAGGGCTTCTTCGAAGCGGGCGCGTGACTCCGCTGGGTTCAAATTGTAGGTCACGTATTCGTTGCCGGTTCCACGCAACATGCCAGCGATGATCCGCCCGCCGGTGAGCGTATCGAGCATGGCCATTTCCTCGGCCACGCGGATCGGATTGAGGATCGGGATCGATGCGCCCAGCAGCGCGATCTTCGCACGCTTGACCACCTGGGTCAGCGCGCCCGCAAAAACCATCGGGTTGGGGGTCAACGAAAACGGCGCGAAATGATGTTCGGCGACGGTGACCCAATCGAACCCGGTCTCGTCGGCGAGCCGGAACTGATCGAGCGTCGTCTTATAGGATAGTTCCGCGATTTCGGTGGAATAGCGATCTGCCGGAACGGGCCAAACCCCCTCCGGCGCCGGGCCCATGTACCGGCTGGTGCAGAACAATGCTGCTTTCATAAAGCCCCCTGGCTAGCTGTTTTTTTCACCCTAATTGCCCCACGCGATAGAGGCAAGCCGATGTGAATGAGATTAGATTGGCTTGACCGCCATGCGGGCGCGCGCCAAACGCCAAATCACGGGACCAACCGCCGCGATGAAGGCGGTGAGGAGGAACACCGTGGACAACGGCTCGCTCACGAAGACCGAGAAATCGCCTTGGCTGATGGCGAGCGCGCGGCGCATCTGCTGTTCGGCGAGAGGCCCGAGAATCAATCCGATGACCGCGGGCGCCACCGGAAAGTCATAACGTCGCATCAGAAATCCGACGAACCCGACGACATAAAGTATGACGAGATCGACGACCGAATTGTGCAGTCCGTAGGTTCCCAAGGTCGCGAACACAAGAATACCGCCATAGAGCCACGGCCTTGGGATCGCGAGCAGCCGCACCCACACGCCGGCCAGTGGCAGATTGAGTACCAGCAGCATCACATTGCCGATATAAAGCGAGGCGATCAGCCCCCAGACAAGATCGGGCGAATTGTCGAACAGCAACGGTCCGGGTTGCAGCCCATATTGCTGGAACGCCGCCAGCATGATCGCCGCCGTCGCCGAGGTCGGCAGACCGAGCGTGAGCAGCGGCACCAGAACGCCGCCGGCGGCGGCATTGTTGGCCGCTTCCGGCCCGGCGACTCCTTCGATGGCGCCGTGACCGAATTCCTCCGGTTTGCGCGACAGTTTCATCTCCGTGATATAGGACAGGAATGTCGGAATTTCGCCGCCGCCTGCCGGCATGGCCCCGAACGGAAACCCCAACGCCGTGCCGCGCAGCCATGGCTTCCAGGATCGTTTCCAATCTTCGCGCGACATCCAAACTGATCCCTTGATCGGCTCGATCGTCTCCGGCCCCTGCTGATAGACGGCGACATAAATGACTTCGCCGACCGCGAACAAACCCATCGCGACAATGACGACATCGATACCGTCGAGCAGTTGCGGCACCCCCATCGCGAAGCGCGCCTGGCCGGTCTGCAGATCGATTCCGACCAGACCCAGCGACATCCCGAACAACAGGCTGGTGAAACCGCGCACCGGCGCCTTGCCAAGCACTGCGGTGACCGTGACGAAAGCGAGCACCATCAGCGAGAAATAATCGGCCGGCCCGAACAGCAACGCGAATTCCGCAATGATGGGGGCGAGAAACGTAATCAGGATGGTCGCGATTGTGCCCGCGATGAAGGAACCGATGGCGGCAGTGGCCAGCGCCGGCCCGCCGCGCCCCGCCTTGGCCATCCGATTGCCTTCCAGAGCCGTCATCATCGACGCGCTCTCGCCCGGCGTATTGAGCAAGATTGCCGTCGTCGAGCCGCCATACATCGCCCCATAATAGATGCCGGCGAACATGATGAAGGCGCTGGTCGGATCGAGACTGAAGGTAACGGGCAACAACAAGGCAACGGTCAGCGCCGGCCCGACGCCGGGCAAGACACCGACGGCCGTGCCCAGGGTCACGCCCAGCAGCGCCCAGCCGAGATTGGCCAAAGTGGCCGCCACGGCGAAACCGTGCATCAGCGATCCGAAGGTATCCATCACAAAATTCCCTCAAGAACGCCGGCCGGCAGCGACAGGCCGAGGCCGTAATTGAACCCGACAAAGACCGCGATGCCCAGCGCCAAGCCAACGCCGATATCCGCAGCGATCCGTCGGCTCCCGAACGCACGGGCCACGCCGGCGAACAACAAGGCGGCGGCAATCGGAAATCCAAGAAACTTGATCGTCACGAGATAAAGAACGAGGCCTACGACGACCCAGAGGAGAGCGCCGCCATCGAAGGACGTGCGTTCGGCCGCGTCATCGGCCGCCGACCAATTGCCGACGAGTGCCGAACGCAGCAACGCAATGCCGAGCAGCATGAGGGCGGCAGAAACGCCCCACGGGAAAACCCGTGGCCCTACCCGTGCGTAGTTGGGCGAGACCTCGATCGACGACGTCTGGACCATCAGGAAGGCGCTCAAGACGATGATCCCGAGCGCCACCCAAACCTCGCCGCTCCACAGCCGGGCGCGCATTGTTTTGTTCAACACGCGAAAGGCTGCCGCTATTTCACCAAGCCGATGGATTTGAGCGTGGTGGCGACCGTCGTATCCTGTTCGCGCAGATATTTGGCGTAATCGTCGCCCGCGAGATACAGATCGGTCCAATCCTGCTTCTCCAGGACTTCCTTCCATTCCTTGCTCTTGGCGAGGCGATCGACGACGCCGAGCAATTCCTTCTTCTGCGCGTCGCTGAGGCCGGGTGCGGCAACGACACCGCGCCAATTCGACAATTCCACGTCAAGCCCGGTTTCCTTCAAAGTCGGCACATCGACGCCGTCGATGCGCTTCGGCGAGGAGACCGCGAGGCCGCGCAACCGGCCCGCTTTGATCTGGGCCGCGAACTCGCCGATACCGCTGACGCCGGCCGTCACTTTGCCGCCGAGGATATTGGCCATCGCCTCGCCGCCGCCCGAATGAGCGATGTAATTTACCTTGCCCGGATCGACGCCTGCCGCCTTGGCGACCAAGCCCGCCAGGATATGGTCGGTGCCGCCGGCGGACCCGCCGCCCCACGAAACCGCGCCCGGATCTTTTTTGAGTGCCGCCACCAGATCCTGCATCGTCTTGTGCGGCGAATTGGTGGGCACCACGATCATTTCATATTCGCCGGTGAGACGCGCGATTGGCGTCACTTGGGCGAGCGTGACCGGCGAATTGTTGGTCAGCACCGCGCCCGTCATGACGAGACCCATGACCATCAATTGATTGCCGTCGCCCTTGCCGTTATTTACCAGACCGGCCAAGCCGACCGTGCCCCCGGCACCCGTCACATTGGTGACCTGAACGTTGCGCACGATGCCGGCCTTGACCAGAGCGGCCTGCATTTGGCGCGCCGTCGAATCCCAGCCGCCGCCGGGTGCCGCGGGCGCCACCAGCGTGAGCTTCTCCAGATCGGCATGGGCGCCGCCCACCGATAGGCCCAGAGTTCCGACAAAACCGAGCGCGGCAAATGCCGCGACAACCATGCGCCTTTTCATATTCGTTCTCCCTGCGACGACGTTTCGATGCGGACTAGGCAAGGATCGTATGCCGACTTGCGGAAATCGACAACCACCGCGCCGGTTGGGTATAATTCCAGCCGATCGCCGGCGGTGTTGAGCTGGTCTCCCAGGAGATGCCGGGTATGCGCCTTCTCTTTCGCATCGCAACATCATGTGCGCTCCTCACACTGATCGTGATTGCCAACTCCGCCCTGGCCAAACCGACCGGTCGCGCACTGCCCGGCATGAGCTCACTCGGCTTGCGCAACAACGACGGCTCGTCTTGGGTGGTCGCCTTCAACTCGCTCCCGAAGGATCGTGGAGCATTCGCCAGCGAGTACGATCGGCAACTACAGACCGCGCGGGCGCGCATGCGCGGCTGGCCCAGCGGAAATCTGTTCCCCCAGTTCCCTTAGACGCGCCGGCGTTGCGCCGTTTCGGTCCTTTGCACATGCATCTGAAACGTTAAGGGCATGGGTCCGACAGGCCCCATGCCCATTTGTTGTTCCGTGTAAACCAGGCGAAAGTTCAGACCTTCGCGTCGGCGTGCTCCGAATATTGGGTGAGATGGTCTTCCTTCATCCAGGCCTTGTGCGGCTCCAGGTTAATGCGCGCCATATCGGGCATCGCCGTGTCCTTGCCGAAGGATTGCAGCACCTGAAGATCTTCGTCGCCAACCTTTTCGAACCAGTAGCGCGATCCCGCCGGGATCACGATCCCCTCGTGTTCGCCGAATTCGCCCAACACCGTGTCATCGGGCCCATGGAACCGCACGCGGCCCTTGAGGACGAAATAACACTGATCGCCGTTGGAGTGATAATGCAGATTGTTCTCCCCGCCGTCCTTCACGGTCTGTACCGCGACGCTCAACAGGGGCGTCTTGGCCAGGAAGGTCAGCAGCTTGGGGCGGCCGGTATCGGCGGGCTTTTGGTATTTGTAGGTTTCGATCTTGGCCTCGGCGGCCCGATGATAGGCTTCCTGCTCGTCGGGGCTCATGTTCTTCACTGGATTGGGAGCCATGTTCGATCTCCTAACGGGAATACGTAACTGGATTATAGACCCGGCATTTAGTCCTGCACCACCGGGTTGACCAATCGGCCGATCCCCTCGATCTCAATGGTCACCACATCGCCGTGCTTCAGGAATACGCCCTTGCCGGCGCCGACCCCGGCCGGTGTGCCGGTCGAGATCACATCGCCCGGATTGAGAGTCACGCGCTGGGACAGCCAGGCAAGCTGTTCGGCATAGTCGAAAAACAGATGTTTGGTATTGGAATTCTGGTGCAGGGTGTCGTTGACCCACAGCTTGATCGCCAAATTGTTGGGATCGCCGATCTGATCGGCCGGCACGATCCAGGGGCCCATCGGGCACGAGGTATCGAAACATTTCTGCCCGATCCAATCGTAGATGAAGACGACGTCCGAGCGCCGCGAATTGTCGCGCGCCGACAGATCGTTCACGATCGTATAGCCGGCGATATAATCCATCGCGTTCTTCACCGCGACGTTGCGGGCCGTGCGCCCGACGACGAAGGCTATCTCGGCCTCCCAATCGACCTTTTGCGAATAGGACGGCAGATGGACCGTTTCGTTGGTGCCGATCACCGTGCCTTCGACCGTCTTCAAAAAGAAAAACGGCTGGGTCTTGGATTTGTCCGGCGGCGGCCCGGGATTCATTTCCAACAGATGATCGATATAGTTCGATCCCGCCATATAGATGACCCCGGGATATTGCAGCGGCGCCGCGATCTTCACCGAGGCCAGAGCCATACCGTCCGTCTTGGGTTCTGCGGCGATCTTGTCGAAATAGGGTTTCCATTTTTCCCAGGCCTTGAACAGAGCAATCAGCGAAGTGGTGTCGAGGCCCGGCCGCAGGCGGGCGGCCTTGAATTCGTTTTCCAGATCGTGAATGCGGTCGCCGATCAACAGGCCCGCTCTTGTCGCACCCGCGTCGGTGCGGTAACTCAGTAATCGATACATGGGGGCCTCCTCCCATAATGTTTATTCTTAACAACATCAAAGGCCTTGGGGGACACAAGGTCAACCGGGAGCGCAACACGCGATGAGCGATACCAAATCGGCTTCGCCCGTTCGGCTAGCCGCCGATATCGGCGGGACCTTCACCGATATAGCCGCCTTCGATGTGACGGCGGGCAAGCTGCTGTTCGGCAAAACCTTGACGACGCCCCGGCATCTGGTGGACGGCATCGCCGACGGCGTGACCAAAGCGGGCACGAGCTTCGCCGGATCGAACCTGTTCCTGCACGGCACCACGGTCGCCATCAACACGATGCTGGAGCGCACCGGCGCCAAGACGGCGCTGCTGATCACCGAAGGCTTCCGCGACGTCTATGAGATCGGCCGCGTCAACCGGCCCGATGCCTACAATCTCTATTTCAAGAAACACAAACCGCTGGTCGAACGCGCGCTGCGTTTCGAAGTGAAGGAACGCATGTATGCCGAGGGCGACGTGCGCACGCCGCTCGACGAGACCGAGATCCGCGCTTTTGCGAAGCTGTTTCGCGATACCGGGATCGAAGCCGTGGCGGTGTTGCTGCTGCATTCCTACCGCAACGCCGCGCACGAAATCCGCATCAAGGAGATCCTGGCCGAAGAGGCGCCCGGAATTTTCGTCTCGGTCAGCCATGAGCTGTCGCAGGAATATCGCGAATTCGAACGCTGCTCGACGGTTGTCGCCAATGCCTATATCGGGCCGCGCGTGCGCCGCTATCTGGGCGAGATCGAAAGCCGGCTCAAACGCGACGGTTTCACCGGCTCTTTCCTGGTCGTGCAATCGACCGGCGGACTCTACGAAGCGGCCGAGGGCAAGGATCAATGCATTCGCATGCTCGAATCCGGCCCCGCCGCCGGCGTCATCGGAACGCGCGCCATGTGCGAGGCGATCGGCATCGATGGTGCCATCTCCTTCGATATGGGCGGCACGACCGCGAAATCCGGCGTCATCTATAACGGCCATCCGCTGACCACCGGAGCGGCGCTGATCGGCGGCTACGACCAGGCGTTGCCGATCCAGGTCGCCATGATGGACATCTTCGAGGTCGGCACCGGCGGCGGATCGATCGCGCGCCTGTCGGACGGCGGGGCGCTCCGCGTCGGACCCGAAAGTGCCGGCGCGCAACCAGGGCCGGTCTGCTACGGCCAGGGCGGCACCGAACCAACCGTAACCGACGCCAACCTGATCCTTGGCCGGCTCGATGCAGAACGATTCCTCGGCGGGGAGATGAAGCTCGACCGCGCGGCGGCCGAACGCGCAATGCAGGAGAAGATCGCGGGACCCTTGGGCATGAGCGTGACCGAAGCCGCCGATGGCATCCTGCGCATCGCCGCAACCGCCATGTCCTACGCGGTGAAGGGTGTCACGACCGAACGCGGCCTCGATGCCGCCGCCTTCGCCATGGTTGCCTTCGGTGGCGCCGGCCCGCTGCATGCCGCCGAGGTCGCGCGCGAAATCGGAATGAAGCAAATCATCATCCCGCAGGCGCCGGGGCATTTCTCCGCCTTCGGCATGCTGTTCTCCGATCTGCGCTACGACTATGTGCGCACCTGGCCGACGCTCCTGTCGGACGCCGCGTTCGATGCGATCGAACCGGTCTACCGCGAGATGGAGGCGCAGGGGCGCGCCGCCGTCGCGAAGGCGCAGGTTGAGGCAACCGAAGTCGTCGTTACCCGCGCCGCCGACATGCGCTATGTCGGCCAGGAACATGCGGTGAGCGTGGATCTGCCCCTGTCGCTGTTCACAAAACACGACCGCGACGGCATCAAGGCCGAATTCGATAAGACCCACGAGTTGCGCTATGGCACCTCGGCACCGAGGGAGCCGGCCGAGATCGTATCCTTGCGCGCAACAGTGACCGGCGTGTTGAGCAAGCCGCCGCTGGCCAAGATCGCCAAGGGCGCCGCCGCGCCCGAAGCCGCCGCCCATACCGGATCGCGCCCGATCTATTTCGCGAGTGCTCGCGGCTTTGTCGACACGCCCTCCTACGCGCGCGTGGCCCTGCGCGCCGGCAACCAAATCGTTGGACCGGCAGTCGTCGAGGAACATGCCTCGACCACCGTGCTGTTGCCGGGTGACACGCTCGCCGTCGACGGCTACGGCAATCTCGTTATCACGATCGGAGCCGTGCGATGATGGACGCAATACCTAACCGTTATCCCGCGACCGATCCGATCACGACCGAGATCGTGCGCAACGGCGTGCTCGCCGTGACCGAGGAAATGAAAACCAACCTCATGCGCACGGCCTATAACACCATCATCTACGAAGCGCTCGATTTCACCACCGGCCTGTTCACCGCGACCGGCGAGACTGTCTCCATCGGCATCGGCCTGCCGATGTTCATCCGCGGCATGTCGGAAACCGTGAAGGCGAAGCTCAAACATTTCGCGCCGGACGGCCCCAACCCGGTCGGCATCCATCCCGGCGACATTCTCGTCACGAACGACGCCTATATCACCGGCAGCCATCTCAACCATGTTACCTTCTCGCTGCCGATTTTCGACGGCGACGAACTGATCGCCTTCGTCGGCTGCATGGCACATTGGATCGATGTCGGCGGCACCTTGGGCGGCATGACTACCGATATCTATGCCGAAGGATTGCAGATTCCGATCTGCAAATATTCCGACCGGGGCACGGTCAATACCCTACTCGAAGACATCATCCGTATGAACGTGCGCATCCCGTCGCGCGCCATGGGCGATCTGCGCGCGCAAATCACGGCCGTGAAATCGGGCGAGCGCCGCTTCCTCGAACTCGTGAAACGCTACGGCAAGGATGCCGTTCTGCAATCCATCGCCGCGATCATGGATCAGGCGGAGATCGCCGCGCGCAAACGGACCCTCACCATTCCGGACGGCGTCTACGAGGCCGAATCCTACATGGACGACGACGGCGTGAGCGTCGGCAAGAAAGTACCGATCCGTGTGCGGGTCTAGGTCAAGGGCGACGAAATGACCATCGATCTGTCCAATGTCGCCGATCAGGTGCGCGGATTTTTCAATTCAGGAATCACGGCGGGCCTTGCCTGCGCGCAGGTGGCCTTTAAATGCCTGACCTCGCCCACCGACTATCCGATCAACGACGGCGCGTTTCGCAATCTCAAGATCATCGTGCCGCCCGGCAAGGTAATCAGCGCCGTACGGCCCGCCGCCATGCGCTGGTGGATGACATTCCCCATGACCGTGATCGATACCGTCTTCAAGGCTTTGGAGCTGGCCGTGCCGGACCGCGTGATCGCCGGACACCATGCCGATCTTGTGGTCTGCATGTGTCACGGCATCAATCCCAAGACCAAGGAATTCTTCATGGCGAGCTTCGGTCCGCAGGGCGGCGGCTGGGGCGCCAAGATGACCGAGGACGGCGTGTCGGGCACGGTCTGCATCAATGACGGCGACACCCACAACAGTCCGAACGAGCAGACCGAGGTCAAATCGCCGGTCCTGATCGAACGCTATGCCCTGATCCCCGATTCCGGCGGTCCCGGAAAGTTCCGGGGCGGGCTCGGTGTCGAGCGCGTTGTGCGCATGCGCTACGACGTCACCTTCAATACCCAGATCGACCGCGTCCATTGCCGCCCCTGGGGCCTGGATGGTGGTGGCGAGGCAATGGGCAACGGCGTTGCGTTGGAGCTGAACGGCACCTGGAAGGACGATTTCGCCAATGCCAAAGTGCTGCTCGCCCATATGAAGGAGGGCGAGGCCTTCAACTTGCGTTCCGGCGGCGGCGGTGGGTTCGGCGATGCCTTCGAGCGGCCGTTCGAGCGCGTGCGCGAGGATGTGCGCCAGGGCTACGTTTCGCCCGAAGCCGCGCGCACCCAATATGGCGTGGTGGTCGATCCCAAAACCTTCGAAGTGGACGAAGCCGCCAGCAAAAAGCTGCGCGCTCGCTAGCTCGTTTTCAGCGCAATCGACATCGAAGCACTTCCGCCGCAGCACGGACAGGCAGTGTTGCTCAGGATGCGCTGGCGATCCTCGTCCGAAATGTCGGTGTTTTCCAAAAGGCGCAATACATCGCGTTGGAACGCATCGTGCGGCGATAGTCCATCCCCGCTCATAATGACGCGCGCCGCGATATCGGCGTCGTCGGGACGGCTCATTGCGGCATCTCCGCGTGAAGCGCCGCGATCCGTTCGCGCAGCTTGACCTGCGCTGCGACGTCCGAGCCGTGACGGTTCTTGAGGATGGCGTCGCACAATTGCTCGATTTCGGAGGCAATGACGCTCATCGTACCGTAACCGAAGGTGCCCGCCGATCCCGCGATCTTGTGCGATTGTTCGAGAATGCTGCGAATCGGCATCGCCTGGCCGGATAAGGGGCTTCCATCCGCCAAACCGGCGAGCGCGGTCTCCAACTCGTTCATACGTCCGACTAGCCCGGCGGCAAATGATTTGCGCAGCACCTCGATTTTACGCTGGAGCTCTTCGTCGGCGGTCAACATGTCTACTTCTTTTGTGGCACGTCCATCATACTGCCAGGAAATCCAAGAATAACATGACGGAAATCACATCAACGCGACTGACCGGCCTAGCCGATTCAACCTCGTCCCGCTAAAGTTACACCCATGACCGATTGGATCGAGAAACCGATAGCCGAGCTTGCGCAAGCCCTGCGCGGCGGCGGCCTCACGGCCCGGGAATTGACCGAGGCCGCCATCGACCGCCACCAGCGGTTCGGCGAGAGACTGCATGCCTATAAGACATGGGATCCCGATTTGGCCCGCCGTCAGGCCATTTTGGCCGATTCGGCCTTTGCCCACGGGCGGGATCTCGGGCCGCTCCAGGGCATCCCGATTTCGATCAAGGATATCTATGGGGTGCGCGGCTACCCGGTCTTCGCCGGCTCACCCCGGCGGCTCCCCGGCCCCTGGGAGCGCCAGGGGCCCGTGGTGGCCGCCCTGACCGGGCAGCATGGCGTCGTCATGGGCAAAACCCATACGGTCGAATTCGCCTATGGCGGCCTCGGCCTCAATGCCCATTGGGGGACCCCGGTCAATCCGTGGGACGCCCAGTCCCATCGTGCCCCTGGCGGATCGAGCGCCGGCGCAGGCGTCAGCCTGGCCGAGGGCTCGGCCCTGCTGGCACTCGGCACCGATACCGGCGGCTCGGTGCGCGTGCCGGCTTCGCTGACCGGGGCGGTCGGGCTGAAGACCACCTTTGGGCGCTGGCCGACCGAAGGTATCGTGCCCCTGTCATCCACGCTCGACACCGCCGGCATCTTGACCCGCACGGTCGCCGACGCGGCATACGCCTTCAGCGCCATCGAACGCGCCCTGCCCGGACGGACGGCACGGACCCTGACGGCGCGGTCCGTCAAAAGCCTGAACCTCGCCGTGAGCGAGAATTATTTCTGGGACCGCTGCAGCGAGCCCATCGCCAAAGTCGTGCGCGGCGCGATCGACGCGCTCAAATCCGCCGGTGCCGCAATCCAACACAATGCCCTGCCCGAAGCGGCGCAAGCCCCTGACGTCCTGGCCGAGGGCGCGGTCGTCGCCGCCGAAGTTTATGCGCATTTGGCGGCTGAATTGCCGGATTGGATCGCCACGCTCGATCCCTACGTCCGTCAGCGGATGGAGGATGGCCGCCAGGGAACGACGGTTGCCTATCTCAAAGCGCTGGCGCGGATACGCCGGCTCCAAGCGAATGCCAACGCGCGGCTGTTGGCTTGCGATGCGCTGTTGGTTCCGACCGTCCGCGTCACGCCGCAGCGCCTGTCCGATATTCACGATTGGGACAGTTATCGCATCGCCAATGCGGCGGTCCTGGCCAACGTCAGCGTCGTCAATATTCTCGGGCTCTGCGCGCTCACCCTGCCCGTCGGGCTCGACGAACACGGCATGCCGGTCGGACTGCAACTGATCGCCGCTGCCGGGCGCGACGAAGCCCTGCTGGAGACCGCGCTCGCCGTCGAAACGGTTTTGGGAACGGCGCGCGAACGCATCGGCGTCGCGCCGCTGACCCGGATATGATGTCCCTCGCAGCGCTGCTGTTCTTGGGCACGGCATCGCCCGATGGCGCGCTATACGCCGCGCAGGCGCCTGTTCCCATCGAGGTCGAGATCAAGCAGGGCAAGCTCGTCGGCGCGCGCACGATCCGCGTGCGCCAGGGCGACGAGGTGACCTTGCGCGTCGCGAGCGACAAAACGATCGCGCTGCATTTGCACGGCTACGATATCGAGCGCGCGGCCGCGCCCGATATGCCTGCGGTTTTCAGCTTCACCGCGCGCGCGACGGGCCGCTTCTCAATGGAGGAGCATATCCCCGATGCAGGCAAGAAGTCGCACAGCCACGCGCCTGCGGTCCTGTACCTCGAAGTGCTACCGAAATAATGCCGTTCGTCATCGCGGTCCTTGGGTTCCTCTTGCCCGGCGAAGCCGCTGCCCACGGATTCGGGATGCGTTACGACCTGCCCCTACCGCTCGATTATTTCATCGTCGGCGGCGCGGCGGCGGTGTTTCTCTCGTTCGTCGTCGCCGCCTTGTTCCTGCGTCCGCATCGAGGTCCTGCATCTTATCGGACCCTGACTCTCCCGAGCGTTCCCTATGTCGGGACGATCCTGCGCGTCATTGGCGTTGTCGCATTTGTCGTGACGATTTTTGCCGGATTCTTCGGCGTACCCAGCCCCTATAAGAATATCAGCGTGGTCATGGTTTGGGTCATCGGCTGGGTGGGGGTCGCCTTCGCCTCCGTGCTGCTCGGCAATATTTGGGCCTATCTCAATCCGTGGAGCACCTTGTTCGCCTGGGCCGAACGGATGGGGAAAATTTCGCTCGATCTGCGCTATCCGCCTTGGCTCGGCGCGTGGCCTGCGGTGGCTTCTCTATTCGTCTTCGCCTGGCTTGAGATCAACTGGTCGGGGTCGGGCGTGCCGCTGAACGTGGCCATCGCACTCACGGCATTCTCCATTCTGACCTGGACCGGCATGATGCTGTTCGGGCGCGCGATCTGGGCACAAAACGGCGGAATGTTCGTCATGATATTCGCGCTGTTCGCACGCTTCGCGATTTTGGAGATACGCGAAGGCACGGTACGCTTGCGACCGCCCGTTGTCGGCCTGCTTGCACCAGGGCCGGCAAGCTTCTCGGAAATTGTCTTCGTAATCCTGATCCTCGCCACCGTCACCTATGACGGGTTCACCGAGACCGAACCGTTTCAAAGCGCCGCATTGGCGTTGTTCTCGCAACTACAAGGACTGGGCTCGATCGCCGTGCCCATCGTCTCGACCATTGGGCTGGCGAGCTTCCCGCTCCTATTCGTCGCCGCCTATTTCGCCGTCGCGGCCCTCGTTCGATGGACTGGGGGAACTCGCGTCCCGCTTGGCATTGTCGCAGGCACATTCGTTTATTCGCTCGTGCCGATCGCGATCGCCTATCATCTGGCCCATTATCTGTCGCTGCTGGTCTTCGAGGGCCAGAACGTTATCGCCCTCGTCTCCGACCCGTTTGGGTTCGGATGGGACCTGTTCGGCACCGTGGGCAGGCGCGTCGATCTCACGGTCATGAATGCACAATTTTTGTGGTTCTTCTCGGTCGGCGTCATCGTGATCGGCCATATCGCGGCCGTGTATCTCGCGCATGCCGAAGCCATGCGCCTGTTCGCCGACCGGCGAACCGCGCTGCTCTCGCAAATTCCGATGCTGATCTTAATGCTCGCCTACACGATGACGAGCCTGTGGATCATCGCCCAGCCGATCGTCGTGTGACCAATCGGCCTAAATTTGGCACAGTGATGCCACCGTCCGATTTATCTGAAAGCAAAAACCATGGATGAAACGATCCGCGTCGTCTCCAACGATATCCAACCCGTTCTCACCAATACGCTCAACCTCGTCACCCAGTATGGCCTATCGGTGATCGGCGCTTTCGTCATTCTGGTGCTCGGCCTATGGCTCGCTGGATGGGCTTCGCAGCTGGTGCGCCGCGCGTTCCGTCAATTCCGCTATGTCGATCCGACGCTCGTCAGCTTCGCAGCCAGCGTCGTCAAATACGTGATCATCGTGATGACCATCGTCGCGGTGCTGAACAAATTCGGTATCGAAACCGCGAGCCTGCTGACCGTGATCGGCGCGGCGGGCCTCGCCATCGGCCTCGCCTTGCAAGGAACGCTCAGCCATATCGCGGCCGGCATCATGCTGCTGATCTTCCGTCCGTTCCGCGAGGGCGACGTGATCGAATCGGGCGGCCTATCGGGCACAGTCAAAGAAGTGACCTTGTTCTTCACCGTCATGGCGACGGCGGATAACGTCCATATGATCGTGCCCAACGGGTTGATCTGGGGCCAATGGATCCGCAACCTGTCGGTCAACGATACGCGTCGCGTCCAGGTCCTGGTCGAGATCGCCGCCGCCGCCGATACGGACAAGGCCCGCGCGATCATCCAACAGACCCTGCTCGACGATCCCGTATCGCTGTCCGACCCCAACCCGACCGTGCTGATCCACGAAATGACCGACGACAAGGTCCAGTTCGAAGCCGCCTTCTGGGTCAAAACGGCCGATGTGGCGAAGGCCAAATACGAGGTCGCGAAGAAGCTCCAGGACGCCCTGAATGGGGCTGGCCTGGCGCGTAAAACAGAGCCGGAAACCACCGATACCGCCCCAATTCCCATTCGTTGACGGGGGCCCGGCGCTCCCATACATTCGGCGCCTCTTAAATGCCGGTCCACCGGCGCTCTGAATCCCCGAGGAGGATGCCTTATGACCGATACGCCGTGGCTGAACGAGAATTGGCACACCAGCCCGTGGAACTTCGATCCCGAAGTGACCAAGGATTGGAAGTTCCCCAAGAAAGTTATCATCCACGACGTGACGCTGCGCGACGGCGAACAGCAGGCCGGTCTCGCCTTCAATTACGACGACAAGATCCGCATCGCCGAAGCGCTCGCCGAAGCCGGCGTACAGCGCATCGAAGCCGGCATGCCGGTGGTGTCCAAGGACGATGCCCGCGTCGTGCGCGATCTCGCCAAACGCAACCTCGGCCCCAAGATCTATTCCTTCGCCCGCTGCATGGTCGACGATGTGAAGCGCGCGGTCGATGCCGGCGTGCAGGGCGTCGTCATGGAGGTTCCGGCCTCCAAGCATCTGATCGAAAAGGGCTACCGCTGGGAGCTTGAACGCGCCATCGATCTGTCGATCGAATCGACAAAATACGCGCACGATCAGGGCCTCGAAGTCGTCTTCTTCCCGATCGATTTCACCCGCTCGGAACTCAAATGGGTGATCGACCTGATCGAAAAGGTCGCCAAGGAAGGCCATATGGACGGCCTCGCCCTGGTCGACACCATGGGCGTCACCTCGGTCCACGCCATGCCGTTCTTCGTGCGCGCGGTGAAGGCCCGTTTCCCGAACACCCCGCTCGAAGCCCATTTCCATATGGATTTCGGCCTCGGCGTGGCCAATACGATCATGGCCGTCGCCGAAGGCGTCGAAGTCATCCAATCGACCGTGCTGGGCTTGGGCGAGCGCGCCGGCAACGTGCCGATGGAAGAAACCGTGATGGCGCTGCTCACACTTTATAACGTCGATTGCGGCATCAAGACCCAGAAGCTGAAATCGCTCGCCGATCTCGTCCAAAAAATCTCGGGCGCCATTGTTCCGCGCAACCGTCCGATCGTCGGCGACGATCTGTTCAAGATCGAATCCGGCATCATCGCGACCTGGCTGCTCAATTGCGGCGAGAAGGACCTGACCACCTGCGTGCCGTTCCGTCCCAGCCTGGTCGGCCTACCCTCGCCCGTCGCCGTCGTCGGCAAGGGCTCGGGCATCGACAATATCAAGGATTGGCTCGGCAAGGCGCAGATCCGCTTCACCGACGAGCAGGCCATGGAAATTCTCATGGCGGTGAAGGATTGGGGCTTGGTGCACAAGCGCCTGATGACGGCCGACGAATTCAAGAAATTCGCCGAGAACATCATCACGACCGGCGTGTCGGCCACGAAGTAAGCGTCACGCCATCGAACAACAAGAAGGCCGGGTGGAAACGCCCGGCCATTTTCTTATGTGGAATCAACCAGCCGCGGCGCGATGGCGCCACCAGGCCTTTTCATTGATCGAATAGACCGGCTCGTAATGTCGGATCTTGCGGGAATCGACGACGATCTTGATCTGGTTGTCGAGGATCACGACGCTGTCTTCGAGATAGACGGCCAGGATCGCGTGACCGACCTTCAGGTTGAGATCCTTCACCGCGACCACGCGCATGCTTTCGGCCGGCAATCCCAGATATTTGAGGGCCATATATTTGGCGATAGCGTAATCCTCGCAATCGCCGAACTTGGCCAGGAACTCGCCGGGCGAGGCCCAATAATCGCTGATCCCCCAGTTGGTCTGATCCTGGACGTAATCGGCCAGGTTCATCATCTTGTTGACCTCGGCGATCTGCGTCGGCTTGTCCTTGTCCTTCAGCGCATCGAGAGGTTCGAGCCATTTCTTAAAGCGGGTTTTGAACTGTTCGAGGTTCGCCCGCTCCTTCGCCATCTTATCGACGGCACTGGTCCATTTCTCGAAGGGCTGGAAATTTTCGGATAGGGTTTCCTCGGTCCCGAACAACAAGTTGTTCGTAGTGTCGCCCTTTTTCTTGAGCGCGTCGCGCGCCGCCGCCGCCGAGGTAACGGGAACCGATGCCGCCGCCGCAGCACCTGCGGCCGCCCCCGCACCGCCCGCCGGACGCCGTGATTGGGCATGGACGGGCATAGCCGCACCCATCAGCAGCGTTACGACGACCGCGATTGGCAGAAATTTCCCCATTCCCTCGCGCCGAATTCCCCGCCTGATCGGTATCATGCCACGACCATCTCTGGAAAGTCTGTGAGTCGGATCACCGCGCGATATGCCTCTTTATTTCGATAAATCAATGGCTTAAATTGACGGCATCGCGATTTATCCGGTTTCATCCCAAACCTTGGCGAGCACGATCATTGCCGACGAGTCTGCCCCGAACCGATCCAAACCCGATCTGGATAAGGAGGCCGCCGAAGCCGCCCCGCGCGGCAAGGTCAATCGAATCGTCGCCATCGGTGTTTTGGTTCTTGTGGTCGTGATCACGGCCGGCGTCTTCTTCTCCTTCCGCTTCGTCGAGGACGAGCGCCAGCGCGCGCTCAACGAATGGCAGATCCGCCTCGGCATCGTCGCCGACAGCCGCGTCGCCGCGATCAACGAATGGATCCAGGGCAATTTCTATACGATCCGCGATTTGACCGAGAATGCGTCGCTGCAGCTTTATCTGACCGAGATCGCGCAAGCTAGGGCGATGCCAGCAAGGTAACCGACGCCACCGCCTCGCTCGGCTATCTTCGCAATCTGCTCGTCGCGGTCGCCGACAAGACCGGCTTCGGCCCCCCGATAGGCGGGCCGCTGGAAGTGAACTCGAACGTCGAGCGGACCGGCGTCGCCGGCCTGGCGCTCACCGACGGTGACGGCAAGCCCCTGGTGATCACGCCGTCGATGCCGCCCTTGACCGGCAAGCTGCGCACCGGCATCGCCAGCGCGCTCAACGGCCAGCCGACCGTCGTCGATATGTACAAGGGTGCGACCAACCAACCGACCATCGGCTTCGCGTTGCCCATTTATGGCGTCCAGGCCGATCCCAGCGCAAAGGGCATCGGCGTCGCCGTCGGCATCCGTGTCGTCGGCGACGATCTGTTCGCGCTGCTCAAGCAGCCCGGCGACACCTCGAGATCCGCAGAAACCTATCTCGTACGCAAGGTCGAGAATACGGTCGAATACCTGACCCCACTCGCCGACGGGACGGCCGCGCTCAACCGCACCATGGCCGTCGATACGCCCGAACTCGCCGATGCCTTCGCCATCGACAAGCCCGGCGGATTTGCGATCAAGCGCGATTATTCGGGCGCCGAGGTGTTGGTCATCAGTCGCGCCATCGCCGATGTGCCGTGGGTCCTGGTGCGCAAGATCAGCCGCGCGGAAGCCCTGGAGGCCAACGAATCGCGTCTGCGCAACATGCTGATCGTATTCATCCTGATCATCATCGGCGTGACCGTCGCCATGATCGCGGTCTGGCGGCACGGCACAAGCTTGCGCGCCGCCGCGGCGGCCGAGAAGTTCCGCATTTCGTCGGAACGCTTCGAGAATATCTCGAAGTTCATGCGCGTTATCACCAACAGCCAGCCGACGCTGATCGTCGCCGTCGACGGCACCACGACCTATACCTTCGCCAACGAACCGGCAGCCAAATCCGCAGGCATCACGCCTGAAGAAATGCTGGGCAAGACTATGGCCGGCGTCATGGGGCCAACCAAAGCCAGATACTACGCCGACGTGAACAAGGACATTCTCAAGAATTTTGCCGATCTTGAGGAAGCCAAGACGCCGGATTCGGTGCGCCTCGCGCGCCGCTCCTTCGTGCAGCGGTTCGAAGAGGGCGATGGCGGTATGCAGGTCCTGAAATCGGATCACATCCCGTTGCGCGGCGACCGCGATCATCCGCCGGGTGTGCTGATGATCATCGACGACATCACCGAATTCTCGCGCGAACAATTGAAGAGCGAGGCGCGGCTCACGCAACTCGTCACCACGCTCGCCACCGTCGTCGACCGGCGCGATCCCTCGTCGGATTCGCGTTCCAGCGATGTCGGCGATGTCGCACGCGCGATCGCCGAGGAATTGGGCTGCGAGCGCAAGGAGATCGACACGGCAGCCTTCGCGGGCAATCTCAAAAATCTCGGCAGCCTCTATATACCGCCGGAAAAAATGGGCCTTCCGGTTGGCGAACTCGACGAAGCGACCCGCAAGGTCATGTCGACGGCCTATATCACCAGCGCCAATCTGCTGCAGGGGATCGATTTCGAGGGGCCGGTCGTTGAAACCATCCGTCAATCGGAAGAACGCTTTGACGGCAAAGGGCCGCAGCATCTCGCGGGCGAAGGGATTTTGCTGACCTCGCGTATCGTCGCGGTGGCGACGGCCTTTGTAGAATTGACCTGCCCGCGCGACGGCACGCAAGGAATGGCGCTGGAGGAAGCTAGCGCGCAACTGCTCCGCGATTCCGGGACGGTCTACGACCGCCGCGTCGTTTCGGCCCTGCTCAACTATCTCGAGAACCACGGCGGCGCCATCAAGTGGGCGCACTTCCTGCATCGTCAGTAAACGCGCGTTATCGCGACACAAAATAAAGGGCCGCCCTTCTGGCGGCCCTTTTGCGTTGCGTTGGTGAAAGACCCCGTTAGGAGTTCTGGTCGATCACCACCGTCACCCCTTGACCTGTGTCGGTCACTGAATAGCCGTCGGAGATGTGCTCTCTCTGCGAGGCGTCCATACCGGCCGCCGCGTCCTTGAGAGTGACCGAGCTGCCCTGAGCCCCATCCTGACCGATGATCGTGATTACGACGTCGTTGCCTTGCGCGGTAATGCCGAGCGTATCGCCGCCGTTCAGGCTGATGCCGTTGAAGTTCAGCTGATCGCCATTCTCGAAGCCCATGACCGTGTCGGTGCCGTCGCCGAGGTTGAAGACGAAGGTATCCGCCCCCGCGCCGCCATAGAGCGTGTCGTTACCTTCGCCACCGATGACGATGTCGTTGCCGGCATCGCCATAGATGATGTCGTTACCCTGGCCGCCATAGATCGTGTCGTTATTGTTCCCGCCATAAAGGGTATCGGTCCCGGCACCGCCGCGGATCGTATCCGCGCCGTCGCCGCCATAGACGAGATCGTTGCCCGAACCGGCCCAGATGACGTCGTCGCCGGCATTGCCCGAGATCGTGTCGTCGCCGGCGCCGCCATACTGGGTGTCGTTGCCCGCCGTACCCGTGAGGGTGTCGTTGGTGGCAAGCCCCTTGAAGTCGGAGTAGTCGATCGTCTTGGTGATGACCGAGATGTCGTTGCCGTCGCTGTCGGTCGATTTGGCGCTGACCGAAAGATCGAACGCCGCGGTCGATGTCGGCACGGTCATCGTCAGGTTCGGCAGGTCGGCCGAATTGACCGTCCACACGCCGCCCGACAAGGTTCCATGGCTCAGCGTGACACCCGACGGGATACTGCTCAATTGGACCGTCAAGCTTTCGCCGGTTAGATCGTTGAGCGAAGCCGCGATATTGAGATCGTAGGTGAGCGATGCAACCGTCGGGACGACGCTGACCGATTGGGTCGCGACATTCGCCGGACTTCCCGTCACGTTCAACGACAAATTGTCGAAATTCATCTCGACTTCGTCGTTCGAATGGTCGGCACTGTTCAGCAGCCCGCCGATCGTGAACGTATGGCTGCCGGCCGCCAAAGTGCCGAGATCGACCGTGACGGTGACCCAGCCGCTGTCCGTTCCAACGACCTGGGCGACATAGCCATTGGTTCCCTTGTTGACGCCATCGATCGAGACCATCACGCGAGCATATTCACCGTCGTTCGCTTCGATCTCGTCGGCATCGACCCGATAGGAGAAGGTCAGGCTACCTGTACTGCTGCCCGTGGTGGTGAAACTCTTGGAGAAGCCGCCGGACATAGCGCTCGAGCTGGTGCCGCCGCCCAGTTCCAGTTCCAAGGCACCCGTGCTGCCGACACCGTCATTGTTGTCCCATTCGCCGTAGGCCTTGGACGTGCTGGTCGAACCGCCGAACGAACCGTCGGCATAGGAGAAGCCATCCAATCCCGAGTTGAAGGTAGCGGAGATCGGCGTGCTGGTTCCGCCATTCGGATTGATGACCGTGGCCGTCAAGGAGACCGAGCCCGAATAGTTGGCAGGCGGCGTAATGGTGAGCGTGGCAGCGGATGCGCCTGGAACGGTCCAAGTGCCGTCGCCATTGTTGGTGCCAGCCGAAAGGGTGGCACCCGTGGGCACGCCCGAGACGGTGACCGTGTAGCCACTCTGGATCGCCGAAGTGATCGTGGACGGGAAGTTCACGGCCGTTGCGGCATAGCTCGTCGTCATCAGCGAGGACGACACATCGAGGGTCGGCAGATCGGCCACGCCGGCAACAGTCACCGGGATGGTGGCCGTCGTCGTGCTCGTCGCTCCGCCCAAGCTCTCCGTCGACGTCGCCGTCACGGTGAGGGTGAAATCGGTGCTCGAGTCATTCGCCGGCGTGATCTTGAGCCCGCTGAGCTGGCCCTGAGTCAACGTCCAAGTTCCGTTAGAATTCAGGGTTCCGGCAGACAACGTCGCGCCTGTAGGTACGCCCGAAATCGTGACCGAGAGCGTCTCGGAACCATCGGCATCGCCGAGCACGGCTCCGATGTTCAGTGCGATCGCGGTATCTTCGCTGCCGGAAATCGCCGCGGTCGTGAGCGTCGGGGCAGAAGCGGTGAAATCAGGCGCCGGGATCGCGAGCGAAACCGTGGTTGTCTTGGCATCCGCATTCGACGATTCGGTCGAGGTTGCCGAGACCGACAGATTGAAGTCCGTCGTCTGCCCATTGGTCACGTTTATCTTCAGACCGCTCAGCTGCGCCGGGGTCAACGTGTAGGAACCATCGGCGTTCTTGATGCCTGCCGACAAGGTCGCGGTGGACGGCACGCCGGTCACCCTGATCGTCGACAGGCTTTCCGAACCGTCGGCATCGGCCAGCGCCGTCGAGATATTCAGCGGATACTGTGCCACGGTTGAGCCGGGCGTGATGACCTTGGTGAAGCTGATGTTGTTGATCAGAAAGTCATCGTCGGCGCCAGGCGCGGAGAAGACGATTTTGTCGAACGCGACACCGTTGGTCGCCGTAATGGTGATCTCCGGATCGATGTTATCGGTCTGACCCGTAACCGTGCCCGTCCCGACCAGCACGCCATTGTCGTACAACTTGTAAGTGGCTTGCTCACTGGTCGACAACCAAGCGAATGTGACCTTCGCCGACGTGACGTCGCCAGCCAACTGGACATTGAGCTGTTCGGACACGCCGGCCGATGAACGTCCCAGTTCCGTCGAATCGCCCGATGCCGCACCCGACACACCGAAACCCGTCGGGCTGCCTGAGGTGCTGATACTGAGGTTGGACGAGGATTCCGCCGAAATTGTGCCGTCGCTGTTGATCTTTTGAGCCGTGACCGTAAAGCCATTGTTGCCGCTGGTCACGTTGCTCACATCGATCGCCTGGGTGGCTGTGACTGCATTCGTAACCACCGCCACCGGCGTACCCAGTGCAGCTGTCACGGTCGGGGCATCGGCAACCGCCGTTACGCCAATCGCCGCAGTCTGGTTCACCGTCGCCGTGCCGTCGGATACTTTATAAGTCAGGCCGACGCTGCCGCTGAAGTTCGCGGGCGGCGTATAGGTATAGTCGCCGTTGGCGTTCGGGCCGCTGAGCGTGCCTTGGCCGCCATTGACCACCAAGTTCTGCACCGAAAGAGTATTGCCATCCACGTCGGATGCACCGGCCAAGAGTTGGGCCTTGGTCAGCGTGATCGTCGCATCCTCATTGACAGTGAAGGCCGGCGCGGAGGTAACGATCGGCGCATCGTTCACGGCATTGGTCGTGACCGTGAAGTTCTGCGACGACGAACCGCCTTCGTTGGTAGTGACCGTCAAGGTCGCCCCGAACTGGCCGTTCCAGTTGGCCGGAGGAATGACCGTTACGTTGGAAAGCGCCGCGGCCGAGGTCACCATGTAGGCGTTCGATGCGGCACTCCAGGTCGCGCCATTGACCACCGCGCCCGACGGCAGGTTGGAGAAGGTGAGTTTGATGGCATTGGCGGATTCCGAGCCGTCGGTGTCGGAGATCACGATCGAACTGGAGCTGAGACCCAGATTGATCGTCGTATCTTCGTTGCCCGACACGTTCGCGGCCGAGACCGCCACGTCGCCCTGCGCGGCGATGGTGAGATTCACCGTCGCGGTCGCCGTTCCGCCGTTGCCGTCGCTGATCGTATAGGTAAAGGCGGCCGCACCTGAATAGTTCGCGGCCGGGGTGAACACGACATTGCCGTTGACGATGGCAACCGTGCCGTTGGTCGCACCCTGAACGCTGGCAATGGACAGAGTCTGACCAGCGTCGATGTCGCTATCGTTGGAAACCAGCGAACTCGGCGCAATGGTCAGTGCATTGTCTTCGTTGAGCGTGAAGCTGTCGGCAACCGCGACCGGCGTATCGTTGACCGGGCTGACGGTCAGATTGACGACCGCAGTAGAAGTACCGCCGGCGCCGTCGCTGACAGTATAGGTAAAGCTCGCCGTGCCATTGTAGTTGGCCGCCGGCGTGAACACCGGATTGCCGTTGACCAACGTGACCGTGCCGTTGGTCGCACCCGACACCGCTGTGATCGACAGGGTATTGCCGTCCACATCGGTATCGTTGGCGAGCAAGGTCGAGGCCGTGATGGTCGTCGCCGCATCTTCGTTCAAGGTCACCGCGTTGGCGACCGCGACCGGATTGTCGTTAACCGGATTAACGGTCAGCGTGACCACTGCGCTCGAGGTGCCGCCGGCGCCGTCGCTGATCGTATAGGTGAACTGCGCCGTGCCGTTGTAGTTGGCCGCCGGTGTGAATACCGGATTGCCGTTGACCAGGGTCACGGTGCCGTTGGTCGCACCGGATACCGCCGTGATCGACAGCGTATTGCCGTCCACGTCGCTGTCGTTGGCGAGCAGGGTCGAGGCCGTGATCGTCGTCGCGGCATCTTCGTTAAGTGTCACCGCGTTGGCGACCGCGACCGGGTTGTCGTTCACCGGATTGACGGTCAGCGTGACCACCGCGCTCGAGGTGCCGCCGGCGCCATCGCTGATCGTGTAGGTGAACTGTGCCGTGCCGTTGTAGTTGGCGGCCGGGGTGAAGACCGGATTGCCGTTGACCAGCGTGACCGTGCCGTTGGTCGCACCCGACACCGCCGTGATCGACAGCGTATTGCCGTCCACATCCGTATCGTTGGCGAGCAGGGTCGAAGCCTGAATGGTCGTCGCCGCGTCTTCGTTGAGCGTCACCGCGTTGGCGACCGCGACCGGATTGTCGTTGACCGGATTGACGGTCAGCGTGACCACCGCACTCGAGGTGCCGCCGGCGCCGTCGCTGATCGTGTAGGTGAACTGAGCGGTGCCATTGTAGTTGGCCGCCGGCGTGAACACCGGATTGCCGTTCACAAGCGTGACCGTGCCGTTGGTCGCACCCGACACCGCCGTGATCGACAGCGTATTGCCGTCCACGTCGCTGTCGTTGGCGAGCAGAGTCGAGGCCGTGATGGTCGTGGCGTTGTCTTCGTTCAATGTGAATCTATCGGCGACCGCGACCGGGGCGTCGTTCGTCGCGGTGACCGTGAGATTGACCACCGCCGTCGACGTGCCACCCGTGCCGTCATTCATAACATAGGTGAAGCTGTCCGAACCGTTGTAATTGGCGGCCGGGGTATAGGTCACCGTGCCGTTCGCATTGAGCACGACCGTGCCGTGCGCCGGCTGGCTAATGCTTTGCACGCTTAGCACATCGCCGATGTCGGCATCCGTGTCGTTGGCCAACACGTTGAGCGTCAGAGCGCCGTCTTCGTTGATCGTCCCGATATCGGCGACCGCAATCGGCGTCGCGCTGTCGGGATCGACGGTGATCGTCAAAGCTGCCGCGGCCGTGGCGCCGTTTTCGTCCGCCAAAGTATAGGTGAAGACGTCCTGTGTGACCGCCGGGGTTCCGTTGTAGGAGATCGAGAACATCACGTCGTTGAAGTCGTTATCGCCGCCGCCGGTCAAATCCTCGAAGCCGACCATCAGTTCGCCGGTTTCCGGATTGACACCGGAACGGGCATGCGCCCGATCGTCCAGGTTCAGATTGTCATCGCTGAAATTCGGATCGAGCGCGTGGAACAATTCCGATTCGCCGACCGTATAGCCGCCGCCGACGAGATCGCCGTTGGCGTTGAACGACAATGAATCCGCCGTGTCGAGGTTGGGGAACTGGCTGTGTCCGTCCCTGATAATGAAGAAGCCGAATTTCTCGCCGGGCGCCAGGCCGTCGAGCGTGACTTGGCTCTGACCCGCAATGAGATTGCCGCCGCTGCCCTGTTGCGAGGCATTGTCCCAGATGAGTTTTGGTTGTGTCGGATTGCCGTTGGCGTCGATCTTGTACCAGCCCATGATGTTCTGGTAGCCGGCGCCTTCACCCTGGAAGGTAACGGTCACCGAGTTTCCGCCGGCAGGCACGGTCATATTGTCTTGGACGACCTGATTGCCCGTTGTCCCCTGCATTTCGGTGACACCATCCCAGGTCGGCGTGCCGTTCGCCCAAGACGGGGCAAATTCGCCGGCATTTTCATCCTTCGTATAGGTGTAGGAACCGTTGTCGTAGATCTTCAAATCGCCGGCATCGCCCTGAACCGCCACAAACCGCCCGCCCGCATCGGTCTGGCCCTGCGTCGCGAAGTTGTAGGTCTGGCCGCCATTGTTGACCGAGGTCAGCGTCAAGGTCGTGCCGGTATCAGGATCGGAATCCGCCCCGCCTGTCTGACCGAGACCGTTGATGACATTGCCCGTCACATGATCGCCGAGATCGTCGCCGACGGTATTCGTGTCGCTAACGGCAATCGGGCCATCGTTGGAACCGGTGATGGTCACGGTCGCCGTCGCCGTGGACGTGCCGCCGGCACCGTCACTGACAGTATAGTTGACGGCCACCGTCTGGGTCTGGCCGACCGCCATGGCGTTGTACGACGAGCCCGGCGTGAAGCTGAGGGTGCCATTTGGATTGATCGAGACCGTCGCATCGGTGCCCGCAGGCAACGTCGCGGACGTGATCGTCAGCGCATTGCCGTCGATATCGCTGTCGTTCGCCAACGGATTGAAGGTGATGGCGTGATCTTCATCGGTCGTCGCGATGTCGTTGACCGCAACCGGCGTGTCGTTGACCGCGCTGACCGTCAGATTGACGGTCGCGGTCGAGGTGCCGCCGGCGCCATCGCTGATCGTGTAGGTGAAGCTCGCGGTGCCGTTGTAGTTGGCTTCTGGCGTGAACCGGACTTGGCCGTCAACGATGGCAACCGTGCCGTGGGACGCGCCCTGCACACTGGTGATCGACAGAGCGTTTCCATCCGCGTCGGTGTCGTTTGCGAGCAAAGAGGCCGGGGAGATCGAGAGCGCGTTGTCCTCATTCAAGGTGTAGGAATTGGCGACCGCAACAGGCGTGTCGTTGACCGGACTGACCGTCAGGTTCACCACCGCCGTCGAGGTGCCGCCGGCGCCGTCGCTGATCGTGTAAGTGAATTGCGCCGGGCCGTTATAGTTGGCCGCCGGGGTGAATACCGGGCTGCCATCGACCAAGGTGACCGTGCCGTGCGTCGCACCCGATACCGCCGTGATCGACAGCGCATTGCCGTCGACATCGCTGTCGTTGCCGAGCAGCGTGGCGGCCGGGATGGACGTCACATTGTCTTCGTTCAAGGTGTAGGTGTCGGCCACCGCAACGGGCGTGTCGTTGACCGGGCTGACCGTCAGGTTCACCACCGCCGTCGAGGTGCCGCCGGCGCCGTCGCTGATCGTGTAAGTGAATTGCGCCGGGCCGTTATAGTTGGCCGCCGGGGTGAATACCGGGCTGCCATCGACCAAGGTGACCGTACCGTGCGTCGCGCCCGACACCGCCGTAATCGACAGCACATTGCCGTCGATGTCGGTGTCGTTGCCGAGCAGCGTGGCGGCCGGGATGGACGTCACATTGTCTTCGTTCAAGGTGTAGGTGTCGGCAACCGCAACAGGCGTGTCGTTGACGGGGCTGACGGTCAGGTTCACCACCGCGGTCGAGGTGCCGCCGGCACCATCGCTGATCGTATAGGTGAAGCTGGCCGGGCCGTTATAGTTGGCTTCCGGGGTAAACCGCACGCGCGGCCCTTCCGCCGTATCCACGATCGCGACCGTGCCGTGCGAAGCACCCGACACCGCCGTGATCGACAGCGCGTTGCCGTCGATGTCGGTGTCGTTGCCCAGCAATGTCGTCGGATTGACCGTCAGAGTGAAGTCTTCGTTGATCGTGAAGACATCGTTCACCGCGACCGGCGTATCGTTCACCGGATCGACTGTCAGCTGGACCGTTGCCGTCGAGGTGGCGCCGCTCGAATCGCGCACGACATAGGTAAAGCTGTCGGTGCCGTTGTAATTGGCGACCGGCGTGTAGCTGACCGTACCGTCGGCATTGATGCTTACCCGGCCGTGCGCGGGCTGCTCGACACTCTGGATCGTGAGAGCATCTCCATCCACGTCGGTGTCGTTGGCTTTCACGTCGATGACGAGGGAACTGTCCTCGTTCAATGTGCGTACGTCGTTCACCGCGACCGGGGCATCGTTCACCGAATTGACGGTCAGCGAAACGGTGGCGATCGAGGTGCCGCCCGCGCCGTCGGAAACCGTATAGGTGAAGCTGGCCGGGCCGTTATAGTTTGCGGCCGGAGTAAAGACGACTTGGCCATCGACGATGGCGACCGAACCGTGCGAAGCACTCTGCACGCTCTGGATCGACAACGCATTGCCGTCGATGTCGGTATCGTTGCCGAGCAGCGAGGCCGGAGACAGAGTGAGGGCGTTATCTTCGTTGAAGGTGAAGGCATCGGCGACCGCCACCGGCGTATCGTTGACCGGATTGACCGTCAGAGTGACCGTGCCGGTCGAGGTGCCGCCGGCGCCGTCCGAGATCGTGTAAGTGAACGAAGCCGGGCCGTTGTAGTCGGCGGCCGGGGTGAAGACGACCTGACCGTCGACGATGGCGACCGAGCCATGCGTCGCTCCTTGAACGCTCAGGACCGACAGCGCATTGCCGTCGATGTCGGTGTCGTTGCCGAGCAATTGCGCCGGGTTCAACGTCAGCCCCAGATCCTCGTTCAGCGAGAATACATCGCCGACCGCCACAGGCGCATCGTTCTGCGGATTGACGGTCAAGGAAACCGTCGCGATCGTCGTGCCGCCGGCGCCATCGCTGGCGACATAGGTGAAGCTGTCGGCGCCGTTATAATTGGCGACCGGCGTATAGGTGACGGTGCCGTCTTCGTTGATCGTCACCGTGCCGTGCGCCGGCTGGCCTACGCTTAGGACCGACAGAACATTTCCGTCAACGTCGGTGTCGTTGGACAAAACGTTGATCTGAAGCGATGCATCCTCGTCGAGCGTACGTACATCATTCACCGCGACCGGCGTGTCGTTCTGCGGATCGACCCGCAGGGAAACGGTCGCCGTCGAGGTGGCGCCGCTCGCATCCGTCACCACATAGGTGAAGCTGTCAGCGCCATTGTAATTGGCGGCCGGCGTGTAGGTCACCGTGCCGTCATCATTCAGGGTGACCGAGCCATGCGCGGGTTGGTTGACGCCGACGACGGAGAGAACGTCGCCATCCACGTCGGTGTCGTTGCCGAGCACGTTGATAACGACCGAACTATCCTCGGCCAGTGTCGCGATGTCATTTACCGCCACCGGCGCATCGTTGACCGAGTCGACCGTCAAGTTCACGACGCCCGTCGAGGTGCCGCCGGCGCCGTCGCTGATCGTGTAGGTGAAGGAGGCCGGGCCGTTATAGTTGGCGGCCGGGGTAAAGACGACTTGGCCGTCGACGATCGAGACCGTGCCGTGCGAAGCCTCGCCCACGCTGACGAGCGAGAGCGTGTCGCCGTCGAGATCCGTGTCGTTGCCGAGCAGCGAAGCGGGAGCGAGAGTGAGCGCGTTGTCTTCGTTCAGGCTATAGGCGTCCGCAACTGCGACCGGTGCGTCGTTCACCGAATCCACCGTCAAGTTCACGACACCCGTCGAGGTGCCGCCGGCGCCGTCGCTGATCGTATAGGTGAAGCTAGCCGGGCCGTTATAGTTGGCGGCCGGGGTAAAGACGACTTGGCCGTCGACGATCGAGACCGTGCCATGGCTGGCATCGCCCACGCTCACCAGCGACAGCGTGTCGCCGTCGAGGTCGGTGTCATTGCCGAGCAGCGAGGCCGGAGCCAACGTCAGCGCATTGTCTTCGTTCAGGCTATAGGCATCGGCGACCGCGACCGGCGCATCGTTGACCGAGTCGATTGTGAGGTTCACGACACCCGTCGAGGTGCCGCCGGCGCCATCGGAGATCGTGTAAGTAAACGAAGCCGGGCCGTTATAGTTGGCGGCCGGGGTAAAGACGACTTGCCCGTCGACGATCGAGACCGTGCCATGGCTGGCATCGCCAACCGAGACGAGCGACAAGGTGTCGCCGTCAAGATCCGTGTCGTTGCCGAGCAGCGAGGCCGGAGCCAGCGTCAGCGCGTTGTCTTCGTTGAGAGTAAAGACATCCGCGACCGCGACCGGCGCATCGTTGGCCGTGTCGATTGTGAGATTGACGGTCGCCGTCGAGGTGCCGCCCTGGCCGTCCGAAATCGTGTAAGTGAAGCTCGCGGCTCCGTCGTAATTGGCTTCCGGCGTGAATACCACCTGACCGTCGACGATCGAGACCGTACCGTGCGTCGCATCGCCCACGCTGACCAGCGATAGGGTATCGCCGTCCAAGTCAGAATCGCCCGCCAGAAGAGCGGACGGAGCCAGAGTAAGTGCATTGTCTTCGTTCACGGTGAATGCGTTGTCGACCGCGACCGGCGTGTCGTTGACCGAGTCGACCGTCAGGTTCACCACCGCAGTCGAAGTGCCGCCCTGACCGTCGCTGATCGTGTAGGTGAAGGAATCGGTACCGTTGTAATCGGCATCCGGCTTATACGTGACCGTGCCATCGGCATTGAGCACCAAAGTCCCATGTGCAGGTTGCGAAACGCCGGTCACGGTAATTGTGCCGCCGTCCGCATCGGTGTCGTTACCTTTGATGTTGATGACGACCGATTGATCCTCGTTGACGCTTGCAACATCCGCGGTCGCAACAGGCCCGACATTGGCAGGCGGCGGCGGCGGAGCCTCCACCGGAATTTCGGCGCGCGGCGGTTCGGTCGGCGGGGCTGCAGCAGCGGGAGCTTCGGCTGCCGGAGCCTCGGCTGCCGGTGCTTCGGCAGCTTGCGCTTCTGCTGCCGGCGGTGCCGGATCGTTATTGCCGAACACGACGCCATCGGTCGCCGGCCCTTGGCCGCCGAAATTCTGCTGGCCGCCGCCGGCGACCTCGAAATCGACGACGCCATCGCCGCTTTGACCCGACGCGCCAGCGGGTTTGCCGCTCGCCACCGTGAATTCGTCTTACGCATCGCCGGCTTTCGGCGCCGCCGCGGTGGTGAATTCGTCGGTCCGGCCGGTATTTCCGCCGGCGGCCGTTTCGAAGTTGGCCGGGTTGCCCTGCTGGTTCTGGGTCTGCTGGCCGGTGCTGGCCTTGTAATTGTTGCCACTGCCGACGCTCTGCGGCAGATGATCGAGCGAGCTGCCGAAGGATTCGCGAACCTCGGCGCGCGACATGACCTGGGGCGGGGGCGGCGCCACGTCGATGCGGGTAATCCGCATGCCCTGTTCGGGCAGGTTCAGGATCTGGATACCGGCGCTGTTGGACACGATGACTTCGCCGACGAACCCGTCGCGTTCTTCCATCAAAACGACATCGAGCTTGGGCGTGCCGTCGGCGGCATCGCCGAGATTCACGCCGACCTGGGTACCGCGGATACCGATCGTGGCAACCGGCGTCTTCAGGCTCATCGCATCGGGATCGACCTTGGCGACCTGGCCCGACACGAAGGTGAACACGCCCTGCAGGACGGACATCGAAATGTTCCCTTCCTGCGTGCTCGGGTCGTAGACCATTTCGTCGAGCACCATGCGGCCGTTCTCAGCCATCGAGAAGGTCGTCTCGTCGGCCAGCACGACGCCGACCGAACCATTGGCGCTCGATTGCAAAATGTCGCCCTTGAAGACCGGATCGCCTTCACTCAACTCGACCTTTTCGCCGTTGGCGCGGATCGCGGTGACCGAGCCCGTGATTGTCTGCACCTGGCCGATCGGCTGATCGCCGGCGCCGGCGGCGCCGGCTTGCACGAACTGAGCGGGGGTGTTGGCGGCGGCGAGGCGGGCCGCGGTGGCACCCACGAGTTCACCGCCCTGCGGGGTCTGCAGGGTGGCGGGGGTCTCGCTGGCGAAATAATCCTGAACGACGACCTGGCGTCCGTCCGGCGCGGTCATCACCAAATCGGGGCCGGCCTGGCTGAACTCGGCGGTGCCGAAGCTGAAGCCCTGGGGCAGTTGAACCGCGCCGTTGGCGCCGACCTCGACGGTCTGCGTCTCGTGGGTTGCGCCGCCGCCTGCAAGCGTCAGGTTTTCACCGGTGCGGAGGATCTCGTCAGCCATAATGGGCCCCTTGGTTTTGTTGTCCGTTCAACGGCCGGATGGCCATCACCCCACGGACAAATCTGCTACAATTATGGATCGGACCTTAGTCGGATCGGCGGGAGGCCACTGTGATGGCCGTCACAGAATCGGGGAGATTCAGCGCATTGTGGAAAACCGACATAACGGCTTCATTTTTCGGAAGCCCCTTATATACAGTGCGGATAACGGAACCTAGATTCCGGTCCAACTATAAGAATGATATGCAGTCTCATGGGGGTGCGATGAAAAAAACGTCGCTTTCAATCTTTTCGGCGCTGGCCCTTTCTGTCGGTCTGCAATTGGCGACTCCACCGGCCTTCGCCGCCGATTACGGGCTCGCGGTCGATGCCGCGATGCGCCAGGACTACAAGACCGCCTTTCGCGAATTCAAGGCTTTGGCCGACGACGGCATGGCCGCGGCCCAGTTCAATCTGGCATTGCTTTACCATCACGGTCGCGGCGTCGAGACGGATATCCCGATGGCGGCCAAATATTACGCGATGGCGGCCGAGCGCGGCCATGCGTCGGCCCAGAACAATTTAGGCTCGCTCTATCGGCGCGGCGAAGGTATCGAGCAGGACTATGAAAAGGCCGCCTTTTATTACAACCTGGCCAAGGACTCGATCGACGTCGCCAAGGCCAATCTCGCCTACCTCCACCGCTACGGGCTCGGCGTCGAGAAAAGCAACGCAAAGGCTTTCCAATATTACCAGGAAGCCGCCAAAAACGGCCATGCGCAGTCGATTTTCGAGCTTGGACGGCTATATGAGAAGGGCCGCGGCGCCGAAAAGGACATCGACAAGGCGATGGAGATGTACAAACAGGCGGCGCGCAAGAACTACCCGCAGGCGCAATATCTGCTGGGCGAGTTCCACCACAAGGGCACCTTCGTGAAGCAAGACTACGAACAGGCCGAACGCTGGTACCGCTTCGCCATGAACCAGAATTACGTCTCAGCCTATTTCGGTATGGCCCAGCTCTATCGCGACGGCACCGGCGTGTCCAAGGACCCGAAGGAAGCCATGCGTTTGTTCCGCGCCGCCTCCAACCGTGGCGACCGCCGCGCCCCCTTCGAGATCGGGGTAATGTACGAGACCGGGATCGGCGTCGACGCCGATAAGGGCGAGGCGCTGAAATGGTACAGCGTCGCGATGAAGCGCGATTACAACCCGGCGCGCGCCAAGGTCAAGGAACTGGGCGGCGACGTGACCGAGAATCCGCGCGCCCCAGCGGCAAGCTAAGTCCTCGAGCTAGGCTTTTTCGTATTTATATCGAAATCGGTTAATCGATTTTTTTCTAGTCTTTCGAAGGGCTTATAACCCGTGTCGGGGAGCCTTTCAGCCAGGACTCGATATTTTCGACGGCTTCCGCGAAATGCCGCTTATAAGCGTCCACCTCCACAAACCCAAGGTGCGGCGTAAGCACGCTGTTGGGCAAGCTACGCACCGGATGATCCTTCGGCAGCGGCTCGATATCGTAGACGTCGAGCCCGACTCCGGCGATTCGGCCGGCCCGCACCGCGGCGTAGAGTGCCTCCTGATCCACGATCGGTCCGCGCGAGGTATTGATGAGGTAAGCCGTGGGCTTCATGCGCGCGATGTCGGCCGCCCCGATCAGGCCCTGGCTGCGCGGCCCGAGCGGCATATGGATGGTAATGAAGTCGGAGCCCGCCATCATCTGTTCCTTGGAGACGGCGGTGAGGCCGGGCATGACCTCGTCGGCGCGCGCCTGGGTCATATTCGGGCTCCAGACCGCGACCTTCATGCCGAAGGCGAGCCCGACCTTGGCCACAGGGATGCCGAGATGGCCGAGCCCGATCACGCCCAGCGTGCGCCCCTGAAGCCCGATGCCGATGCTTTGCTGCCAACGGCCCTCGCGCACATTGCGATCCTCCGCCGGGATCTGGCGCGCGAGCGAGATGATGAGCCCCCAGCACAGTTCCGGCGTGGAGGAGGATGACGAGCGCGAGCCGCACACGGTGACGCCCTGCGCATTGGCCGCCGCGACATCGATGGAACGATTAACCATTCCACTGGTAAGAAGAAGTTTCAGCTTCGGCAGCTTCTTCAACAGATCGGCGAAGAACGGCGTGCGCTCGCGGTTCATGATGACGATCTCGAAATCTTTGAGCCGCGCGGCCACCGCATCCACATCGCTCAGGTGGTCGTTGAAGGCGGTGAAGGCGACCTGCTCCTTGAGACGGCTCCACTCGGCGAGCGAGAGGGCCACGTTCTGGTAATCGTCGAGAATGGCGGCGTGCAGCATGAGAGTGGCAACCTTCCGATAAATTCTTTGTGAGACGCCCCCCCGCCCCAACCCTCCCCCGCAAGGGGGGAGGGAGTGGAGAGGAACGCCCCCTCCCCCCAGCGCGGGGGAGGGACAGGGTGGGGGGCCGCGCCGCGTTGGCTACGATGCTTTCTTCGGACCGCGCGGCGCCGGCAGGGCAGGCTTCACCGTCTCCGCGCCGTCGACGAAGATCGCATCGACCTTCTCGTTATAGAAACTCAACAGCTCGCGGAGCTTCGGCTGTTCCGCAATCGGCTCTTCATAGGACCACACGATATCCTCGAATGTCTGATCGCCGATCTTGGCAGTCCAATAATTCGCCACACCCTTGTAGGGGCAGCGCGTCACCGTGACGGAGCGCGTCAGCAGATCCATGCGGATATCGGCGCGCGGGATGTAATAGCGCGTCGGCAAGCCGGTCTCGAATACGAACAACGCGTTGGTGCTCTCGGCCACCGTCTCGCCGGCGAGCACGACCTTGACCGCGCGCGAACTTGCGATGGCATCGACGCGTTTATGCGGATCGCGCGGATGCACGAAAATCTCGTCGTCTTCTTCGTACCAATGATCGACCTTCTTCCAATAGAAGGCCATATGCCCGTCGATATCGGCGCATTCGTCGTAGGGCGTCTCGTAGGACCAGATCGCGTTTTCCTCGACCCGATTGCCGATCTTGATCGAGTAATAGGACGCATGACCCTTGTAGGGGCAATAGGTCGAGTGATCCGTCTTGGTGAGGATATCGGCGCGCACATCGGCGCGCGGAATGTAATAGACCGGCGTGTGCCGGCTTTCGCGCAACAATTGCGCGCGCGTGGTATCGGCGATGATGCGCCCCTCCAGCTCGATGCGCACGCGGCGCGGGCTGGCTTCGATATCGACACGGTGGGTCGGATTGCTCGCAAAGCCCGGGGCAGGATTCGATCCCGTCATGGTTCCCTCCTTTTGGATTGCCGCGAAGCCTAGCACGAGGCCGCGCCGCTTCAAGCCGCTTTCGCCGCCGCGCTCTTCTTCTGGCGCGCCTCGCGGATCAGGATATAGAGCGTGCTGGCGACGATGATCAGGGTCCCCAGCAGCGAATATTCGTTAGGCACCTCTTCGAACAGCATAAGCCCGATGATGAAGGCATAGACGATGCGCAAATAATCGAAGGGCAGCACCACGGTGGTGTCGGCCTGGCGCACGCCGAGCGTGACCAGGGTCTGGCCGAGGATGCCGACACCGCCGACGACGATGAGCAGCCCAAGATCGCTCCAGCTCGGCCATTGCCAAACAAATATCGCCGGGATTAGCGACAGGGCCGCACCCCAAAAGGCGTAATAGAACATAATGACGCGGGTACTTTCGGTGCGCGCCAGCTGCTTGATCGAGACGACGACGACGGCGCCGAACAAGGCGCCCACCGCGCCGACGATGGCATCGGGCTCAAAGCCCTCGCCGAACGGCCGCGTCATCAACAAGATGCCGGAAAAGCCGATCACGGTGGCGAGCCCGCGCCGCCAGCCCACGATTTCTTTCAAGATCAATGCCGCGAGCACGATGCCCCACAGCGGCCTGGAGAATTGCAGCGCCATGGCGTCGGCCAGCAAAAGGTGTGTGATCGAATAGAACAGACAGATATTGCCGAGGATGCCGATGCCGCCGCGCGTCAGATGCATCCCCGGAACGGAGGTGCGGCAGATGCCCCAGCCGTGCTTGAAGGCCATCGGCAACACGAACAGCAATCCAACGAAGGAGCGGAAGAAGACGATTTCGAAACTATCGAGGCGCGCGCCCAGAAATTTGACGAAGACCGCCATCAGGGTGAGGAACATGGCGCCCAGCGCCACCAGCACCGCGCCCCGCACATTGGGATGCAATCCGTCCCACTTGGCGACAAGCGGCGCGGTCATGGCTTGGAGTTTGTGCACGGCGCGCAGACTAGAAGGGGTCGCGGGATGCGGCAAACCCACAGCAATTCGTGCCAACTATAGTAGAGCCGTCATGGCCGCACTTGTTGCGGCCATCCACGAGTCTTTTCGCGCTATCGCGCTTTCGTCCGTGGATGCCCCGCGTGCCTTGCGCGCGACGAACGCGCGACACAAGTCGGGGCATGACGGCTCTTTTTTAGGTTTCGTCATGGCCCGGCTTGTCCGGGCCATCCATCTCAGATCGGTACGGTTGCCCACTCCCGTCCCCAATGCTCTACTCGTCTCGCATCGTAGGAGTTCCGATCATTCCGCCCGATTCCGCCCCGCTCTCGACCGCAGCCCCGGCGCAAACGCGCTTCGCCATCCCGCCGCTGATCAAGCGCAACATGACGCTGTTCGCGCTGGCGCAGAGCTTCACCGGCGCCGGCATGCAGTTCGCCTACGGTTTCGGCCCCTTGATGGTGCTGGCGCTGACCGGTTCGGCCGGGCTCGCCGGACTGTCGGTGGCGCTGATCGGCTTTTCGCGCTTTCTCATCTCCTATCCCATCGGCCAGGTGACCGACCGCTTCGGGCGCAAGCCCGGCATCTTGATGGGCCTGACCATCGCGCTCGGCGGCGCGCTCACGCTCGGCGCCTCGATGGCCTACATGAGCTTTGCGATCTTCGTCGTCGGCATGCTGATCTTCGGGATGGGCATGAATGCGGCGCAGCAATTGCGCGTCGCCGCGACCGACATGTTCCCGCCGAGCTATCGCGCGCAAGCACTCGGCTATATGTCGCTCGGCGCCTTGCTCGGCTTGGGCACCAGCCCCGTCGTCGTCAGTTTCGCCGAAAGGATTGCGGCGGCGATCGGCCAGATCGAACTGGCGGTTCCGTGGTTCCTGCTGCCCGCACTCATCGTGCCCGGCATGATGCTGATCGTCTTCGTGCGCCCGGACCCGCGCGAGATCGGCATGAACCTCGCCCACTATTATCCGGGCTATGTGCCGCCGCCGCCGCGATCCAAGGCCGATGGGTCCAAGGCCGATTTCAGCGTGATGGATATGCTCAAGAACCGCCATATGGCGCTGGCACTGCTGTCCAACTCGGCGGCGACCGGAAATATGTCCCTCGTCATGGTGCTCACGTCCTTGGTGCTGCACCAGCATGGCCATTCGCTGAGCGCGATCGCGCTGTCGCACATGTTCCATTCGGCCGGCATGTTCGCCTTCACCGTGCCGCTCGGCTGGCTCGCCGACCGGGTGGGCCGCGCGCGCGTCATGTACCCCGGCGTCGCGGTGGCGCTCATCGGCGCCAGCATGGTGACGCTGACCGACGGCTCGTATTTGCTGGTCACGCTCGGCACCTTCCTGGTCGGGTTGGGGTGGGCCGGCGCCAATGTCGCCTCCACCGCGATGATCGCCGACGAATACCAGACGGTGGAGCGCGGCCGCGCCATCGGCATCAACGAAAGCTTTTCCGGCGGCACCAGCATGGCGATGGCGCTGACCACCGGACCGCTGATCGAATGGTCGGGCCTGCCCGCCACCGGCTGGACCGCCGTGATCCTCGCGGCGCTGCCCTTCCTGCTTCTCGGGTTCTACAGGCTCAGGCGGTAAGCGCAAACGGATCAGTTGGCCCATCCATAACGCATTGCGTTATATAACGCGTCACGTTATAATCCATCCATGATCCGGGACTTTGCCGACGGCGAAACCGAACTCATCTGGTCCGGCCGGCACAGCCGAAAATTGCCGTCCAACATCCAGGCTGTCGCCTTGCGCAAGCTGCGCTTAATCAATCAGGCGCGCGTCCTGGCGGACCTACGCGTTCCGCCCGGCAACCGACTCGAAGCGTTGAGAGCCGACCGCGCGGGGCAGCACAGCATCCGGATCAACGATCAATGGCGCATCTGTTTCGTCTGGCACGACGGAGGGGCAAACAATGTCGAAATCGTCGACTATCATTAAGGGTGGCATTAAGGGTGGCATTAAGGGTGGCATTAAAGGCGGTATTAAATTCCGCGCGAAAGCAGACCCGAGGGCCGGGCTTCTGCCCAATCCCCATCCCGGTGAAATCCTGCTCGAGGAATTCCTGAAACCGATGGCACTCAGCCAGAACGCGCTGGCGCGCGCGATCCACGTGCCGCCGCGCCGCATCAACGAAATCGTGCTCGGCAAGCGCACGGTCAGCGCCGATACGGATTTGCGCCTGGCGCGCTATTTCGGACTGTCGGAAGGTTTTTTCCTGGGCCTTCAGGCCGATTTCGACCTGATGGAAAAGCGCCGCGAAATCGCCAACGATCTGCGCACGATCGCGCCCAGGGCTGCTTAAATCCCAATAAGAAAAGCCGTCATGGCCCGATTTATTCGGGCCATCCATGGATGGAAGCGCAATAGCGCGAAAAGACTCGTGGATAGACGCAAGTCGCGCGGTCGGCCGCGCGCGAGCGCGCTAGGGTGCGGCCATGACGATGGGCTTGGGTCCACGGCCGATCCGAGGCTAGACTATCCCCAGCAGGAATGAGGAGCTTCGCCATGCCCGACGATACCACTAGCAAACCCAAGCTCGACACCACCACCGAGACGCAGCCCTATTTCAAACGCATGCCGGTGGCCACCGAAGCGCAGTTCTTCAATATGCGCGTGCCGCTGCTCGACCAGGGGCGGATGGATACCGAGATCGCGCGGGCGGGCGGCATGACGGCGCGCGTCAAGGTCTATGCGTCGGGCGGCGAGAACGAGCTGCATTGCCACGCGGGCCAGGATCATATGTTCGTTGTGCTGCAAGGCTCGGCGCGCTTCTACGACAAGGACGAGAAGACCTACGACGTGACCAAGCACGAGGGCGTGATGCTCCCGGCCGGCTGCTATTACTGGTTCAACGCGACGAGCGAGGAGCCGCTGGTGATGCTGCGCGTCGACAATGCGACCAAGCCGGGCGACGACCGCCTCGGCATCAATGGCAAGGCGTTGCCGGGCAACTCGGTGGAGAACAAGACCGTGCCGGTGATCGTGAGAGAGGGTGCGTTTTTCGAGTAGAGGTAGACGATAGCGTTCACCCCAAGACCTTCAAGTGACAACCGCCGGTCAAAAACAGCGTGAACGACAGATTCTAGATTTCTATCTTCAGGTGATAGGAATTAACGGAGGGGTAAGCCCGAGCGAGAGTCCCGATTTTATTATTGAAATTGGGGCCAGAAAATTCGGTGTCGAAATTACCGAATACCATCAGCCTACCTATCCGAATCAAAACTTTTCTAGAACATTAGTAGAAGCTGAATGGCAAAAACTGCGTGAGTCTGTCGTAACTTATCGCGGCTCCCATTCCGGCCTCGAAAATTTGAGCGTCCTACTTTCGTTTACTGAATTGTCTGTTCCTCGTCGAAATCAGCGGCAAGAATTTATTCAGGCGGTTCACCAACAAATTGAACACGTCAAACCACAGCTTACTCAGAGATTTCTGACGATTCGCATTGATCAAGAGCAGCCTGATATTCTTAAGCAACATCTACGCAAGATCGATGTGTGTGTAGCCAATTGCTACCTAGAATGGGATTGGAACCATGCGGTTGCCGCTGTTGGGACGTCAGAGGATGAACTAATAGCTATTCTGCGCAATAAGCTCACTGCATCCCGACCCAAAGATATTGACGAGTTACATTTGATAATCGCCGGAGATGGTCCAACTGGCGGATCTTACATCGGCTACATCCATCCCGAATTGCTGCAAGGATGGGGCATACTTAATAATCAGCTAGAGCAGAGTATCTATGACGCTATTGCTATCCTGAGCTATCGAGATTCTTGTTTATGGCGTCGTGGGTCGGGCTGGTCGCCTCTCGACATTCCTAATACTGAGCCATAGCCAATGAGTTTTGTTGAATCAGATTGAGTGAACCTCACCCTTACACAAACGAAAGCTGCTACTTCTTCACGCTACCTCCCCCACCACACTCACCCGTCCCTGCGCTCGTCCGCGCGGCTTCGCTCGCACGGTGATCTCCACGTCCTGTCCGAGTGCTGCGAGAAATCGCATCAGACGTTCGCTGGAGAAATTCGCAAGCCGTCCGTTGAGCAGCGCCCAGACTTTCGGTTGATCGATCTCCATCAAAGCCGCCGCCGCACTTTGCGTCAGCCGCCGTCGTTTGACGACTGCGCGAACGTGACTCGCGAGTTGCGCCTTGGTCAATTCGATCTCGGGCTCGGGCAGGTCCATATCTGCGAAGACATTGCCGCTGCCTTCGGTGACCGCGATCTCCGTGCCTGAATTTCTAGCCATCGCTCGTAATCCTCGTCGATTGCCGTCGAGCCGCATCGCGCATACTGCCACATCCCGCAACGCGCCTTAATCAAAATCGGCGTGACGATGGGGGCGTGGATCAAGTTCGCTTTTTATCCCAAAATGGGAATTTAGATTTCCATTTTTGGGAATTTTAGCCTATGATAAGTCATGATCGTGGTCGGCACCGATTTAGTCGAGGCCTATTTCGCGGCGCGGGCGGGTCACAAGGGCATCAAGGCGGCGCGCGCGCAATACGATGCGTGGCTCGCCATCGCCGAAGCGGCCGATTGGGCGACGCCGGAGGACGTGAAGCGCGCGCACCCGAAGGCGAGCATCCTCAAAGGCGGGCGCGTGGTGTTCAACATCAAGGCGAACGATTATCGCCTGATCGCCCTGGTGCAGTATCGGGCCGGTGTGCTGATGATCCGCTTCTTCGGCAGCCACGAAGATTATGACGAGATCGACGCGGAGAATGTGTGATGAAGGCGACATTGATCGTGATCCAGAACGATGCGGACCATGCCGAAGCCAAGGCGCTGCTCTCCAAGCTGATGGAGTCGGACGCACCGGGCGAACACGCGCGCATAGCGGCACAGGCGCGCTTGATCGAAGCCTATGAGCGCGCGCGCTGGCCGCGCCGCGCAGCTTCGTTGCCCGATCTGCTCGCTTACCTCATGGATCAGCATGGACTGACGCGCGCCGATCTGGTGCCGCTGCTGGGCACGGCCAGCCGGGTCAGCGAAGTGCTGAACGGTAAGCGCAGCTTAAGCCTCGCCATGGTGCGGCGCCTGCGCGAACGCTTCCACATTTCCGCAGATCTGCTGATTGCGCCGGACCGGGCAGTTGGGCGCGGTCGCAAACGATTGGCTGCATGACATCCATTAATCCATATATTTAGAATTATTTTCTTGACATCACACCGCTGCTTGGCGCAGCCTTCGTAGGCTTCCGCCTCGCGGGCGTTTCAAAAATTCAGGTGTAGGTGGGCGGAAAGACACCCCCCACCCTAACCCTCCCCCGGTCGCGCGTTGTCGCGCGCTAGTGCGCGTGGGGGGGAGGGAACGAGAAAGTACGGACAGAAACGATCTCCGACCAACCCCCACCGAGGAAAATGCACAGACCCTGCACAGTGAATGCACACAACATGCGAAGATCTTGCACATAAAATGCCTAGACCATGCCTAGATCACTGTGCATTTTCGTCATGAGCGACTCGCGGATTTCCGGTCTTCTTAGGGCGTCATGCCCATAAATGCCTAGAAATGTACAGAGGCTGAGGGACTCTTCGCATCGCGACGCATAGCTACAAATGACGACCAATGATGACAGTGACGACGATTCCGGAAACGGCACTTCCACACTAGGGACGGCGCGGCCCTCGCACCGGCGAAACCGAAAATGAAATTCTCCTTCTTCATGATGCCGATGCATCAGCCGTCGGAAAGCCCGGCGCTCGCCTTCCAGCGCGACATCGGCTTCATCCATCAGGCCGACACGCTCGGCTACGACGAGTTCATGATCGGCGAGCACCATTCGGGCGGCTGGGAAACCATGCCCGCACCCGAGATGGCGCTGGCCATGGCGGCGGCCAAGGCCCCGCGCATCCGCCTCGGAACCTCGGTCATCAATGCGCCGTACCATCACCCATTCCATGTGGCCGAGCGCATCGCCTTTCTCGATCATCTGACCGAGGGCCGCGCGATGCTGGGCATCGGGCCATCGGTGCTGGTGAGCGACATCCAATTGTTTCGCATGCCCCAAGAAGAATTGTACGCGCGCATGGCCGAGAGCGCCGAGGTGATCGTGCGGCTGTTGGAATCGCGCGAGCCCATCGATCACGAGGGGCGCTTCTGGAGTTTCCGCCAGATGAAGCTGCATCTGCGTTCGTACCAATCGCCCCGCCTGCCGCTCTATATCGCCTCGGCGACCGGATCGGACGCGGTGATCGATCTCGCCGCGCGCCATGACATGACGCTCATGTCGTCGACGGGCGCGAAGCGTCGCGCCGTGATGGGCGAGACCTGGAAGAAGCTGGAAGCGGCGTGTTTGAAGCTCGGCAAGCCCGCACCCACGCGCGATCGCTGGCGCATCGCCACCAGCTTCTATCTCGCGCCCACGCGCGAAGAAGCCTGGAAGGATGTGAGCGAAGGCATCTTGCGCGAGGCCGAATATTTCTCGGCCATCGGATTGAAATTCACCTACGAGCGCTTTGCGGGCGAACCTTTGCGCGATTTCACGCCGCAATCGTGCGCCGAGCAGCGCAACTGGTGCATCGGCACGCCCGAGGATGCCATCGCCTGGATCGAGCGCACGAATGCGGAAGCCGGCGGCATCGGCGGCATCATGCTGACCATGCACGACTGGACCGAAAACTGGAAACAGCAGCGCAGCCTCGATCTCTTCGCGCGCTATGTGATGCCGAAATTCCGCGGCCATACGCAAGGATTTGAAGATGCCTGGGCGGAGGTGAAGGCGCAGGCGCACCGCGACGGGGGTGCCATGAAGCCGAGCTTCCCGGCGGGGCCGACGAATTTGGATACGAAATGAAATCCACCCTCTTCACCCACGCAATCGTCATCCCCCGGCTTGTCCGGGGGATCCATGCAAGAGCCCGCAGGATGATGGATGGATGCCCCGAATGAATCGGGGCATGACGGCTCAGCCAAAGAGCGGAGAGGGAGAAAATTTTAAGGAGCGACGATGGACGAAACCAACTTCTACGCGGGCGATTCATGGCTCTGGATTATCGGGCAGATCTTCATCGCCTGGCTTTACGTCTATCGCGGGCTCGATGCGGTGCGCACCTTCGACGATTACGTGGCGCAGCTAACGACGCGCGGCGTGCCGATGCCGGGCTTCGTGATGGCGGGCGGATTCGTCACCATGGTGGCCGGCGGATTGATGGTGGGGGCCGACTGGTACGCTCCTTACGGTGCCGCAGCACTCATCGTCTTCACGCTGCTGGCCAATCACTTCTTCCATCACTTCTGGGCGATGGAGGGCATGCAGCGCACTATCCATTTCTATTTCTTCTGCAACAACATCGCCGTGATCGGCGGGCTGTTGCTGGTGATGGCCCATTGAAAAAGGACCAAGAAAGAAAAACCGTCATGCCCCGCTTCATACGGGGCATCCATGCCAAGCCATGCGAGTTGCACGATGGATACCCCGGACAAGCCGGGGTATGACGACGTCCTTCGAGATCGCTACTTCAACTTGCTTGGCGCATCCGCAGGCGCGGTGGCGCCGGCGACATTGGCCATCATCGCGGTCTTGGTGAATTGACCGACGCAACCGACGAGATCGACAAGCCGCCGCGTGCCGAGTTTCGTGCTCGCCGCGGCGAAGCCAGCATCGCCCAGGGTGCCGCTCTCGACCAACTCGCGCGCGACATCGTGCACGGCCTGATCGTCGGCATCCGCGAAGCTCGCCTGCTGTTTCGCATTCATCGCCTCGACCGCTTTCGGATCGATGCCGGCCGCCAATCCCATGCGCGCCTGCGCCGCCCAGGGAAAATCGGAATTCCATTTGCGCACGGTGACAAGGGCCGCGATGCGCAACTGCGCCGGGCTCAGCGAGGATTTGCTTTCGAGATACGCCGACACACCGTTGTTTGCCTCCCACAAGCCCGGCGCATAGGCATAACCGATGGACGGGCCGCCCGACGCGCGGCCGGTTTTCGCCAAGGTCTCGTCATAGACGCGGCGCTGTTCGGCATCCATCGCTTCGGGTTTCAACAGAGGTATGCGCGACATGATGTTTGCTCCCTGGTTTTTCGATCTATAGCGTCAGACTAGTTCCCTCGTCCCGGCAATTCGACTCCTTTATCCGATGTCCCCCATATTATGAGTCAGACTACCCGCCATCCGCTGCTCGGCATTTTTCTGTGCCTCGCCGCCGCCGCCAGCTTCGCCTGCAATACGGCGCTGGCCGCGATCGCCTATCGCGAAGGGGCGGCGCCCCTGTCGGTGCTGACCTATCGCACCGCGCTGGCGGTTATTGCCCTGTTCGTCATCTTGAAAGTGCTGCGCGTGCCGGTGATGCTATCCCCGCGCCGCCGGTATGTTTCGCTCGCACTCGGCGTCATGCTCGGCGCCTATTCCTACGGGCTGTTGGGTGCCATCCCCTATATGCCGGTGGCCCTTGCGGTGCTCACCTTCTACATCTATCCGCTGTTCGTCGGCATCGCGTCGTGGGCCTTGGGGCGCGAACGCATGACGTGGCCTCTCGCCGGCGCGCTCGTCGTCGCCTTCGCAGGCCTCGCCCTGGCACTCGACATAGGCGGCGGCACGCTCAATCCCATCGGCTTCGCGCATGCGCTGGGCGGCGCCATCCTCATCACCATCCTGGTGCTCATCAATTCGCGCATGGTGGGGGGCGGGGATTCGCGTCCGGTCTCGCTGCACATGCTCGCGACCGGTTTTCTTTCGTACCTTGCCTGCGATTTTGTCGTCGGTGAATTTCCGCTGCCGCACAGCACGCTGGGCTGGGCCGCGTTTTTGAGCGTCGGCATCTTCTATGCCTTCTCCATCGTCTCCATGTTCGTAGCGATCTCGTGGATCGGCACAGTGCGCACCGCCCTCATCATGAATTTCGAGCCGATATCGAGCGTCTTCCTCGGCACCCTGGTTCTCGGGCAATATATGACGCCGCTGCAATTGACCGGGGCCGCCATCGTGGTCGGCGCCATCGTGTTCACCGCCTGGCATAAGATGAGACGGATCGCATGACCCTATTTTCGCCGTTCAAGATCGGGCAGATGACTTTGCCCAACCGCATCGCGATGGCGCCGATGACGCGCTCGCGCTGGGCCTATCCGGACCTGGTGCCGCGCTATTATGCCGCGCGCGCGGATGCCGGGCTGCTGATTACCGAATCCACCAGCGTGTCGCCGCTCAGCGTCAGCCGCCCCCATTCGTCGCGCATGGACGATGACAGTTGGGTGCCGCGCTGGGCCGCCGTCGCCGACGCCGTGCACGCGGCGGGCGGGCGCATCTTCCAGCAGCTCTATCACCTTGGGCGCAAGAGCGATCCGACCCGCCTGCCTGCGGGGCTGCTGCCCGTAGCACCGTCGGCCATTGCCGCCCAGGGCCAGATCGAAGGGGTGAACGGTCCGGTCGATTTCGCGACCCCACGCGCGCTCGAGGCGAACGAGATTCCCGGCATCGTCGGCCAGTTCGCCGAGGCCGCGCGGCGCTCGGATGCGGCCGGGTTCGACGGCATCGAGTTGCACGGCGCCAATTGCTATCTCATCGATCAGTTCCTGCGCGACGGCGCCAACAAGCGCACCGATTCCTACGGCGGATCGATCGCCAACCGCGCGCGCTTTCTGCTCGAGATCGTCGATGCGGTCAGCGCGGTTCTGGGCGCCGACCGCGTCGGCGTACGCGTCTCGCCCCATGCCGGCGGCGACGGAATCTCCGACAGCGATCCGGTGGCGCTTTACGGCTATGTCGCCGAACAATTGAACGCGCGGCGGATCGCCTATTTCCATCTGGTCGAGGCGATCGGGTACGGCGTGCCGAAACGTTCGCCGCCCCCTGGCACTCCTCTGCTCATGCCCGTAGTGCGCAAGGCCTTCGCCGGTCCGCTCATTGTCGCCGGCGGCTATACGCGGGCGAGCGGCGATCAGGTGATCGGCGAGGGCCGCGCCGATCTTGTCGCCTTCGGCGAGCTTTATATCGCCAATCCGGATCTGGCGGAGCGCCTACGCCAAAACGCAGCCTTCAACGAAATCGATCGGCCGACGGTCTATGGCGGCGGGGCTAAGGGTTACACGGATTATCCGACCGTTTAGACCCTCAATGTCCCGGATCCACGGGAAATAGCGGCCAAGAATGTGATGTATATCACATAATCTCCGCCGTCTTTGCTGTTAAAGGTCTCTTAACATATGATGGCTAAGGGCAGACTAAGCGCTTGAGCGCCTGTTTTCGGCCCTCGAATGCTAGGGACATAGTTTGACGCAGGATCCGAATAGCGGTTCCGACCGTATCGACTTTTCCAACCTGTCCGTTGTCGTCGGGCAGTTGGGGGCGTTTGGCGGCGACGAGATCG
>CAMDWJ010000033.1 GCA_945877815.1 Caenispirillum bisanense
TTGAGGGCCTCAATGCCATCTTCAAGGCGGCAAGGGCTCGCGCCCGCGGTTACCGGAAAACCGCCACATTCATAACCGTCATCTACCTAATAGCCGCTCCGCTGCCCGAGATCCTCAAATCCACTTGAAACGTCGAGGAGCCAATTTCAAGTTCCCGCACCCAATTATATCGGCCCTGATAGGTGATCTTGGATTTCGGATCGAGCAGATAGTCGAGGGTCGCTTTAACGTCGGCAGAGTCGAACTTGTTGCCGTTGTGGAACTTGACGTCGTCGCGCAGATCGATTTCCAAAGTCTTGTCGTCGATGCGCTTCCACGATTTAGCGAGGCCTGGAACGTACTTTTTGTTGTGTTCGTCGTAGGTCATTAGGAAGTCGTAGATCTCGCGGCTGAAGACCGCCGCCTCTTCGTGCGGAAGATCATACGTGGACAGCGCCGCGAACGGGCTGATGACCGCGAGGCGCAGAGTGTCGGCGGATTTCTGCGCGGATGCAGGCAGAGCCAGTATGGCCAATGCAAAGGCTGACCCGGCGAGAAATGCCAGTTTGGAAAGATGCATAATCGCGCTCCCGTTTTATGTCGTCGAAGCCTCGCCGGAGGGCTTCGCCCGCCGGTCTTATATCAGGTAACCTGACAATAAGCCGGGCCACCCGTCAATTTCAAGATGGGCTTTCGATCCCAACACCGGTGATCCTTGTCGTAAATATCAAATGGGCAGCCCCGAAGGGCTGCCCATTGAGTACACGGATCGATCAATTGCGTAACGTCAGTTCCACTCGAAGTCCGATATGTAAGTTTCGCCCGCGCTCATGATGTTTGTTTTGAGCTTGGCGTCCTTGGTGTGGACGTGCAGGACGGGAACCGATGAGATGGGAAGGATATAGTGCATCTCGTTGATCCGATTGAGGGCCTTCTTATAGATGGCCGTGCGTTTGACCGGATCGAACTCGGCCTCACCCTTCTGCATCGCTTCCGTGATGATCGGATCGTTGTAGTAGTGGAAGGCGGTTTCGCTGAAAAACACGCCGAAGATATTGCCGACATCGGGATAACTGCCCGTCGGAAACAAGATCGACCAAGCCTGGAGTTCGCCTGCACCTTGCTTATTGCGGTAAAGACCGAGATTGGCGACGGAGATCTTAGCCTTCACGCCGATCTTGAGCAGATCGCCGGCGACCGCCTCGGCAATCGCGCGCGCCGGTTGGAAGACCAAGTAGTCAAGCTCGAACCCGTTGGGATAGCCCGCTTCGGCCATCAGTTTCTTGGCTGCGGCGGGATCGTGTTTCGGCGGCTTCACATCATAGTCGCAGCCGATCGTCTTTTCGAAGCACAATCCCTGGACATGTTCGGCCACGTCGCCGCCCGGAACGATGTATTTGATGATATTCTCGCGGTCGATCGCCATGTGCATCGCCTTGCGCACGCGTGGATCGGACAAGGCCTTGTTGCCCGATTTGTTTTGCGAGTCGAGCGCGAGGTAAATGAATCGCGGTGTGTCGAGGTAGGTGACCTTCAGATTCGGCTTCTCGGCCAATGCCTTCGCTGTATCGGGCGTGGTGTCGCGAATCCAATCGATGCCGCCCGTAAGCAGCTCTGCCGCCTGCGTATCGCGATCCGGCATGAAAATGCCTCTGATGCGCTTGATCGGCGCCTTGGCCCCAGCGATCGTGTTGTAGCCCTCATAGCGCTCGACCGTGATACCTTGACGGTCGTAGTTGGTGACCTTGAAAAGGCCGGACCCCACCGGGGAGACACGACCGTAGTCGGCTTTGTCGCTGAGCTTATCCAACACCTCGCCGTCCCAAATCTGGAAGCGGTAGGCGAGCGTGTTGAGATCGGTCGCGACAGGCTCGCGCGCGTGAACGCGTATCTTGTGCGGGCCAAGCACCTCGATCTCCTTTACCCAATTATAACGGCTGGCATAGGTGATCTTGGATTTTGGATCGATGATATAATCGACCGTCGATTTTACGTCGGCGGCATCGAATTTGTTGCCGTTGTGGAACTTGATGTCGTCGCGCAGCTCGAATTCCAAGGTCATGTCGCTGATGCGCTTCCACGACTTGGCCAAGCCCGGAACGAATTTCTTATTATGTTCGTCATACCGCAGGAGATAATCGTAGACGTCGCGATGGATCATTCCGGACTCTTCGTGCGGAAGATCATATGTCGACAAAATGGCAAACGGGCTAACGATCGCAATACGCAATGTATCTTGCGATTTCTGCGCGAGCGCCGGTGTCGTGGCCAACGTCGCCGTCAGTGTGGCGATCGCCAATTTCGAAATACGCATGGTCGTGCTCCCTATTATAGTCGTCGAAACCTCGCCTGCGGTTAGTCCCCGCCGGTCATTTATCAGGACACCTGACAATAGGTCGGGCCACCCGAACATTTCAAGATGGAGTCTACACTAAATATAGGCAGAAGTGTGGCCAGCTTCATGACACGGCCCGCAGCTTAGCGCAGTATGAGGTCCCTTCAGGGAGGCCTTTATATGAAATCACGTCTATTCACCGCGCTTTCTGCGCTCGCCTTCGCGGCGATTCCCGCCCTCAGTCCGGCCTTAGCCCAAAAGCAGGACGATACGATCCGGCTCGCCGTTAACGATCCGTTCAATACGATTGACAGCTACACGATCGGGCATGAGGAATCGAACACCTTCATCCGTGTGCTCTACCAGCACCTGATCAGTTACGACGAGTACAAAAAAACCTGGATACCCGTGCTAGCGAAGTCTTTCCGCCGCGTCGACGACAAGACCATCGAATTCGAACTACGCGACGGCATCAAATTCCACAACGGCAACGCCTTCGACGCCCAGGACGTCAAATATCTAATCGAGTATTTGATCGCGCCGGACTCGAAAGTGATGTTCAAGGACCGCTATTCGTGGATCAAAGGTGTGGAAATCCTGAGCCCCAACAAGGTCCGGCTTCACCAGAACGCGTCGTTCTCGACCGATCTCGGCACACTCGCTTATCGCATCCGCATATATGACAAGGAAACGCACGAGGCGCTGGCCGAAAAATCCGACTACGGCCGCTCGGCTATCGGCACAGGCCCCTATAAACTTCTGTCGCTCGACCGCAACAAAGGTGCGCTGGTCGAACGCACCGACAATCAGTTCCCCGACCTTGCATACTACAAAGCGCCGGTGAAGCGTGTGCAAGGCGTATTCTTACCCGACAAGCAGACCCGCGTTGCCCAGCTCATAACCGGCGGCATTGACCTTATGCGCAACATCGGGCCAGACGAGGCTCAGGCGCTGGCCGGAAATCCGAACCTCGGCGTCACCGCAACATCGAGTGCGACGATCCTTTATGCAACGTTGGATGCAGTCGGCCGGTCATCCAATAAAATCATGACCGACGAACGCGTCCGCAAAGCCTTCATCATGGCGATCGATCGCGAAAAGATCGTCCGCGCCCTCGTACCGGGCGGCGACAAAGCCTACATGATGCGCAGCATCTGCCTGCCAACCATGCTGGGCTGTGCGCCGACCACCGATCCGGTCAAATACGATCCGGAGGGTGCCAAGAAGCTGCTTGCCGAAGCGGGCTATCCGAATGGCTTCGATTTGCAGATCGACGCGTTCGAACCGGTCAAATACGTCGCCGAAGCCATCACGGGTGACCTGCGCAAGGTCGGCATCCGCGCCTCGGTTCAACCGCTCAATTCGACGGTCTACGTGAAGAAGCGCGGCGAAGGCGAATTCACCGCCTTCGTTGGCAATTATCCTACCGGCACCCACCCCGACATGGCGACCATGTGGGACTTCTTTTTCGCCGGCAACCGCGACTACTGGAAGGATGCTTTCATCGACAAGGTTTATGCCGACGGCAATCAGGAGTTCGACGACGCCAAACGCACCGCGATCTATACGCCGGGACTCAACCGCGTGAACGAAAAGGCATTCATCCTGCCGATCTCGGAAATGCCGATGCTGTGGGCGCATAACAAAGATTTGAAGGTCTCGGAGAACACGCTGAGCGCATCGTCTCCGGTACTCGGCGACTTTTCCTGGAAGTAGGGCTGCAAAATAGAGCCGTCATGCCCCGACTTGTTCGGGGCATCCACGGATAGAGGCGCGTCTACGCCGATATCGATTCGTGGATGGCCGCAACAAGTGCGGCCATGACGACCGAATTTGACGTCCGACTTAGGAACTGCCCCAGACTTCGCGGGCGACCTCCTGAATTAAATCAAGCTTGCGCCGGGTATCTTCGACGGTGATCGGATTGCCGCGCGCGCCCGACGAGAAGCCGCATTGCGGCGACAGGCATAGATTTTCCGCCGGCACGTATTTGGCCGCGGCTTCGATGCGCCGCAACAAAGTGTCGCGATCGTCGTTTTCCGGCGTCTTGGTGGTGACGAGTCCGAGCACAACCATCTTGTCTTTCGGCACGAAACGCAGCGGCTGGAAATCGCCGGCGCGCTCGCTGTCGTATTCCAGGAAGAAGGCATCGACGTCGAATTCGTTGAAAAGCTTTTCGGCGATGTATTCGTAGCCGCCTTCCGCGAGCCAGGCGCCTTGGCCATTGCCACGGCACAGATGCATGCTGACCGTGACGTTATCCGGACGTTTCGCCGCCGCACCGCTGATCAGGCGGCCGTGCAGCGATAACTGGTCCTGCGGGTCCATCCCGACACGGCGCGAGGCTTCCTGGAACTTCGGGTCGCACAGAAGTGCCGAGTCGGTATTGTCGATCTGCACATAGGTGCAGCCGTTGGCGGCGAGTTCGGAAATCTCGTCCTGATAAACCTTCATCAGGTCGTGGAAATATTCCTCGATGTCCGGATAGACATCTTTGGACACCGCCGCGCGGCCGCCGCGCACATAAGCGAGCGTCGGCGTCGGCATCGTCACCTTCACGCAACGGTCGGTAAGCGTCTTGGTATAGAGGTAGTCCTTCAGCACAATGCCGCCCTGGGGACGGCCGAGCTTGCCCACCGCGTGCGCGATCGGCGGCTTGCTGCCGCTGGTGAAGGTGAAGCCCTCGCCCTCAGTCTGCTCCTTCAATTCCAAGCCGACGATGCTGTTGATCAGATCGTAGGCCCACGAGCCGCGGCGCATCTCGCCATCGGTGATGACCTGAAGGCCGCAATCTTCCTCGAACTTGACGACATCGCGGATCGCGTCGTCTTCGGTCTTCTTCAGCTCGGCCGCTTCCTGGTCGGAGAGTTTCTTCGAAGAAGCCAGGCCGCCCGTCAGGCCCATTTTTTCGCGCGCGGCGATCAGGCGCTGAGGACGCAGGAAACTGCCGACATGATCGGCGCGGAACGGCGGATTGATTTTACGATCGCGGGCCAAGGGTTATCTCCTGACGAGAGGGAAAGTATAACGCCCGCACTATACGGACAAAGAGTTCCCTCGCAACCGTGGGTATTCGCCCACCGTCTGCCCACTGATGCGCACCGCTTATGCGCCGATGGCGCCTGCGCGACCGTCCTCGATGACGAAGGTTTCCAGCGTCGCCACGCTCGCATCGGGCTTTGTCGCGTCCGACACGGTTCGCAATCGCGTCGTCATCTGCGCAGGCGTGAGATCGACCGAGACATAGCCGCGTTTGCGACTTTCGAAAAAGCGGATGTGCGGGTTATTTGGCAAATGACGGGCATAACTCTCAAAGGGAGGGCAACCCGAAGTAACGGACGTGCCGACGAACTCGGTAGCGACGATGGGTGCACGTTCATCATCGAAATCCAGCCGAAGATCGCTCGTCCAATAGGCATGCATATCGCCGGACAGGACCACCGGGTTCGCCGCCTTGCTATCGTGCAGATGGCGCAGCAACCGGGCTCGGCATTCGGGATAGCCGTTCCAATCCTCGGTCGAGACCTTGAAGTCGCCGCCCGCCTGTTGCTCGCGAAGCTCGGCCATCATCATATTCTGCGCGATCACGTTCCAGCGCGCCTTGGAGCGGGTGAGACCGTTATAGAGCCACGCTTCCTGCGGCATGCCGAGCATGGTGCGGTTGGGATCGCGGCGTTCCGGGCACGAAGAATCGTTTTCGAGACGTCCGCCGCCACGGTTTGGCGGGATGTAGCAGGCCGCGCGCGAGCGATACTGACGTCCGTCGATCACGGAAAATTCCGCGAGATCGCCGAAAGCGAAGCGATCGTAGATGCGCATACGATCGCCTTTGGGACGCGAGAGCGACGGGCGTAGGGGCATGTGTTCGTAAAAGGCGCGATAGGCCGCCGTTCGACGCTCCAGGAAAACGTCGGGCTCGTCGAAATTTTCGGACCATTCACCGCCATAGTCGTTCTGGACCTCATGGTCGTCCCAAGTCACCAGCGACGGCGCCGTCGCGTGCAGGCGCTGCAGATCGGAATCGAGCCGGTATTGCGCATAGCGATTGCGGTAAGTGCCCAGCGTGGAGGCCTCGACGCCGTCGCTGTGCACGCGCACACGCCCGTCGTGCGGATTCACATATTCGTAGATATAGTCGCCGAGAAACAGTACGAGGTCGGGATCTTCATCGGCCAGATGGCGATAGGCGGAGAAATATCCTTCCTCGTAGTTCGAGCAGGACACGAAGCCGAACCGCAAGCGATCGAGCGGAGCGCCCGCGAGGGGTGCCGTGCGGGCGCGCCCGATCGTGCTCGATGCCTCGCCTGCGGTGAAGCGATACCAATAGGGACGGTCGGGCGCGAGGCCATCGATCTCGACATGCACCGAGTGGGCGAAGGCCACCTCGGCGATGGCAGGGCCGCGACGGACAACCTCGCGCATCGCGGGGTCGGCCGCGATTTCGTAGGTGATCTCGACGTCGCCGCCGGTCATCCCGCCCGGCGCGGCCGGATCGGGCGAGAGGGGATCGGGCGCCAGGCGCGTCCACAAAACAAAACCGTTTGGAACCGGGCTGCCGGACGCCACGCCGAGGCTGAAGGGATCGCCCGAACCCCAGCGCGTGCGCGCCCCCGCCCCCAATCCGACCAGGGCAGGTGCGGCCACAAGAAGACCGATGCTCCCGCCCGCGATACGCACGAAGGAGCGGCGGGTCAGCATCATTTTCGCGACCGATAATCTTTGGAAAGGGCCAGCGTCATGGGCGCCGGTGTAACCGCGCCGTGTGTCGGTTCCGTGAATCTGAGGCTATGGTTTTGCGAAACCTTGCCGTATTTTGGCGTCTCCCCATCCGGCCACGCTTTGTGGCCTTACCCAAATGGGCTATGATGCCCCCGTCATCCGCCGGACGGCGGGGACACGATCTGGGAGGTATCGGCGCAAACAACAAGACATTCGGCCGACATCCGCTGCGGTCGTAACATGAGCGACGGGCGCCGTATCGATGCATCTCCCTTAGAAAACAAGGAGGTATTCATGTCTCGTACCGTTTCTCGCGCCGCATTGTGTAGCTTATTCGCCATCACCGCCCTGTCGCTCTTCGTCGGTGCGCCTGCGTTCGCGCAAAAATCGAAAGACGAATTGCGCTTCGCCATTAACGATATGTTTCCCGTCGCCGATCCTTACGTCTTTCCGCATGACGAAGCCGGCGTGGTCACACGTACGATCTATTCGCCGCTCTTTGCCTTCCAGGAAAAAGAGAAGAAGTTCGTCGGCCTCGTCGCCAAAGCTTGGCGCGTTGTTTCCCCCGGCGTCTATGAATTCGATCTGCGCGACGACATCACGTTCCATTCGGGCAACAAGCTGACCGCCGACGACGTGATGTATACCTTGAATTTCTTCGCCGACCCGGCCGCCAAGATCCGCTTCAAGCAACGTTACGATTGGTTCCATCCGGTCGAGAAACTCGGCGAATACAAGGTCCGGATTCGCGCCAAGGTTCCGCAGTCCGACGATTTCGCGAAGCTCGCCTATAGATCCCGCATCCTCGACAAGAAAATCCACGAACCGCTCGGCTACGAGAAATACGGAGATTACGGCCGCATATCGGCTTCCGGGTCCGGTCCTTACAAGATGGTGAGCATCGATAAGCAGAAAATCGTGTTGGAAAAATTCACGAACGTTAAGGACGACGTGCAACGCCAGGCGGTCAACCGATACGTCGGCATCAACATGCCGGACGAGCAATCGCAAATTGCCCAATTGTTAACCGGCGGCGTCGATGCGATTCGGAACGTCTCGCCGGACAATGCGAAGTCGTTGGGGCAGAACCCGAACCTAAAGGTCAAGAACGTTGCCTCCGGAGACATCGTTTATATCACGCTCGACGCAGCCGGCCGTTCCAAAAACAAGGCAATGACCGATCAACGGGTGCGCAAAGCGCTGATGATGTCGATCGACCGCGATTCCCTGATCAGGAACATCGTTCCGGGCGCCGGCACAGCCGATAAGCTGAAGATGATCTGTTTCGAATGGACGCTCGACTGTTCCTCGACCACGCAGACCCAGTCTTACGATCCGAACACGGCCAAACGCCTGCTCGCCGAGGCCGGCTTTCCGAACGGTCTCGATCTGCAGCTCGACGTCCATGAACCGGTCCGCGAGATCGCGGAGGCTGTGGCCGGCGAATTGCGCAAGGTCGGCATCCGCGCATCGGTCCAGCCGATGCCGCTGGCGGTCTATGTCAAGAAGCGCGGCGACGGCGAGTTTACCGCCTTCATGGGCTTCTACCCGACCAGCGCGCAACCCGAGGCCGGCAACATCATGGACTTCTTCTTCGGCCAGGATCGTGACTATTACCGAGACGACATCTTGCTGAAGGCGATGAACGAGGGGCCTGCCGAATTCGATGAAAAGAAGCGCCAGGCGATGTACCGTGCCGCCGTCGACCGGGTGAACGAGATGAACTACATCGTGCCCTTCTCGTCGCTACCGACCGCCTATGCCATGAGTAAGGATGTCGATATCGCACCGGACGTCTTCAGTTATACCGCAGTCTATCTCAACGACCTCGTTTGGGCCGACTACAAAGGAAAATAGGCCCAGCATGTAAAGTCAGTTACTTTACCAGGACGGGCGTAAACGCTAAAGTTTGCGCCCGTTCCATATATGCATTGTTGCCAAATAAGTTCACAAATTCATGGAGTACTTCATGTCACGCTTCGCTGTGGCTGCAATCGGCCTCGCGGCGGCTTCGCTTTTCGCGATCACGCCCGCGCATGCGCAAAAATCAAAAAACGAGATGCGCGTCGTCATCAACGACATGTTTCCGGTTCTCGACCCCGTTGTCTTCCCGCAGGATGAAGCGGGCACCTTTCAACACGCAGTCTATCAGTCTCTGCTCGCCTATCAGGAGCACGAGAAGAAATATATGCCGATGCTGGCGAAATCGTGGAAGATCGTTACGCCCGGGGTCTATGAATTCGAGATGCGCGAGGACATCGTCTTCCATTCCGGCAATAAACTGACTGCGGACGACGTGGTCTGGACCATGAACTACTTCGCTGACCCGAAACTCAAGGTCCGTTTCAAGTCGCGCTACGACTGGCCGAAGAGCATCGAGAAATTGGGCGAATACAAGGTCCGCATTACTTCGAAGCAACCATTGTCCAGCGATCTGTTCATGCTGGCCTATCGCTCGCGCGTTTACGACACGAAGATTCTCAGCAAGCTGGACAATCCCAACGATTACGGCCGCGTGTCGGCATCCGCGACCGGCCCCTATAAGATGGTCAGCATCGACAAGCAAAAGATCATTCTGGAAAAGTTCGACGGCAACAAGGACACGAACGCCCGCCAAGCCGTCCACCGCTATATCGGCTCCGGCATTCCCGACGAGCAGACTCAGATCGCGCAAATGCTGACCGGCAATCTGGATGCTATCCGCAACATCTCGTCGGACAACGCGACATCAATCGCGCAGAACCCGAACATGAAGGTCGTCAACACGCCGGGCGGCGATATCGTTTATGTCACGCTCGACGCGGCCGGCCGCTCCAAGAACAAGATCATGACCGATCAGCGCGTGCGCAAGGCGGTCATGATGGCGATCAACCGCGACGAATTGATCAAGCACATCGTGCCGGGCCACGGCACTGCCCAGAAACTCAAGGCGATCTGCCTCGATACGTCCTACGATTGCAACTATTCGACCCAGCCGCCGGATTTCAATCCGGCCGAGGCGAAGAAGCTGCTTGCGGAGGCCGGCTTCCCGAACGGACTCGATCTTCAGCTCGACGTGCATGAACCTGTCCGCGAGATCGGCGAGGCTATCGCCGGCGAGCTGCGCAAGGTCGGCATCCGCGCCACGGTCAATCCGATGACGCTCAATGTCTATGTGAAGCGGCGGGGCGAAGGTGAATTCACCATGTTCCTCGGATTCTATCCGACCTCGTCGCAGCCCGACACCATGAACATGTTCGACTTCTTCTTCGGGCAGGACCGCGACTACTACAAAGACGACATCCTCTTGAAGGTTCAACAGGATGCTAATCTGGAGTTCAACGACGAGAAACGCCGTGCGCTCTATCGCACCGGCGTCGATCGCGTGAACCAGATGAACTACATCCTGCCCTTCTCGTCCCTGCCGGCGGCCTATGCGCTGACCAAGGACGTGAAGATTATGAAGAACCGCTACAGCGCCACTGCGGTCTATATCAACGACCTCGTGTGGGACGATTACAAAGGCCAATAAGAAGGCCCTGGATCCGCAACGACGGCCCATATTCGGCGGCGCAAAATTGCGCACCGGATGTGGGCCACATCCCTCGAAAACCCGCATAAAATAGGCGTTTTTGCCACCCCGTTTTCATTGACAGCGGCAATGATGTGAGTCATGCCTACTGGCCTATAAAAAGCCAGCAGAGGATTCACCGATGGCCTCCCATAAACCGTTCCGCGCCGACCATGTGGGCAGCCTGCCTCGCCCCGAATATGTTCTCGATGCCCGCGACGACAAGGCGGCCGGCAAAATCTCGGCCGAGGAACTGCGTGCGATCGAAGACAAGGCCATCGCCGAGGTCGCCGGCTGGCAGGAAGGCCTCGGCCTCAAGGGCATCACCGACGGCGAGTATCGCCGCGCCCTGTGGCACATGGATTTTCTTTCGCAGATCGGCAACGTGAAGCAAGGCGAAGGCCGCTTCGTCGTCGGGTCCGACAAGGCTGATCAGAATGGTTTCCGTCCTCAATGCATGTTGACCACCGGCAAGCTCGCTCGCCCAAAGGGCATCCAGACCGAGGATTTCGAATATTTGAGGAGCGTCGTGAAGGAGACCCCGAAGGTCTGCGTGCCCTCGCCGACTTTGATGCATTTCCGCGGCGGGCGCGATGCGGTGGACAAGACGGCCTATCCCACGATGGATCTATTCTTCGCGGACGTCGCCAAGATCTATAACGAGGAATTTACGGATCTAGCCAAACTCGGCCTCAAATATCTGCAGATCGACGACACCAACCTCGCCTATCTGTGCGACAGTAACATCCGCGGCGAAATCCAGAACGTCGGCGAGAACCCGGACGAACTGCTCGACACCTATATCAAGTTGATCAACGATTCGGTTGCCGGCCTGCCCGACGACATGACCGTATGTCTGCATATGTGCCGCGGTAATTTCGGCCGCATCTCGAAGGGCTCTTACGAGCCGGTCGCCGACAAGCTGTTCAACACCCTGAACGTCGACGGATTCTTCCTGGAATATGACGACGAACGTTCGGGCGATTTCGCGCCGATCCGCTTCGTGCCCAAGGATAAGCGCGTCGTACTCGGCCTGCTGACCACGAAGGATCCGAACATCGAAGAGGCCGCTCCGGTCAAGAAGCGCATCGATCAGGCCGCGAAATATCTGCCGCTCGACAATCTGGCCGTTAGCGCGCAATGCGGTTTCGGCACGGGGGCGGGGCGTCAGCCGAACCGCCGCCGCATGGATGCGACGCGCAAATTCTGCTCAATCGACGACACCAAGGCAAAGCTCGGCCGCATCGTCGAGATTGCCCGCGACGTGTGGGGTAGCGTCTAGATATCAGCAACCGTCACGACCCGGCTTGTAAGTGGGGATGACGAGAAGGGAGGAAACAAAAATGGCTAAAAACAAAGCACCGTTCCGCGCCGATCACGTGGGAAGCCTGCCCCGCCCCGATTACATCCTCGATGCCCGCGACGACAAGGCCGCCGGCAAGATCAGCGCGGCAGAACTGCGCAAGATCGAAGACCGCGCCATCGCCGATGTCGCCAAGGCCCAGGAGAATTTGGGTCTCAAGAGCATCACCGACGGTGAATATCGTCGCTTCCTTTGGCATCTCGATTTCCTCTCTTCCTTCGACAATGTGAGCGAGAAGCCCGGCCGCTTCCTGCTCGGCGTCGATAAGACCGAGGACATCTCCAAGGGCTTCCGCCCGAATTGCATGGCCACCGGCGGCAAGTTCGCGCGCTCCAAACCGATCCAGCTCGAGGATTACAAATACCTGAAAGCGCAGACGAGCCAGACCGCGAAGGTTTGCGTACCCTCGCCGACGCTGATGCATTTCCGCGGCGGGCGCGATGCCGTCGACATGAAGACTTATCCGAACCTCGATCAGTTCTACACGGACGTCGCGAACGCCTATAATCAGGAGTTCCAGGATCTCGCCAAGGCCGGCTGCAAATACCTCCAGATCGACGACACCAACTTCACCTATTTGTGCGATCCCAAGATCCGCAACTCAGTGAAGGAAATGGGCGAGGATCCGGACGAGCTGACCGATACTTATATCAAGCTGGTCAACGATTCGATCAAAGGCCTGCCTGACGATGTCACCGTCGCCTTCCATATGTGCCGGGGCAATTTCGGCAAGCTCGCCTCGGGCAGCTACGACCACATTGCCGATAAACTGTTCAAGGGTCTGAAGGTCGATGGTTATCTGCTCGAATACGACGACGAGCGTTCGGGCGGGTTCGAGCCCTTGCGCCTGATGCCGCGCGACAAGCGCGTCATGCTGGGACTGGTCACCACCAAGAACCCCCAGCTCGAAAGTAAGGATCTGCTCAAGCGGCGCATCGATGAAGCATCGAAGTTCCTGCCGCTCGAGAATCTGGCGCTCGGCGCGCAATGCGGCTTCGGCACCGGCGCCATCCGCGTCGCCAAGGGCGACGGGCCCCGCCACTTCTGCACATGGGACGAGACCCAGGCGAAGCTCGGCCATATCGTGCAGACCGCACGAGAGGTGTGGGGGGAGATCTGATCTCCTCCGCTATCGAATACGAAAGGCCCGGAGCGATCCCGGCCTTTTTTTGTGCTAAAATCATCGAATGAGAATCATCGGGCTCGTCTTCGCCATCGCCTTGCTCGCCGCCTGCACCGCCGATCAAGTCGGAGCGTCCGGCAAAAGCTGGTGCCGCAACAGCCCGGATATCTGTACGATGAATGAGTAACGTATACGGCGTGGCACCCCGCGTTAGCTTGAGTAAGGCCCTATATGTTCGGTATCCCGCGTCGTTACGCGCACTTCGTCTTTGGCATCATCCAATCCGGCATCACTTCGGCAGCGGCAGCCGGAATCGCAAGCATCCCGTTTTTCGGGAGCGGCCTTTTTCTGGGCCACTGGCTGGGATCGTGGCTGCTATCCTGGTTTTTGATACTGCCGGTCGTGATTTTTGCCGCACCAGGCATCCGCAAGTTGTCGCACGTCCTTACCCGCGAGAATTGAGGCGCGCGAGGATCAGTAGCCGAGCGCCTTGCTGGCGAGTGCCGCTCCCTCGGTCAGCGCCTTAAGCTTGGCCCATGCGATCTGCGGATGTGAGCGTCCGCCGAAACCGCAATCGGCGCCGGCAATCACATTCTCGCGGCCAACCAGTTTGGCGAAACGCTGGATGCGCTGCGACACCAGTTCGGGATGCTCGATCCCGTCGGTCGCATGGCTGATCACGCCGGGAATCAGGATCTTGCCCTTCGGCAGCTTCACACTCTCCCACACCGCATATTCGTGCTCGTGGCGCGCGTTGGCGGCCTCGATCAGATAACCTTCCGCCTTCACGTTCAACATGATATCGACGATATGGGTCATCTCCAGGTCAAAGGCATGCGGGCCGTGCCAACTGCCCCAACATAGATGATAGCGGATCTGCTCGGCGGGGATATTGCGGAACGCATGATTGAGCGCCTCGACCCGTACCGCGCAGCGTTTGCGGAAGGCATCGAGCCCCATCTTGATACCGATGCGGTCCCACAAAGCCGGCAGCCAGGCATCGTCGACCTGCAGAATCAGTCCGGCCTTGGCGATCGCCTCATATTCGACGCGCAGAGCGTCGGCGAAGGCGAATAGATATTCCTCTTCGCTCTTATAGAATTCGTTCTCGCGGTAGACTTCGAGACTTGCCGGCGCCGTGGAGGTGAGAAAGACCTCGTTCCCGTTCGCGTGCGCCTTGATCGCATCGATCTCCTTCTGCACCTCGGCTTGGGCTTTATAGGTGACCGGTCCAGTGCAGACCCAATTCGGGCGCGTATGGCGTATCTGGTTGCCCGGTGCGTAAAACAGGATTCCCGCCTTGCCCGCATAATCGTAGAATTCTGAGAAATCCTCGCGGTCCTTGCCCTGCATGATCAGAGGCTTGCCGTCTTTGCGCGGCCGTTCGGAAAATCCGCCGAAGCGATAATCGACATAGGAGAGCCAATCGCCGCCCTTGGTGTATTCACCTTCGTTGATGATATCGAGACCGATGGCGCGTTGTTGTTTCACCACCTCGGCCACGGCTCCGGCGCGTTTGGCATCGGTGTCCAACCCCTCCGGCTCCGGCAGGCTACCGACATGGGTGGTGAGGATTTTTTTTGTACTTCGATGCATGTGCCTCTCCCGTTTCTCGTTGGGCGAAAGACTAGCGTCCCGCCGCCGTGATCAAAAGCGCGGTCAATTCATCCGGCATCGTCACCATCGCGTCGTGCCCTGTGGCAAGCTCGTGGAAGGACCAATCCGGCAGGGATTTGAGGCGGGTTGCCGTCGTGCTCATGCCGCGCTCGCCATTGACGCCGGTGCAGCGGATAAAGGTTTTGGGCAATCCGGCCAGCTTTGATTCGTCGTACACCAGCGGTTCCTGGAAGGTGCGCGCCGGCTGCGGAGTCAGGCGCGCACTTACCCAGGCGATATCGGCCGGGTCCACCACTCCCATGGCTTCCATCGACGGCAGCGCCATCAAGCCGTCCTTGATGCCCGTGGTGAAGCTTTCGCGCACGCGTGGAAGTGCGATGTCCAACATGCTTTGTCCCGACAGCGGCGACGAGCCGTCGAGTATGACCAGATGCTTGATCTTCAGACGCGCGCGCCCGGCGGCGGTCCCGGTGACGACCAATCCCCCGTAGGAATGGCCGACCAGAACGACATCCTTGAGATCGTTCCATTCGATGACCCGGGTCGCGTCCTCGATATGATGGCCGTGGCCGATCGCGGCATCGATGCGATGGCCATGCTCCGCCAAGCCCGACAGGCTTGGCGCGAACACCGTATGACCCTTGGCGCGCAAGCGCTCGACGACGCGGCTCCAGCACCAGCCGCCGTGCCAAGCGCCATGAATCAAAACAAACATACCCATGTCCGCTCCCCGATAGAATTTTTATGGAAACAGATTATCGCGCCATGGGGTCCGATGCCATGGGCAGGAAATTCAGGGTTGCGTCTTTTCGATAACGGGGGCGACAGCCGGCCTCTGGTGCGACAACAGCGTCGCGATCGGGCTCAGCCCATCCACGCGATCGCAGATGATCTTGAAGATGGCGAGGATCGGCACCGCGAGCAGGGTCCCGGCTACGCCCCACATCCAGGTCCACACGATCAGGGACAGCAGGATCGCGATGGGATTGAGCAGCAATCGACGCGATACGACGAGCGGTGTCACGATCTGGCCTTCGAGCAGATGGATGACAAGATAAGCGAGCGGAGGAAGGGCCGTCTCCCAGGTCGAGTCGAAAGTGACGATGGACACGAGCGTGATGATCACGAGGCTGGCGAGGCCGCCGATGAAAGGTACGAAGTTGAACAGCCCGGCCATCGCACCCCACAAGGATGGATTGGGCATACCAAGCGTCCACATGGCACAACCGACCAAAATGCCGACCACGATATTGATGACACTGATCGAAGCGAGGTAGCGCGATATTTCTCCCTCGGTTTCACGAGCGATCTCGACCACGCGTTTCTTCTCGTTGAAATTCGGCGCGATGGTAACCGCCTGGCGCAAGACCGAGTCGCCTGCGGCCAGCAGAAACAGAAGAAGTGCGACCATAACCGAAACGCCGACCGAAAAGACCATCGTTTGACCGAGAAACATTTCGGCGATCGACGGGCCGCGTACGACGACGGTGAGCGGCTTGTCGCGCCCCGGCTCTTTCGCCGTATCCGTCATGGCCTCCACCTGACGCGCGGTTTCCTGCACATCCTTCATTGTGCCGCCGATCGGCCTGAGTTTGCGTTCGAGCTCGGCAATCACACTCGGCAACGTGTCCATCCATTCGGACGCCGGCTTCGACAGCGCGATTACGGAGAAGCCGAATGCCACGACCAGTCCGATCACGACCACCGATGCCGAAATCGGAACGGGAATACGCATGCGCTTGGACAGCAGACGCATCAGCGGCGCCAGGACCTGGCTCAAAATCAACGCCATCGTGATCGGGATCAGAATCGAGCGCGCGAAATAGGCGGTATAGAAGAGTCCCATAACGAATAGGCCGGTGACTGTGCCCGAAGTGACGGACATGGCAGTCGCTTTAGGGATGGAAACGATCTCGTCGACCGGCTCGCTCATAAAGCGCCCCTCAAAGCCGCGGCCCGCGCGCCGGCAGCGGCCGGCGTGGCACGGAAGAGGAGTGGCATGATTTTCTCCAGGTGAGGAGCATCGAAGTCGTCGAAGAACCAACAGCCGAACAAGTGAAGCCGCAGGCCGCCCTGACTTAAAACCACACAGACCAAATGCAATGGATTGCCCAAAAATAGCCGCCTGCGACCATACAACTCGCCCGCGACGACTTTGGTTCCCCTGTCCGGGAAAGGAACCCCTGCCGGCTTAGCGGCGGGCCGCTTTACCCACGACGGCGGTCGGTGCGCGGGGCGCCGATCACTGCGTCCCTTCAGTCCCCAATCTCTTGGCAACCATGGCCGGCAGGTCTTTTTTCACGACCTTGCCCACTTCGTTTGTCGGCAACGACTCGAAGAACAGCACATTCTTTGGTTTCTTGAATCCGGCAAGACTCGTGCTCGCAAGGGTAAGCACTTCTTCCTCGGTGCAGCCGTGTCGGCTGACCACGCAGGCCACGACCTTCTCGCCCCATTTTTTGTCGGGTATGCCGATGACGGCGATCTGATCGATCTTGGCATGTTCGCCCAGCACCGCCTCGATCTCGGCCGGATAGACATTCACTCCGCCCGTCTTGATCATGTCGCGCTTACGTCCCGACAGCCAGATATAGCCCTCGGCGTCCTTGCGGATCAGATCGCCCGTCACGAGCCAGCCGTCGCGGAAGGCTTTGGCGGTCTCCTCGGGTCGGTTCCAGTAACCGGTCGTCAACGAGGGCCCACGCACCGCCATCTCGCCGAATTCGCCGACCGGCACCTCGCGCATATCTTCGTCCACCGCGCTCACACGGAACAATGGCGCCTCGGTGCCGAGCGAACTCATGCGATCGGGCTTTGTCGGATTGAGCAGCGCCGCCTCGGTCTCGTGCGGCAACATGAATGTGACGTAGCCACCGGTTTCGGTCGACCCGTAGGAATTTGAAAAGCCGCCCTTGAAGGTCGGGTTGGCCTTGATCCGCATCATGCCGGGGCGCGAGTCGCCGGTCGCACTTGTTCCGGTGAATATCCGCAAGCTACTGAGATCGGCATTCGGCAAATCGGGATGTTCGACCAAACGGTCGAACAACGAGAGGATGCCGAAGGTGATCGAGGCGCGTTCGCGCGCGATCGTCTCGAACAAATCGGCGGGATCGAATCTCGGACGCAACACCGTCGGGATGCCGGCGGCGACGTGGGTCGTCAGCATATGAATGCCGAGCCCCGCCGAAAGCGGCACACTGATGGCCGCGATATCGCTCGGCAGATGCGGTACTTTGGCGAGATAGACAAGTACGTTCGTCAAATATCCGCGATGGGTTCGCATGCAGCCCTTGGGGAACCCGGTCGTGCCGGTCGTGTATTTGACCGCGAAGACATCATCCGGATCGATCCGCAGCGCGGGATAATCAGGGGAGGCCTGTGATAACAGCCTTTCGTAAGACAGAAAGGCATCGGTCCCGACGCCGATTATCGCTTCGACGCTTTTGAGCTGGCCTTGAATTTCCTTGACCGCCGGAACGGCCTCAGCGCCAACCACCAGAACCTTCGCGCCGAGATCGTCGACAATATAGGCGATTTCGCGCCCGACGCTCCGCGGTAGGATCCCGGCGGAGATCGCCCCGCTTTTGGCGATACCGAAATAAAGCTCGACCAACTCGATCGAATTGTCGACGACATAGGCCACCCGGTCGCCCGGCCTTACGCCAAGCTTGACGAGGGCCTGCGCGACGCGATTGGTGCGCCGGTCCAATTCGGCCCAGCTCGGACGCGCATCTTCGAAAACCAGGGCCGTGCGTTCAGGACTCCGCCGCGCGTTTCCCGTGACCAAATCGCCGATCAGCATAAATTATTCGGCCGGAGTGGCGATATTACGCACCAGGCGCGCTGCCGCCGACTGCAATTCCTCTTCGAGCGCTTCCGCGCGTTCCTCGGCGAAAGTCATCAGCTTGGAAATCGCCGCATTGAGATTGGCCATCTCGTTCGCATCGAGATTCTTAAGCATCTCAAGCTGCATCGCGCGCGCTTTTTCGATATGCGCGGCGTAATATTCGCGCCCCTTGTCGGTAATGCGAAATTCGGCGGAGCGGCGATCGACAGGATCGATGGTGCGGCTGGCATAGCCATGTTTCACCAATTTCGTCATGGCCCGGCTGACCTGCGCCTTGTCGAGGCACATCTCTTTCGCGACCGCGCGCACGGTGGCGACGGTACCGTCGTATAGCAGTCCCAGGATTCGGTTTTCGGTCAATGCCAGCGCCGAGGTCTTGATCATATGCGCATCGGTCGTCCGATCGAGCACGCGCGACAGGACGCTCAGCCGATAGGACACGAAATCGCGTACCGAGCGGATTGTGACCCGCCTGTCTGACGAGGCAACGGTGGCGGCGGGCTTGGCTATCGACAAAGCGCTCTCCTAAATGCGGCGCGCGGATGGTACCCCGCACTCGTTGATAAAGGCAATATAGTCCAGTATGTAAGGTCGCGTCCGACAAATCCAAAAAGGAATATCAGATGGCGGAATCCGGCAGCAAGGTCGTCTCGCTCGACGAGGCCGGCCGCATGATCGCCCGGCACAAGGTGATCTCCCTCGCAGGCTCGCATTCGGTGAATTCGCCGATGGCGCTGATCCGCGCAGCGATCCGCAACGGTGCCACCGGTCTCACGATCATTCCACCGGTGACGACCGCGATCGCGACCGATCTCATGATCGCCGCTGGGTGCGTCGACACATTTTATCTGTCCTATATCGGTTTCGAGACATTGGGTTTCGCGCCAGGGTTCCGCGCTGCGGTCGAGGCCGGCAAGTTGAGGGTGATCGAGGGCGACGAACCCTTCGTGCTGCTCGGCACACGCGCCGCGGCGGGCGGCTATCCGTTCATCCCGGTTCCCGCCGGCGTCTATGACGGCACGGATCTTCCGCGCCTCAATCCGATGCTTAAAAAGATCAAGGATCCACATACGGGCGCCGAATGTTATGCGATCCCCGCCTTGCACGCGGATTGCTGCATCCTGCACGCACAAGAATGCGACGAATTGGGCAATGCGCAATTCTGGGGCGGCAACAATCAGGAGCCGGACAAGGCCGCCGCCGCAAAAACCGTCATCATCTCCACAGAACGGATCGTGTCGCTCGATCATACACGCAAGAATGTGGATCGTGTCACCCTGCCCGGACACAAAGTCAGTGCCGTGGTACATGTGCCCTTCGGCGCGCATCCGACTGCCTCACCAGGTGTTTACGGGGCCGACGAGCCGCATCTCAAGATTTATTTCGATGCCGTGCGCAAGGGCGAGACCAAGACCTATCTCGATCGTTTCGTGGCACCCAAGACGCAGGCCGAATATCTCGACCAGGTCGGCCTCGATAACATCTTCGCTCTGCAGGAGAATGCGTGATGGCCGAAGCGGCAATTTCCGGCAGCAACGATTACGCCATCCCCGAATTGATGGCGGTTGCAATGGCACGCACCTTGGGGCGCGAAGACGGCAATCTCGGCGGCGTAGGTGCCGCCGCCGTCGTGCCGATGGCCGCCGCGCGCCTCGCCGTGCTCACGACCGCGCCGAACTTGTGGTGGTTCTGCGGCGGGGCATCGGGGCTCAACCCGACCTTCGATCGCTTGCCCCGTTCATCGGCCGACCCCCGTGCCGCGATCGGATCGACCGGCAAGAAGAACATGCTCGACGTCGTCGATATGGGAATCACCGGCGGCTGGGACTGGGGTTTCAACGGCGGACTACAGATCGACATGTACGGCAACATCAACATGATCGGCATCGGTACCTATCCGCAGTTGAAGGTACGCGGACCCGGCACGGTCGGCACGATTTGGACCGGCACGTTGCGCCGGCCATACCTCTACACCATGCATCACACCGCGCGCGTGTTGGTGGAGAAGTGCGATTACATATCCGGTCCGGGGTACCTGACCGGCGGCAATTCGCGTTGGGATAAGGTACAAAATACGACCGAGGGTCCGCAGCTTTTGTTCACCCCGCTCGCGATCATGGATTTCGAGCCCGACAGCAAGCGCATGCGCCTCAAATCGGTGAATCCCGGCTATACGGTCGAGGATGTCAAAAAGAACACAGGCTTCGACTTGGTGATCCCAAAGGACCTGCCAAACACCGCGCCGCCGAGCGCAGAAGAACTGTTCGTTCTGCGCAATCACGTCGACCGCGACGGCGTTCTCAAAGGCGTGCGCGCCACCATCGGATAATTCTGCATCGCGGAATAGAAGTCCGCGAAAATGCAGGAAAAGTCTGGGTCGGAAGAAATTCCGCACCCAGCGAAAAAGTGTGCCCGAACGCCTTGCGAAATGGGCGATGACCCATTAATAACCAGAGCAATAATCTTGGGAAGTCACAGGAGGTCGGTCGTCGGGGGCCGGGTAAAATCCATGAATGACATGAAGACCATCCTCAGCGAAATCGAAACTTTTTGCCGCAGGCACGACCTCGCCGAAACCACGTTCGGCAAGCAGGCGGTCAATGACGGCAAGTTCGTTGCGCGTCTGCGCGCCGGCAAAAGCGTAACCTTGCGGACCCTAGAAAGGGTCCGCGCCTATATGGAAAGTCAGGGGGGCGTCCCGAACGTTAAGGATACGAAACAGCACCAACGACTCCCGGGGGCGAAGGCGCCGGCCAAATCCGGCCAAGACGCCACGGCCACGGGCAAGGACGCCGACGAGCCGACCGCATTCCGCTTCTACGACAATCGCCAAAAATACCTGATGTTCGTGAACACCTGCTCCGAGAAGTGGGTGGTCGCTGAACGCGTCGGCATGGAGCTTGCCCATCTGAAGCCAACCCCTCCAGCGCTACGTGTGTTCGACGCCGGCATGGGCGACGGCAGCGTGCTGACCCGCGTGATGCGCGACATGCACAACCGCTTTCCGCACATTCCGTTCGTGATCACCGCGAAGGAAATCAGCCTCGAAGACGTCCGCCTCGGCCTCGAGAAGATGTCGGATCGCTTTTTCGAACATCCGGCGACGATTCTCGTCGTCACCAATCTCTATTACGCCGAAGCGCCGAAACTGATGCCGAAATCGATTTCGGCCGCCGCTTCGCTCAACTGGGCCGAGGTTCCACTGAAGGGCTCGACCAGTCACGAATTCGACGAGCAGATCAAAGGCCTGCAAAACATCCTCTCCAATGGCTGGCAGGTGAAGCCGTCGGAAACGACCGGCAATCCGCTATATGTGCGGCCCTCCGTTCTGGTGCTCTATCGCGAGGACCACAAATTCATGCTGGATCGGATGATCCCGCGCCCCGGCCATTTCGACGGCCAGTACGATCTTGCCATTGCTTCGCAGCCCTATCGCGCCGCCATGTCCGCCAAGTTCAAGGCGGAAAAGGTCCTGGCGCCGCTGGCCAAGGCGATCGCGCCCGGCGGCCGCATGCTGGTGATCCATTCCTTCGGCAACGATCCGGGACTGGAACTCGTCCAGAAGATCTGGCCGGAACACAATCCGTTCAAGGTGTCGCGCCACGATCTCATCAAGGAATTGAAGGAGCAGCTGGGGCGCAGCGACCGCGACATCCGCTATCAGGCCTATGCCGATAACCGTTCGCTGTTCCGCTATCAGATGCACACCTTGCCGGGCGAGGTCGAGCAATCGGCCAGCATCGGCACATCGACCTTGTTCGCCGCATGGAACGCCGCAGTTTACGTGGCACAGGTGGAAGATCAGCTGATCACAGACGCCATGCAGAACGGCAATTATCTCGGCGCCACCGCCGAGGTATTGAAGCGGCACAAAGGCCTTTGGTTCTACGACGAATCCTTTGTCATCACCCGCACCAAGCGGTAAATGCTAAAAGGTCGATAGAGACCGAAGATACACAGAGGGACCCCATGACCGAGAACCGCCTCGCGCAAACCCTCGCCGCCGGGCATTTCGCCATCACGGCCGAGATTACGCCTCCCTTGTCGGCCAGCCCCACCAAGGTTCTGGCTGAGGCGGAACCTCTCAAAGGTCTCGTCGATGGCATCAACACCACCGACTCGGCCTCGGCGCGCACCGCCATGTCGAGTTTCACGGCGGCGGCAATCCTGTCGCAGAACGGTTTCAATCCGATCGTGCAGATGACGTGCCGCGACCGCAATCGCATCGCGCTGCAATCGGACCTGCTCGGTTTCAACGTGTTCGGCATCCACAATGTTCTGGTGCTGACCGGCGACGATCCGAAGGCCGGCGACCAGCCGGACACCAAGCCGGTGTTCGATCTGAAGTCGAACGATCTGATCTCCACCATTGTCGGCATGCGCGACAAACATCAATTGCCCTCGGGCCGCGAGATCGACGGCGAGATCGACATGTTCATCGGCGCCGCCGATATGCCGATCGATCCGCCGGCGGACTGGAAGCCGACGGGCCTGCAAGGCAAGATCGCGGTGGGTGCCCAATTCGCGCAGACACAATTTTGCATGGATATCGAAATCGCCAAGCGCTACTTCAAGGTGCTGGCCGACAACGGCGTGACCGAGAAGCTCAAGATCCTGCTCGGCGTCTGCCCGCCCGCGTCCGCGAAATCCGCCCGCTGGATCAAGGAAAACCTGTTCGGCGCCATTATTCCCGACGCGATGATCGAACGCATCGAGAAGGCCGCCGACCAGCGCGCCGAAGGTCGCAAGGTCTGCGCCGAATTCATTCAGCAAGTTGCCGAAATTCCGGGGGTTGCCGGCGTGCACATCATGGCGCCTATGAACGTCAAAAGCATCCCGGCGGTCATCGAAGAGTCCGGTATTCTCAAGGCCCGCAAATAAGCTAAATAAGACGCCCCAGGGATCAACCCGGGCGAATCAACACATCAGGGAACACGTCCCATGAAAGCGATGCGTATCCACGAGAACGGCGGGCCCGAAGTGCTGCGCTGGGAAGATGCCACCCTGCCTGCGCTCAAAGCCGGCGAGGCTCGAATCAAACATGCCGCCATCTCGCTCAATTTTTCCGACATCAACGTGCGGCGCGGAGGGTTCTACATCGCCAACCCTTTGCAGTTCCCGGTCATCCTTGGCAACGAGGGTGCGGGCACCGTGGCCGAGGTGGCACCCGACGTGAAAAACGTCAAGGTCGGCGATCGCGTCGCCTATGTGGGGTCCGGCGGGCCGTTCTACGAGAACACCGGCTCCTACGCCGAGGAGCGTAACCTGCCGGCCCATGTGCTGGTGAAACTGCCGGACGGAATTTCCGAACAGGTGGGGGCCGCCATCATGCTCAAGGGGCTCACCGCCAGCATGGTCATCAACCGGGTCTACAAGCCGAAGCAAGGCGACTTAGTCATGATCCACGCGGCGGCCAGCGGCGTCGGCCTGCTTCTGGTGCAGTGGTGCAAACATTTGGGCGCCACGGTGCTCGGCACCGTCGGCTCGCAAGTTAAGGCCTGGCTCGTCGCCGCCAACGGCTGCGACCATCCGATCCTCTACCGCGAGACCGACTTCGTGGCGGAGGTGAAGAAGATTGCTCCGAATGGCGTGCACGCGGTGTTTGACGGGGTCGGCAAGGATACTTTCCTGAAATCGCTCGACGTCATGCGCCCCTTTGCCACCATCTGCAATTACGGCAATGCGTCCGGCCATCCCGACCCCTTGGATTTGCTGTTGCTCGCCAAAAAGGGCTCGCTGATGGTCAGCCGCCCGGCCTTCTCCACCCACATCGCCGACCCGGCGGATTATAAAAAGGCGAGCGACGAGTTGTTCGATCTGGTTTTGCGGGGCATTCTGAAGGTCGACTTGAGCAAGACCTACGCGCTCAAGGACGCGGCGCAGGCGCACCGCGATCTCGAAGACCGCAAGACGGCGGGCTCGGTCGTATTAATTCCCTAGGCCTCCTGGGGCCTCCTGTGCGTTGTGAAGATGGAGACGATTATGGCGACCGATTACAAAGTCATTTCGTGCGACGATCACCTGGACCTCGCATACCTGCCGGCCGATTTCTGGACCCGGCGCATGCCGGAGGAATATAAGGACCGCGCTCCCCACGTCGAAGAGCGCAACGGCGAAACCGTATGGATTTGCGACGGCAAGGTGTGGGGTGGCTGGCGCGGCGGAAAGAAACCGGCTGGCTCGAACAACGCGCCGAAATCGAACTACACCGCCTATGATCGCGGCGGCATCACCGATACAAGCGATCTGCGCGCGGGCGTGGCCAAGTTGCGCCTCGCCGACATGGATCGCGACGGAGTCTATGCCCACGTAATCTTCGGCCCGGTTTTTTCCATCAAGACCGAGGATGCCGATCTGCGCGACGCCTGCTACCGCGTCTATAACGACTCGCTCGCCGAACTGTGCGCCGAGGCGCCCGAGCGTCTCCTCGGCGTCCCCATGCTGCCCGAATTCCCCGAACCCGCGACCAAGGAGCTCAAGCGCCTGGCCGGGCTGGGCTTCTTCAAACAAGCCAATCTGCAGATCGCGGACGCCAAGCCTCGCCTCAACGACGCGTCGTGGGAGCCGTTTTGGAACGCCATCGAAGAGACCGGCATGATCCTGTCCTTCCATATCGGCGTCGGCGGCAACCGCCCCGGCGATCCGGCGATCGGCAAGCCCGCCGCGACCTTCACCGCGACCAAGCTCTATATTGAACAGTTCCTCGACCCCTTCGTCGATCTCTTCGCCTGGGGCATTCTCGAACGCCATCCGAAGCTGAAGATCGTGCTCGCCGAGAGCGGGCTCGGCTGGCTGCCGTGGGTGGTCCAGGAGCTCGACAACCGCTTCTGGCGGCTGAACGAGGCCAGCGAATTCTGGTCGACGCGCGGCGGCACCGGGCTGACGATGAAACCGAGCGAGCTGTTCAAGCGCCAGGTCTATGCCACCTTCCAGGACGACGAGGTCGCCTTGTCGCTTCTGCCCTTTTACGGCGACGGGCATGTGATGTGGGCGTCGGACTATCCGCATCCCGACAGCACCTGGCCAAATTCGACCAAAGCGCGCGACCGCCAGATGGCGCATCTGTCGCCGGAAACCATCAAGGCGCTCACCCACGACAACGCGGCCAAGCTCTACGGGCTGAATTTTTAGCAGTCGCGCCGAATTGAGCCGTCATGGCCGGATTTGATTTGTAGTCGTCATTCCGGCCGAGCGAAGCGAAGAGCCGGAATCCAGTCTTTTTCACGCATCTCCTGGATTCTCGCCTTCGCTGGAATGACGAGAAGAGAAAATCCCCCCAGAAGTCCCGGATTTCCAACGTTTTCGCGCTCCCGGGCATCGACATCGGGGCGACATCTCATCGCCATCTGGTTGACATTGGATCGACAGGACATCGACATCGGATCGACATTCGATAGTCCGAGGATCGACAGGAAATAAACACCCTATCGACATTTTCTTTTTCTTTGACCGGCTGGCCGAACGCGCCCGGCGCTCACCGTCCGTGTTCGGGAGGGTGCTACGAGGGGGGCGCCGAAGATACTGAACGCGGCTAATCTAGCGCGGACCACACCCTCAAGTCAAGAAAATATTTCCAATTAAACGGATCAAACATCAAGGCCGGACTTGATCCGGCCGTCCATCTTTCCTTCGATGGCACAAAGATGGATGCGCGGCCACGACAACCAAAGTGGGCCCGCGTATGACGGCTCTTTCCGACAGCAGACTCTTACCGGACAGTCAGTACCAAGTCCGGGCATGACAGCCTTTGACAGCTCGCCGCCGACTCAAACCTTCTTCGTCAGCGCCTTGATGCGCGGATCGTTGCGCACGCGGGCAAGGCGGCGTTCCTCGGCTGCGGCGATGCGCACCTCGCTGACCAAGGAGCAGGTCAAGGCGCTCGGTAAGTGGGAGAATGCCAGCAACACCAATAGTCGTTCGGATCAACTTGCGACCCAACCATCGACCCCGGCGCGTCCGGCAACGCCAACTCCCAACCGCTAAATCGTAAGCTCACATGAAGGAAAGCGGCCCGTGCGAACGGGCCGCTTTTTCGCTGCCCGCCGCGATCAGAACCGCGAGGTTTTGCGACCCGAGCCCGCGCTTCCGCGCACGCCATCCAGCTGGCAGTCCGGACAGATGACCTGGCCGCTCGATTTCGGCTCGAATGGGTTGCGGCAGACGAAGCAGATTTGCGTTTGTCGGCGCTCGGCTTTGCGGCGGCTGGCGCCCTTAGCGGTCTGGGGCGGGAGGCCGGCCTTGGCAGCCGCGTCGGCGGCGGCATCGGCCGCCGCGATCCGTTCCTGGCGCCGACGTTCGAGGATTTTGCGGCGCTCCTGATCCGTACGGCGGTTGTCGCCGGACCAATCTTCTCCTACGGGCATATTTCGAAATACTCTCTTCGGCGGTCGCGATCGTGGCCACCCCACTTTACCGCCTTCGAGCGGATCCTTCTGATTGCGATAAACCTAACATATGAGACACGGCAGCGGAACGCGGGACGTACCCGTATGTCACGTTTCCGCCACCACCCTATTACGCAGCACCCCCACCCCGTCGATCTCGACCTCGAAAACATCGCCGTCTCTGAGATAGACCGGCGGCTTGCGGCCATGTCCCACCCCGGCGCAGGTTCCGGTCGAGATGAGATCGCCGGCGCGCAATTCCACGATGGCGGAATAATAGGAAATCAGACCCTCGATGCCATAGATGAGTTGACCGATGGTCGAGCTTTGCAGGATCGTTCCGTTGAGGCGGCCCTGGATCTTCCAGGCGCCTCGATCCGCCGGCACTTCGTCCGGTGTGGCCAGCCACGGCCCGAAGGACGACGAGTGCCAGAAATTCTTGCCTTGGTCGGTGGAGCGCTGCTGCCAATCGCGGATCGAGCCGTCCATCAGGCAGGTATAACCGGCGACGTGGGCGAGCGCGTCCGTCTTGGCGATATGCCGCCCGGCCGTGCCGATGACGATGGCAAGCTAGGCCTCGTAGTCGAAACAATCGGACACCTTGGGCTTCACCACCGCATCCTCGTGCGCGACCAGAGATCCCATCGTCTTGATGAACATCGTGGGGAATTCCGGCGCCACCGCGCCCGCGCGCATCTCGGCCACATGGTCGTGGTAGTTGCGTCCCGCGCAATAGATGGTGGTCGGTCGCGTGATCAGCGGCAGGAAGCGCACATCTTCGATCTGCAGGTCGGGCTCGCCATGGGCGATGTGGTTGCGCACGTCGTCAAACCCGTTGCCGCGAATCACGGCGAGCAGATCGGGATAGAGCGAACCGAGTTGCGGGCCGAGATTGTAAATCCCTCCGCCCGTGATGACGCTGTAGCTATCGGTTCCGTCGACGCTGAACGATCCGATGCGCATGATTTATCTCTCTTTTATTCGTTCTTCGAAAGCAGCTTGCCCTCCGACACGATGGTATCGCGCAGCCACATATGGCCGCGATCCTGGTCGAAACGCCTGTTCCAGACGAGACAGACATCGTAGGCCGGGATGCGCACCGGCAGTTCGCGCATCACAAGGCCGAGTTCGGCGGCCGAGCGACGCGCCAGCTTTTCGGCGACACCCGCGATCATGTCGGTGCCCGGGAGCAGATGCAGCACGACCATGAAATGCGGAACGGTCACCGCGATCGTGCGATGCTTGCCGAGCTTGGCCAGCGCATCGTCGAGACGCCGCGGCGCGGTGATGGAGGGGCGGAGCGCCACATGCGGATATTTGAGGAAATCGGCGAGCGCCACCTTGTCGTCGGCCTTTTTGAACGCTGGATGGCCCTTGCGCGCGACCGCCACCAGCTTTTCGCGGAAGACCGGCGTGAAGCGCAGATCCTTAGGCAGCGACTTCGGCACGATGCCGACGCTGGCCTCGACCTCGCCCGCCTGCACAAGCTCGACGCCCGATAGGGTCGAGGTCGAAACCACATCGATCTCGACGCGCGGAGCGGCGGCGACTACGCGGCGCGTGAGCGAGGGCAGCAGGTACAGCGACGGGTCTTCCGCCATGGCGACGCGGAAGGTGCGCGCATCGCGTACCGGATCGAAGCGGCTGGTGGTATCGAACACGCCGTCGATGGCGGTCAGCACATTGCGCACCGCCGCATGCGCTTCCAACGCGCGTGGGGTCGGGCGCATGCCGGACGGGCTGCGCACCAGCAATTCGTCGCCAAACAGATCGCGCAGGCGCGACAGCGCATTGGACATGGCCGGTTGCGACAGGTTCACCGCTCGCGCGGCGCGGGTCACGTTGCGATGCTCCATCAACGCATCGAAGGCGACGAGCAGGTTAAGATCGATCCCGGAGATGTTCATTGCCACGTCTTGGGAGGCCCCTCATGCTGAGCCTGTCGAAGCATCGGGGCCGCATCCTTCGACAGGCTCAGGATGAGGCGCTTGGTTGACTACTCGAGCCGCTTAGCTCAATTTTTGGCCTTCCGCGATAATGGTCTCGCGCAGCCACATATGCCCGCGATCCTGATCGAAGCGCCGATGCCAGGCAAGGCAGGCTTCGTGAGCGGGAATGGTCATCGGCGGCTCGGCGATGACAAGGCCGATTTCGGACACCAGACGGCGGGCCAGACGCTCGGCAAGACATGCGATCATGTCGGTACCCGGGATCAGATACGGCGCCACCATGAAATGTGGCGCCAGCAGCGCGACGCGGCGACGTTTGCCGACTTTGGCGAGCGCCATGTCGACCCCGCTCAAGGCATCCACCGACGGACGGACGGCGATGTGAGGATAGGCAATAAAATCCTTGAGCGAGACGCGCCCGCCCTTAAAGGCCGGATGCCCCTTGCGCGCAACGGCGACCAAGCGTTCGCGAAACACCGTCTGGAAACGCAGCTCTTTGGGCGGCGCCTTGGGCACAAGGCCGACGCTCGCCTCGGCCGTGCCGTCCAGCACCAGCTCGACGCCGGCCACGTGAGCGGTCGAGAGCACGTCCAGATCGATGCCCGGCGTGGCCGCGATCCGCTTGCCCAGCATCGGCAGCAGATAAAAGGCGGCGTCCTCGGCGAAGGCAACGCGGAAGCGCCGCACGTCGCGGGCGGAATCGAACCGCTCGACCTTGCCCAGCACACCGCCAATCGCGGCTAGCGCATCGCGCACCGCACCGTGCGCTTCGAGCGCGCGGGGAGTCGGGCTCATACCGGCGCCGGCGCGCACCAAAAGCTGGTCGGCGAACAAGTCGCGCAGGCGCGACAGCGCATTGGACATGGCCGGCTGCGACAGTCCGATCGCGCGCGCCGCGCGGGTGACGTTGCGATGCTCCATCAGTGCATCGAAGGCGACCAGGAGATTGAGGTCCACGCCGGAGATGTTCATGGCTTTCGTCCCTTCCTCCACTGTCACCCCCCGGCTCGTCCGGGGGGTCCATGCCAACACCAACCCGATCTCGCAATGGATGCCCCGGACGAGCCGGGGCATGACGGTCCTTCTCTAACTATTCACTCTATCAATGACCGATATATTGATTATCCATTTCCCGGATAATGCCCAGCTTGCTACCGTTTCGCAATCGCAAGGGGCCCCTCGGTCAATGGGCCACGCAACACAGAATGGGAGCCACGCCATGAGCCGATTCATCATCCAGCCGCACGGACGTCTGCAAGAAATCGTCGCCCACGAGATGGGCTACTTCACCGACGAAGGCCTCGATTACGAGATCAGCGACAATCATGGCGTCGGCGAAAAGAACAAGAAAGCGGACGGCAGCCTCGTCGAAATCAAATCAGGCGCCTATCAATCCTATGAGAAGGGCAAAGGCAATAAGGGCGATCAGCGCTCCGACATTTCCTGCGCCTGCCATTGGACGGTGAACAACGCCGCCGCCAACAATATCGGCACTATGTACGGCAAAGCCTATGTGGTGACGCCGGGCGGCATCATGGTGCCCAACGATTCACCCATCAAGCGCCCGGAAGACTTAGCGGGCCAGGAGATCGCGGTGGGCTACCAGTCAGGCAGCCACTACACCACGATCCAGGCGCTCGAACCCTTCCTCAAGCCGAACGACATAAAACTTAAATTCGTCGGCCTTCCGTGGCAACGCGTCGATGTCGCCATTGACAAGGACCTGCCGGCCGCGAGCCTGTGGGGCATCACCTATCAGACGGGCGAGGAATTGGGCCTGCGCAAGATCGCCGACTGCACCTTCATGATCACCTTCATGTTCCCCGACGGCGTGGCGCTCGACGATGTCGAGAAATACATGCGCGGACTGAAGAAGGCGCAGATGGAACTCGACCTGCGGCCGGAGAAATACAAACACCACTTCGCGGGCATGATCCCCGAACGTTACCGCGACAAAGTCGACGTGCGCCGCTTCGCGGTCGGCGAGCGTATCGTGTTCCTGCCCTATACCCAGGAAACCTTCCAGGCGACGCAGAACTGGATCCACGAGCGCGGCATCTTCGACCACGCCCCCGAGCGGGTCGACTACATGACGGCGGTCGCGGCGGAGTAACAAACCGAAACAAAGACCGGACAGGCCCTCGCATCGCGCGGGGGCCTTTCTTTTGCGAGGGAAGGCGATGGGATCGATCGACACCAGCAAGGCGAAGCGACCGACGCGCGGGCGGGTCGGCGGCACCGATGTCGACCGCGCCAAACGCTTTCGCGGACGCATGCCGCCCTCGGCCCGGCGCAGCGTCTTCATCCGCCAGGAAATTTTGTGGCCGGGGCGCGAGCCGCCGGTAAACCCGAACCGCACCGAGATCGACGATCCCGCGGCGATGGCCGAGGAGTTCAAAGCCCTGGCGCGCGAGATGGGTGCGGACGATGTAGGTATCGCCGCCATCGATCCGAATCTGGTCTTCACCCAGGCCGGCGATTTTTCCCATACGACAGCCATCGTTTTTGCCATTGGCATGAAATACGACGTTATGGCCGATATCGGCCCGGACTCGCAGGCCGAAGTGCATCGCGTCTATCACGAACTCGACGAACTCGGCGTGCGCCTTGCCCAGCGTATCGCCTCCTTCGGCTATAGCGCGCGCATGCAACCCAACGAGGGCGACGTGCCGCTGCCGGCGATGGCCTATCTCGCCGGGCTCGGCGAGCTGGGCAAACACGGCTCGATGATCTCGCCCAGCCTCGGCTCGTCCTTCCGTTTGGGCGCAGTCACCACCGACATGCCGCTGGTTGCCGACGGGCCCAAGGATTTCGGCATCTTCGAGGTCTGCTCCAAATGCCAGATGTGCGAGCGCTTCTGCCCGGGCGAGGCCATCGCGTCCGAGCCGCAAGAGGTGAACGGCCTTACCCGCTGGCATATCGACACGCCCGCTTGCGAGCCGTTCTTCCACAAGCTTTACGGCTGCAAAATCTGCCTGATGGTCTGCCCCTTCAACGCCAAGGGCGACTTCCGCGATGCCTTCAAGGCGCTGTCGAAAGATCTGGTCAAGGCGAAGGACGCGCCGGGGCTATTGGATTTGCTGGTGTCGCGCACGGATATGAAGCTGGACGAATTCAAGGACGACTGAGCGGGGCGATTGACCCCACGCCCTAAAGGTCCGAAAATCCGGCCAAATCCGGATCTGGAGGCTTCTCCCATGACCATCGATATGCATTCGCATTGGCGTCCCGCGTTCCTCGCCGACGCCTTCCGTGCACGAACCTCCCCGCCCATGATCGAGAAGACCGAGAAGGGCACCGAGGTTCTCGTGAACCAGGGCCGCCAGATCCCGATCGAGGGCATGTTCGACGATATGGACGAACGCCTGCGCTCGATGGACCGTTACGGCATTTCGACCGCCGTGCTGTCGCTGTTCGGGCAATTGCAATGGATCGAGCGTTTGCCGGTCGAGGAATCATTGCCGCTCTGCCGCATGTACAACGACAAGCTCTCGGAATTCTGCCAGGCGCACCCCGGACGCTTCGCCGGTTACGCCTCGCTCCCGCTCGCCGACATTCAGCTCGCCGCAAACGAATTCGCGCGCGCGCTCGCCTTGCCCGGAATCGTCGGCGCCGTTCTGCCCGGCAATGCGTTCCTGACGCGCGAGGCCGCCAAGGATTATGAGCCGCTGCTGCAAGTCGCGAACGACCATAAGGCGATCGCCTTCATCCACTGGGGCCCGCGCCCCGGCGATCAATGGCCGCGCGTCGCCTTCAATGCAGAAAACGTCAACCCGCGCCTCGGCACCATCGATATGCAGTCGAGCCTGTCGGCCAACATGATCACGCTGTGCTTCACCGATCTGTTGGACAAATATTCTGGCGCGCAGTTCCATATCCATAACCTTGGCGGCAACCTGCCGTTTGAGATCGAACGCATGGATCACCGCCGTTACATGGATACGCCGAACGATCCCCTGCCCTCGACGCGCATGCGCAAGACGAACTTGTTCCTCGATTGCAATTCCTTCGGGGCCAAGGCTATCGAGATGGGTATCGACCTCTATGGCGCGGACAAGATCGTTTTCGCCACCGACGGCACCGACTTCTCGACCGAATGGACGATCAAGGCGCTGGCCGAGGCGCGCATCGACGATAATCAGCGCGTCCAGATCTTCCATGCCAATGCGACCAAGATGCTGTCGCACCTGACCGATTTGGCGCCCGCACAAAAGGCGGCGGCCGAGTGAACCCGGTCGGGAGCGTCAGCCGCCGACGATATTGACCTCGAGCACGAAGCGCCCGCCCGCCGCGGCGATCTCCAAACCGCGCGCGAAGCCGCGCTCCAAATCTGCGTAGGTCGCGACACTTTCCGCCTCGAACCCTTGCGCCCGCGCGAAACCGCAGATGTCGGGCGCAGGATCGTCGATGCGCTGGCCGATCCATTTATTCTCCACCGGACGGTCGCGCTGCACCGCCATGCGCTCCTGATGGACCTCGTCGTTGAAATAGGAATTGTTGTTGGCGACCACGATCATCATCGGCAGGCGCATACGCGCCGCCGACCACAAGGCGCTCACCCCCATCAGGTAATCGCCGTCGCCGAGAATGCCGAGCACGATGCGCCCCGAATCCTTGAGCGCCAGGGCGACACCCACCGTATGGCCGGGTCCGTTTCCCACCGCGCCGCCCGCATCCTTGCCGAGGTAAGCGAGCGGATGGGTGAAGTTGCTGGCGATACCCGGCCAGCCGAGGCACGTGCGCGTCACCGTCACCTCGCGGCCTTCGCTCGCCTTCATATAGGCGCGCGCGATATCGAGTTTGGTGAGCGGCCCGGCATCGCTTTTGCGCGGTGCGATCCTTTCGCCGTCCATCCAGTGACGCTGCCCGGCGGGCAGACGACGCGGCATGGGCGCATCCTTGACCGTATCGAGCAGGGCCGAGACAAAGGCATCGGGATCAGCCAAGACGTTGATATCCACGGCGGCCAAAGCCTGATTGAACAGAGCCCATCCGTTGAACAGGTAGGAATCGAGCGAGACATGAATGACAGTGGCGTCGATCGGTTTCTGCGTTTGCGATTCCTCGGTGCATTGACGCAGGAAGCCCGCGAGATCGAGCCAATCCAGGCTCAAGATGAGATCCGCCTGATTGATCAGCGCGGCATCGGCCTTGTCAGGCCGCTCGCCGCACACAGGCAGGATATGCAGGGGATGAGCCGAAGGGAACGCGGCCGAATTGTGCAGCGACGTGATCACCGTGGCACCCAATGCCTCGGCCAGCTTCACGCGGCGATCCCAGGCTTCGGGATCGCGCGACATGCGGCCCATCAGGATCACCGGCACCTTTGCCTTTTGCAACGCGGCACGCACCGAAGCGATTACTTCGTTGGACGGAGCCGGTGGGGACGGCGGCGCGAAACGGGCGGCCGGCGGGATTTGCACCGGGCGCGCCAGTGGCGCTTCCTGTAAGCCAACATCGAGACAGATATAGACCGGACCATAAGGCAAAGTGCGCGCGACCTGATTGCCGCGCAGCACCGATTCGACAGCGGCCTCGGGCGAAGCAGGCTGGTCGTCCCATTTCACATAATCGCGGATCAAGGCGCCCTGATCCTTGGAGGTATGGAGCCATTCGATCCAGGGGCGGCGTTTATGCGCGTCGACGTGACCGGTGGCGCCGAAAATGATGATCGGCGAGCGGCCGCACCAGGCGTTGAAGATCGCCATCGACGCATGCATCAGCCCGACATTGGAATGGATCGCCGCGGCCATCGGCCGGTCGGTCGCCTTGCCGTAACCGTCGGCGATGGCAACCGCGTGCTCCTCGTGCAGACACACCACCATGCGCGGTGCACTGTTGCCGAGATAATTGACGAGGCTGTCATGGAAACCGCGATAACTGGCGCCCGGCACCAGCGCGATATATTCCAGATCGAGTGTGCGCACCGTTTCGGCGATGACGTCGCTGCCCCATTCCATACGCCGATTGCCGAGATTGACCGGCACATCGTGATGAGATTGCGCCCCTGTATTATCGTCTTTCATGGCCATCCCCGTTGATATTAAAAATTTTGACGCCGTCATGGCATAACTTACATTAGAATATTTCCAGAGATCGAACAAAAGCGATCCAGCCAAATAACAGGGAGAAATAAAATGCGATCTTCAATGTTGCTAGCCGTCGCCTGCGGAGCCGCGATCCAAGCCGGCGCGGCTTTTGCCGCCGACCCCGTCGCCGATTTCTATAAGGGCAAGGACGTCCAGGTCGTCATTGGCGCCGACGTCGGCGGCTCTTACGGGCTCTATGGCCAACTGGCTGTGCGACATCTGAAGAAACACATTCCGGGCCAACCCAATCTTGTATTGCAATCGATGCCGGGTGCGGGCGGCCTTAAGGCGCTCGGCTATACCTACACGGCCGCACCGAAGGACGGCACGGTGATCACCATCGCCCACGCCGAAGTGCTGTTCGAGACCCTGCTTGTCGAGGGAAATCCCTTCAATGCCAAGGATTACCGGTGGATCGGCCGTATGATGGATGCCGATTTCGTCGGGCTCGTCACCAAGAAATCCGGCGTTGCAAACCTCGACGACGCGAAGAAGAAACAGGTGATCGTCGGTGCCACCGGCATCAACAGCGTCACCGCCGTGGGCCCACAACTGTTCAACGAATTCATTGGCACCAAATTCAAGATTGTCTCTGGCTACAAAGGCACCAACGAAATCTTCTTCGCCATGGAAAAAGGCGAGGCCGATTCCATCGCTGTGAGCTGGGTGACTGCCGCCTATATCCAGGGCGAGAAGCTGAAATCGGGCGAACTGATCCCGGTCTATGCGGTGGCGGGCGAACGGCTGAAAGAACTGCCGAACGTGCCCAATATCACCGAGTTCGGCCGCACCCCGACCGAGAAGGCCTTCGTCGAAATCTATGCGTCGAGCGCGCTCATCGGCCGGGCACTCGCCGCCCCCCCGGGCGTGCCCGCCGATCGGATCCAAGCGCTCCGCGTCGCCTTCCAGAACATGGTGAAGGATCCGGAATTCCTGGCCGACGCCAAGGACAAAAACATTCCGGTCAATCTGATGGCGGGCGAAAAACTAGATGCCGAAGTCACGCGCATCATGGCGACGCCCAAGGACGTCGTCGATGGCGCCAAGACCTTCTACAAGAAACTGCTCGCGGACATCGAGAAGCAGTAGGCGGAAAGAAGCCCTCTCCCTCAGATAGGCGAGAGGGCGATCGTTCTTACTTCGCCCACGACACGCGGTTGAGCGCGAAGCCCTGCGTGTAGAGGATATTGGCATCCTCGAACACCAGATCCTTGCTGTGGATGATCAGCGAGGGGAACTGCACGATCGGCGACATGTAACGTTCCTCGTTGGCCTTGCCGAAGATGCGGTTGTACATTTGCTCGCGCTTTCCCTGATCGAGTTCGACACGCGCCTTATTCACAAGCTCCATCAGTTCGGTATCGCGAGCGTAGTTTTGCGCGGTATCGTCGAAGAAATAGCGCGCCGTCGCATCGATGTCGGGCTGGCCACCGGAATTGTCCCAGATCGTAACCTGCATGACCGCCTTGCCGTCGCCACGCAGCTTGGTGAAGACATTGCGCGCGGGCGAGTTCACGCTGGCGCGGATACCCACCTTGCGCAGATCGCCCGCGACCGCCTCGGCGACCTGCTTAGGCGGCGCCCAGGTCAGAATTTCGAGATCGAAACCGTTCGGGAATCCGGCTTCAGCCAACAATTTCTTGGCGCGGGCCGGATCGAAGTCCGGCAGCTTCGGTCCGGGATCGGCTTTGCAGGGCTCGAGCCAGTGATGGCACATGGAGGTTAGCTTCGGTTCGTTCTTCATCGATTCCGGCACGAATACCTTACGCAGCGCATCGCGATCGATGGCGGATAGAACCGCTTCGCGCAGACGTTTGTCGCCGAACATGCTATTGACGGAACGGTTTGAGGTGTCGAAATTGGTGAAGACGAAATTCACGGTCGGCGAGACATAAAGCGTGTAGTTTTTCTTCTTCTCCATCACGTCCTTGGACTGTTCGAGATCGACATCGAAAATCATATCGAGTTCGTCGACCAGCACCTTGGCCATCTGGGTTTGCTTGTCGCCGATCGCCGAAACCTCGATCCTGCCGATCTTGGCCACGGGGGACGACCCACCCCACGTGTAGGTGGATGCCTTCTCCAGCAATATGCCGGTATCCTTGAGCGAGGCCAGACGATATGGCCCAGTGCCGATGGTGGTGCGGCCGAAATCGACCTTGTCCGCGAGCTTGGAATGGATCGAGGCCGGGAGAATCGGCGGCTGATTGGCGATGTTGATCAGATCGACGCCCGAACCTTGGTTGACGTGGATTCGCACCGTGTATTTGTCGACCTTTTCGGCGCTTTTGAGATAGCTGTAGCGTGTTTCCTTCAAGCGGAAATTATATTTGGGGTCGATGGCAGTCTCGAACGTATAGACAACATCGTCGGCACTGAATTCAGACCCGTCGTGGAATTTGACGTTCTGACGCAACTTGAATTCCAGCGTCTTGTCGTCGATGCGCTTCCATTCGGTGGCAAGTTGCGGCTTCAGCTTTTTCTCAATCGTGTCCCAGTAGAGCAGCGTGTCCTGAACCACTTTGTCGAGGATGAATCCTTCGACGCCGGCGTTGAACAATCCTTCGACGTAGCGAATCGAATCGCCGACCGCGAACCGCATCGTATCCTTGGATTTCTGTGCTTGGACTGGGGTGCCGGCCACGGCGACCGCCGCCAACGCCGCCGAAACAAGGAACGCTTTGCTCATCACCGTCTCCCGAAATGCCTCCGTGAAGCGCATCTACGGCGCTCTTCGGACGGATTTCAGGCCTCGGAGGCCACCGTGTCAATCGCCGTTCGGTTAACGCTCCAGCTGTGTCGGCGCTTCATCGTCGCGGAGGCTGTCGATTTCTAGGGCATCGATCTTGCGCAACCGCGGGAATAGAAGCGCCCACAATGCGGCCACCAGGATCGTGCCGATGCCGCCCGCCACCGCCGAGGTAACAACCCCCACCATGGCGGCGACGCCGCCGGCACGGAATTCGCCAAGCTCGTTCGAGGCGCCGACGAACATCATGGTGACGGCGGATACACGGCCCCGCATCTGATCGGGCGTCGCGAGCTGAACCAGGGTCTGGCGGATATAGACGCTGACCATGTCCGCCGCTCCGGCAAAAGCCAGCGCCGTCATCGACAGCCAGACCGAGGTCGAAAAGCCGAAGACCGTGATGGCCGCGCCGAATATCCCAACCGTGACCAACAGGATATTTCCGGCGTGGCGGCGCACCGGAACGCGGATGATAATGACCCCGCAGATGACCGCACCGACCGCGATGGAGGAGCGCAACATGCCGAGCCCGACTTCGCCGATACCGAGGATATCGGTCGCGTAAATCGGCAGCAGCGCCGTCGCCCCGCCCAGCAGCACCGCGAACAGATCAAGCGAGACGGCACCCAGGATGATCTGACGATCCATGATATAGCGAATACCCGCGAGCAGGGACTTGATGCTGACTGGTTCGGTGCTCATCACCTGTACGCGTGTGTGCAGCATCGCCATGAGGACGGCATTGCACAGATAGATGCAGGCGACCAAACCACACACGGTCGGCGCACCCGCAACCAACAGGAAGCCGCCAAGCATCGGCCCAACGATGACCGCAAGTTCCCAGGTTGCGTTGGTCCAGGCGACCGCGTTCGGAAAATGCTCGGGCGGCACCACATTCGGCACAAGCGCGGTGCCGGCGGGCGACCCAAACGTGCGCCCGGTTCCGACAACGAAGATCGCACTCAGCACCAGCGCCACCGACGGAGCCTCCGACGGAGCCTCCGAAGAAAAAACCAGGAATAGCAGGAAGGCCGCAAGCGCCTGTACACCGTAGGTAAAGATCAGCACGCGGCGGCGCGGGAAGCGGTCGGCGATGGTGCCCGCGGGCAGGAAGAAGATCAGGTTCGGCAAGAACAGGCACAAACCGACCAGGCCGAGCACGAAGGGATCATGGGTCACGCGCCACATTTCCCAGCCGACGGCGATCTGCAACATCGCCGTGGCGGTCGCGCTCAAAATCCGATTGGCGAAGACGAAGCGGAAATCGCGATGACGAAAGGCAACCCAGCCTGTCGTGCCGTCCTGCCGCGGCCTCGCGGGCGTGTCAGCGGCCACGGTCCACGTCTTCGCGCAAGGTCTCGATATCGAGGGAATCGACCCGGCGCAATCGCGGGAACCACCAGGCCCACAGGCCCGCCAAGGCAGCTGTGCCGATGGCACTGACTACAACCGTCGGAACGACCCCCCAAAACGCCGCCAGAACGCCGGCGCGGAAATCGCCGAGCTGTCCCGACCCATTCGTGAACATGCCGTACACCGAGGCGACTCGGCCGCGCATCTCGTCGGGGGTCGCCAGCTGGATCAGCGTCGCGCGGATGAAGACACTGACCATGTCGGCGACGCCCGCCAGCGCGAGTGCCGCAAACGACAGATACAACGACGTTGAAAAGCCGAACAGACAGGTCGAAAATCCGTAAAGACCGACTGTGGCAAGCAGGATACGGCCGGCGTGTCGCCGCACCGGAATATGCGTCAATGCCAGCCCACACGTCACCGCGCCGGCGGCCAACGCCGCACGCAACAGACCCAAGGCAAATTCGTCGGCTTTTAGGACATCCGTCACATAGACCGGCAGAAGCGCGTTCACGCTGCCGAGGATCACCGCGAATAGATCGAGTGTGATGGCGCCCAGAATAATCTGACGATTGTAGATATAGCGGATGCCGGCGAGCAGGCTGTCCAGGGTCACCGGGCCGCGCGCCTTAGCTTGGCCGCGCGTGCGCACGATGAGGATAAACGCGGTCGCGACGAGCAGGCCGCAGGCCACCGTCATGAAAACCACATCCGCACCCAGCAGCAAAAGCCCGCCCGCGATCATCGGGCCGACGACGACAGATAGTTGATGTGCCGAGCTTGCCCAGGCGACCGCGTTGGAGAAATGCTCGGTCGGCACGATGATGGGCACCATCGATTGCTGCGCCGGCTGAGAAAAAGCGCGCGCCGTGCCGAGCAGGAACAGCACCGTATAAGTCAATGGCATGCTCGGCGTCGAGTCGGACAAGACGACAAGAAGCAAGATAGAGCAGACTGCCTGCAGTATGTAGCTCGCCGCCATGATCCACTGACGCGAGATACGGTCGGCAACCGTGCCGGCGACTAGAAAAAACAGGAAGTTGGGCGCGAAAAGGACAAGGCCGATGAGGCCAAGTGTCAACTCGTCGCGCGTAACCCGCCACACTTCCCAGCCGATGGCGAGTTGCAGCATGACACCCGCCATCCCGTTGATTACGCGGACGACGATGAAATAAAGAAAACTACGTGTACGGAAAGCGACCCATCCGGTGGTTGTTCCGTGGGATGAGGGCTTTGGCTCGCTTGTACTATCGCTGGCTGGTTCGGACAATTCGGTGACGGTCGGTTACGACGCCTTTCGCAATGCTTCGCGCTTTCCTTCGCCGCGCAAGCCTTCAAGGATCGCGAGCGTGCGCTGCATGGAAAAATCGTATGCGCCCTTGTCGAACGCCTTTTCGGCCCCCGCCATCATGTATCCGTGCAAGATATTCGGCAGCAGATGGACTTCAAGGTTCGCCATCTTTTGCGCAAGCTTCGGATAAATGTCCTGTACCTCGGGTGTTGCGGCATGATCTTTGTCGCCCCAGATCAGGCAGACCGGCTGAGTGACGCCGTCAAGCTCGTGCACGTAGGACCACATCTGCGAACCGTGGCACGAGATGCCCGCATCGTAGCCGAGACGCCTGGGGCCGATGCTCGCATAAGGCCCGCCATAGCAGAAACCGATGGTGGCGATCTTGCCATTGCACCCCGGCAGCTTGCGGATTTCGGCCGCGACATCGAGCATGTCCTGCTCGCCGGTCGCGATCTTTTCCAGACGCGGTTGCGAGCGTTCCTTCGTGCGGTCGTCGCCAGCCGACAGTGCCCCGGGGATGGTGCGCCAAAACAAATCCGGCGCATAGGCAATGTAGCCGTGCGAGGCAAAGCAATCGGTCAAATCGCGCAAATCCGCGTTCACGCCATGGACGGCCGACGCAAGTACGATGGCAGGCACCTTTTCCTTGGTATCGGGTAGCGCGACATAGCAATCGAATTCGCCGCCCAGGCTCGAATGGAGTTTGATGTCTTTACCAGCCATTTTACGCCCCCCCAAATATCGTTTTCCGTCACTTACCCTGCATCAGGGCAACCAGCTTGTCCACCGACTTTGCCTTATCGAGGGTCGCCATCGCCTTGAGGATCGCGCCGGCAGTCTTCGCACCCAGCACCGGCTTGATGAGGTCGTGCGCCTTGGCCTCAACCTCTTCCACCGTCATTGGATTTTCCGCCGTGCCGCGCACCGCCTTGGCGTGGTGATAGACGCGGCGACCATCCTTGAGATAGATCGCAGCGGCGCCCTGGCGCGGATTCTTCGCCTGTCCCTCGCCGCCCAGCTTGGCGTCGGTCAACAAGGTAACCTTCTTCAGCATGTTTACGACCTCCGGCTTCTTCGCGCGGGTGAAATCGTGCGACGCCGCAAAGGACAGGGTGCCGTCCAACAGCATGACGGCTGAAAGGTACTGCACATTGATATCGAGCATCGGACGGCTATCGACAACGGCTGCTGAACCCGGCGATAGAAACACCTCGGCCTTCACGATATCGCCCGGCTTGATGTCGTATTTGGTAATCAACGCATAGAGCGCGTCCATGACCGCCTGGGCTGGCGAACCCACCGACCAACGCTTGATGTTGGTTCGCGTGATCTCAAACGGCTTGCCGAGTGTGGCGAAGGATTTGGCGATATCGCCCTGGTGATTATTGGCGGTGAAGAAGTTGGGCTTGCCGTCGAGCGGATTGGCAATCCCAGACATGCCGGACTGCACCATCATCGCGGCTTCGATGCCGCCGCGCGCCGGCAGGCCGCCGAAAACAAAGGCCTTTTCCACATGTTCGGGATCGCGGAACAGCGTCGCCAAACCCGATGCCGATTGCGAGGCATAGGACAGGGCGACCGCCGTGCGCGCGGCGTTGAGCCCGGCGAGCGAAGCGGCGGCGGCGGCGGCCCCCATGCAGCCGGCGACCGCGTGGCTGTCCTTGCCGGTGCGGATGAAGGCCTGGCCGCCCAACGCCATGCCCATCTTGGCGCAGATGTCGTAACCGACCGCGACCGATTTGAGGAATTCGAGGCCGCTCGCCTTCTCGCGCTCCGCCATGGCGAGTGCCGCCGGGATGACAGCACAGCCCGGATGGGTCAGCGAAAATTGATTGGAATCGTCGGTCTCGTCGGCGTGCGCGGTCATACCGTTCACAAGCGCTGCCGTCACCGCGTTGGTGCGCAGCTTGGACGCAATGATTCCCGCATCGCCCTTCGGAGACGTGAAAAGCTTGGCGTAGCGGATGGCGGCTTCGCCGGGGATCATGTCGGCGCCCGAGATCATGGCCGCGAAGGTATCGAGCGAATGGAGCTTAGCGCGTTCCATCATCTTGGCATCGAGGCGGCGTTTCATGGCGCCGGCCACGAAGTCCGCTGTCTTGCGGCTGAGGGTGTTTTCGGTCGTGTTGCGGGTCGCTTTTTTCGCCATGAGCCTTATCCTACGTAATAGCCGCCTGTGAGATGGATGGTGTGCGCGGTGACATAGCGCATATCGTCGGAAACGACGGACGCCACGGCATCCGCGATGTCGTGCACGTCGCCCGCGCGGCGCAACGGAATTTTGTCGTCGGGACGCCCGCCGCGCAGCATCTTCAAGCGCTCCGGACCGTCCTCTTCGGATTCGATACGGCCGGGAGAGACGCAATTGACGCGGATGCCCTTGGGCCCCAGTGCAGAGGCCAACGAGCGCGTGAGGCCGACCAACGCCATCTTTGCGGTCGGCTGCGCCGGGCTGGGGACGCCGGTGAAGGCCGAGCCGCCGCCAATATAAATGATGGAACCGCCGGCGCGCATATGCGGCGCGCCGAACTTGGCAAGCATCATCCCGCCGTCGACGATCACCGCGAAGGTATGGCGCCAGGCGTCCAGCGTGATCTTTTCCAACGACTCGTGATTCCGGTCGACCGCGTTGTGCACGATGATGTCGATTGCGCCGAATTCCTTGACGGCCGCGGCGATCAGGCCCTTCACATCCGCTTCCTGGGTGAGGTCGGCGAGATGGCCGATAGCTTTGCCGCCCGTCGCCTTGATGTCGGCGACGGTCTTGTCCATCGCCTCCTTGCGACGGCTCGTGGTGATCACGATAGAGGCGCCATCGGCGGACAGGCGTTTCGCGATGGCCAGCCCGATGCGACGCGTCGAGCCCGTCACGATGGCAACTTTTCCGGCGAGAGGAAGCGGGCGATCCGCCATTTGAGAGTTCCAGTCCTGTTTGGTGATTATTCGGCGGCGACGCTAGTCACGATGAAGGCCTCGCCTCGATCAAAAAAATCGCGCACCAACCGCGATAGACGCTCGGGCTGATCGACATGAATGCAATGTTTGGAATCGTAGACATAGATCAGGAAATGCCGCGGCAGATTTTCGCACAAAACGCGGATACCCTCGATCGGGATCATCTCCTCATCGGTGCCATAGGCGATCAGCGTGGGCGCCTCAATATCCTTGAGGCGCTCGGCGAGGTCCGTATCGAACGGCGTGCCGCGATGATAATGGCGCGTCTTGCCGGTGTTGGCTCGCACCACCTCGCGCGTCCGGTCGTCGGGAATGCGCTTTTCTGGATGCGCGAACATTTGGCGAGCGAGTTCGCGAATGTCGGCAGGAATGCCGCCCTTTCCGCCGACGCGGAAACCGGCGGGATTCTCCAGCACCAGAAGATCGACGATATCGGGATGCAGCGCAGCCACCCAGCTCGCGAGCCAGCCGCCAAAAGAATGGCCCCACAGATCACACTTGCCGCCGAGCTTCGTTCTGACGAAATCGGCGATCACTCCGGCAAGCTTCGGCATTGTATCGATATCGGACAAATAGCCCGTACCGTCATGTCCCGGAATGATCGGCATAAAGATGCGGCGATCGGCCGCAAGCATTTCATGGGTCGCCGATTTATAGAGTCCGCCTGCGCCGTGCAGATAGACCACCGGCAGGTGATCCTTGCCTTCGGCGTCGATGCTTTTCTTTCCGCCCAACCAATAGGTAAGCGCGCCAGATTTGAGGTTTGCCACCTGCTGCTTGAAGACGGGGTTCTTGGAACCCGTTATTTTCGTTGGCATCTTATTCGCCCGCCATCGCGCGAACAGGGTTCGACGACGTGCCGAGATCTTTAACTTCGGCATGCACGAAATCGCGGAATAGCTCCATGCCGTGCGTCACAGCTTCGTTCGCAATATTGCCGATCTTGAGATTGGTATTAATCCAACCGCAACCCAATTCGGCATGGATACGCCTGATCTGCTTCACCACGGTTTCGGGCGAGCCGCAGATCACCGTGCCGTCTCGGATCGCATCGTCGATGGAGCGCGTGCCGGCGACGCGCAGGCGCTGAAGAAAATTCTCGGCGCCGCCCTCGGAACCGAAATAGCGTGTCTTGGTCAGCACCAACTGCTGTGCCTGGCGTTGGGGCATCATCAAAGTCTGCATGAAATAGCGCACACCGCCTGCGAGCGTGTCGCGCGCCTTCTCGTCGGTCTCGGCGATGCAGGTATTGAAGCCGCACAGGATATCGTCGGGTGTGGGCTCCCAACCGCACAGGCGTGCCTCGTCGATATAAGCTTCGATGATCTGGCGGCCGGCGGGAAGCGACGGCAGAAACACGAGCCCGAGCATCGCGCCGTGCCGTGCCGCGTTACGCGCCGAATCCGGATTGCTGCCCGACATGAGAATGCGCGGATGCGGCTGCTGGCGTGGACGCGGCCAGATCGAGATCGCGCGGAATTGATAATATTGCCCTTCCCAGCCGAAAGGCTTGGGCTCGGTCCAGGCTTTCTTGATCAGCCTCGCCGCTTCGTTGAGACGGCCCACCGATTCGTCAGGCGGCATGTTGTAGGCGATATATTCGTGCGGGATGCCACGCATCAGGCCGCAGATCAGCCGTCCGCCCGACAACACGTCGAGCATGGCATATTCCTCGGCGACGCGGATCGGGTTCAGCAGCGGCACCAGATTGCCGAACATCGATATCTTCACGCGCTTGGTGCGTGTCGCCA
>CAMDWJ010000034.1 GCA_945877815.1 Caenispirillum bisanense
GGGATCGCATAGACGGTCTTGCCCGTGAAGGGATCGACCACCGTCTTGAGTTCCTTATTCAGCTGCGGATGCACCGTCGCTTCATAGAGGTACTGCACGACGTTGAACGGACGACCGCCCGCTGCCGCCTGAGTGCCCAACTGGATGAAAGGCTCGTCGGCTTCCACGATCTCAAGGCTGGTATCGCCCTCTTCGGCAGCCTTGCGGAAGTTGGGCGCCATGCCGAGGAATTCGAATCCGACATAGGAGAGGTACAGCTTCTTCAGCGCCTTCGCGCCGATCCACAGATCGGCCGCCATCGAAGTCGTCGTCGGCGGGATCAGGGTCATATCCTTGGCGCCGTTGCGAATCGCCGAGCGGATCAAGCTCATCGCGCCGTCCATCGAATGCGAACCCGCGATCGACACGGTTTTCTGCTTCGCGATGATCTTGCCCGCTTCTTCGAGGTCGATCAGCTTGCTGCGGCGTTCGGGATTCTTCGGGAGCTGTTGCTCCAACGGAATCATATGTTTGTAGATTTTCGATGCCATCGGTCCGCCTCTCCTTGGCCCAATATTGGGTGCCGCACATGGTCGTAGTTCCCCAAAAAGGGGCGCCACGCGGGTGAGGCACCTAAGAGCCTTTCATTGCCTCAGTCAACTACATTTTTGCACCCGATAGGCCGCCGGGCGTGCGCATTGCCGAACCCCTCCGGGCGGGCCATCTTGCATGAATGAATGCGGATAAGTCCGTATGACAGGAGCCCCGATGAACAACGCCCAGCCGACCGCTATCCGCCGCGCGGATTACACCCCGCCCGATTACCGGATCGAGACGGTTGCCCTAGAATTCGACCTTGGGCCGGAGACGACACGGGTTAAATCGCGCCTGACGATCCGCGCTTCCTACGACCGCGACAAAGGCGTGCGACCGCTGGTGCTCGACGGTGAGGATCTGAAGCTGGTGAGCGTGGCGGTCGACGGCAAGGCGCTCGCCATTGGTCAATACAGTGTGGACGCCATCGGCCTCACCATCCGCTCGCCGCCCGAATCCTTCACGCTGGAGATCGAAACCGACATTCATCCCGCCGCCAACACTCAACTCACCGGCCTGTTCGTCTCCAACAATGTTTTCTGCACCCAATGCGAGGCGCAGGGATTTCGCCGCATCACCTATTTCCTCGACCGGCCCGACGTGATGGCGGTCTATCGCACCACCATCCGCGCCGACCGCGCCGCCTATCCGATCCTACTGTCCAATGGCAATCTGGTGGAAAGCAGCGAGCTTCCCAATGGTCGCCATATTGCGGTTTGGGAAGATCCCTTCCCAAAGCCCGCCTATCTGTTCGCGCTGGTCGCCGGCGATCTCGCCGTCAACGAAGACAGCTTCACCACGCGCTCCGGCCGCAAGGTCCAACTCCGCATTTTCGTCGAGCACGGCAAGGCGCCTCGTTCGGCCTATGCGATGGATTCGCTCAAGCGCGCGATGAAATGGGACGAGGACCGCTTCGGCCTCGAATACGATCTCGACTTGTTCAACATCGTCGCCGTCAGCGATTTCAACATGGGGGCGATGGAGAACAAGAGCCTCAATGTCTTCAACGACAAATACATCCTCGCCGATCCCGAGACCGCCACCGACGACGATTATGCCGGGATCGAAACCGTCGTCGCGCACGAATATTTCCATAACTGGACCGGCGACCGCATCACGTGTCGCGATTGGTTCCAACTGAGCCTCAAGGAAGGGCTCACGGTTTTCCGCGATCAGGAATTCTCGTCGGACATGCGCTCGCGCCCGGTCAAGCGAATACAAGACGTGCGCGGGTTGCGCGCGCGCCAATTCCCCGAAGATGCCGGGCCGCTCGCCCATCCGGTGCGCCCCGATTCTTACATCGCAATCGACAATTTCTATACCGCGACGGTCTATCAGAAGGGCGCCGAGGTCATCCGCATGATTCACACCATGCTGGGCGAGGACGGATTCCAAAAGGGCATGAAGCTCTATGTCGAGCGCCACGACGGCGAAGCCGCCACCTGCGACGATTTCGCCGCCGCCATGGCCGACGCCGGCGGGCTCAACCTCGATCACTTCAAATTCTGGTATGCCCAAGCCGGCACCCCGGAACTCGCTGTGGACGGACACTACGATTCGCAATCCGGCGCCTATGAATTGACGGTCGCACAGACCGTGCCGCCGACGCCGGGCCAGCCCGACAAGAAACCCATGCACCTGCCCTTCGCCGTCGGCCTGCTCGACGCGCAGGGCCGCGACGTTCCGCTGCGTATCGATGGCAAACCCGTTGCGGGCGGCGTGCTGCAAATCACATCCGCGAAACAGACCTTCCGCTTCGCCGGCGTGCCGGAGCCGAAGGCGCTATCGCTCAATCGCGGCTTCTCGGCACCCGTGATCGTGAAGGCGGTGCGGAGCGGCGCCGAGCTTGTCTTCCTGATGGCGCACGATCCCGATCCCTTCGCGCGTTGGGAGGCCGGCCAGCAATATGCGACCGACATGCTGCTCGCGGCCGTCGCGCAAATCCAAAAAGGTGCAGCACCGACCTTCGATTCCGCCTTCGTAGCGGCTATCGGCAAGATCCTGCGCGACGAGAAAATGGAACGCGCATTCGTCGCCAATGCGATCGTTCTGCCGAGCGAGGATTATCTCGCCGAACGCATCGAGGTCATCGATGTCGATGCGATCCATGCCGCGCGCGAATCCTTGCGCCGACTCATTTCCAGAACCTGGATGGACGAATTCCTTCGCCTCTACGATACCAATCGCGACGAGAACCCCTACAGCCCCGATGCGGAACCCGCCGGGCGGCGCGCGCTCAAGAACACCGCGCTCGCCTATCTCGCAGAACTCGCCGATCAGGAACACGGCCTGCGCGCACTTTTGAACGATCAATATTACCGCGCCGACAATATGACCGATCGGATGGCGGCTCTCGCGCGCCTGGCGGACGTGGCCGGGGACGACCGCGAAGCGGCGCTCGCCGATTTCTACGAGCGTTTCAAGAACGACGCCTTGGTGCTAGACAAATGGCTGGGGTTGCAGGCGGTCTCGACCTTGCCCGACACGCTGGAGCGTGTGAAGGAATTAATGTCCCACCCCGCCTTTTCCATGCGCAACCCGAACAAGGTGCGCGCGCTGATCGGCAGCTTCACAATGGCCAATCCGCTGCGCTATCACGCCGCCGACGGGGCGGGATACGATTTCCATGCCGAACGCACGATCGAGCTGAACGTCAGCAATCCGCAGGTCGCCGCCCGCCTGCTCAGCCCGCTCGGGCGCTGGAAGCGTTTCGATGCGGGACGCCAGGCCAAGATGAAGGCGGCGCTGACGCGTATCCTGGCCGAGAAGAACCTGTCGCGCGAGGTTTACGAGATCGCCAGCAAATCCCTGGGGTAGATAGCTGACGGCCTGGTTCGAGGCCGGATTTTCGTTATTTCGCCTCGACACTTAATCCTCCGAAGGCCATGATCCGGCTCATGAAAACCAAGCTTGATCCAGTCACCCTGGAAGTCATCCGCAACGCGCTGCCGGCTATCGCCAACGAGATGGCGGCCGATCTGCAGCGCACCTCCTACAATATGATGATCTACGAGGTGCGCGACTTCTGCACCGCGGTGCTGGCGCCCGACGGGGCCCTGATCTGCCAGAATGTCGGCGGCGTGTCGCACTTCGTGGCCGATCTCGGCGTGATCGTCGAAGACGGCGTGAAGCGCTACGGCAAGGACGGGTTCCAGAATGGCGATGTGATCATCACCAACCATCAGGCGGTGGCCGGTCAGCATCTGAACAATATCGTCATCTACACGCCTTACATCCGCGACGGCGAGCTGCTCTGCTTCGCCATGGTGCGCGCCCATTGGATCGATGTCGGCGGTGTGTCGACCGGATTCGGCGGCGGCACCCGCGTGACCGACCCGTGGATGGAGGGCTTGCAGCTCGACCAGTTGAAGATCTACGAGGCCGGCAAGCCGAACGAAGTCCTCATCAAGGTCATCCGCGACAATATCCGATTCCCCGACGCCTCCTTCGGAGACATGCGCTCGCAGGTCGCTGCCTGCAAGCTCGCCTCGCGCCGCATGGACGAGCTGTTCGACAAATACGGCCGCGAGACGATCCTGGAATCGATCAAGGTCGTCTTCGACGAGTCCGAGCGCAAATGCCGCAATGTCGTGGCCGGGATTCCGGACGGCGTCTACGAGGCCGAAAGCTGGATCGACGACGACGGCCTGATCCCCAACGATCCGGTCCGCATCCATGCCCGCGTCACGGTTTCGGGCAGCGACATGACCATCGATCTGTCGGGTTGCTCGGGCGAACGCAAATCCGCCATCAACGCGCGCACCCTCGCCGCGGCGCGCGTCGCCTACAAAGCTCTCACCACACCGATCGAGCCGGTCAACGAAGGCTCCTTCACGGCGCTCAAATTGATCATCCCCGAAGGCAATATCATGATGGCGCGCTATCCCGCCCCGATGTCGGGCTGGAGCCATATCGTGCCGACCGTGGTCGATACCATCATCGCGGCCCTGGCACCCGCCTGGCCCAGCTTCATCCCGGCCGCCCATTCAGGCTTGCTCGGCGGCTCGGTCGCCTTTTTCGGCAGTGATCCCAAAACCGGCAAGCGCTTCGTCGTGCAATCCATCGAGGGCGGCGGCTGGGGCGGACGTCCGGAAGAAGACGGCGAATCCGGCACGGTCTCGGTCTGTCAGGGCGACGTGCGCAACGCCTGCATCGAATCCATCGAACTCAAATGCCCGGTCGTGATCGAGGCGCGCGAATTCCGGCCCGATTCCGGCGGCCCGGGCAAGAACCGCGGCGGCCTCGGCATCGATCTGCGCGTGCGCAATCTGGTCGAAGGACGCTGGAACCTGCCACGCACCGAACGCAACAAGTGCAAGCCGTGGGGATTGTGGGGCGGCATGCCGTCCGGGGGTGCTGCCTATTTCCTCAAGCAGCCCGGCGACAACGATTTCAAGCTGATGAACGTGCATCGTCATCCCGTGCCCGCCGATTCCGACGTGATCGTTCGGACTAGCGGCGGCGGCGGCTGGGGCGATCCGTTGGATCGCGGGCCCGAGCGCGTGCAGTCGGATGCGTTGGATGGTTTGGTGAGCCTGGGAGCGGCGCGCGATTTCTACGGCGTGATCCTGGATGCCAAGACCTTCGCCATTGACGCGAAGGCAACCGAGGCACAGCGCGCAAAGTTGCGCAAACAGCCGCGCGTCGACGATCAGGAATTGCCGATCCGAATCACCCAAGCGGCGGCGGAGTAACATTCCCGTGCGCATGCCGACACTTTTTGTCGGGCATGGCACGCCGATGAACGCGATTCTCGACAACGAATGGACCCACGCCTTCAAGGGTCTGTCGGCGCTGATCCCGAAACCCAAGACGATCCTGTCGGTCTCAGGTCATTTCTATGTGCCCGGCATCTATGTGACCGACAACGTGGCGCCGCCGACGATCCACGATTTCGGCGGCTTCCCCCAGGCCCTATTCGATATCGAATATCGCTGCCCGGGTTCGCCCGAACTTGCGGCGCGCGTGTCGGATATCCTCGATGGCCACGCGCAGCTCACCGACAAGTGGGGTCTCGATCACGGCACATGGAGCGTCCTGCTCCATATGTATCCGCAGGCCGACATCCCGACCGTCCAGCTCAGCATCGATCAACGCCTGGAGGCCGAGGTCCATGTGGCGATCGGACGTGCGCTCGCCCCCTTGCGCGACGAAGGCGTGCTGATTCTCGGCACCGGCAACATCACCCACAATATGCGGGTGGGTTTCTGGAGCCAGCGCGAAGGCGTGGTACCCGACTGGTCATCGCGGTTCGATTCCCTGGTCGCGGACGCAACCGCGCGCCACGATGCCGACGAGCTTGCGCGCCTCGCAAACAGTCAGGCGGGCGAAGAAGCCCATAGCGGCTTCGATCATTATTTCCCGCTGCTCTATGTCGCCGGGGCCGCCAATGACGACGATCCGGTGAGCTACCCGATCACCGGGTTCGACCGCGCCTTTTCCATGCGTTCCGTGAAATTCGGCTAGGGAGAAGGCGATCTCCGAACGGCGTGCCATCGATATGCGCGTTCGGCTTGACCTTCGAGTTCCGAATGAATTGGATATTGTGTCGGTGGTTCCCCTGGTATCGCCGCGATAAACGCGAGGGAAGAGAATGACCGTCACTCTGCACGTGAATGGGACCGAGCATAAGATCGAGGCCGATCCGGCGACACCGCTGATATTCGTTTTGCGCAATCAACTCGGCCTCACCGGCGTGAAGCTCGGCTGCGGGCTCGAGCAATGCGGCGCCTGCACGGTGATGGCCGACGGCCAAAGCGTGCTGAGCTGCGTCAAAACCGTTTCGGAATTCAACGGCACGAAGATCGTGACCATAGAAGGACTTGCGGCGCATGCGCTCGGCAGCGCCGTGCAGCGCGCCTTTGTGGCCGAGAACGCGGCGCAATGCGGCTATTGCACGCCGGGCATGGTATCCGAAGTGACGGCACTGCTGAGCGCCAAGCCCAAACCTTCGCGCCCCGAAATCATCGAGGCCCTGAACGGTCATCTCTGCAGATGCGGCTCGCATACGCGAATCTTCAAGGCCATCGAACGCGTCGTCGCGGAGAAATCCAATGCCTAACGGAAGCCTCGTCAAACAACCCAATCTCGACCAGTGGCTGGCCATCGGCGCGGATGGTCGCGTGCTGGTGCGCACCGGCAAGGTCGATATCGGCCAGCGCATCTCGACCGCGCTGACCCTGATCGCGGCCGAGGAATTGGACATCGATCCGACCCGCATCGATATCGCGGCCGTAGAAACCGATGTGGCACCCGACGAAGGGGTCACGTCGGGCAGCAATTCGATGGAGGAATCCGGCGACGCCGTGCGCCGCGCCACCGCGACCGCGCGCAAGCATCTCCTGGCGCTGGCGGCCAGACAATTGGGCGTCGCGGAAGACGCGCTCGACATCGTCGATGGTTTGATCCGCGCGCGCGCCACCAACCGATCCATCACCTATGCCGAACTCGCAGGGGGCAAGCCCTTCGGGATTCCGGTCGATCAGACGGCCAAAACGAAAGATCCGAAAAGCTTCAAACATGTCGGCACGCGGGTCACCGCGCGCGGCATGGCGGACCTCGTCGGCGGTAGCGCCAAATACGTCCACGACATGCAGATGCCCGGTATGCTCCATGCCCGCGTCGTCCGCCCGCCGCATTATCACGCGACACTCGCGAAACTCGACGACGCCAAGTTTAAGAGTGCCGGACTCGGCATCGTACGCGACGGATCGTTCCTCGCCGTCGCCGGACCGGACGAATATGCTGTGCTCAAAGGTGCGGAACGGTTGGCCGCCGCCGCGACGTGGGATCGGGGCAAGGGATTGCCCGAAGGCGATCTGTTCAAGAATCTCACTGCCAATGAGCGTGTCAGCCTGCCGGTGATAAAAGGCTCTCCGGTCAAGGAAGCCGTGCCTGCGCTGCCCGCCCCGCCCGCCAATGCCGCCGTCACGCATCAGGCGCGTTACGAACGTCCCTACAACATGCACGGCACCATCGGGCCGTCGGCAGCGCTCGCCAAGTTCGAGAACGGCCAGATGACGGTCTGGACGCATAGCCAAGGCATCTATGTGTTGCGCGAAGCCATGGCCGAGGCGCTCGACATGCCCATCGAGGCGATCAGAGTGATCCATGCCATCGGGGCCGGCTGCTACGGCCATAACGGCGCCGACGATGTGGCGCTCGACGCCGCCCTGGTCGCGCGCGCCAATCCCGGCAAGCCCGTCCTGCTGAAATGGACGCGCGACGACGAACATGCTTGGGAGCCTTACACCACCGCCATGGTGATGGAGTTGCAGGCGAGCCTCGATGCGTCGGGCAAAGTGTTGGCGTGGTCGCACGAAAGCTACGGCGATACGCACAATATGCGTCCGCGCTCGACCGGCAATAAGTCGGGTGCCGCGCGCCTGTTGGCGGCGCGCTATCTCGCAGATCCGGTGCCGCCGCCTGTGGCGACCCCGAGCATGGGCCATCACGTCGGCATCCATCGCAATCAGGAACCGCTTTATACATTCGACAACCAGCGGCTGGTGAAGAACCTTGTGCGCGGCCTACCGTTGCGCACCTCGGCGATGCGCACGCTCGGCGCCTATGCCAATGTCTTCGCGCTCGAATCCTTTATCGACGAACTGGCCGAAGCGGGCGGCCTCGATCCCATCGCCCTTCGCATCCGCAATCTCGCCGACCAACGCGCCATCGACGTCATTGAAGCCTGCAACACCGCCCTCAACCGCGACAAAAAACCGGCCGGATACGGACGCGGCTTCGGCTTCGCGCGCTACAAGAACCAGAAGACCTATTGCGCCGTCGGCATCGAAGTGTCGGTCAACGACGCCGCCGAAGTGAAGCTCCATCGCTGCGTCATTGCGGCCGACGCGGGCGAGATCGTAGATCGCGACGGCATCGCCGCGCAGATGGAAGGCGGCGTGTTGCAGGCCGCGAGTTGGACGCTGTACGAGGAAGTGAAATACGACCGCGACGGCATCACGAGCCGCGATTGGGACAGCTATCCCATCCTGCGCTTCGATAACGTGCCGGAGATTGAAACCATCCTCATGGAACGCCCCGGCGCACCTTTCCTGGGTGCCGGCGAAGCCTCGTCGGGTCCGGCCGCCGGCGCCATAGCCAATGCGATCAAGGATGCGACCGGATTGCGTCTGCGCCGCTTACCCTTCACGCCTGAGGCGATCCGCGCTGCCGCCTATCGCTGACGCAAGAAACTTCAATGACCGACACCATGATCGCCGCCCGCCAGCATGTGACCGGCGGCCCCTTGCACCTGGACGAAGTGCCCATGCCGCGCGCACGCAACGGCGATGTTGTGGTCGCGGTGAAGGCCTGCAATATCGTCCCCAATCTGAAGAATGTGCTGTCCGCCGATTGGCCGCGTCTGGTGCCCAATCTGCCCCTGCCCAAACTGCCTGCGATTTTCGGACTCGATGCGGTCGGCGTGGTCTCCGAGGTCGGCGAACATGTCTTTGCCGTGCGGCCCGGCGATCGAGTCTATGTCAATCCGGCGCGCGGTTGCGGCTCGTGCCGCTTTTGCCGCGCGGGCCAACCCCTAAATTGCGAGAGCTTCGTCTATCAGGGCTATTTCGGCCGCGGCCCATTGTCGCAAAAAGTGTTCGAACAGTATCCGCACGGCGGTTTGGCGCAATATACCATGGCGCTCGCCACCGCCTTGACGAAATTGCCCGACAATATTTCCTTCGAGGCAGCCTCGCGCTTCGGCTATCTCGGAGCCGGCTATGGAGCGCTGCGCAAGACCGGCCTTCGCCCATCAAGCTCGGTGCTCATAAATGGCGTCACCGGAACACTTGGCGTCGGAACCGTGCTCCTCGCCCTTGCGATGGGCGTCGCAAAAATCCTGGGCGTCGCCCGCGACAAAGATCTGCTGTCCCGGGTTAAGGCCCTGGCGCCCGCGCGCATCGAAACCTTTTCCGCCACACCGGGCGAATCCGTCCGCGACTGGGCGATGAGCGTCACCGATCACGAGGGGGTCGACGGCGTGGTCGATGCCCTGCCCCCCGGGGCGCCCGCCTCGGCGCAACTCGACGGGATCAAATCGCTGCGCATGGGCGGAACCTGGGTCGATGTCGGCGGCGTTTCCGACGACCTCGTCATCCCGCCTTATTATATGAAAAGCCGAAACCTCACTCTGACCGCCGGGCGCTCGTCCACCCCGGACGACGGCCGCGACATGGCCGAGATGGCGCGTGTCGGCACCCTCGATCTATCGCATTTCGAGCATCGCCGCTATCCGCTCGCCAAGGTCAACGAGGCTATCGCCGCCCTCAAGGATGGCGACGGCGGCTTCACAAATTTCGTCGTGGTGCCATAGCGCCGAAAACAATGGGCTGCGTCCCAACCGGCGGCCGTCCCCGCCTTGTCTATCGGACCATGAACAGACACAATGGTTCCCAGGGGGAGACTTAATTCCCTCGTACAAAAATACTACAGGGAGACATTCAATGAGGCTGCTGAAAGCCGCAGGGATCGCCGGACTCGCCATGCTCTGTGCGGGAGCGCCCGCCTTGGCCCAGAAATCCAAGGACACGCTGCGGCTGCCGGTTAACGATCCGGATGCGGGCATCGATACCTATCTCCAACCGAGTTCTTTTGCCAACGTCTACGGTCCGTCCGTCTACGACATGCTGCTGGCCTTTGACCCGGCTAAAATCCAGATCATCGGCCATCTGGCCACATCGTATAAGCAGATCGACCCACTCACTTATGAATTCGATCTGCGTACCGACGTGAAGTGGCATGACGGGCAAAAATTCGATGCCGACGATGTCGTCTATACGCTCAATTACCTAACCGATCCCAAAGTCACCCTGCGCTACAAAGCCTACTGGGCGTGGATCGCCTCGGTCGAAAAGCTCAGCCCAACCAAGGTGCGCGTCATCGCAAAACAGCCCTCGGTCGACGGGCTCATGTATCTTGCCTCGCGCACTCCGATGTATCCGGAACATGTGCACGGCCCGGCTGCCAATAAGCTGGACTTCGGATCGCGCCCAGTCGGCACTGGCCCTCTGCGCATCGTGCAGATGGATCAAAATACCGGAATCATTGGTGACAAATACAAGGACTACGTTCCGAGTGCGGTGAAGGCAGCCTCCGGCGTGGGACGAGTCGTATCGATGCCGATCAAGGACATGGGGACACTTACCGCGTCTCTGCTGACCGGCGAAGCCGACGTCGCTGTCGATCTTCCGCCCGATCAAGCCGATGCATTGAAGCAAAGCGGGCGCTTCGACGTCACGCTGGGGCCGCCCAATGTCGGCTACACCTTTCTCGGATTCCCATCTAAGGGCTGGGATAACGTGAAGGCGCTCGGCGACGTGCGCGTGCGCACCGCGATCATCAAGGCGATCGACGTCAATGCCGTCCTCAAAGTGAGATTCGGAAATTTGGCTGCGGAAATGAAGCCGGACGAAGGGCTGTGCTCGAAGGAACAGCTCGGCTGCGGGTTCACCAAACCGGTGCCGGCCTACGATCCCGCCGCCGCCAAAAAACTATTGGCCGAGGCCGGCTATGCCGATGGATTCGACGTCGTCATAAGCTGCTTTCCCTCACAGGCAAACGAAGCGACAGCCATTGCCGGAATGCTCCGGGCAGTCGGCGTTCGCGCGACAGTGCGCCAACATCCCACCGCTCAGCGCGTCCAGCTTATCAATCAGGGTAAAGTCGATATCGGTCTTTACGGTTGGAGCGGCGGCGGCATGTTCGAGGTTTCAGGGCAGATTGGCCGTCATATCGAAAGCCGCGAATATCTCGATCCCGAACTCGAAAAAATGGCGGCAGCGACTTATGCGATCCTCGACGATGCCGAACGCCGCAAAGCGGTTGCCAAGGTCTTCGACCGTATCACCGATCAGGCCTATGCCTTCGTGACTTTGCCGAACCGGCCCGTCTTCACCCATACCAAGGATGTGAAGCTCAACGCGCGAACCTTGCGTGCCGAGCAGGTCAATCCGCACGAATTCGGCTGGAGATAAGAAGTATCGCGGCTATTCAAACAACATAACGACCTCTTCACTCGGCGGTTCTGGGAAAACGGAGGCGACGTAAACAACACGGGCTACACGGCCATCTTTTGGGAAGGCGACGAATTATGTCCTATCGGCTTTTATGTGCGGGAATTTTAGCGAGCCTTATCGCGACTCCATCGCTCGCTCAAAAATCCAAAGACACTTTACTGTTGGGCACCCAGGATCCCTTTGCGACCATCGATGCCTATATCCAGCCGGCGGTCGAGGTGGCGCAGTTCGGCCGCGTCGTATTCAGCCGCATGGCGATCTATGACGAGGTGAACGGTACCTTCCTCCCCGAATTGGCCAAATCCTGGACACGGCCCGATCCGTCCACCATCGATTTCGAGCTGCGCGACGATATCGTCTTCCACAGCGGCAACGTGTTCACCGCTGAGGACGTGAAATACACGATCGACTATCTACTCGACCCCAAGGTGCCGCTGCGCTTCAAAAACCGTTACAACTGGGTGAAGTCCGCCGAGATACTGGGACCGCACAAGGTACGGATCGCAATGCACGAGCCGTTGGCGGTCGATATGTTCAATCTTGCCTACAGCTTTTCATTCTACGATTCCGCGCTTCACAAGAAACTCACCGAGAAATCCGATTATGGTCGTGTCTCACCGTCGGGCACGGGCCCCTACAAGGTAATCTCGGTCGATGCGAACGCGGGCGTTCTCGTCGAGCGCTTCGCACCCGCGCTGAAAAGCTTCCCGCACCATCGCGCGGCCATCGGCAGAATCCAGTCCGTCCCCGTTCCCGATCGGCAAACCCAAATCGCCAAGCTTCTTACCGGCGAAGTCAATGTGATCACCAATGTCACGGAAGACATGGCGAGCGAACTTTCCAAGCAGAAGAACATCGCGGTTACACCGGTTTCCAGCAAACGGCTGATGTACATCACCATCGACGCGGCGGGCCGGTCAAACAACAAGGCATTCAAGGATCTGCGCGTGCGCCAGGCCTTCATCAAGGCGATTCCGCGCGACCAGATCGCCAAGAATTTCGTCGCGGGATACGAGATCGCCGAAATTCCAAAAAGCATCTGTTTCGAGAAAAATGTCGGCTGTGGCGCGACCACCACGCCGCCCGGCTACGATCTCGACGGCGCTAAGAAACTGCTCGCCGAAGCCGGCTATCCGAACGGCATCGATATGGTCTTTTCCGTCTACGAACCGTTCCGCCACGTCGCCGAAGCAGTCGTCGGCGAGATCCGCAAGGCGGGCTTCCGCGCGACGCTCGATTCAATGCCGCTCAGCGTCTATACGGCGCGGCGCGCCAAGGGCGAACTCACGGTCCTGCTCGCCGCCTATCCGACCTTCACGCAGCCCAATGTCGAAAACATCTTCGATGTTTTTTTTGGCGCCGAACGCGATTATTCCGGCGATCCGTCGATTCTCGCTATCGCGGCAAGGGGTTCGGTCGAGCCTGACATTGCCAAACGCACCGCGATCTACACCGAAGCGCTCGACCGCGTGAACCTTCAATCCTACATCTATCCAATGATCGAGCAGCCTATCGTGGTGGCGCACTCCTCCGATGTCCGTATCGCCAAGAGCTCGCATTCGGTCGCCGACGTGCGGATCGACGATTACATTTGGAAATAAAGTATCGTAAGAGGGAGTTGAAACATGTTGTCGCAGAAGCAGAACGAACTCGTCACCCTGACCGGCCCCGGTACGCCGGGCGGCAAGCTGCTACGCAGCTATTGGCAGCCCGTCGCCACCGACGAGGAAATGCCGATCGGCGGCGCCCCCTTGCCGGTCAAGATCATGAACGAAGAATTAGTTCTGTTCCGTGACGACAAGGATCGCCTCGGCCTCATCGGGCTGCATTGCGCCCATCGCGGCACCGATCTCTCCTACGGCCGCGTCGAGAACGGCGGGCTGCGCTGTCTCTATCACGGCTGGCTGTTCGACGTGAACGGCCAATGCATCGATCAGCCCGCTGAGCCCGAAGACAAGAAGTTCTGCCATAAGGTGCGCCAGGTGTCCTATCCAGTGCAGCAGAAGGGCGGCGTGATCTGGGCATATATGGGCGAAGGCGAAGCGCCGCAGATTCCCAATTTCGATTTCCTGACGGCACCATTGCCGCATCGCAAGGCATTCCGCGTAATCCAGGATTCCAATTGGCTGCAGGGCTTGGAGAGTTCGACCGACCCCTCGCACGTCTCCTATCTGCATCGCCTGAGCCCCGGCCCGGTCGGCGGTTCGTTGCCGGGCGGCCAGGCGCGCATGTTCAGCGAGGACCCGTGCCCGAAGCTCGACATCGAACGCACGAGCTTTGGCGTGCGCATCCATGCGCTGCGAAAGATGGCAGACGGCCAGAATTATCTGCGCGTGAACAACTATATCTATCCTTGCGGCACCACGCCGGTCAGCAGCGAGCCGCCGCCCGTGACCGGCTATCAAGGGCGCTGGTACGTGCCCATCGACGACCACAGCCATTGCCGCTTCGAGTTCATCTATAGCCAGAAGGTTCCACTCGACAAAGAAGGCTTTACCGCAGTGCGCAATCAGCACGTCGCCCCTGACGGCCGCCACACCCGCCGTTTGGAGAACCGCTATCTTCAGGACCGCGAGGAGATGAAACGCGGGGATACTTGGACTGGGCTTGGCCGCTACGCCGGCGCGCAGGATGCCTTCGCCATCGAGACGGCCGGCGTCATTCAAGACCGCAGCCAGGAACATCTTGGATCGACCGACATCGTCATTATCGAACTACGCAAAGCACTGCTCGCGGCCATCAAGCAGATGGAAGACGGGAAGGAAGCGCCGGGCCGCCTGCACGATCCGGCGCAGAATTATTTCCCCGATTTCATCTGCACCGCCGACTATATCCCGGATGGAGAAGATGGACCGGCCTACTGCAAGCGCGTGCTCGCCCAGGGTCCGGGCAGCGGACCGGCGAAGGTCGCGGCGGAGTAAAAGGGAAAAAGGCCGTCATGCCCGGACTTGTTCCGGGCATCCACAAACTTTTATCGGCGCAGACGCGCCTTCGTCCGTGGATGGCCGCAATAAATGCGGCCATGACGAAATAAGAAGGAAACAGGTGATGGCAAATTCAAAACTATTTATTGCGGCGGGCTTACTCGCTTCCGCCCTAGCAGCCCCCGCGCTGGCGCAGAAATCGAAAGACACGTTGCGCTATCCGATCCCCCAGGCCGAACCCAATTTCGACCGCTATACCTCGCCAGGCTCGTACCACTACGTCTGGTCGACGTCGGTGTGGGACGATCTGTTGGGCTTCGATCCGAAGAGTGGCAAATTCTCTCCGGCACTCGCCAAATCTTGGTCGCAACCCGATCCCGTCACCTACGAATACGAATTGCGCGACGATATCAAATGGCATGATGGTCAGCCGCTCACCGCCGACGACGTGGTCTATACGCTGAACTGGCTGACCGACGAGAAGACCACGCTGCGCTACAAGGAAAATTGGGCCTGGGTGAAATCGATCGAAAAGCTCGGTCCCACCAAGATCCGCATTACCGCCAAACATCCCGTGCCGGACGGCATCATGTGGATGGCGTCGGGCTGGCCGGTCTATCCCAAGCACGTGCACGAGCCGCTTCCGAACAAGGTCGATTTCGGCGACAAGCCGATCGGCACCGGCCCCTACAAGATCAACAAAATCGACAAGAGCGGCATCGTCGCCGAGAAATATAAGGACTATAAGCCGACCGCGCTGAAGCCCAATGTTTCCATCGGCCACATCATTGCCGAACCGATTCAGGACTCGGGCACCCTGGTCGCGGCCCTACTCACCGGCAAAGCCGATCTCACAGCCAACGTGCCGACCGACCAGGCGGCCGATCTGGTGAAAAGCGGAAAATTCGAAGTGACACTAGCGCCACCGGCGCTCGGCTACACCTTCCTCACCTTCCCGGCCACAGGCTGGAAGACGGCGAAACAGCTCGCCGATCCGCGCGTGCGTCTTGCCATCGCCAAGGCGGTCGATCGACAAACCCTGCTCAAGTTGAAATACGGCGACCATGTCGCAAAGACCCAAGTGATCGGCGGGCTCTGCTCCAAAGAACAACTCGGTTGCGGCTTCACCAAGGCAGTGCCCGATTACGACCCGGCCGGCGCCAAGAAACTGCTGGCCGAGGCGGGCTACGCGGACGGCTTCGATGTGGTGATCGCGGTGTTCCAGAAGAACACCACCGAAGCGACCGCCATTTCCGGCATGTTGCGCGCCGTCGGCATCCGCGCCAGCGTGGCGCCGCATACCATCACGCAGCGCGTTCCGCTGATCAACCAGGGCAAGGTCGAAATGGGCTACCACGCCTGGAGCGGTGGTGCCATGTTCGACGTCTCCCCGCAAATCGTGCGCCATTTCGTTAGCAACGATTACGCCGATGCACCGCTGAACCAGGCCGCCATCGCCGCCATGCCGATCGCTGAGGACGGCGCACGACGCGCCGCAATCGCCAAGGCTTTCGACGAGGTTCACGACAAGGCCTATGCCTTCCCGATGCTGCCGAACCGCGACGCCTATACGCATACAAAGGAAGTGAAGCTCGTCTCGGCCGACGAGTTCCACGCCGCAGAAATCGTCCCGGTCCACGAATTCGCCTGGAAATAAGTCTGAGGATTATACCCATGCTCTCCAAAATCCAGAATGATCTCGTCACCCAAACCGAGGCCGGCACGCCCGGCGGCAAGCTGTTGCGCAGTTATTGGCAGCCCATCGCGACGGATGAGGAAATGCCCATCGGCGGCGCCCCGATGCCGATCAAGATCATGGGCGAAGAACTGGTGCTGTTCCGCGACGACGAAAACCAACTCGGTCTGATTGGCCTGCATTGCCCGCATCGAGGCACCGACCTCTCCTACGGCCGCGTCGAGAACGGCGGCCTGCGCTGCCTCTATCACGGCTGGCTGTTCGACCGGCACGGCAAATGTCTCGACCAGCCCGCCGAACCCGACGACAAGAAATTCTGCCACAAGGTGCGCAACGTCTCGTACCCGATCCAGCAGAAGGGTGGTGCCATCTGGACCTATATGGGCGAAGGCGAGCCGCCGATGATCCCCGACTACCAATTTCTGACGGCGCCCGAAAACTGCCGCATGGCCTTCCGCGTCGTGCAGGACTGCAACTGGCTGCAAGGATTAGAAAGTTCGACCGATCCTGCGCATGTGTCGTACCTGCATCGCCTGAGCCCCGGCATGATCGGCGCCCAGATCGGCAGCGACGCGCGCATGTTCGGCGAGGATATCTATCCTCGCCTCGGCATCGAGCACACCAGTTACGGCTGCCGCATCTACGCGCTGCGCAAATTCAAGGACGGCAAGAACTACCTGCGCGTAAACAATTACCTGTATCCCAACGGCACCACGCCGGTCAGTTCCGAGCCGCCGCCGGTCGGCGGCTATCAGGGTCGCGCCTATGTGCCGATCGACGACAACAGCCACTGCCGCTTCGAATTCGTCTATCGCAAGGAAGGCATCGACAAGGCGCATTGGATCAAATCCAAGGGCAAGGAGGTCGGTCCCGACAAGCGTCATACCCGCAACGCGGCGAACCGATATTTGCAGGACCGCGAGGAGTTGAAGCGCGAAGGCGGCGACTTTGCCGGCATGGGCCGCTACGCTCCCGCGCAGGATGCCTTCGCGATCGAGACCGCCGGCGTGATCCAGGACCGCAGCCAGGAACATCTGGGCTCGACCGACATCGTGATCATCGAGGTACGCAAGGCTCTGCTCTGGGCGATTAAGCAGATGCAGGACGGTAACGAAGCGCCCGGCTTACGACACGATCCGAAGGAAAATCAATTCCCTGATTTCATCTGCACCGCGGACTATATCCCCGATGGCGAGGACGGGCCGGCCTATTGCCGCCGCGTGCTCGGCGTCGAGCCGGGCGGCAGCCCAACGAAGGTGGCGGCGGAGTAACGCACGCTTAAAAACTCATCGTCACCCCCGCGAAAACGGAGGTCCAGCACCCAACGACTGGATTCCCGCTTCCGCGGGAATGACGAAATAAACAAACGGAGAGGCGATATGATGTCGAAACTATTGATGGGAGCACTTGCAATCTTCTTTTGCGCCGCACCCGCGCTCGCGCAAAAATCCAAGGACACTTTGCGTTATCCGATGCAGGAGAACGAGCCCACCTTCGAGCGCTATACCTCGCCCGGCGCCTATCACTATGTCTGGTCGAATTCCGTTTGGGACGATCTGCTCGGATTCGATCCGAGTACAGGCAAGTTCCTGCCGGCACTGGCGAAGTCCTATACGCAACCAAGCGACACGGTCTACGAATACGAAATCCGTGACGACGTGAAATGGCATGATGGCCAGCCGCTGACCGCCGATGACGCCGTCTACACGCTTTCCTGGCTGACCGATCCCAAAACGCAATTGCGTTACAAAGCGAATTGGGACTGGATTAAATCGGTCGAGAAGCTGGGCCCCTATAAAATCCGCGTCACCGCTAAACAACCGGTGCCAGATGGATTGATGTGGATGGCGTCGGGTTGGCCGATTTATCCGAAACATCTGCACGAGCCGCTCGCTGACAAATCGGCCTTCGGCGACAAGCCCGTCGGCACCGGCCCCTACAAGATCAACAAGGTCGACAAGATCGCCGGCATCTTCGCCGAGAACTACAAGGACTTCCGCCCCACATCCCTGAAGCCCAAGGGATCGTTCGGTCACATTGTATCCGAACCGATCCACGATACCGGCACCTTGGTCGCGGCTCTTCTCACCGGTAGGGCCGATCTCGTCGCCGACCTTCCACCCGATCAAGCCGCCGATCTGGTCAAAAGCGGCAAGTTTGAGGTTTCGTTGGCCCCGAAGGCGGTCGGCTATACCTTCCTCACCTTTCCGTCGTCAGGATGGAAAAACAAGAAGATGCTCGGCGATCCGAAGGTGCGTCTCGCCGTCGCCAAGGCGATCGACCGCAAGGCGCTGGTCAAACTGAAATACGGCGAGTGGGCGGGCAACATGCGGCCGGTCGAAGGCCTGTGCGACAAAGCACAGCTCGGCTGCGGCTATACCAAGCTCTATCCCGATTTCGATCCCGACGGCGCCAAAAAGCTGTTGGCAGAAGCCGGCTATCCGAACGGCTTCGATGTCGTGATCGCGGGCTTCCAAAAATACGTGCCGGAGGCGGTTGCCATCTCAGGTATGCTTCGCAACGTCGGCATCAATGCCTCCGTCACTCCGATATCGATCACGCAACGCGTCTCACTTCTCAATCAAGGTAAGATCGAGATCGGCTTGTTCGGCTGGTCGGGCGGGGCCAGTTTCGAAGTCAGCCCGCAGATCGTGCGCCATTTCCTCAGCAACGATTACGACGACCAGCCGATGAACGTCGAAGCGTCCAAGACCTTGCCGATCATCGACGATGCGGAGCGGCGCAAGGCTGTCGGGAGAGTCTTCGATCAGATCACCGAGAAGGCCTATGCTTTCCCGATGACGCCGAGCCCGGAGATATATACGCATACCAAGGAAGTGAAATTGCTTGCCGCGCCCGACGCGATGCATCCGGCACAAACGGTCCCCGTCCATGAATTCGGTTGGAAGTAAGAGGAGAGAGAGATGCTGTCCAAATCCCAAAACGATCTCGTCACGCAGACCGGACCCGGAACGCCGGGCGGAAAACTGCTGCGCAGCTATTGGCAGCCGATCGCGACCGCCGAGGAAATCCCGATCGGCGGCGCACCCGTGCCGGTCGACATCATGAGCGAGGAATTGGTCCTGTTCCGCGACGATCAAAACCGCTTGGGCCTGATCGGGCGCCATTGCCCGCATCGCGCTACGGACCTCTCCTATGGCCGCGTCGAGAACGGCGGCTTGCGTTGCCTCTATCACGGCTGGCTGTTCGACATTAATGGCAAGTGTATCGATCAGCCTGCCGAGCCAGATGACCAGAAATTCTGCCACAAGGTGCGCAGCGTATCCTACCCTGTCCAGGAATATGGCGGTGTCATCTGGACCTATATGGGCGAAGGCGAGGCCCCGCTGATCCCGGCCTTCCAATTCCTCGATTGCGCACCCGAAAAGCGCATCGCCTTCCGGGTGATTCAGGATTGCAACTGGTTGCAAGGTCTCGAAAGTTCGACCGACCCCGCGCATACGTCCTATCTGCATCGGATGAGCCCCGGCCCGCTCGGCGGACTGCCCGGTTCGAACGCCGCCTTCTTCGGCGAGGACACTCAACCCCGCCTCGCGATCGAAGGCACGAGCTACGGATGCCGCATCTATGCGTTGCGCCGCATGAAGGACGGAAAGAACTATTTACGCGTCAACAACTACATCTACCCCTGCGGCACCACCCCATCGGGCGTCGAGCCGCCGCCAGCCGTCGGCTACCAGGGCCGCTGGTATGTACCGCGCGACGACTACAGCCATACGCGCTTCGAGTTCATTTACCAGCACAGCGGCTCGCTAGATAAGGACGTCTATATCAAGGCGAAGGGCGAGCAGGTGGCGCCCGACGGACGCCACGTCCGCCGTGCGTCGAACCGCTACCTGCAAGACCGCGAAGAAATGAAACGCGACGACACCTTCACCGGCATGGGCCGCTCCGCGCCCGCTCAAGATAAGTTCGCGATCGAAACCGCGGGCGTGATCCAGGACCGCACGCAAGAGCATTTGGGCTCGACCGATATCGTCATCATCGAGGTACGCAAGGCGCTACTCGCCGCCATCAAGCAGCATGAGGAGACCGGTGTGGCACCTGGCCTCTTGCGCGATCCCAAGCGGAACAAGTTCGCAGACTTCATCTGCACGGCGGACTACGTTCGTGATGGCGAGGATGGTACCGCCTATTGCCAACGCGTACTCGGCCGGGGTCCATCCGGCGGACCGACCAAGGTCGCAGCGGAGTAAAAGACTGTAGCCCTCTTCCCGCCGCCGACGACGAGAGGGCCACAAATTTTGGAGTTCGACGAGCCTGTAATGTCTAAATTCAAATCGTATGGATTGCTTGCGGCCACGATAGGTCTATTCCTCGCCGCCTCCCCTGCTCTCGCCCAAAAAGCGAAGGACACGCTGCGTTATCCCATTCTCGTCGCGGAGCCGAATTTCGACCGCTACAATTCGCCGGGGTCGTATCATTATGTATGGTCGCCGGCGGTCTTCGACGACCTGTTGGGATTCAATTCGAAAACCGGACAATTCACGCCGTCGCTCGCGAAGGCGTATACCCGGCCAAGCCCCACCGTCTACGAATACGAACTGCGCGATGACATCAAATGGCATGATGGACAGCCGTTCACGGCGGACGACGTCGTCTATACCCTGAAATGGCTCAGCGATCCCAAGACCAATCTTCGCTATAAAGCTAACTGGGAATGGATCGCTTCGGTCGAGAAGCTTGGGCCCTACAAGGTCCGCGTCACCTCCAAACAACCGGTTCCCGACGGCGTCATGTGGATGGCGTCTGGATGGCCGGTCTATCCGAAACATGTCCACGAACCGCTGCCGAACAAAGTCGATTTCGGCGACAATCCAGTGGGCACCGGTCCTTACAAGATCAATAAGATCGAAAAGACCTCCGGCATTCTTGCCGAAAAGTACAAAGATTACGTTCCAAGCGCCACGAAGCCCGCAGGATCATTCGGCCGCATCGTTGGCGAGCCGATCCACGATACCGGCACGCTGGTCGCGGCCCTGTTGACCGGACGCGCCGACCTCGCCTCGAACATTCCACCCGATCAGGCGGCCGATCTGGTCAAGAGCGGCAAGTTCGAGATCAGTGTCTCGCCGCCGGCCGTCAGCTACACCTTCCTCACCTTCCCGTCATCGGGCTGGAAAGAAAAGGCGATGCTGAGCGACGCCCGCGTTCGCTTGGCGATCGCCAAAGCCATCGACCGCAAAGCCATCCTGAAGCTGCGCTACGGCGAGCAGGCCAGCGATATGGACGTGATCGAGGGACTCTGCGACAAAGCGCAACTCGGCTGCGGCTATTCGAAGCTGGCGCCCGATTTCGATCCGGCCGGCGCCAAGAAGCTGCTGACCGAGGCCGGTTACCCGGACGGCTTCGAGGTGACCCTAGCAACCTTCCAGGAGAATGCCTCAGAGGCGACAGCGATTTCCGGCATGCTACGCGCCGTCGGCATCCGCGCCAACGTCATGCCGCACACGATCACGCGGCGCGTCCAGCTCATGAGCCAGGGCAAGGTCGAGATCGGCTATTACGTCTGGAGCGGCGGCGCCATGTTTGAAATATCGCCTCAGATCGTGCGGCACTTCCTGAGCAACGACTATGACGACCCGGCGCTGAACACCGAAGCGGCGGCGACTATCGCGATGATGGACGATGCCGCGCGGCGCAAGGCGGTGGCCAAGGTCTTCGACCAGGTCAACGAGAAGGCCTATGCCTTCCCGATGATCCCGAGCCGCGAAGTCTTTACCCACACTAAGGAAGTAAAACTTATCGCCCCCGGCGAAATGCAGGCGAGCGGCATTGTCGCCGTCAACAAATTCGGCTGGAAGTAAAAAGGAGACATCAATGTTGTCCCAGCAACAGAACGACCTAGTGACGCAGACCGGCCCCGGCACGCCCGGCGGCAGGCTGCTGCGCAGCTATTGGCAGCCGATCGCCACGGCGGAGGAAATGCCGATTGGCGGCGCGCCGATGCCGATCAAAATCCTGAGCGAAGAACTCGTCCTCTTCCGCGACGATTCTGACCGACTAGGCTTGATCGGGCTGCATTGCGCGCACCGCGCAACAGATCTCTCCTATGGCCGCGTCGAGAACGGCGGCCTGCGCTGCCTGTATCACGGCTGGCTGTTTGACATTAACGGCCAGTGTATCGACCAGCCCGCCGAGCCCGATGACAAGAAATTCTGCCACAAGGTGCGCCAGACGGCCTATCGCGTGCAGGAATACGGCGGTGTCATCTGGACCTATATGGGCGAAGGCGAGGCGCCGCTCATCCCCGCCTTTCAATTTCTCGATTGCCCGCCGGACAATCGCATCACGTTCCGCGTCGTCCAGGAATGCAACTGGCTGCAGGGATTGGAAAGTTCGACTGATCCCGCGCATACCTCCTATCTGCATCGCATGAGCGAGGCGACCCTGTCGGATACGCAAGGCGGGCAGGCCGCGCGTAACGCACGATTGTTCAACGAGGATATCCATCCTCGCCTCGCCATCGAGCGTACAAGCTATGGCTGCCGCATTCATGCGCTGCGCAAGATGTCCGGCGGCGAGAATTATCTGCGTGTCAACAATTACATTTATCCCTGTGGTACCACGCCGAGCAGCATCGAAGCGCCGCCGACGTCTGGTTATCAGGGCCGCTGGTACGTGCCGCGCGACGATTACAGCCATACCCGGTTCGAATTCATCTACCAGCACAACGGCAAGCTCGATAAGGACAAATACCGTCAGATACGCGCCGCGCAGATCGCGCCGGACAAGCGCCATAAGCGCCGCGCGGAAAATCGTTACCTTCAGGATCGCGAAGAGCTGAAGCGTGACGATACCTTCACCGGCATGGGCCGCTATCTCGCCGCGCACGATGCTTTCGCGATTGAGTCGGCCGGCGCGATCCAGGATCGCACGCAGGAGCATCTGGGCTCGACCGATATCGTCATCATCGAGCTTCGCAAGGCGTTGCTAGCCGCCATCAAGCAGATGGAAGAAACCGGCGAAGTACCTGGCCTGTTGCGCGATCCAAGCCAGAATACCTTTCCGGACTTCATCTGCACGGCCGATTACGCGCTCGATGGCGAAGATGGCCCGGCCTATTGCCGGCGCATCCTCGGCAGGGGTCCATCGAGCGGGCCGACCAAGGTTGCTGCGGAGTAAACAAAGCCGTCATGGCCGCACTTGTTGCGGCCATCCACGGACGAAAGCGTGTCCGCGCGAAAAGACTTATGGATGCCCGGACCAAGTCCGGGCATGACGAACAACTATATGGGATGTACGACATGTCGAAGTTCAGAGTATTCGCCTTATCCATCGCGGTAGGCATCGTTGCCATTTCCGCCCCCGCGCTCGCGCAGAAATCAAAGGACACGATGCGCTTCCCCTTTGCCGAACCGGCATCGACTCTCGACACCTATCTCAATCCCGGCACCTTTTCGAACGTCTGGGGGCCTTCGGTTTACGATCATCTATTGGGATTCGACGGTAAAACGGAAAAATTTGTCGGCCATCTCGCGAAATCCTGGTCGCAGCCGAATCCCACGACCTACGAATATGAACTGCACGAGGACATCACCTGGCACGACGGACAGAAGTTCGATGCCGACGATGTCGTCTATACCTTGAACTATCTCATCGATCCCAAGGTGAACCTGCGCTACAAGGCCTATTGGAATTGGATCGACAAAGTCGAGAAACTTGGCTCGCACAAACTGCGCATCACCTCGAAACATCCGGTGCCGGACGGCATGATGTGGATGGTGTTCAGAACGCCGATTTATCCCGAACACATCCACGCCACGCTCGCCAACAAGCAAGATTTCGGCACGAAGCCGATCGGCACGGGCCCATATAAATTCATCCAGTTCGACAAGAATTCCGGTTTGATCGCGCAAAAACATGCGGGCTACATTTCGCGTCCGATCAAGCCGGGTGCCACGATCGGGCGCGTCGTCGCCGAGCATATTCCCGATGTCGGTACGCTGGTCGCGACCCTGCTGACGGACAAGGCCGATGTCGGCGTCGATCTGCCCGCCGACCAGGCCATCGATTTGCTGAAGAGCGGACGCTTCGAGGTTTCGCTTTCGCCGCCGGCGATGGGTTACACTTTCCTGGGCTTCCCCTCCAACGGACCGAACAAGGCCCTAGCCGACGTGCGCGTACGCACGGCCATCGCCAAGGCGATCGACCGCAAGGCCCTTGTCAAGGTTCAGTATGGCGATCTGACCGGCGACATGCAGCCGGTCGACGCCTTATGCGCCAAAGAGCAGCTCGGCTGCGGCTATACGAAACTGCCCCCCGCCTTCGACCCCGCCGGCGCCAAGAAGCTGCTGGCGGAAGCCGGCTATGCCGACGGAATCGATCTGGTCATCAGTTGCTTTCCGACCAGCGCCACCCAGGCAACCGCCATGTCCGGCATGCTGCGTGCGGTCGGCATCCGGGCCACCGTGCGGCCCCATCCGATCGCCCAGCGCGTCCAGCTCCTGAGCGATGCCAAGGTCGAGGCCGGCCTCTACAATTGGGCGGCGAGTACCATCTTCGAGGTCTCGCCCCAGATCGTCCGCCATTTCCAAAGCAAGGAATACGACGATCCCGGCCTGACCAAGATGGCCGAAGCGACATTGACCATGATGGACGATGCCGCGCGGCGCAAAGAGGTGTCCAAGGTCTTCGACGAATCCACTGAAAAAGCCTATGCTTTTCCGATGGTACCGACGCGCGCCAGCTATACTCATACGAAGGAAATTCGGCTTACTGCGACGGACCTGCGGGCGACCGAAATCAATCCGCACGAGTTCGGGTGGAAATAGGGAGGCTTAACGATGCTATCGACGAAACAGAACGACCTCGTCACCCAGACCGGCCCCGGCACGCCCGGCGGCAAACTGCTGCGCAGCTATTGGCAGCCGATCGCCACCGAGGACGAGATGCCCATCGGCGGCGCGCCCATTCCCGTCGACATCATGAGCGAAGAATTGGTGCTGTTCCGCGACGACCAGAACCAGCTCGGTCTGATCGGACGCCACTGCCCCCACCGCGGCACCGATTTGTCCTACGGCCGAGTCGAAGACGGCGGCCTGCGCTGCCTATATCACGGCTGGCTGTTCGGCAAGGACGGCAAATGCCTCGACCAGCCTGCCGAGCCCGAGGACAAGAAATTCTGTCACAAGGTGCGCAATGTCGCCTATCCCGTTCAGGCCAAGGGCGGCGTGATCTGGACCTATATGGGCGAAGGCAAAGCCCCCTTGATCCCCGACTTCCAGTTCCTCGTGGCACCCGAGGAACGTCGCATGGCCTTCCGCGTGATCCAGAACTGCAACTGGCTGCAAGGTCTCGAAAGCTCGACCGATCCCGCGCACACGTCGTATCTGCATCGCATGAGCGAGGCCGCCGTTTCGGACGCGCGCGGTGGCCAGAGCGCCCGCTTCTTCAGCGAGGATATCCATCCCCGCCTCGATATAGAACGCACGAGCTATGGCGCCCGCATCCACTCGCTGCGAAAAATGTCGACGGGCGAGAATTATCTGCGCGTCAACAATTACATCTATCCGTGCGGCACCACGCCGGTCACTTCGCCGCCGCCGCGCGCCCAGGGTTATCAGGGTCGCTGGTACGTTCCCCGCGACGATCGCAGCCATACGCGCTTCGAATTCTTCTATCAGCATGCTGGGCCGGTGAATAAAGACGGATTGCGCAAGTCGCGGGCGGCGAATGTGGGTCCGGATTTGCGCCACGTGCGGCGCGCCGAGAATCGCTATCTGCAGGACCGCGAGGAGCAGAAACGCGACGATACATTCTGCGGCATGGGCCGTTATATCCCCGCGCACGACACCTTCGCCATCGAAACGCAGGGCGAGATCCAGGACCGCACCCAGGAGCATTTGGGGTCGACCGATATCGTCATCATCGAGGTGCGCAAGGCGCTGTTGAATGCGATGAAGCAGATGGAAGAGACCGGCGAGGCGCCCGGCCTGCTGCACGATCCGAAGGACAACCAGTTCCCGGACTTCATCTGCACCGCCGACTTCATCCTGGACGGCGAAGATGGTCCGGCATATTGCCGGCGCATTCTGGGCGAAAGCACCAAGGCGGCCGCAGAATAAATCCCGCGCGGCGATCAAAATTGGAGGGCGCTGCCCGAGACGGCAGCGCCCTTGTTTATGTGTCCATCTGCCTGCCCGGGGCCGTTTGCCAGCCGTACCATGGGGCCGCTATGATGCAGCATCATGAAAATGGGGCGACCTCAAACGCCCCCGTCGGGAGTATAGAATGCTGTTTTCGCTAAAAACTTCGATGCGGTCCGCGTTGGCTGCGGCGGCTCTGGGTGCCTTGGCCATTCCTGCCAATGCCCAGCAATATCCGGCGCGAGATATTCATGTCATCAACGGCTATGCGGCGGGCTCGGGCGCGGACGTGATCGTGCGCTATTATGCCGACAAGCTACAGAAGCTCGCAGGTAAAGCGATCATCGTCGAGAACAAGCCGGGTGCGGCTGGCAATATCGCCATGGAAACCGCCGCCAGATCGAAGCCAGACGGCTACAGCATCTATATGACCGCCGGCAGTTCGATGGCAAATAGCGTCAGCCTGTTTAAAAATCTTCAGGTCGTACCGACCAAGGATTTCACGATGGTGACGACGCTGCTGCGTCTCTCCTTCGTACTCGTGGTCGGGCCGAAGTCGCCGGTGAAATCGGTTGCCGAACTGACCACGCTCATGAAGACCAAACCCGACAACGGCCTCTATGGCGCCACCGCGCCGTCGGGCATCGTTTCGGCCGAGCTCTACAAGTCGGTGAGCGGCCTGAGCACGACCTACGTGAGCTATAAGGACGCCTCCTCGGCGCTGGTCGATTTGGTCGACGGCGGCATCGATTGGATGTTCATGGATCCGATCGCCGCCCTTGAACATATGCGTGCGGGCCGGATCCGCGGCCTCGCCGTCGGCGCCGCCGAGCGCGTGAAGGCGATCCCCGAATTGCCTTCGATGACCGAATCTGGCGTCCCCGGCGTCGACGTCGTTGCCTGGTGGGCTGTCGCCTTGCCCGCAGGCACGCCGCGCCCCATCGTCGATCAGCTGGCGACTTGGTTTAACCAAATCACCCAGACCGATGAGACCAAGGAATTCATCAATCGCGTGGTCGGCGGAGATCCATTCCCGGGCAATCCGGATATGGCGCAGAAGCTTCTCGAAACCGATACCGTACGTTGGCGCGCCTATATCAAGACCGCAAAAATCGAGCCCCAGGGTTAAGCGTAACCGGGCCGATAGAATTCAAGATCAAAGTAGGAGGATCACATGACATTCGTTCGTTCGCTGCGTACCGCCGCTCTCGCCCTTGTCATGGGCGTTCCGGCATTGGCTCAAGCGCAGGACTATCCCTCGAAAGATATCCATATCATCTCCAGCCAGGCCGCCGGGTCGGGCGCCGACACGATCGTGCGGTTCTATGCCAACAAAATTCAGGAAATGAGCAAGCAATCGGTCATCGTCGAGAACCGCCAGGGCGCCTTCGGCATCATCGCGTTCAAGGCGCTCGCCGATGCCAAGCCGGACGGCTACACGCTCTATATGAGTGCCGGCAGTTCGATCGCTGCCGCCCCGCTTCTCTACCACAACATGACCATCGATCCGCTGAAGCAGTTCACGCAGGTGACCTCGCTGTCCAAGTTCGCCTTCATGCTCGTGGTGCCGAAGGAATCGCCCTACGCCGACGTCAAAGCGCTCGTCGAAGGCATGAAGAAAAAGCCCGATCACGGTCTCTATGGCGCAACCGCCACCTCGGGCGTCGTCTCGTCGGAGCTTCTGAAGGTGTATTCCGGACTCAAGACAACGCAAGTGGCCTACAAGGATTCGCGCTCGGCACTGACCGATCTCATGGCCAACCAGATCGACTGGATGTTCATGGATCCAATCGCCGCCAACGAGCATATCCGCGCCGGCCGCATCAAGGGTCTCGCGGTCGCGATGCAGGAACGCTTGGGTGCAATTCCGGAAGTCCCGTCAATGAAGGATGCGGGCTTCCCGCAAATCGACGTGGTCACCTGGTGGACCTTGACGGCGCCAGCCGGCACGCCGAAGCCGGTCATCGACAAGCTCGCCGGTTGGGTGAACGCCATCAGCAACTCGCCGGAAGGCAAGGAATTCCTCAATCGCAATGGCATGGATCCCTTCGTCGGAACCCCGGAAAGCGCCAATGCGCTGGTCCGCTCCGATTTCGAAAAATGGAAGGACTACATCGCCAAGGCAGGAATCGAAAAACAGTAAAGCCGCTTCGCGGCGAAACGAAAAAGGCCCGGATGTTTTCCGGGCCTTTTTTTGTGCGCGTCAGATTCTAAATCGACGATCGGCGTCGATTGCCAATCCCAGACCGACCGCGCCAAAATTATCTCCGCTGACGATTTCCGCACTTGGAAGCAGGCCTTTTATCATGCCCCTGACGACTGGCGACAATGTCGTGCCACCTGTCAGGAACACCGTCCGGATGTCGCGCGACGTCACGTTGCCGATTTCGAGCGTACGCTGAACGGCGGTTCTGATCGTTGCCGACCAGTTTTCCAAAATGGAGCTTAACTGGGCCGCAGATAACTCGAGGGTCAGTTCGCCGGCCGCGACCGCAAGCGGCATGAAGATCGATTTCGCCTCGCTCAATTTTATCTTTGCCGATTCGGCACAGCTCAACAGGAAATGCCCGCGACGTTGTTCCAGAACCTGAAGCAGCCGTCCGATCAGCGAGGGTTGCGCGGCTTCCAGCATGATCTGTCGGACGAGTGCGCGGATCTGGGTCGTGTAAAGGCCATTGATCTTGTGCCAGGTTGCCAGATCGTTGTAGAGCCAACTGGGCACCGGCAGTTCCTTGTCCCGCATCGCGGAGCCAAGCCCCAGCATCGGCATAATCGCGTCGAGCGAGACAATGCGATCGATATCGTTGCCGCCGAGATGGACGCCGTGGGTCGCGAGAACGGACGCGCCACGCTCGGCATTCTGTGGTTCGGTTTTGATGATAGAGAAATCCGAGGTGCCGCCTCCGATATCCACGATGAAAGCAAGATCGCCGCTCGTTCCCGCCGTACTGTTGTACTGATAAGCCGCCGCAATCGGCTCATACTGGAATTCGACGGTCTCGAAGCCCACGCTTTTGATGATTCCTTCGAATTCGCGTTCGGCGTTTCGATCCGCGTGCGCGTCGTCGTCGATAAAATGCACGGGCCGGCCTACGACCACCTTGCGCAGCGATATGCCATACCGCGCTTCGGTGGAAACCTTCATATGATGCAGGAATTCGGCAATAATCTCGGTGAAAGCAAGCGAACGGCGGCGGAGCTGCGTTCTCTCTGTAACCAGCGCGGTCCCGAGAATGCTTTTCAGCGAGCGCAAAAGCCGCCCTTCGGTCCCCTGGACATAATCATCGATCGCACGTTGACCGAATTGCGTGGAATCATCTTCGAAGTTGTAGAAGATGGCGCTCGGAATCGTGCTGCGTTCCTGATCGATACGCACCAGAAACGGCTTGGTATCCTTGATCAAGGCGAGGGTGGAATTCGAGGTGCCGAAATCGAGGCCGCAGACGACATCAACCATGTTACGTTTCAGCGCTTTCGGTGGATTCGAGGAGCGGCCCCATGACCGGCAAGATTGGCCGCGCGGGAGCGCTATTTAACGCTTCCGCCGGATTTAGGCTAGAGTTCCCCTCATGAAAATCGGCGTCATTTCGGATACCCATGGCCTATTGCGCCCTGAAGCCGTAGACCGGCTGGCCGGCGTCGATCATATCATCCACTCCGGCGATATCGGCAATGCCGCGATCATTGAACGGCTGCGCGCCATCGCGCCAACCACGGCCATCAGGGGGAATAACGATACGGATGAATGGGCGTCCGCCATCCCGCCCGATGCCGTCGTCAAGCTTACGGGACGAACGATATTCATTCTGCACGATTTGAAAGAGCTGAGCGGGAAGCCTTCGGACATACGATATGACATCGTCGTTTCGGGTCATTCCCATAAGCCGAACATCGAGACGATCGGCGGGGTGCTCTATCTCAATCCCGGCAGCGCCGGCCCGCGTCGGTTCAAGTTGCCGATTACGCTGGCGATCCTCGATCTCAGCGGCGAGCACATCGTGGCCGAGCTTTACGAGATCGTGCCACGCTAGATCGTACGTGAGTTGTGCGGCGTCACGCCCAGCAGGATCTGACCCATGTTGGTAAACTGCGCAGCACCCGCCTGAATATGCTGCGACACCGCGTGCATGTCGCGAAAGCGGCGCTCGAACGGGTTGGCGGCGAAGATCGCGCTGGCAACCGCCGAGTGATAGGCGACATCGACGACGTCCTTCGCTGCATGGATCGCGTGCGTGCCGGCGAGGCGGAGATCGATCCCGTGTCCGGCATTCGCATCGGATGACCTGGCGCTTGTTTTTGCGTCCATCGTGTCCTCCCTGTCGGGACGATCATAAACCCGAAGGGCGCGCGCGGACAGCCTACGCGAACAGAAGCTGCGCGGTCCCGCCGGGTTTGGCGGCAAGATGCACCGCTCCGCCGCCGAGCCACGGCCCGTCAGACAGATCGGTGTTCACCGAAAGGCTGACGACGGACCCCGCGCCAATGCGACGGTACTTGGCCGCCTGATCGGCGAGATCGGCCAGCGGATGCCCGCCGACGGGCCCAACCGCCGACCAATGTTTGAAGGTGCTGTTCATACGATCGGACAATTCGGCGCCGGTGCCGAGCCCCGTGGTCACGGCGCGCAGGCGAGCCGCCGCATCCGCCCACGAGGCCGGGGCCTCGCCGCGCGAGAGGCTAGCCGTGCGGCGTACCCAGAATCCTTTATAGGCGACGGTGACGCGCACCGCGTAGGTGGCGCCCAAAGCCGCATCGCCCTCGAAGCGGCGGAAGTCGGTGCCTTGCACGAGATCGGGGGCGACAGCGATCTGCACTTCCTCGGCTGCGGCCCGCCGGGCAGCCCCGTCGATCACCCCGATCAGGGCGGAGGCGCGCTCGAACCCGTGAGTACGAGCTTCGTCGATCGCCGCATCGGCGATGGCGGCGGCATGGCGCGTGAGTTCTATCTCCGGTCCGTCGGCGGGCGAGCGCGCCGTCGTATAGAGATCGGTCGCGTCGACCAATTCAATCCCGCCGAAGAGCTGGCGGAAAGGCTGGGCCAATCCGTTGGGCAACCGGTCGGCATCGACGACGCCGATCTTCTTGATCTCGTCGGCGAAGCCTTTCACGACCTTGGCGGCATCCGCGCCGATGCGCGGCGTGCAGACGACGTCCTCGACATGACAGGTTTCGAGCGCCCAGCCGCGCACGCGGTTGGACAAAGCGACTAGGATCGTCGGCAGCCCCTCTTGGCCCATCACCATCAATCCCTGGTTCCAGTAAGGGATGAAATGGGTCAGGTACGAGACCGTCGCCGGACGCGGAAAATTGGTATAGGCGAGTAGCGCATCGAAGCCTTGCGCCTTCATCGCCGCCTGGACTCGCGCCACGCGCGCTTCGAGCGCGGCCTTCGGGGTTTCCTTTTCGGACCAGGCGAGCAGACCGCGACGCATGGTTATGCCCCCACGGTCTGAAGTTCGCTCGTGAACGAGCCCAGCATTTCGCTGCCGCCTTTGGTCACCACCATCGAATCGCCGACCACGACATAGCCGACCTCTGGGTGATAGGTATTGGGGTGCACGATCACGGTGACGTTTTCTTCCAGCACGGTTTCGACATCCTCCAAGATCGCCGGCACGCCATCGACGAACAGGCCCATGCCGTGGCCGCGCACGCGGGTATATTTGGCGGTCGTATATTCGCCGAGGCCGTGGGCGCGGAACACGTCGTTTTCGGCGTGCGCGACATCGGCCGCCGTCACGCCGGGCTTGAGCATCTTCTTGCCCGCCTCCATCGCCTCGACGAAGACCGCATAGGCGCTCTGCTGCGCCTTGGTCGGCTCGCCGATCACAAGGGTGCGGCAGATCTGCGAATAATAGCCGTCGATGCAGGGCGTCAGTTCCGTGGTCACCAGATCGCCCGCCTTGAGCTTGCGGTCGGACGGCGGATGCATACCCATCATCTCGACGCCGCCCGATCCCATGATCTGGAAATTCTCCGGGCAGCCGCGATCGCGAAAATATGCTTCGACCTCGGCGATCACCTGATATTCGGTGCGGCCCGGACGTGAGGCGTCGCGGAAAATCTCATAGCCATCCTCGGCTATCTTGGTGGCGCGGCGCACCGCGTCGATCTCGGCCGGGGTCTTGATGAACATGCAGCGGTCGAACAAGGCCGTCGCGTCTTCCAACTTCGATCCCGCGGCCAGCGCCGCCAATCCCATCGGCATGACGGCGAGCGGCGCCTGTCCGATGGCACGGTTGCCCAGCCGTTTGACGTGCCCAGCGATCGCCTCGACAAGATCGGGCGCGAAGGTGACCTCGACGGTGGGGCATTCGACCTTGGCGCGTTGTGCCTCGGCGCTGCTTTCGAGGAACAGTTGCGCGGCCCCGTCGCGATGGAACACCGCGAAGCCGTCACCCTCGACGATGGCGAAGTCAGTCGAATAACGCAGATAGTCGTTCTGCCAGGCATTGCCGAACAGAACGACGCAATCGAGTCCGGCGCCGGACAGCACTTGCGTCAGCTTCGCTTTTCGTTCGTCGTGAATCGACACGGCTCAAGGCCCTCCCCGGATAAATTTTTGAAGGCCTCACTATCGAGAGCGATGCCCCGTCTGTCAAACCACGGCAGGCAGACGACGACGGCGATTTCAGACACGTCCGAACCGTTCGGAAAGATCGGTCCTCCACCCTTCCCTCCCCCGCTGGAGGAGGCACTTTTTCTTGCCCCCTCCCCCGGGTTGGGGTGGGGGCACTCGCCCTCGCCGAGGACGCGCGTCAGCCCTTCTTCGGCACGATCAAGGCATCGACCGCGATGCAACTTGTCTCGCCCACCAGCAGCGGATTGACGTCGATCGATTCGATCTTATCTCCGTGCATCTGGATCAGACCTTGGAGTGCCGCGAGTGCGCCCGTCACCTGATCGAGTGCCGCGTCGCCGCCGATATGACGCACCAGCCGCCCGAGCTTCGATGCGACCAACGTTTCGCGGATCGTCGCGCGCGCCACCGGGATCGGCAGCAACACGACCTCGTCCAAGATCTCGGTATAGATGCCGCCGAGGCCGGCGACGAGAAAATGGCCAAGCGGTGATTCATTGCTGACGCCGACGATGATCTCGGCCTTCGCCGCCATCATCGGCTGTAGAATGATCGAAACGTCGCCTCGTTTGGAACCGGCGCTGTTCACGCGGCCCTCCAAGGTCGCATAGGCTTCTTTCAGCGCCACCGCATCGCGAATGCCGGCGATCACGAACCCGGCGGCCGCCTTGTGCGCGACGTCCGGTGCCAGCGCCTTGAGCACCACCGGAAAACCGAGCGCGGTGGCGGCGGCAATCGCCTCGCCTTCGTTGGCGACCGTTCGGCTTTCGACCATCGGCACGCCGGCGGCTTTGAGGATCGCCGCACTTTCGGTTTCGGTGAGGAATCCGGTCTTACCCGCGAACGCCGCGCCCAGATCTTTCAACGCGGCCGAAGGCGGCTCCACCGCGCGCGACGCCCTCGGAATGGTGTCGTAATAGGCTTGCAGCGAGTCGAAGCCGGTCGCGACATCGCGGAAGAACGGCAAGCCGTTCTCGGCATAGCGATCGCGCAATTCGGGAACCAACCCGTCCGGCGCCACTACGACGACGGGCGAACCTGTGCGCTGCGCGCGTCCGATCAGATAGTCGGCGACGATCTGCGAGCCCTTCAGGTTCGGCAGCGGATGGGTGAAGACCATCGTCGGCCCGATCCAGCCGTCGGCTTCCTGCGCCTGGAACAGCGGAGTCATATTTTCCTGGCCGCCGATCACGCCGGTATCGGTCGGATTGCGTACCACGCCGGCACCCTCGAGGGTCTTGATGAATTCTGCGACCTTGCCGCTCCACGATCCGTCGGGATTGCCAGCGAGCGTCAGTCCGCGCGCTTCGGCGAAGTCCGCCATCATGGAGGCACCGCCGCCCGTCGTCGTGACTGACACGAGCGCGGTGTTGGTCACCCGCGTCTTGGTGCCGAGTAAAACGCCGCAGGCACCCGCCAAGGCTTCCACCGTCGGCACCGAGGCGATGCCGTATTCGCGGAAAAGTGCGTCGAAGGCGCGGGCACTCCCGGCCAGACGCGAGGAATGCGCCTCGGTCGCCCCGGCGCCCGCCTTGGAGCGGCCGAGCTTGAGCGCCACGATCGGTTTACCCGCCTGACGTGCGGCATCGGCCAGGGTACGGAACCGGTCACCATCGGAAATGCCTTCGATGATCAGACCGATGATGCCGGTATCCGGGTCCTCGATGAAATATTCGAGGAAGTCGAGCATGGAGAGGTCGGCTTCGTTGCCGAGCGGCACGAATTTCGACAGCCCCGCGCGCAAATCGCGCAAACGGGGTGCTAAGGAATTGAACAAAGCGCCCGAGTGCGCCGCGACCGACACCGGGCCCGGCGTGAGGTCATCGCCGTAGGCGCTGGAATAGCCGAGCGAGACTTTGTCGGTTGCGTTGAAGATGCCGTTGGTATTGGGCCCGACGATCCGCAGATTGCCCGCCTTGGCGATGGCGACGATCTCGGCTTGCAACGCGCGGCCTTCGTCGGTGCCCATTTCAGCGAAGCCGACCGAGCCGATTACCATGGATTTCATGCCGTTCGCGACACAATCCTTCAACGCCCCGGCGCTGAGCGCCGCCGGGATCACCATCAGCGCGGCATCAACAGGCTCCGGCACCTCGGCCAGTGATTTATAGGCTTTGACGCCCTCGATCTCGCCGCCGCCCGGATTGATCGGATAGAAGTTGCCGGGATAGCCGCCCTTCAACAGATAACGCACGGCCGTATTGCCCTGCTTGCCGCGCGTGGCCGAAGCACCGATCACGGCGACGCTTTTCGGCTTGAACAGCGGACCTAGCACCTTGAGCGCGCCTTCGGGAAAACGAACGCTCATATTTAGCGTCCCTGCCACTTGGCCGGGCGTTTCTCGATGAAGGCGCGCGCTCCTTCTTTCTGATCCTCCGAGGTATAGACGTCGGGCCCGGTATCCAATCGGATGCCGGTATGCAGCGGCATGCCTTGGGTCTTGCGATAGGTGAGCTTGAGCCGTTGCAGCGACAGCGGCGCCGACGAGATCACGTCCTCGAGGAAGGTCATGGCATCCGCCATCAGACTGGCGGCCGGGAAGATGCGGTTGACGAGACCCCAGCGCTCCATCTCGGTGACCGCGATGCGCCGCCCGGTGAGCAGCCATTCCATCGCGATGGCGGGCGGCACCATCTGCGGCAATGCGACCGAGGCGAAATGCGCGCCCCGCCCGCGCTTGGCCTCCGGCACCGCGAAAAAGGCGCTGTCGGCGGCGACGATCATGTCGCATGACAAAGCGAGTTCAAATCCGCCCGCCATGGCCGGGCCGTTGACAATGGCGAGCGTTGGCTTGCGCGAATCCATCATCACTTCGCAGATGGAACGGCGCGAGGAATGCAGTGGCCCATAGAAGGGCTTGCCCGCGTCCGCCGTATTCTTGGCAGCGCGCAGATCGGCGCCCGAGCAAAAGGCGGTGCCCGCCCCGGTCAACGCGATCACATAAACGCTGTCGTCGTGATCGGCGTCGAACACTGCGCTCATTAGCTGCTCGACAAGCTCGTTGGTCAGCGCGTTGCGCATGTCCGGCCGGTTCAGGGTCAGGATTCGCACCGGACCCTTGTTTTCGATTAAAAGCGCCTGATCCGCCATGTTTTCGCCCTCCCCGGCTATATTCGATAACTGAATTCAAACTGCGGCGGGGTCAGAGTCAACTGTTTCACCTCGGTTTGAAAACCGTTAACCCGTATATTATTCTCCGTCATGCCCCGACTTGTTCGGGGCATCCATAGATGGACCCCCCGGTCGAGCCGGGGGGTGACGAAAAAGCAGTGGAGGTCGCGAAAATGGCCAATTTCCCGAAGCGCATCGAAATCAAGGAAGAAGGCCCGCGCGAGGGCTTCCAGATCGAGAAAAATCCGATCCCCACCGCGCGTAAGATCGAATTCATCGATGCCCTGTCCGAAACCGGGCTAAAGACCATCCAGACCGTCTCCTTCGTCAATCCGAAAGTCGTGCCCAACATGGCCGACGCCGAGGACGTGGTCGCCGGCTTCACCGCGAAACCGGGTGTCACCTATACCGGCCTGTTCCTCAACGATCAGGGCATGGCCCGCGCACTCGCCACCAAGAAGCTGACAGTCAAAGGCTCTATCTCGCTCTGCGCGTCCGAAGCCTTCCTCAAGCGCAACCAAAACCGCACCCTGGATCAGCAATTGGCCGCGCAGCACGAAAGCATCGAGCGCTACAAGAAAAACAACATCAAGATCGAAAGTGCGGGCATCTCTGCCGCCTTCGGCTGCAATTTCGAGGGCGATGTGAAGGTCGACCGCATCATGTCGATGGCCGTGACCATCTTCGAGGTCGCCGCCGAGCATGATGTGACGATCAAGCATTTCGCGCTGATGGATACGATGGCCTGGGCGACGCCCGACCGCATCAAGCGCGTCGTCGGCGCCTTGCAGGACAAATACCCGCATATCCAATACGGGCTGCACCTGCACGATACGCGCGGCATGGGCATCGCCAATGCCTATGCGGGCCTCGAAATGGGTATCGCGCATTACGATGCGTGCGTCGCCGGCCTCGGCGGCTGCCCCTTCGCGGGACACGCGGGTGCGGCGGGCAATGTCTGCACCGAAGACCTCGTCTTCATGGCTCACGAGATGGGGATCGAAACCGGCCTCGATCTCGAAAGGCTGGTCGAATGCGCGAAGATGGCCGAAGACATCGTCGGCCACCCGCTCGCCGGTTCGGTGATGACGGGTGGGAGTTTGCAGCGGCTCAGGGAGAAGGTCGCGGCTTAGTCCAAACTCGGGCGCGTAACCACAAACGTCGCCGCGCCAATGAGCATGACGATCTGCGCGATCAAGGCCCAAATCGGCGCATCGAGCGCCCAGGTCAGAAATGGCGAGGCCGCCATCGTGCTCAGCGAATAAATTTTGGTACGGAACGAGATCGCACCGTAGCGGCGCCAATTCGCGATCATCGGCCCGAATATACGATGGCTTTCCAGCCAGAGCTGCAGGCGCGGCGACGAGCGCGCAAAGCAATAGGCAGCTAGAAGCACGAAGGGCGTCGTCGGCAGCAGCGGCAGGACCGCGCCGACGATGCCGAGGCCGAGCGCGACCCATCCGCCCGCCATCCAGACTATTTTGGCGCGTCCAACGCTGCTCATGTTGGAGATTCGCCCGCTTCGATGTAGGAATTCAATCCGAGTCCACCTCACGCTCGATGCGTTCACCAATATCGCGCTGCGCGAGGCTATCCACCCCCCCCCGCCTATCTTGACTTATCCTGTTATGAGAACAAATAAAGAACTATGTGCGTCTACAGCGGCAGAGCAACCAGACGAAGGATAACCAAAGAGCCCCGGAAAATGTCGAGACCCCGACCTATCGAATGTCGAAAAACGGCCTATGAAATGTCGAGACGATGTCGAGACAATGTAGAGAGAATGTCGAGAAAACGGCCTAGGGAATGTCGAGACGGTCAAAAGCGGAATGGCAGAAATCCAAGCGTTTTTAAGCTCAATGTCGAGAAAACGCGTTTTGCCGGGTATATCCCCAGTCCGCGGGCGGCGCAAAACCTCCGTCCGCCTGGGTTTCGGTGCGCCCTAGCCACCTTTTTTGACGTTGATCTTGGCGAAGGCCTCCTGACGGTACTTGTTGGCCGCGACGCGTTTGGGGTCCGGCGGTTCGGTCGTCCAATTGGCCAGGATCTCGTTCACCTTCGTCTGATAGCTCGCCTTCATTTCCTGATGCGGCAGGACGTAGGGCGCGTTGGCCTTGATGGCGGCGACGGTCATCTCGCCCATCTCGCGCGGCTCGGTGCCGCCCTCGAAGCTCTTGTCGGCGAGTTGGTAGAATTCCTCGCTCAGTTCGGTCCCAGTGTCGGCCAGCCCGTCCGGCCGGTTGCGCGCCGAACGGTTGAAGTTAGTCTTCACCGCCGCCGGGCAGAGCACGGTAACGCCGATGCCCTGGGTGCTGAGTTCCTTGCGCAGCCCCTCGCTCAACCCCACGACTGCGAATTTGGACGTCGAATAGACGACATTGCCGGGAGAGGAGCCCAGCCCCGCCATGGACGAGGTATTCACGATATGGCCAGGCTCGCCGTGCGCCAGCATGCGGGGCAGGAAGGTGCGGATACCATTGACGACGCCGCCGATATTGACCCCGAGCGTCCAATCCCAATCGTCGTAGCTCGCATTCTGCACCAGCCCGCGCGAGGCCACACCCGCATTGTTGCACAGCACATGCAGATTGCCGAAAATGCGCGTCACCTCGTCGGCAACGCGTGCATAGGCGTCGCGGTCGGTGACGTCGAGCTTCACCGAATGGATGGCGTTGCTGCGCCGCGCGAGTTGGTCTTTCGCCTTGGCGAGCGCCGCCTCCTCGATATCGGCGATCACCACGTTCATGCCCTGATCGAGAAAGGCTTCGGCCAAGCCAAAGCCGATGCCGCTCGCCCCGCCGGTGACGAAGGCGGTCTTACCTTGAAGATTGTCCATTTATTCTGCTGCCTTGCTGGATTTTTCACTAAGGTTCTTTGTCGCTTCGAAGCGCGCGGTTGCTTCGGCGACGCCTTCGCGAGCGAGGGCGCGGTTGGCCTCCTGGTTGGGCGCGTTGCGATCGTACGAATCTTGCCGCAGCCAATTCGAATTGTTGAGGCGCGGGCGCACTTCTTCCGCGATCAGCTGGAAGCTGCGCTGCGTCGCCGGCCAGTTCGCCCAATCGTGCTGGAAGACGAGCACGCCGCCGAAACCGCCGAGCTTGGCGCGCATGCGCGTCAGCTCGCGCACCGCGTCGTCGGGCGTCCCCACAATGGCGCGCTGGGTCTCCAAAAGGTAGGCGACCGGATCGGCAAGGCCGCGCGGCACTGCATTAGCGGCGGGCACGATATCGTTGGAATAGCCGACCCATTTTTCGAGCCCGTAGGCGCAATCCTGTTTCGCCTGCTCGCGCGTCTCGGCGATATGCATCATCACCGTGAATTTCCATTTGGAACGGTCGGCCACATGGCCGTGTTTCGCGCAGGTTTCTTCGTAGATCGCCCAATTGGCGAGGTGGTGCTCGAGCGAGGCATCGTCGGTGCCGCCCAGCACCAACACGCCGGCGCCATATTTGCCGGCATTGAGCACGCCGGACGGCGAACGGATCGAGGTGACGGCCAACTCCAGCGTCGGCTTCGTGTAGCAGCCGACCGAGAGGCGCGCATTGTTCAATTCGAACCAGTCGGTCTTGCGGGTCACGAACTCGCCGCGCAGCAGCGCAACGATGCATTCCAGCGCCTCTTCCATGCGCGGGCGCAGATCGGCGGGCTTGAGGCCAAACATGCCGGCATCGGTGGGAAGTGCGCCCGGCCCCGCCCCGAACATCACGCGGCCGCGTGTCATATGATCGAGCTGCGCCATGGTCTCGGCGACGATGAAGGGATGATGATAGGGCAGCGATTTCACCCCAGTGCCGAGGCGGATATATTTGGTGCGCTCGGCGGCGGCCGCGATGAAGACCTCGGGTGCTGCGATGATTTCGAAGCCGCCGGAATGATGCTCGCCGATCCAGGCTTCCTCGAAGCCCAGCCGATCCAGCATCTCGATCAAAGACAAATCGCGTTCGAAGGCATAGCTCGGATCGAGGTTGGTCGCATGGTGCGGCCCGTGGAAAAGCCCGAAGGCGAGCGGGCGATCGTAGACGAGATTGGTCATGAGCTGCGTCCCTGTTCTTTTGTGGGGTTCTTTTATAGGGCCTATCTTAGCGTCCCCGGTTTGGCCTTGCACGGCTGTTCCGATCGAAAAAAGACGCTCTCATATTCGCCAAGCGCAAACCCCCTTAACCCCCTCCTGTCGACGGATAGGCAACAACACCTCCATTCCTGCGAGTGCCCGCACGCGCTGCTGCGTAACCGGGTTCAGTATTCAGAATGCGCCGCCACGCTAGCGCTACGACGCGAACCCACTGGCCGGCGCCGTAAACCCGCCGCGCAGGAACGGCATGATATGCGCCAACATGCGTGGAACATCGACAGAATCGATGGCACCCATCGACGAAGATGCGACACGGTCACGCGTGATGACGCAGGCGCGCATCACCGCGATCGCGCATTGATAGCGCCAGGCGATATCCTCCGCCGACAGGTTCGGCAATGCCTGCGCCAAGGCTTCAACGAAATTCTTGCGCATCGCGCCGTAGGTTTCCTGGACGATTTCCTGGCACAGTTTGTCCTGTGCCTGCGTCGTCGCAACCCAGTTCAAGACGCGCATGAAATTACGCCAACCCGGATCTGGATTGTTTTCGGCGTCGGCGAAGGGCGTGATGAAAGCCTTCAGCCAACCGTCGAGGGAGATCGCCGATCGGTCAGGCGCGTAAGCCGTGTCGAGAAGGGTCATACGCGCGCTGTTGATCACACTGGATCGGCGCTGCACGACGGCGCGCAGCAAATCCGACTTGTTGCCGAAATAATAATTCACGGCCGCGATGTTCACCTCGGCCTCAATCATGATCTCGCGCAGCGAGGCGCCGTGTATGCCCTTCTCGGCAAAGATCTGCTCGGCGGCATCGAGAATTTTGGTTTGAGTGATACGGCCGGAGCGGTTGCGCCGGGTGCTCGCTCCCTTGGCGGCAATCTGTGCGGTACATTTCGTGGATTTAGGCGGCTGCATGATGTTCATCGTCCGCACTCCCCAATTCCAAAGAGCGGAACGGTGCAGTGTAAATCCCAAGGAAAAACAAGATCAATTCCATTTTCATGGGAGTTTCATCTCTTTATTCTTCCAAGGAAACTAAAACCACGAAAGGAGCATTCCATGACCACATTCGTGTGCTGTCACGGCGCTTGGGGCGGCGGCTGGGGATGGAAGCGCGTCGCGAAAATCCTGCGCGACAACGGCCATGACGTGTTCACGCCGACTTATACCGGCCAAGGGGAGCGCAGCCACCTGCTGCACCCCGATATCGATCTCGACACGCACATCGCCGATATCCGCAACGTTATCAAATACGAACGGCTGGACGGTTTCGTATTGGTCGGCCACAGCTACGGCGGCATGGTGGTGACCGGCGTCGCTGACAAGGAATGGCAAAAAATAGATCAGCTGATTTATCTCAATGCCTTCCTGCCCAAGGCCGGACAATCCTTGAGCGATCTGACCGGACCGGAGCGCGCCGAGGCCGCCATGAAAATCGTTCGCAAGAAAGGCGACGGCTGAAAAATTACCGCGACCCCCGGGTAGCATCTCGCCGATTCTGTCTGCCGACGACCGCGCGTGGATCGAATCGCTGTCCGGACCGCAGTCGATCAAAACCATGACGCAGCCCGTCCGGGGCGAGAACAACCACCTCAATATCAAGGACAAGATTTACGTGCTATGCACCGAGAATAAAAACTCCAACTTCCATGGCTTCGCCGCCTGGACGCGCACGCAACCCGATTGGCGCACGCTGGAGCTACCCACGCATCATCACCTATTGCAATCGATGCCGCAGGAAACCGCCGACATCCTGATGGGAAAGCGGATCTAGACAAAAAGAAACAGGCGGCGGATCGCTCCGCCGCCTGCTCGTTACCAATTGTTGGCCGAACTTATTTCGTCCAGGCCATATAGTTGTACCAGAAGCCTTCGGGGCTCTTGTGGCCCTCCTCCAGGACGAGATCCTTGTGATAGACCACGAGCGAAGGCACCGGCAGCAGCGGCATCAAGTAATTCTTTGTAACCGACATATCGAAGATCTTCGTGTAATGCGCCGACCGCTTATCTTCGTCGACGATCGACAACCCATCCTGTGCCAGCTTGTGAAGCTCGTTGTCCTGGAAATAATCGCGTTCCGAAGGCAAGAAGAAGAAGGTAACCGTATTTTCGGCATCGGGCTGAGACCCCGCATTGTCGTAATACGCGATCAGGCCCTGGAACTGGCCTTCAGCGCGCATCTTCGTATAGGCCACGTAGGTAACGTAATTTTCCTTAGCGCGGATACCAATTGCGCGCAGATCACCGGCGACCGCCGTCATGGTGTCCTTCACTGCGCCCCAACCGGTCAGCGCGACCTCGAAGCCGCTTTCGTAGCCAGCTTCCTTCAGCAAGGCCTTCGCCTTGACCGGATCGTAGTCCGGAAGCTTCGCGGAATATTTGCAGGCCACGAGCACCTGCTGGCAATTGCCGTCCGGCAACGGGATGTTCTGCGCTGCCTTCGGCAGCAGGTATTCCTTGATCTTCTGGCGATTGATCGCCATCGACATCGCTTGGCGGACTTTCTGATCACGCAGCACACCAACGCCCGACCGGTTGGCAGCGTCGAATTGCAGATAGCTGAAAGACGGCACGTCGGTGACGAACATCTTGAAGTCGGGATTCTTCACCATCTCTTGCGCCTGGTCGATGTTCACGTTGAACATGAAGTCCTGGTCGCCGACAATCATGCGCGCGAGCTGAGTCTGCGTATCGGGCATGGACGCAACTTCGATGCGCTTGATCTTGCCCTTGGCGCGCGCCGGCCCGTCCGTCTTGAACCCATCGTAACGCTCAAGCACGACGCCCTTAGCCGAATCGATCGACACAAGGCGGTACGGCCCGGCGCTGATCGGATTGCGGCCGAAGTTTTCCTTTTGCTCGACGAACATCTTGCCCGGAACTTGATCTATGTTCGCGGTGCGCGCCAGCAACGTCGCGGTCGGGCCAATAGCGCGGACGCGAACGGTATAAGGACCGACCTTTTCAACCGATTCCATGAACCCATAACGCGATTCCTTGAAGCGGAACTTTACCGCCGGATCGATCAGCAAATTGAATTTGGCGACGAAGTCGTCGGCCGTATATTTCGCACCGTTATGGAACACAATGTCGTCGCGCAGCTCGTATTCGATCGTGCGCTCATCGACCATGCGCCACGATTTGGCCATGGCCGGCAGCCACTTACCGGCTTGCCAATCGAAATTAGCCATCTGTTCATAGACCGCCTCATTCACCTGGCGCAGCAAGGGCGACGATGTGAACGTGTCGTCGAGCATCGAAATCGGCTCGAGGGTAACGGCACGCAAATTATCCTTGGATTTTTGAGCAAAGCTCGGCGCACTCGAAAGCACCGCTAAGGCTGCGGCCACCCCGAGTGCATGCTTCACAGTACGTGACGACATGAGGGTCTCTCCAAATTTTAAAGCCAGCTGTTAGGTTCGATTTTTATTGTGTTAACGCTACGCCCGCGCCGAAAACGAATCAAGAGTGCCTCACACGACAAAATGACCCGCAGCCCGGCCCCGATCCCAATCGCTTGCCCGAAAAGAGAGTTTAGGGCGTCTTTTTGAATTTGGGATCAAACCCAGGCCGCGACCTCGATAGAGATTGAGACAGTTCATTCAGCGGCGGCAACATCCTCGAATTCGAATTTCGGCGGATTGAGCAGATCGAGATCCTTCCAATCGGTGCCGCCCGGATAGCGGATGGCCAGCGCCCGGATCGCCCTATAATCGATGCCGGCATCGAGCCCGAACGGCAACTTGCCTTCCGCATGCTCCTTCAAGGCATTGAAAAACATACGGCGGGTCCTGGTAATGACGACGTCGCTGCTT
>CAMDWJ010000035.1 GCA_945877815.1 Caenispirillum bisanense
AGATCGGAGGGGGATTTGTCGGCTGACAGGATGATCTGGCGCCCCTGGTCGACCAGCGCATTGAAGGTATGGAAAAATTCTTCCTGTGTGGCATCGCGCCCGCCGATGAACTGCACATCGTCGATCATAAGCACGTCGACCGAACGGAACTGGTCCTTGAAATTGACGGTGTTCTGTTCGCGCAACGCGCGAACGAAACGGTACATAAATTTCTCGGCCGAAAGATACATGACCGTGCGCTTGGGCTCGCGGTTATGGATTTCCCAGGCGATCGCGTGCATGAGATGCGTCTTGCCGAGCCCGACGCCGCCATAGAGGAACAGCGGATTGAAGGGCACCGATGCTGCCTCGGCGACGCGCCGGGCGGCGGCATAGGCGAATTCGTTGGGTTTGCCGACGACGAACTGCTCGAAGGTGAAGCGCGGATCGAGCGGCGCCGAAATCTCGGCCGCTGCCGCAAGATTGGCCGCCGAAACACCGATCCGCACATCGACGCTCTCGGCGCGCCGCGTTGACGTCTTGGCTGGCCCGGCTGTTTTCTGCGTTGGCTGGATGACGACATCAACGGACAAGATGTCCGGATTTTCGCCCGCCCAGAGTTCTTTCAGACGGTCCAGATAATTGGCTACGACCCAATCGCGCATGAAGCGGCTCGGCACCGCCAGACGGATTTCGCTCCCCGACTGATCGCCGACCGTGATGGGTTTTACCCAATTGTCGAAAGCGGTATCGCCGATCTCCGCTTTTAAGCGACTGCTGACTCGATACCACTGCGTTTGAAGTTGCCGTTCGTCGCGACCCGTCTTCATACCACCGTCGGCCTCGCCATCGTGTCGAACGCCCTCCTGCCACCCACGCTTAGTGCGCCGAGTGAGCGGATCCCGCTCCCTGAAATTTCAGAGGCAAACAAAAGATGTTATGCCCCCCCGAATAGTACCCGCCCCGCCTACGCCTGCTTGGCGGCGGAATGGTTTTGCGTCACCCCTGACTCAATCCATCCCAACTATCATTATTTATTTGATTGTAGAATTACCCGACCACTCGACAGAGCAAATTTACTTATTTTCTTGGAAGACTTTATTGGAATACCACGCCGACTTCGCCGTATGAGCAGTATACGTCAAGTCGCAGAAGCCATCTTCATTTGAGAAATTCAGGAAACTCGCTTAGTTCGGACTCTACTCGCGTAAAATTTTTGATTCAACAGGTCCGAAGCGCGAACGCGTAAAATTTTCCCCTTGACTCATTTTCGGAGTCGGAATCCTCGGAGAAATGTTTTTTCACAACAAAAAAGCCGCATGAAATTCATGCGGCTCTTGCGAAAAAATTGAAATTTCGCGGCGCTATTTTGAGAGCGCTTTCACGCGTGCGGAGAGACGCGACAGCGTGCGCGATGCGGTGTTGCTGTGCATCACGCCCTTCTGCGCACCGCGCATGATTTCGGGCTGCGCATCTTTGAAAGCTTGCTTGGCCGCGTCGGAATCTCCGGCGGCAATCGCAACTTCAACCTTCTTGATGAAGGTGCGCACGCGGCCGATACGGTTGCCGTTGACGACAGCCTGAGCCTGCGAACGGAGAATGCGCTTTTTTGCCGATTTGATATTGGCCATGAACTCTCTCTTGGGATGGTCCCGGAAAGGGCGGGTTTATAGAGGGGTGGGGGTGCTGCGTCAAGCGCCGTCGTGTTTGGAGGATGGCACGAAAAGCCGAGAAAACAAGGCGTTGGCGGCCAATGGAACGGTTATCGCTACCTCCGCAGCGATCCCGGTGCCGGCGCCAGGGAAAACCGCACATCGACCCGACCGCCGCGCGTTTCGGTTACCTGCAATCGCAACAGCTCGCCCTCGCGGGTAAAGGCGCCCTCTGATCCCGTGGCCCGCCATCCCATTTGCGGCAAGGTCTCGCGGTAGAAAGCCTGCACGCGCAACGGGGTGGATTGCCCGCTCGCGTGCGCTTCGACGATTCGTCCCGAAGGCGCGTCGAACACCACCGGCAGGTCGTCCGCATCGAGTTCGAACATCAGCGGCAGATCCTCGAAGCCTGGGACGAAACCTTGCGCTGAAGCAATCGTCGAGGCGCCGAACAGGAGCGTCAGCGCTGCCGCACAGAGCAATAAAAAGTCGATCGTCCGCTTTGGACGATACGCTGGATGCTGTTCTTCGCCCCGCAGGTGCAGCCCGGACACGTTTCCCCCTCGCGACCGTAAACCATCAGTGATTGGGCAAAGTAGCCGAGTTCGCCCTCCGGTGAAACATGATCGCGCAGCGTCGTGCCGCCGGCCGCGACCGCTTCGCTCAGCACCGCTCGGATTGCCGCCGCCAACGCCTCGGCGCGCGCGGGCCCGACAGTTTTGGCCTTGCGTTTGGGCGACAGTCCTGCGCGGAACAGGCTTTCGCAGACATAGATGTTGCCGAGCCCCGCGACGGTGCTTTGATCGAGCAGCGCCGCCTTGAGCGGGGTCGCGCGCCCGGCCAGCCGCTCGGCCAGGACCACGGCGTTGAAGCCGTTGGATAGCGGATCGGGGCCGAGATCGCGCATCAGCTTGTGTTCGCCGATCTCGTCGGTGGTCGACAGCAGCAAAAGCCCGAAGCGCCGAGGATCGGTGAATCGTACCGTCACGCCGGCCTCGGTGACGAAATCGGCGTGATCGTGCGGCCCCGGCGCACCCGGGTCCCCGCGATGGATTTTCATCCGGCCGCTCATGCCGAGATGGCCGATGACGACGGTTCCGTCCGCCATTTCGATCAGCAGATATTTGGCACGGCGCGCCAGGCGCACGATGCGATTGCCGATCAGACGTTCTTCGAAATCGTCGGGGATGGGCACGCGCAGGCTGCGCCGGCGCAAGATGACGTTCTTAAGGATTGCGCCGTCTAGGACGGCCGCCAATCCTCGCCGGACCGTTTCGACTTCGGGCAATTCGGGCATGGCGAATAGATAGCCCTTTCCGACGTCTTCGGCTATGGTCCGCCGCATGAGCGATGCACAGGAAACCCGCGATTTCGGTTACGACGAAGTGGCCGCGGACGAGCATACGCGCCGCGTGCGCGGTGTGTTCGACAGTGTCGCCGGCCGCTACGATCTGATGAACGACCTGATGAGCGGCGGCATCCACCGGCTGTGGAAGTCGGAACTGATCCGCATGCTGCGCCCGCGCGCCGGCCAATCGCTGGTCGATGTCGGCGGCGGCACGGGCGATCTTGCCTTCAAGTTCCTGGCCGCCGGCGGCGAAAAGGTCACGGTGATCGACATCAACGAACAGATGATCCGGGTTGGGCGCGACAAGGCGCTTGATCGCGGTCTGCTGACACCGATCTGGGTAACCGGCTCGGCCGAGCAGCTGCCGTTGCCGGATTCGTCCGTCGATGCCTACGTGACCGCCTTTTGCATGCGCAATGTCACGCGCCAGCAAAAGGCGCTCAAGGAGGCGCGCCGCGTATTGCGCCCGGCCGGACAATTCCTCTGCCTTGAATTCAGCAAGGTTGTCATCGAACCTTTGCGCCCGCTCTACGATGTCTATTCCTTCAACGTGTTGCCGCGCCTCGGCCGGATGGTCGCGGGCGATGCGGATGCCTATCGTTATCTCGCCGAAAGTATCCGCCGGTTTCCGGCGCAACAAGAGTTCGCCGCGATGATCCAAGAGGCCGGCCTATCGGATGTGCGCTGGCGCAATCTCACCGGCGGCATCGCCGCGATCCATTCGGCGCGGCGCATCTGATATGATCGCGTCCGCCCGGCATGTCGCGCGTCTTTTCACGATTCTCCGCACGCTCGCGCGTCACGATGCCTTGTTTCCGTTGCAGGCGGCAGGTGTGGCTCCCGGCTTGTTGTTGACGGCACGTCTGCTGGGCCGTCGCAAAAGCGTCGGCCGACCGGGCGAACGGCTGGCACTCGCGTTCCAGGAATTGGGGCCAACCTTCATCAAGCTCGGCCAGATCCTGTCCACGCGCCCCGACCTCTTGGGCGATGAGGTGACGGCGGATCTCACGCATCTTCAGGATCAATTGCCGCCCTTTCCTAGCGCTGCGGCCAAGGCGATCATCGCGCGCGAACTCGATGCGCCGGTGGAAAGTTTGTATTCGAGCTTCGATGAAATCCCGATTGCCGCGGCATCGATTGCGCAGGTACATCTTGCTGTGACGGTGGACGGCGAGCCGGTGGCGGTGAAAGTTCTTAGGCCCGGCATCGAACAGGCCTTTTATCGCGATCTCGAACTCATGCGCTGGACCGCACGTGAATTGGAACGGCGCCGCCCCGAATATCGCCGGCTGCGTCCGCTCGAAGTCGTGCGCACCTTTGAGGAATCCGTGCGCGTCGAAATGGATTTTCGCCTCGAAGCGGCGGCAGCCGACGAACTCGCCCAGAATTTCAAGGACGATCCGAGCTATCGCGTGCCGGCCATCGATTGGCGGCGCACCGCGCGGCGCGTCATGACGCAGGCGCGCGTCGAAGGGATACCCATCGACGAGGTCGCGGCCTTGCGCGCCGCCGGCCTCGATCCCGAAGATGTTGTCCGCAAGGCCGCCGAGATTTTCTTCAAACAGGTGTTTCGCGACGGTTTTTTCCATGCCGATCAGCACCCCGGCAATCTGTTCGTCGGGCGTGACGGCGCCATCGTCGCGGTCGATTTCGGCATCATGGGCCGTTTGGATATGCGCACGCGGCGCTATCTCGGCGAGATGCTGGCTGCTTTCCTGGAACGTGACTATCGCCGTGTCGCCGAGGTGCATTTCGAAGCGGGATACGTGCCCGCCGACAAATCGATCGATGCCTTCGCTCAGGCCTGTCGCGCCATCGCTGAGCCCATTCTCGACCGGCCACAGAACGAAATTTCCATCGCGCGTCTCCTCTCGCAACTGTTTCAGGTGACCGAGACTTTCGAGATGGAAACCCAGCCGCAACTTTTGCTGCTGCAAAAGACCATGCTGGTGGTCGAAGGCGTCGGGCGCACGCTGGTGCCGCAGGCGAATATGTGGACTCTCGCGCAGCCCTTGATCGAACAATGGAAGCGCGAATATTTCGGCCCTGAGGCCCGCCTCGTAATTGCCATCGATGAAATGGCTCAGGGCCTGGCCCGCCTGCCGCGTCTCGTCTCCGATATCGAGAAAAGCGCGCATATCATCGCCCAGAACGGCGTTGGGATGGGCGGTGCCTACTCCGACGGGCGGATCGATCCGGAAGCCTATCGCCGTGCCGCCGGTTTCTCCATGCCCCGGCCGAGCCGCGCTCCGATCCATATTGTCTTCATGATTGCAGCCATCATGTTGTTCGTCTTTTATCTGCTTTAGGGGCCTCGACCTTGGAAAGACGGGACATTTGACCGCAACCGCCCAATTAATTACAATAAGTTACCGTAATTTATTGGGATTTACTCATGGCGGACCGTAAAAGAGTCCTGCTGATCGTCGCGGGCGGGATCGCCGCCTACAAGAGCCTGGAACTGATCAGGTTCCTCCTGGCGCGCGGCTTCGCGGTCCGCTGTATCCTGACGACGTCGGGGGCTGAGTTCGTCACACCCTTGTCCTTGGCGGCGCTGAGCGGCGACAAGGTTTACCGCGAATTGTTCTCGCTGACCGACGAAAGCGAGATGGGCCATATCGAATTGTCGCGCTCGGTCGATCTCGTGGTCGTGGCACCCGCCACAGCCGATATCCTGGCCAAGATGCGGGCCGGCCTTGCCGACGATCTCGCGACCGCCGCGCTGCTCGCCACCGACAAGCCGGTGATGGTGGCCCCCGCCATGAATGTGCGGATGTGGGAACACGCGGCGACCCAGGACAATCTGCGCGTGCTCGCTGAACGTGGCGTGCATGTGATCGGACCCGACGAAGGCCCGATGGCTTGCGGCGAGTTCGGCATGGGGCGGATGACGGAACCCGGCGCCATCGCCGAGGCGATCGACGGTTTTTTCGGCGCCTATCGCCGCCTTGTCGGTAAGCGCGCGCTGGTGACCAGTGGACCGACCTTCGAAGCGATCGATCCGGTGCGCTATCTCGCCAATCATTCGTCGGGCAAACAAGGCCACGCGCTGGCGCGCGCCCTTGCGGCCGCTGGCGCCGAAACGATCCTGGTGAGCGGACCGACCCAGCTGGCGAACCCCGCCGGCGTGATGGTTCACAATATTCGCTCGGCCGAGGAAATGCTGGCGGCCTGTCAGTCGTCGCTGCCGGTCGATATCGTAGTGTGTGCCGCCGCTGTTGCCGATTGGCGGATCAAGAATCCAGCCGCGCAGAAGATTAAAAAGCACGGCCCAAATGGTAAGGGAGGGGGTGCTCCGGTTCTGGAACTGGCCGAGAATCCCGACATCCTCGCGACCTTGAGCAAGAGCAACGCCCAACGCGCGCACCTTGTGATCGGTTTTGCGGCCGAGACGGAAAGCGTCGTTCAGCATGCTATCGAGAAACGTCGCGCCAAAGGCTGCGACTGGATCGTCGCCAACGATGTTTCGCCCGGCACTGGCACCTTCGGCGGCGATGCGAATACCGTGCATGTGATCGATGACGCGGGTGTCGAAAATTGGCCGCGCCTCGGCAAGGAAGAGGTCGCGCGGCGTCTGACGTTGCGCATCGCCGATCATTTCAAGAAGGCCGAGGCATGACCGAAACGACGATCGCTATTCATCGCCTCGAACATGGGCGCGGATTGCCGCTGCCCGAAGTGGCCACGCAATCCGCTGCCGGCGTCGATCTTTTGGCGGCCGTCGAGGACGCCGTCACGATCGCGCCGGGCGCGCGCAAGCTGGTGCCAACCGGCATCGCCATCGCCTTGCCTGAAGGGTTCGAGGCGCAGGTGCGCCCGCGCTCTGGCCTCGCCATGCGTCACGGAATTACCGTGCTCAACGCTCCGGGCACCATCGATGCCGATTATCGTGGCGAGGTCGGCGTCTTGTTGATCAATCACGGCACAGAGACTTTTACCGTCGAACGCGGTATGCGTATCGCCCAGATGGTGGTGGCCCCGGTCGCGCACATCGTGTGGGTAGAAAGTGCGGAACTACCGACCAGCGAGCGCGGTGCCGGCGGGTTCGGCTCCACCGGTTTTACCACGGCACCGGGCAAACGGTGACATCATGTTACGGCTGTCGAAAAAAATGCTGTTCGCGATCGAGGCGGTGGTCGATATCGCCTACCATTCGGGCGGACTGCCGGTGCAAAGCGGCGACATCACGCGGCGCCAGGGAATTCCGCGCCGCTATCTCGAACAGGTTTTGCAGCGTTTGGTGCGTGCCAAGATCCTGTCGGGCGTGCGCGGCCCGCGCGGTGGCTACAAGCTCGCGCGCGAGCGCCGGCGTATCGCGGTGGGCGAGATCATCCGCATCGTGCGCGCGATGGAATTGAGCAGTGATCCTCTCGGCGAAGAAAATGGCTCCGAACTCGCAGCCAAGGTCATCCGGCCGATCTGGCTCGATCTGCAAACGGATGTGATGAAAAAGCTCGATACACTAACCGTTGACGATCTATGCAACGAAGCCAATCAGCGGGGCGTGGCGAGCGAAGGCCGCCAGAGCCTCGATTTCACGATTTAACCGGATTGCCGATGAACGAGTTCCGCGGACGCATCTACGATTCAATCGTCGATACCATCGGCGCCACTCCGCTGGTGCGACTGAACCGCATCCCGGCGGCCGAAGGTTGTAAGGCCCTGATTGTCGGAAAATGTGAATTTTTCAATCCGCTATCCTCGGTCAAGGACCGCATCGGCATCGCCATGATCGAGGCGGCGGAGCGTGAGGGGCGTCTGAAGCCGGGCGCCATCATTGTCGAGCCGACCTCGGGCAATACCGGGATCGCGCTCGCGTTCGTGTGCGCGGCCAAGGGCTATCGCTTGATCCTCACAATGCCGGAAAGTATGTCGATCGAACGGCGCAAGATGCTTGCGCTGCTGGGGGCCGAGATCGAATTGATCGCGCCAGGCAAAGGAATGCCTGGTGCCATCGCACGCGCCGAAGAAATCGTCGCCGCCAATCCGGGCGCCATGATGCCGCAACAATTCGCCAATCGTGCCAATCCCGACATCCATCGCCGCACGACCGCGGAGGAAATCTGGCGCGATTCCGACGGCCGCGTCGATGCGCTCGTCGCGGGCGTCGGCACGGGCGGAACGCTGACGGGCGTGGCCGAGGTGATCAAGGCGCGCAAGCCGAGTTTCAAGGTCTTCGCCGTCGAGCCGGAAGACAGCCCCGTTCTGTCCGGCGGGGCACCCGGTCCGCACAAGATCCAGGGGATCGGCGCTGGCTTTATTCCAGCCAACCTGAACAGAGACATGATCGATGAGGTCATACGCATCGGCAACGAGACGGCCTTCGCAATGGCGCGCCGCGCCGCGCGCGAAGAAGGGCTCGCGGTCGGCATCTCGTCCGGTGCCGCCATCGCGGCGGCCATCGAGATCGGCCAGCGGCCCGAGATGGACGGCAAGCTGATCGTGGCCATCCTGCCGTCCTTCGCCGAACGTTATCTCTCGACGCCCCTGTTCGAAGGATTGTCGTGAGGACATCCGTCTAATGGACGATCTCGAACTCGAACGTTACGCACGCCACATCCTGTTGCCGGAAATCGGCGGCGCCGGTCAGGCGCGCATCCGCAAAGCCAAGGTATTGGTCGTCGGGGCCGGCGGTTTGGGTTCGCCCGTCATTCTGTATTTGGCCGCCGCCGGTGTCGGCACCATCGGCGTGATCGACAACGATACCGTCGATCTATCCAACCTGCAGCGCCAGATCGCGCATACGACATCGCGCATCGGCATCAACAAGGCCGAAAGCGCCAAGCTTGCCGTTGCCGAATTGAATCCTGGCGTCGAGGTGGTGGTCCATGCGGAGCGGCTGCACGAAAAAAATGCCTTCGATTTGATCTCGCGATACGACATCGTCGCCGACGGCAGCGACAATTTCGCGACACGATTCCTGGTCAACGATACCTGTTTCTTCGCGAAGAAGACGCTGGTTTCTGCCGCGATCCTGCGTTTCGATGGACAGCTGTCGACCTTCCGCGCGCATTTGGGCGGACCCAATCCCTGCTATCGGTGCTTGTTCCCCGAGGCGCCGCCGCCGAACGCCACGCCAACCTGTGCCGAAGTCGGCGTGTTGGGTGCGATGTGCGGAACCTTGGGTTCGCTGCAGGCGGGCGAGGTGATCAAGGAAATCACGGGAGCGGGCGAGTCGATGTCCGGCCGCTTGCTGATCGTCGACGGATTGCGCACTGAGTTCCGCACGGTGAAGGTGCGGCCCGATCCCGACTGCGCGCTGTGCAGCGGGCATGCGACGATCAAGATGCTGGCGCCCATCTCAGCCTAAAGCGCCCAGCCTAGAAATCGCTGGGCAGAACGCGGTCCGGCGGTTTGTGCCCGTCGGTGAAGGTGCGCAGATTGACCATCACTTTCTCGCCCATGGCGATACGCCCTTCGAGGGTCGCCGAGCCCAGATGCGGCAGCAGCACGACATTATCGAGCTTAAGCAATTCTGGGTTCACGACAGGTTCGCCTTCATAGACATCGAGCCCGGCGCCGGCGATGTCGCCGTTGCGCAAAGCTTTGGCCAACGCGGCCTCGTCGATGATGCCGCCGCGTGATGTGTTGATGATGAAGCAGTGTTTGGGCAGGCGCTTCAACCGCTCCTCGGACAGAAGATGCTTGGTCTCGGCGGTCAGCGGACAGTTGATCGAGAGAATATCCATATGGGCGAGCATCTGATCGAGGCTTTGCCAGTAGGTTGCCTCAAGCTCGGCCTCCAGCGTGTCACTCATCCGATGGCGATTGTGGTAATGCACGGCCAAGCCGAAGCCGCGTGCGCGCCGTGCCAGCGCCATGCCGATGCGCCCCATGCCGATAATGCCGAGGCGCTTGCCGTTGATGCGGTAGCCGAGATGCTGGGTCGGTGCCCAACCGGTCCATTTGCCGGCACGCACCATCCGTTCGCCCTCGCTCAAGCGTCGCGGCGCCATAAGGACCAGTGCCATGGCGAGATCAGCCGTATCCTCGGTCAGCACATCCGGCGTATTGGTGACGGTGATGCCCTTGGCGGTAGCAGCGGCGAGATCGATATGATTCACGCCGACGCCGAAATTGGCGATGATTTTAAGTTTAGGCCCGGCGGCGGCGATGATGTCGGCGTCGATCGTGTCGGTGACGGTCGGCACCAGGGCGTCGGCCTCGGCGAAGGCGGCTTTAAGCTCGGCGCGGCCCATTGGAATGTCGTCCAAATTGAGACGCGCATCAAACAATTCCATCATCCGTGTTTCGATCGCATCGGGCAGCCTGCGCGTGACCACGATCGTCGGTTTTGCCATTACGTGCGGCCCTCGTTTACGGATTGGTCTTTTGCCGATTCGCATTACCAGCCGGCAATCGGGTTGTCCAGCGGCCGCGACGGGACCGCGCACATGGCCCTGCGCCGCCGCATTCGAAGCCTCACTTGACCATGCTCCGGCGGCCCACTTAGAAGTCTATGTGCTCAAAATGTTTTTGATATTCGCAATGGCAGTTGTCGGCGTGGCCGCGGCGGATATCGCCGTCGCCCAGGCGCCTGAATCCGCGCAGCCGACCGGCTTGCCGCTTCCGCGTTTCGTGTCCTTGCGCTCCGAAGAAGTCAATATGCGCACCGGGCCCGGCGTGCGCTATGCGGTCGACTGGGTCTATAAGCGCAAGAACATGCCGGTCGAGGTGATCGCTGAGTTCGGCACCTGGCGGAAGATTCGCGATATTCAGGGAACTCAGGGCTGGATCCATCAAAGTCTGCTGTCCAACAGTCGATGGGTATCGATCACCGGCCAGACGCGCACCTTGCGCCGCCGTGCCGATGCCCAGTCGCCCGCCGTCGCGCGGCTCGAGCCCGGCGTCAATGCCCAGGTGCTGGAATGTCCGGAAGAAAATGGTTGGTGTCGGATCGCGGCCAGCGGCAATGACGGCTGGATGCGCCGGGTCGAGTTCTGGGGAGTTTATCCCCGCGAGGCGATTAAATAGCGGGCCTCTCGGCGCGATCTTCTAATCCGCAAGATCCTCGGCAAAGGCGGCGCGGGTTTCTTCGCTCACGATCGCGACATGCCCGTAATGCGGATGATCGACGCCGACCATGATGCGTGTACCGGCCGTTTTGATCTTGGCTACTTGCGACCGGGTCAGATCGAAATGCAAAAAATGTATCGAAGATGTTTTGCCCGCTTCGTTGGTGCGTTCGAGATCTTCTTCGGGGCGCACGACGACGGCCTCGCCCGCCACATCCATGATGAAGTGCTTGTCGACATCGCCGATGGACGTGAGAAACCTCGCGCGCTCGACCGGATCGTCGATCTCGAACATCACAGTGGCCACCAGTTCAGTGCCCTTGGGCACAAGCGGATTATAGGCGGCGAGCTCATCCTTCAGTTGGTCCTCGCCGCCGCGTTCGGCGCGTAGCATTTCCTGAATTTGATAGAGCATGGTTTCGTAACATTCGAAATGGAAAGTCGAACGCGGCCCGACGGCCAAGCGGCGCGGATTCTTGATCGCGGCGATTTCCTGACGGCGCTGGTTGCGTACCTTTTCGTAGGCGGCAAGATCGAGAATGTCCGAGCGCAGGATTTCGGTTTTTTTGCTCAAGGCTCTATCCCATAGGCTTTGGCCATGATCTGGATCGGGTGTTTGACTTCGGCCGCGGGCGCGGCCGTCTCATCGGCGTCGCCGGCCAAGCGCTCCATCCCTTGCAGAATATGTTCGCGCGCAAGCGGACATTCGGAGACGACATATTTGGCGCCGCTCTCTTTGGCCTGGCGCGCGACCGGACGGCCGACTTTGATCGCGACTTCGAAATTTTCCTTCATAATGCCCCACGAGCCGCCGTGGCCCGAGCAACGTTCGACCACACCGACTTTAGCGTCGGGGATGAGGCGCAACATCTGTGCACCCTTCGGACCCATGTTCTGCGCGCGCGCATGACACGCGAGATGGATGGATATGCCGCCGTCGATCGGCTGAAGGCCCGGCGCCAAACCTTCCTCGCCCGCAATCTCGACAACATATTCGGCGATATCGTAAGTGGCGTCCGCCAAGCGCTTCACGTTGGCATCGTTAGGTTCAATGAGCGGCCATTCGAACTTGAACATCAGCGCGCAGGAGGGAACCAACGCGATGATGTCATAGCCCTTGTCGACCCAGCTCACGAGTTCGGCAGACACCGAGCGCGCCTTGGCCGCGACCGATGCGATATCGCCGCTCTCCAATTGAGGCATGCCGCAGCATTCGGGATAGACAACTTCGGTTTCGACGCCGTTCTTGGCCAGTACCGAGCGCGCGGCGGTGCCGATCTCGGGGCTGTTGTAATTCACGAAGCAGGTGGCATAGAGCACCGCTTTGCGCGCACCGGCGCTGCGCGTCGCGGCGGGCGCATCCTTCGCTACCGCAGGTGCGGGAATATCTTCGAAGGTCGTGCCGTGATAGAGCGGCAGGGCGGCGTCGCGGTGTACGCCCGCGACCTTTTCCAGGATCGGGCGCGTCAAATCGTTGTCGCGGCTGGAGCCCCAATTGGCCAGGGCCGGCACGAGACGCGCGAGTTTTCCGTTCCGGTCTGTCTTGGCGAGTTCGGCCTTGAGGCCGCCATGCTCGCCGGCTTTGAATTCGGCGACGCGGTAGCGCAGCATCAGATGCGGAAAATCGAGATCGAATTCGTGCGGCGGCACGTAAGGGCATTTCGTCATGAAGCACATGTCGCACAATGTGCACGCATCCACGACGGATTTGAAATCCTTGCTCGGCACCTCGTCCAGTTCTTCACCGGGCGTCGCGTCAATCAAATCGAATAGGCGGGGAAAACTGTCGCACAGATTGAAGCAGCGTCGGCATCCGTGACAGATGTCGAAGACGCGGCGCATTTCCGCATCGAGTTGCGCGGGGTCGGTGAAATCGGGATCCTGCCACGCAATCGGATGGCGGGTCGGGGCGCCGAGGCTGCCTTCACTCATGTTCGATGTTCCTTCGCTGCCCGCCTCCCGTTCCCTCTTGCGAAGGAACGGGAAGGAGCTGCAGAAGCGTTGCTTCGAGGAGGACGATTAGAGTCCGTCGAGCGCCTTTTGGAAGCGGCCGGCATGCGACTTCTCGGCCTTCGCCAAGGTCTCGAACCAGTCGGCGATTTCGTCGAAACCTTCCGTACGCGCGGCCTTGGCCATGCCCGGATACATGTCGGTATATTCGTGGGTTTCGCCTGCGACCGAAGCCTTGAGGTTCAATTTGGTGTCGCCGATCGGCAGGCCGGTCGCCGGATCGCCTACTTCTTCGAGATATTCTAGATGACCGTGGGCATGGCCGGTTTCGCCCTCGGCCGTCGAGCGGAACACCGCCGACACATCGTTGAAGCCTTCGACGTCGGCTTTCTGTGCGAAATAGAGATAACGGCGATTGGCCTGGGATTCCCCGGCGAATGCGTCCTTCAGATTCTGTTCGGTCTTGGTTCCGGAAAGTTTCGGCATTTGTCAGTCTCCTTTTTTAGGGCGTCCGGTAACGGTGTAGTCCCAGTAAACGCGGGCTCCATTAGACGAAGCCTAGGCAAAACTATGCGACCGGTGTTGACCTAAGTCAACGGAATTTTAAATGATTCTAAAATGACGAAAAGAGAATTGAAAATGAAGGCTTTTATGCCTTGCGAATGCGGACGATCACGTCGACACGGCTGACTTCCATGCCTTCGGGCAGGGGCGGCAAACTGTCCAGCCGCACATCTGTTTCCGGTATGTCGTGGAGGCGACGCGCCCCTTCGTCGAACAGGTGATGATGATTGCTGTTATTGGTGTCGAAATAGGAACGCTCGGAGTCGACCACGATCTCGCGCAACAGGCCGGCGTCGGTGAATTGATGAAGCGTGTTGTAGACGGTCGCGAGCGAGACGCGCACCCTGGCCCGCAGGGCTTCGCCATGCAGTATTTCTGCTGTGATGTGGCGGTCGGCGCCGTCGAACAGCAATTTGGCGAGGGCCAGACGCTGACGGGTGGGACGCAGGCCAACTGTGCGCAGACGTTCCAGCGCTGGACCATAAGGCCGTAAATTGGACGAGGCGAGGGGTGCGATACGTGCCATAGGTTTAAGATAGTCCGGCTAAGCCCTTGAATTCAAGGGCGGCGAACCCGATGCCGTCTTTAAGGCTTGGGATCGTCCGCAGCGCCGGTCAAATACGGCAGCCCGACGACGTTATAACCCGCATCGACGTGATGCACTTCGCCGGTGACGCCGCCTGACAGATCGCTGAGCAGATACAAGGCGGAATTGCCGAGTTGTTCCAAGGTGATCGAGGTGCGTAAGGGCGCGTTGGCCTCGCTCCATGCGAAGATGCGACGGGCGGACCCGACGGCGGAGCCTGACAGTGTTCGCATCGGACCGGCCGAAATGGCGTTCACGCGAATACCTTCTGGACCGAGATCGACGGCGAGATAGCGCACACTTGCCTCAAGCGCGGCCTTCGCAACGCCCATGACATTATAGGAGGGCATGACCCGTTCGGCGCCGTAATAGCTGAGCGTGATCAGGCTGCCGCCCTTCTTCATCAGCGGGCGCGCGCGCCGCGCCATGTCGGTGAAGGAGAAGCACGAGATGCGCATGGTGCGCGCGAAATTATCGGCACTGGTATCGACGTAGCGCCCCTTCAGCTCGTTCTTGTCAGAAAACGCGATGGAGTGGACGAGAAAATCGAGATTGCCCCAGCGCTGCGCCAAGATCTCGAACAGCGCATCGACCGAGGCAGGATCTTCGACGTCGCACGGAACCACGATCCGGCTGCCGATGCTTTCGGCGAGCGGCTTCACGCGTCGTTCTAAGGCTTCCCCCTGATAGGTGAAGGCAAGCTCCGCGCCGGCCTTGGCCAGCGTTTCCGCGATGCCCCAGGCGATCGACCGGTCATTGGCAACGCCGACGACGAGCCCGCGTCGCCCAGACAAAAGGGATGTCAGTTCGTTCACGCGTCGGCGCGAGTGAAGGCGAGGCTGGCGTTAGTGCCGCCGAAACCGAAGGAATTGGACAGGACACAGTTGAGTTCGACGTTGTCCATGCTCTCGAGCACGATCGGCATGTCGCCGACGGCGGGCTCGAGATTCTCGATGTTGGCCGAAGCGCAGATGAAATTGTTGTTCATCATCAGCAGCGAATAGATGGCTTCCTGTACGCCCGCGGCACCCAGCGAATGGCCGGTGAGCGACTTGGTCGAGTTGAAATAAGGAATACGGTTACGGTCCTTGAAGGCGACGCGCATGGCGCCCAGTTCCTTTTCGTCGCCGACCGGCGTCGAGGTCCCGTGCGTATTGATGTAGTCCACTGGGCGGTCGAGCGTCGACATGGCCATGGCCATGCAGCGCGCCGCCCCTTCGCCCGACGGCTGCACCATATCATAGCCGTCGGAGGTCGCGCCGTAGCCTGAAACCTCGCCGTAGATCTTGGCGCCGCGCGCCTTGGCGTGTTCGTATTCCTCGACGACGACAACGCCGCCGCCGCCGGCGATCACAAAGCCGTCGCGGTCCTTGTCGAATGCGCGCGACGCCTTGGTCGGCGTGTCGTTGTATTTGGACGACAAGGCCTGCATCGCATCGAACAGGACCGACATGCTCCAATCGAGCTCCTCGCCGCCGCCAGCGAAGACGATGTCCTGCTTACCCCATTGCACGAGCTCGGCGGCATTGCCGATGCAATGTGCGCTGGTCGCGCAGGCCGATGAGATCGAATAGTTGACGCCGTGGATCTTGAATGGTGTCGCAAGCGTTGCCGAATTGGTGGACGACATCGTGCGCGGCACCATGAAGGGGCTGACCTTGCGGGGTCCGCGCTCGCGCGCGATGTCGGCCGAGGCGATCAGATTGCGCGTGGACGGACCGCCCGATCCCATGATGAGGCCCGTGCGTTCGTTCGACACGTCGCTGTCGGCGAGGCCCGCATCTGCAATCGCTTCTTCCATCGCTATATAATTGTAGGCGGCACCATCGCCCATGAAGCGTAGCAGCTTGCGGTCGACTTTCTCTTCGAGATTGATGACCGGCTTGGCATGAACGTGGCTGCGGAACCCAAGGTCGCGGTATTCCTGGGAGAGCGTGATGCCCGAACGTCCCTCGCGGAGGCTTTCAAGCACCTCGTGCTTGTTATTGCCGATGCAGGAAACGATGCCTATTCCCGTGATGACAGCTCTGCGCATGATGCTTCTCGAAGTTAGGTGTTTTCGGTGGCGATGAAGGTCCCGACGCGCAGTCCTTGCGTTTCGTAGACCACCTGGCCGTCGACGGACATGGTGCCGTCGGCGAAACACAGCGCCAGCTGGCGGTTGACCAGACGCTTGATGTCGATGCGGTAGGAGACGAGACGTGCTTCGGGCGTCACTTGGCCGGTGAATTTCACCTCGCCGACGCCGAGTGCGCGGCCGCGGCCCTTGCCGCCGCTCCAGCCGATGAAAAAGCCTACCAATTGCCACAGGGCATCGAGCCCGAGGCATCCCGGCATGACCGGATCGCCCTTGAAATGGCAATCGAAGAACCACAGATCGGGGCGGATATCGAGTTCGGCCACGACCAAACCTTTGCCATGGGCGCCGCCAGTGGCGGCGATTTCCGTGATGCGGTCGAACATCAACATAGGAGGAGCCGGCAATTGCGCATTGCCCGGTCCGAATAGGCGGCCGTCGCCGCACGCGATCAAATCGTCGTACGAAAAGCTGGTAAGGTTGCCGATGTTCTCTTCAACCATTCGCGCCGCAGGTTCCCCGCCCATATTAGAGTCTTGTAATTAAACAAAAAATAGCGCCACACGAGCGTTCTTTGATCGCCCTTCGACGCGTCTTCGTACCCTTACAAGATATTATGTGTAGCCAATTCGCAAAAAGCGAGTCGGCCCCCCCGTTTTTTACAAGGGGGCCGGTCGAAATCAATTCGCACGCGGTTCCCGCGTCTTACGCTCGGGCAAGGTATGCGAGATGTCCTCGCCGGTGGTCTGGTCGACCGCCCGCATGGATAGCTTCACTTTGCCGCGGTCGTCGACGCCGACCAGCTTCACCTTGACCAGGTCGCCGATATTGACAACGTCGGTCGTCTTTTCCGTGCGCTCGGGGCGCAGCTCGCTGATATGGACGAGCCCATCCTTGGAACCCAGGAAATTGACGAAGGCGCCGAAATCGACGGTCTTGACCACTTTGCCGGTATAGATCGCGCCCATCTCAGGCTCGGCCGCGATGTTCTGGATCATGCGGATCGCCTCGGCGGCAGCCTTTTCGTCAACGGCGGCGACCTTCACGGTACCATCGTCTTCGATATCGATCTTCGCGCCCGTTACTTCGCAGATCTCGCGGATCACCTTGCCGCCCGGCCCGATGACTTCGCGGATCTTTTCCTTGTCGATCTTGATGATGGTGATGCGCGGTGCGTTCTGGCTGACGCTGTCGCGCGCGTTGGTGATGGCCTTCGCCATCTCGCCCAGGATGTGCAAGCGGCCTTCGCGCGCCTGCTCCAACGCAACCTTCATGATCTCCTTGGTAATCGAGGTGATCTTGATGTCCATCTGCAACGCGGTGATGCCGACGTCGGTGCCGGCCACCTTGAAGTCCATGTCGCCGAGATGATCTTCGTCGCCGAGGATGTCGGAAAGAACGGCGATACCGTCATCTTCCTTGATAAGGCCCATGGCGATGCCTGCCACCGGACGGGCGAGTGGGACGCCCGCATCCATCAGCGACAGTGAAGAGCCGCACACCGTCGCCATCGAGGACGAGCCGTTCGATTCCGTGATCTCGGAAACGATACGCATTGTGTACGGGAAGGCTTCCTTCTTCGGCAGCATCGGACGGATGGCGCGCCAGGCGAGTTTGCCGTGACCGACTTCGCGACGGCCCGGCGTTCCTATGCGGCCGGTTTCGCCGACGCTGTAGGGCGGGAAATTGTAATGCAGGAGGAAGTGTTCGCGATAATCGCCTTCGAGTGCGTCGATGATCTGCTCGTCCTGACCGGTGCCGAGCGTGGCGACGACCAAAGCCTGCGTCTCGCCGCGGGTGAACAATGCACTTCCGTGCGCGCGCGGCAGGATGCCGACCTCGGATACAATGGGGCGGATCATCTTGGTGTCGCGTCCGTCGATACGGCGGCCGGTCTTCAGGATGTCGCGGCGCACGATCTCGCTTTCGAGATCCTTGAACGCATGACCGACGGCTTGTCCGTCGATCTCCTTGTTGTCGGCGAAAGCCGCGACAACCTTCGCCTTGGCCTCGCCGATTTTCTCATAGCGGACGGCCTTCTGGGTGTTGCCATAGGCGGCGCGCAATTCGGTTTCGGCGATTTCCTTGACCTTGCGTTTGACCTCGGCGACATACGCGGGCTCGGCTGGGACCGGCCACGGATCCTTCGCGCATTTCTCGGCCAGGCGGATGATCAGGCTGACCACTTCCTGGTTGGCTTCGTGGCCGAACATGACCGCGCCGAGCATAACTTCTTCACTCAGCTCCTGGGCCTCGGATTCGACCATCAGTACGCCTTCGCGCGTACCGGCGAGGACGAGGTTGAGCTGCGATTTCTCTAGCTCGTTGACGGTCGGGTTAAGGATATAACGGCCGTCGATATAGCCGACGCGGCTGGCGCCGATCGGGCCCATGAAGGGAATGCCGGAGATCGTCAGCGCCGCCGAGGTGCCGATCATCGCGACGACATCGGGATCGTTATCGAGATCGTGGGCGAGCGTCGTGCAGATGATCTGCGTTTCGTTGCGATAGCCTTCCGCGAACAACGGGCGGATCGGGCGATCGATAAGTCGCGAGGTCAGAACTTCCTTTTCGGACGGACGCCCTTCGCGCTTGAAGAAGCCGCCCGGGATCTTACCGGCGGCGAAGCTTTTTTCCTGGTAATTGACCGTCAGCGGGAAAAAATCGATGCCGGCTTTCGGCGAACGGGCGCCGACGGCGGTGCACAGCACGGTCGTTCCGCCGAGGGTGGCGAGCACCGCTCCGTCAGCCTGGCGGGCGATCTTGCCCGACTCGAGGACGAGCTTGCGACCGCCAAGGTCCATTTCCACGCGTGAAATTGTAAACATATCTATCTTCCTTCAAACCTACAGATTATTTCCATCCATCCGACATGCACGCCAAACCCCTACGGTTTGCGCGCCCATCCATCAGGCCATCAGATAATGACGCTTTACGTATAGAGAAGTTGTACCGCTTGACGGGGCGGCAGCGGCATCCGTCGTTGACGGAGCCGCTTCCCGGTTCGTCCAGAGGACTGCGTTCACCGACGCAGTCCGAGCCGCTGGATCAGTTGTTCGTAACGGTTGGCTTTTTTGGTGCGAAGATAGTCGAGCAAGCGGCGGCGCAGGCCAACCATCATCAGCAATCCACGGCGCGAATGAAAATCCTTCTGATGGGTTTTCAGATGCTCTGTCAGATTGTTGATGCGCTCGGATAGAATTGCGACCTGCACCTCGGGCGAACCCGTGTCGCCTTTTTCGGTCGCGTATTCGCCAATAAGTTCGGTCTTACGTTCTGCAGTAATCGACATCGTCCACTCCTGAATTAAAGGTTCAACACACGGATAGGACGAAGTTCGCCGCCTTCGAATCGGGCAAGCGCAACAGGCTTACCCTCCGCCATTGCACAGAACACGGTTCCAAGACCGATATTTCTGAGTGGGGTTCTGCGGGCGACCGCCAATGCGGAAACGGATTGTCCGCTTCGCAATCGACGGGCTTCGTCCTCGGTCATGGCCAGTGCCGGGATGTCGTCCAGCGCGGTCTCGACCGGCCGCACCAAGTCTGCGGCGGGCGCACTATGGCTCAACTCCTCCAGGTTTTCCAGGGAAATTGCGTCATTTTCGGTGAACGGGCCGGACCGGGTTCGGCGCAGTTCGGTTACATGACCAACGGTCCCCAAAGCGACCGCGAGATCGCGGACCAAGGCGCGCACATAGGTGCCTTTTCCGCAGATAACTTCGAAAATGGCCGTATCGGCGTCGGGTTGGGCGGTCAGCTCGAACCTGTCGATGCGGGCGATCCGGGGCGCCAGTTCCATTGCCTGGTCGGCCCGCGCCAATGCATAGGCGCGTTGGCCATCGACCTTAACGGCCGAGAAATTGGGAGGAATTTGAGATATTTCGCCTCGAAATCCGGCCAATGCGGCCTCGATTTGGGCACGGTCGGGCCGGATCGGCGACGTGGCCGTGACGATGCCGTCGGCATCGTCGGTATTGCGCGCCTCGCCCCAGCGCGCGGTGAAGCGGTAACCTTTTGCGCCGTTCATGACATAGGACACCGTTTTGGTTGCCTCTCCGAGAGCCAGCGGCAAGACCCCGGTGGCCAACGGATCGAGCGTGCCGCCATGGCCGATCTTGGCGACATCCAACATCCGGCGCACGCGCCCGACGACGGCGGCCGAGGTCAGGCCTGCGGGTTTATCGATGATGAGCCAACCATTGACGATCTGGCCGCGCCGTTTGCGCGCCATCAGCCACGCCCCTTTGTATCGGCGGCGTCGTCGTCCAAATCCGTATCTTCCAAATCGTCATCCTCATTCTCACCGGCGTCCGGAACGACCTCGGCCAGGCGGCGGCCGATCAGCTGGGCATAATCGAAGGAGGTGTCGAGTTCGATGCGCAGATTGGGCGCATACCGGAGCTGTACGGTATCGGCGACGCGCCGGCGCAGGAACGGTGCCGCTCGGCGCAAAGCAGGGACAATCTTTGCGTTATCGATGCCGCCGAGTGAAGAGACGAAAACTGTCGCGTTGCGCAAATCTGGGCTCATCCGCACTTCGGTGACGGTGACGACGGCGCCCGCAAGATCGGGGTCGCGCAATTCGCCGCGTTCGAGAATTTGTGCCAGAACGTGGCGCAGCTCCTCGCCGACGCGCAAAGGCCGTTGGCCCGGTTTCTTTGTCGTTTTCTTTGCCATAGATCTTTATCGCCCGGCATCAGGACCGGACTTCATCGGACATGACGAATAAATCAAAGCGTCGGTGCGACTTCCTGAACGTCGAAGCACTCGATCACATCGCCCTCGCGAATGTCGTTGTAATTCTCGAACGACATGCCGCACTCGCTGCCCTGGCGCACTTCGCGGACTTCGTCCTTGAAATGCTTAAGAGTCGAGAGCTTGCCTTCGTGAATGACGACGTTGTCTCGCAGCAAGCGAACCTTCGCGCCGCGCCGGACCACGCCCTCGTTGACGCGGCAGCCGGCAACCTTGCCGACCTTCGAGACGGTGAAGACCTGCAGCACTTCGGCATTGCCGAGGAAGGTTTCGCGGATCTCCGGCTTCATCAGGCCGATGACCATGTTCTTGATGTCATCGCCGATGTCGTAGATCACCGAGTAATAGCGAATATCGATGTTCGACCGCGCGGCCTCATCGCGTGCCTGCTTGTTGGCGCGCACATTGAAGCCGATGATGACGCCGCCGGACGCGCCCGCGAGCGCCACGTCCGATTCGCTAACCGCGCCGACACCGGCATGCAGGATGCGCACCTTGACCTCGGTTCCCGGCAGCTTGAGCAGCATCTGCGAGATGGCCTCGACCGAGCCCTGAACGTCGCCTTTGACGAGGACCGGCAGTTCCTTGGTTTCGCCCGCTTTGATGGCGGTGAACATTTCTTCCAGCGTGCCCCGCGCCCCAACGGTGTGGCGCGTGTTTCGGTCGCGCGACGTGCGGAAGGCCGCAACTTCGCGCGCGCGCTGTTCGCTTTCGACGGCGGTGACTTCGTCGCCGGCGGCGGGCGACTTGGCGAGACCGGTGATCTCGACCGGCTCGGACGGTCCGGCGATTTTGATGGATTCGCCGCGATCGTTGGTCAAAGTACGCACGCGTCCCGATTCCGCGCCGGCCACGAGGATGTCGCCGATGCGCAAGGTGCCGCGTTGAATGAGCACTGTGGCAACGGCGCCACGACCAGCCTCGACGCGCGATTCAATAACGACGCCCTCGGCCGCGCGATTGGGATTGGCCTTGAGATCCATCACCTCGGCTTGCAGCAGGATGGCTTCCAACAGCTTGTCGAGGTTCATCTTCTTGGTTGCCGAAACCTCGATATCCTGCACGTCGCCGCCCATGCTTTCGACCACGAGTTCGTGTTCGAGGAGTTGTGTGCGCACGCGCGTCGAGTTGGCGCCCGGCTTATCGATTTTGTTGATGGCGACGATGATCGGAACGCCGGCCGCTTTGGCATGGGCGATCGCCTCGATCGTTTGCGGCATGATGCCGTCGTCGGCGGCAACGACCAGAATGACGATGTCGGTCACCTTGGCGCCGCGCTGACGCATGGCGGTGAAGGCTTCGTGGCCCGGCGTGTCGATGAAGGTGATGGTGCCGGCCGGGGTCTCGACGCGATAGGCGCCGATATGCTGGGTGATGCCGCCGGCTTCGCCGGAGACGACATCGGTTTTGCGTAGAGCATCCAGCAGCGAGGTCTTGCCGTGATCGACGTGGCCCATGACGGTGACGACCGGCGAGCGCGGCAACAGATCCACCTCGACGTCAGTATCGCCGCGTAAACCGATTTCAACGTCGGCGGCGCTGACGCGCTTGGCGCGATGGCCGAATTCGGCAACGACTAATTCGGCTGTGTCAGCGTCGATCGACTGTTCCGGAGCCGCGATGACGCCCATCTTCATGAGGGAACGGACGATTTCGATACTGCGTTCGGCCATACGGTTGGCGAGTTCGTTGACGGAAATGGTTTCGGGGATGGTGACTTCGCGCACGACTTTCACCCGTTCGCCCGGCAGTTCCTTTTTCTTCATTTTCTCGCGAGCGCGGCGCATTGAGGCGAGCGAGCGGACGCGCTCGTTCTCCTCCAACGCATCCGTGATCGTGAGTTTGCCGGCGCGACGGCGCGGCTCGCCGCGACGCACAACCGGCGCGACCGGGCGGCGCGGAGCCGCTTTGCCGCGCAGCGCGCGGGCGGCTTCCGAATCGTCATCGCCGAGCGCTTCGAGATCCGATTTCGCTTTCGCTGCCGCAGCAATCGCCTCGACTGTCGCCGCCGCCGTCGCGGGCTTTCCGATTTCCGCGTCACCGGGGACGGTGGCGGGTTCGGCCTCGGGAAGGTCCGGATTCGCGGCGCGTGCGAGACGTTCTTCCTCGGCGCGTGCGCGCGCGAGTTCTTCTTCGATGGCGACGCGGGCGAGGCGTTCTTCCTCGGACTTGCGCGCGTCTTGCAGCGCCTTCATGCGCTGGGCGCGTTCGTGATCCGTGAGATGTGGCTCAAGCGCGGCCTGCTGACGTACCTCGATCTGCGTCGGCTCGGGGGGCGCGACGGTTTCGGCGCCGGCGGTCGCGGCCTCGAATGCGGCCTCGGCGTCCTCGTCGTGAACCTCGCGCATGGCACCGCTGGCGCCCGGTGTGAAGGTGCGCTTCTTGCGCACCTCGACGGCGACTACTTTGGAGCGGCCATGCGAAAAGCTCTGGCGGACCTGTCCGCCTTCGATGGTCTTCTTGAGCTCAAGCTTGCCAGGTCGTGCCAGGCTCAACTTCTTCTTGCCATCTTTTTCTTGGCTGTCGGTCGTATCGATATCCGCCATGTCCTCGTTCTCAATCGCTCGGTTACTGTGCCAAATCTACCGGGCCGGTGTCGGCCCCATCGCCACGCACACCGGCAAGCCGGCGTGCCTCATGCAAAATACGATCGGCCAATCGACCTTTCGCGACGACGGCGTGAACGACGTGTTCGCGACCGACCGCCTGTGCCAGCTCCTCGGACGCAAATGCGTCGACGAGTGCCACGTTGGGCGCAAGCGCCCGAATTTTTCCGCGCCCGTCCGCCGCCCCGTCCGACGCGGCGAGCAGAAGACCCGCATGCTCCGATGCGAGAAAGGCGCGCACTTTTTCAAATCCGGCGACCAAAGCCCCGGATCGCCGGGCAAGCCCGATAAGATCGAGACAACGCCGACGCAACAATCGTTCTACCTGTGCAGCGAGATCGTCGGGCGGGCGCGTCTCGCGACGTGCGGCCTTGGAAAAGGCGCCCTTCGCGCAGGCAGCGCGCAATATATCGCGCTCGGGCCGCAACCACAAACCCCGGCCGGGGAGCTTTTCATCGAGATCCGGCACGACGCTGCCGTCGGGCGCGATAACGAAACGCAGCAGGGCATTGCGGGGAAGGCTCTCGCCCGAGACGATACAGCGCCGCTGCGGATCCGCATCTTTGCGCATCGTCTCCATTGCCTGCCCGCCCTGATTACATCGTCAGATCACGGATTGGAGGGAGCGGCGTCGTCTGCCGCTGCCTGGTCCGCGAACCAATGAGCGCGCGCCGCCATGATGATGGCGTTCGCGTCATTGTTCGACAGTTTGTCTTTGCCGGTCTTGACGTCCTTGCCGACAATCTCGACCAGCTCGTCGCCGGCCAGATCGGCCAAGTCGTCGCGGGTCTTGATCGTCGGGCTGGCCTCGCCAAGCGCCGCCATGATTTCGTGGGTCACCCCCGGAATGCTCAGCAGATCCTCGGCGACCCCGGCTCCTTTCCAGCGTTCGACCATTTGGGCCTCTTGTTGTTCGAGGTAATTGGCCGCGCGCTCGTGCAGCTCGTTGGCCACATCTTCGTCGAACCCTTCGATGCCGGCCAGTTCCTCGAGAGGAACATAGGCGACTTCCTCGATTGTCGAGAAACCTTCGGTCACCAGCAACTGGGCGATGACCTCGTCGACATCGAGCGCATCGATGAAGAGCTGCGAACGCTCCTTGAATTCGGTCTGACGCTTCTCCGATTCCTCGGCCTCGGTTTCGATATCGATCTGCCAGCCGGTGAGCTGTGAAGCGAGCCGGACGTTCTGGCCGCGACGCCCGATGGCGAGCGACAGCTGATCGTCGGGAACCACCACTTCGATCTTGTTGGTTTCCTCGTCGAGCACGACCTTGGTCACCTCGGCGGGTGCCAGGCCATTGACGATGAAGGTCGCCGGGTCGGGGTTCCACTGGATGATGTCTATCTTCTCGCCCTGAAGCTCCGCCACCACTGCTTGCACGCGGCTGCCGCGCATGCCCACGCAGGCGCCCACCGGATCGATTCCGGAATCCGAAGACCGCACCGCGATTTTGGCGCGGCTACCCGGGTCGCGCGCGACCGAGACGATTTCGATGATGCCGTCGTAGATTTCGGGAACTTCCTGGGCGAACAGCTTGGCCATGAATTGCGGATGACTGCGCGACAGGAAGATTTGCGGACCGCGCGGTTCTTCGCGCACGTCGTAGATGTAGGAACGTACGCGATCGCCTGTATTGAAATGCTCGCGCGGAATCGTCTCGTCGCGGCGGATGATGCCTTCGGCGCGGCCGCCGAAATCGACGACGATATTGCCGAACTCGACGCGCTTGACCATGCCGTTGATGATCTCGCCGACGCGGTCCTTGAATTCCTTGTATTGGCGGGCGCGTTCGGCTTCGCGCACTTTCTGCACGATGACCTGTTTCGCGGTCTGCGCGGCGATGCGGCCGAAATCGATCGGCGGCAGCGGGTCGACCAGGAATTCGCCGATCGCGGCATCCGCCTTCTTGCGTTTCGCCTTGGCGAGATTCACCTGCGTCGCTTCATTCTCGACGGTCTCGACGACCTCAAGATAACGCGCGAGCTTGATTTCGCCGGAGCGTTTGTCGATCTGCGCGCGGATATCGTGCTCGTGGCCGTATTTGGAGCGGCCGGCCTTCTGAATCGCCTGCTCCATTGCCTCGAACACTTCGTCGCGATCGATGCCCTTCTCACGCGCCACGGTGTCGGCCACCATGACCAGCTCGGGATGGGTGTAGATCTTGCTGGAATCGAGTCTCGTTTCCGCCATGGCTAACCTATGCTTTCCTGTCCTGATGGGCGGCGATCAGTTCGTCGGTCAAAATCAGCTTGGCGCGCTGGATCGACGCGAATGGCAACTCGAACTGCTTGCCGTCCTCTTCCACAATCACATTCGTTTCCGCCACACCATGCAGCCGGCCTTTGAACCGGCGGCGTCCGTCGTGCGGCGCCTTCATTTCAACACGAACATCGAAGCCGGCGAACCGCTCGAAATCCTTGAGCTGGACGAGCGGCCGGTCGATGCCGGGCGAACTCACTTCGAGCGAATAGGCGTCGTCGATAGGATCCTCGACTTCGAGTACCGCCGAAATCGCTCGGCTGATCTCGGCGCAATCCTCGACCGTCATACCTACGCCGTCGTGCCGCTCGGCCATGATCTGCAAAGTCGGGTTGCGCGTGCCGGTAATCAGCACACGGACCATCTCGTAGCCCATCGCGTCAACGATCGGCGCGAGCAACTTTGTGAGTTCCTCTTCGCGTATCATGTCCCAAAAACAAAAAAAGTGGGCCGATGGCCCACCCCTAGACTGCCGGTATCACCCGGCTACCAAAGATGACGGCGCATGTTAGCCGTAACGGCCGGAAGTTCAAGCCTTTTTGGCCCAACCTCGTTTTTGCGGCCCATACGGCCAACCGCCGGATCATCGGGTAGGCAGCGCGGTTCATGCCCGCAATATCTGGGAATTTCTAGAGTCGGCGGAAGGTGAGATAGGCCGGTTTGCGCCCCGTGATGTTTTTCACCTCGTAGCGGGTCGCGATGGCGTCCTCCCATCTGTTGCGCCAATCGGACGGCCCTTTCGCGGTCCAGACAAAGGCCGGGTGCCGGGTGACGCGCGCCAGGGTCCAGCGCACATAGCCGTCGTCGTCGGACGCAAAGCGAAACTCGGCTCCCGGTGCCAAGATACGGGCAAATTCATCGAGCGTTTCGGCCGAAATGAGGCGCCGCTTGTTGTGGCGCGCCTTATGCCAAGGATCGGGGAACAGCACGAACAGTCGTCCGATAGAGGCATCGGGCAGGCGCGGCAATAGTGTCCTTGCGTCGTCGTCATGGATGCGGACGGTTTCGATCCCTCTGGCGTTCCCCTCGCCATTCAACGGGGCCGTGACCGCGGCGATCAAGGCTCCAATCCCGTTGATATAGGGCTCGGCGCCGATGAAGCCGATATCGAGGTGCGCGCGCGCCTGGTGGATAAGATGTTCGCCGGCGCCGAACCCGATCTCGAGCCAGACGTCGCGCACGGGGCGCGCGAACAGCGTTCTAAGGTCAGAGGGAAGAGCTTCGGGCAGACGCAGAAACGGCAGCGCCTCGGTTACGAGACGCTGCCGCGCAGGTTTCAGCTCGTGCCCTTTGCGGCGCCCGTAGAAGCGGACGTCGGGGCCTTGGCTCATCTTGGCATTATTTAATGTTAAGTGCGGACTTCAGATCGGCAACCAGATCCGTGCGCTCCCAAGAGAAGCCGCCGTCCTTCTCGGGCTTGCGGCCGAAGTGGCCGTAAGCCGCGGTGCGACGATAGATCGGCTTGTTCAGCTGGAGCGCGCGACGGATCGAGGTCGGGCGGAGCGGGAAGATCTCGGGGATAACGGCCGTGAGCTTCGCATCCGATACCTTGCCTGTGCCATGCGTGTCGACGCGGATCGACATCGGATCGGCAACGCCGATCGCGTAGGCGACCTGGATCGTGCAGTAGTCGGCGAGGCCGGCCGCGACGATGTTCTTCGCGATGTAGCGCGTCGCGTAAGCAGCCGAACGGTCAACCTTGGTCGGATCCTTGCCCGAGAACGCGCCGCCGCCATGCGGGGCATAGCCGCCGTAAGTGTCGACGATGATCTTGCGACCGGTGAGGCCGCAGTCGCCATCGGGTCCGCCGACGACGAAGTTCCCTGTGGGATTGACGAGGAAGTTGGACGCCTTCGGCATCCAGCCCTTCGGCAGGGCCGAGGTCACCGCGTCTTCAATCAAATCGCGAATCATGCTCGGGTTGTACTTCTTGCCGTTGCGGGTTTCCGCATTGTGCTGGGTCGAGACGACGACCTTCGTGCAGCCGACGGGCTTGCCGTCTTCGTAACGGATCGTCACCTGACTCTTCGCGTCGGGCTGCAGATCGAAGATCTGGCCGTTGCGGCGCTTGTCGGAAAGAACCTTGAGGATCTTGTGGGCAAAGAAAATCGGAGCGGGCATATACGAGCCTTTTTCGTAAACTTCGCTCTCGGTGCAGGCGAAACCGAACATCATGCCCTGGTCGCCGGCGCCTTCTTCGTCCGCGCCTTTTTTCTTCTTCGCATCGACGCCCATCGCGATGTCCGGCGACTGGCCGTGCAACAGAACTTCGACGTCGGCGCCATGGTACGAGAAACCGTCCTGGTCGTAGCCGATGTCCTTCACCACTCCGCGCGCGATTTCGGTGATCAAGTCGCGGTTGATGATGGCCTGTTTGCCATACTTCTTGAACAGCGGTGCCTGACCGCGGCCTTCGCCGGCGACGACGATCTTATTGGTGGTGGTCAGCGTCTCGCAGCCGAGGCGCGTGTTGACCAGGGAGTCGTCCGAGATGCCCAGCTTGGCGTCGTTCGCGAGGAACGCGTCGAGGATGGCGTCCGAGATTTGGTCGCTGACCTTATCCGGATGACCTTCGGAAACTGATTCACTTGTGAATAGGCTAATACCCTTCGGCACCTCAAACCTCCAAATTTGTTCTGGTGGGCGCGTTACGCGATGGACGCGGCGTGTGACCGGCGCGTTTGTGGCAATGATTGCGCTTTACGTCAAGCGGCAAAAAGTTGGGAAAAATCCCCCTAGTCGGGGGCAGCCGAGCAGCGCCTATTCGGAGTCTTCGACTCGCGCCACGGCCTTCACCAGTTCGAACATGCGCTTGCGCACGCGGGCCGATCCAATGCGGTAATATGCCCGCACCAATTCCAGGGTTTCGCGGCGATTCAGGGGATTGGGTTCGACCGCCGAAGGTTCGTCCAGGCCGGCAACGGAAACCGGAACGGCATCGCGTTGTTTCACCTCGTCCGGCATATCGTCGAAAAAGAACGACACCGGGACATCGAGAACGTGGGCGAGATCGTACATCCGCGACGCGCCGATACGATTGGCGCCGCGTTCATATTTCTGGATTTGCTGGAAGGTGAGGCCGACGGCCTCGCCGAGACGCTCTTGGCTCAGGCCGAGAAGGGTGCGGCGCAATCGCACACGGCTTCCGACATGCACGTCGACCGGGTCGGAAACACCGGGAACGCGCCGGCGGGTGATTTTGCGGATTGCATGAGGGCCGCCTCGGTCAGTTTTATCTCGGGGTTCAGCCATTGCCTAACCTGATAATTGTACATGGTCCGCGACAATCCGATCGGATCGACCGCTATCTCGACGATATTGCTTCTGGTATTGCGCCGGGTTGCTTTTTCAAGCGAGCTATTGAATTTCAATACTCGCGAAAAGTCGCGTGAATCCGGGACTTAGGAAAGACCGGAAAAACCACAACATATATGAGCATAACAACGGACAACGACCAGTTGCCGAGCCGAGAATAAATCGTTCGCTCTGTTAAATAAGTGGGTAGATCGGCGTCCAAAACGGCCTGCTTGCCGAGTTCCGTTTCGACCATGACGCGCCCATAAGCATCATAAACGCCGCTAACACCATTATTAGCTGTGCGCACCAGGGGTAGTCCTTCTTCCACGGCCCGCATGCGCGCCGAGGCAAGATGCTGATACGGCCCGCTGGATATTCCGAACCAGGCGTCGTTGGTGACATTGAGCAGCCATTGCGGTCGCGGCCCATCCCTCATATCGGCGGCGACGACATGGCCTGGGAAGATCACTTCGTAACAAATCAGCGGACTGGCCGGCGGCGCGCCCGGGATCTCCATGGTGACCGGCCCAGGTCCTGGCGAAAAATCGACACGGTCCGCGGCGAGTGCCCGCAGGCCGAAAAAATTCGGGATCGGCATATATTCACCGAACGGAACCAGATGGAACTTATCGTAACTCGCGCGGATAAGGGCATCGCGATCGACGACGTGGATGCTGTTCCATAATTGCACCTCGCCCGTACCGCGCCGTAGACGCGGACTCCCCGTGATCAACGCGCCGCCGGCCGGCGCCACGCTGGCAACCACATGCAAATCGTCAGGCATCTGTTCGAGAAAGGTCGGTGTCGCGGTTTCCGGCCAAATGATATGCGTCGGTGCGGCGCCCCTCGGTGCCTGGGCGCTGAGGCGCAACAGAACTCGCATGATCTCGGCGCGCTCTTCGGGCACCCATTTAAGGTTTTGCGCGATGTCGGGCTGAACCAAGCGAAGGCGCACGCCCGGCACATTTTTTTCCGATGTATCGTTGAGGCGGATCGTGCCGCCGATCCACAGGACGGCAAGGACGGCTGCACCCGCGCCGACTAATCCCCAACGCGCACCCGGGCGGGCGTTTTCGTCGGCCAACGCGGCCGGAGCGGTTGCGGCGATACAAGTCGCCAGCGTCAGTCCATAGGCGCCGAACAAGGCCGTCCCTTGCAGCATCGCGTCCGAAAAGACCCAGACCGAGCCCAGCAGGTTCCACGGAAAACCGGTCAGCAAAATCCCGCGCAAATATTCTAATCCAACCCAGGCCAGCGGCAACAAGGCCGCGCGGCGCAGTCCGGCCGGCGCCAGCCAATGGGTGGCGGCCGCTGCGAGCCCGATATAGATCGCTGCTACCGACGACAGGCCGGGCACCGCAAACGGGATCAGCCAGGCATAAGTCGCCGCATCCACGAGGAAGGAATAGGACATCCAGTAGAGTCCGGCGATAAAGAAGCCGAGACCGAAGAACCAACCTGTCCAAAAGGCATCGATCCTTGTGCGCGCGCCGTCGATCAGCCAAACGAGCCCAACGAAGGCCGGTATGAGAACCGGAATGGCGTGCACGGGCGGCAAGGCCAGGACCGCGAGCAAACCCAGAAGGAACGAAACCGCGTAGCGACGCCGTCGGGTGAGCGCGATGAGACAAGCCCGCCATGATGTGAAAATTCGCATGTCTTACCCTACTCCCCAGCCCCCTCCCAACGCGGGGGAGGGACAGGGTGGGGGGGGAAGCGGATTGTTCACCACGTAAGTTTTCAAAGCGACGGAAGCTGGGTTTCGTCGATTTCAACACCGCGCACGCGCAAGCGCCGCACCCGGCGCGGGTCGGCTTCGAGAACTTCGATCTCCATGCCGGAGGGATGCTTTACAAGCTCGCCGCGGATCGGAACCCGCCCCAAAAGATCGAAGACGAGACCTCCCAACGTGTCGATCTCCTCGCGCTCCTCGGCGGTTAGGATCGGGCCGACCACATTTTCGAAAACCTCGAGCGAAACGCGCGCGTCGGCATCGAGTGCTCCGTCGGCGCGCCGCACCAGCTGGGGTTCCGTGTCGTCGTCGTATTCGTCGTCGATATCGCCGACGATTTCCTCGACGAGATCCTCGATGGTGACGAGTCCGTCAACGCCGCCGAATTCATCGACGACGAGCGCCATATGAACGCGCTTGAATCGCATTTCCAAAAGCAATTCGAGAACATGCATCGAGGGCGCCACGAACAGGACATCGCGCACCATCTCGCCGAGACGAAGCGTGCCCTTGTTTTGCGCGACCACAATATCCTTGATGTGAACCATGCCGATCGCATTGTCGAGATTGCCTTGATAGACAGGCAGGCGCGAATGTTCTTCCTGGCTGAACAGCGCGATCAATTCGTCAAGCGAGGCGGAAACGTCGATGGCGACGATATCGGCGCGCGGCACCATGGCGTCCGCCACGGTGCGCTCGCGCAGCGACAAGACATTGGCCAGCAGCAGGCGCTCCTGCGTTTCCATTGGCGTTCCGGTTTCGGCCTTTTCGTCGAAAAGTTCCTCGAGAACTTCGCGGACGGTGCTTTCGCTATCGCGCGCGCCGGTCAGCCGCAGGAGGGCTATGCGAATCGTCTGCGCAAAACTGCGCGGGACGTCACGGCCATCGGTACTAGGAGGTTCTTCGCTCATGATCCTGATAGGGGTTGGGGATGCCGAGTTGGGCGAGCAGCTCGGTTTCGAGCTGCTCCATTTCCTCGGCTTCCGAGTCGATTTCGTGATCGTAGCCCAGTAGATGGAGAACGCCGTGCACGATCAGATGGGCGAGATGATCGGCAAGGCTCGCGGCCGCGTGGTCTTGATCGACCTCGCGCGTCGCGGTTTCGAAGGCGACGATGACGTCGCCAAGCAGGATTGGTGCTTTGGCCACGTCGGTCTCGGTGTCGCCCGGAAATGATAGAACATTCGTTGGCTTGTCCTGGCCGCGCCATGTGCGATTTAGGGCGCGTATTTCAGCGTCGTTCGACAGCACGATGCTGACCTCGATGCGCTCGGCCCGATCGACGCCGTCCAGCGCCAGCCGCGCCGCGCCGTGGGCGATGTCCTCGACATCGGGAAGCGCCTGTTCCCAGGCGACTTCGGCAATCGACACAACGATCTTCGGCCCCGCCTTCTTCGGTCCGCGCGTGCGCGCGGGCTTCGATTTGCGAGCAGATCGGTCAGCCATTGCCGTTGCCGTCCTTGCGCGCATAGGCGCGCACGATGCGCGCGACCAGCGGATGGCGCACCACGTCGGCGTCGGTGAAGGGTACGAAGGCGACGCTTTCGACGCCGTCCAGCACGTCGATCGCATCTTGAAGTCCCGAACGCACACCGCGCGGCAAATCGATCTGGCTGAGATCGCCGGTCACCACCATGCGCGCGCGATTGCCAAGGCGGGTGAGGAACATCTTCATTTGAACGGGCGTCGTGTTCTGGGCTTCGTCGAGGATGACAAAGGCGTCCGATAGCGTGCGGCCGCGCATGAAGGCGAGCGGGGCGATTTCGATCTCGCCCGATTCGAGTTTTTTCTCGACCTGTTGGGCGGGCAGCATGTCATTGAGCGCGTCGTAGAGCGGGCGCAAATAGGGGTCCACCTTCTCGCGCATATCGCCGGGCAGGAAGCCGAGTTGCTCGCCGGCCTCGACGGCGGGGCGCGACAAGATGATGCGATCGATGCGTCCAGCGAGTAGATGTTCGACGGCCTTGGCGACAGCCAGATAGGTCTTGCCGGTCCCGGCGGGGCCGAGCCCGAAGGTAAGATCGTTGCTGTCGATCGCCTGGAGATAAACGGCCTGTTGCGGCGTGCGCGGCATGATGCTGCGCTTGCGCGTCGCGATGGCCATGTTCGGCGTAGCGTTCTTGACGGCACCGCTCATGCGCAAGGCGCCGTCGATATCGGCGGAATCGATGTCGTGTCCGTCCTTGAGGCGGCGGTAGATGGCATTGAGCGCCCCGCGGGCTTTCTCGGCCTGCTCACGCGGTCCGCTGATCGTCATCTCGTTGCCGCGCGTTGCGATACTGACGTCGAGCCGCTGCTCGATTTGCGCGAGATGGCTGTTGTGACTGCCGAACAATTGCGGCAGCAGGGTATTGTCGTCGAACTCGAGATGCAGCGCACTGCTATCGCCGACATTTGCTCTCAAGCGCGTGCCCTTCTCGGTGTTGAATATTGATCCGCGCGAGAAGGCAGATGGGCGACGATTTCACCGCCGAGACTGACCGTATGCGCGGAGACGATACGGACATCCACGATATCGCCGAAGGCTTGCGCTGGAACTTCGGCATGGACCGGTTGCATATAGGGGCTGCGGCCGATCAGTTGACCGGAAAATTTTCCTTGCCGATCGAATAGGACCGGGAAGGTGCGACCGATGCAGGCTTCGTTGAATTCGTGCTGATTGGCTTCGAGAACTTGCTGCAGGGCGGCGAGACGTTCGCTTTTGACCGTTTCGGAAATCTGCCCGGGCAGGATCGCGGCGGGCGTACCGGGCCGCGCACTGTATTTGAACGAATAGGTCTGGATGAATCCGATATCGCGCGCGAAGGCGAGCGTGTCATCGAATTCTCGGTCGGTCTCGCCCGGAAAGCCGACGATGAAGTCGGTCGACAGTCTGAGATCGCTGCGCGCGCGCTTCAATTTCTCGACGATGGAACGGTAAAGATCGATCGTGTGATGGCGGTTCATGCGCTGCAGCATCGTATCGGAACCTGATTGCACCGGAAGATGCAGGAACGGCATGAGTTCGGGGACGTCGGCGTGCGCGGCGATGAGATCGTCGCTCATATCGATGGGATGCGAGGTCGTATAGCGGATACGTTCGATCCCCGGTATCTCCGCAACGGCGCGGATCAGATCGCCGAGACCGGCGGTGCCGTAGTCCCGTGTGCCGTGATAGGCGTTCACGTTCTGACCGAGCAGGGTGATCTCGCGCGCACCGCCGGCGGCGAGCGTATGTGCCTCGGCCAGTATGGCGTCGAAGGGGCGCGAATATTCGCCGCCGCGGGTATAGGGAACTACGCAGAAAGTGCAGAACTTGTCGCAGCCTTCCTGGATCGTCAGGAACGCGGCGGGAACGTTGGACCCATTGGCGGGCAACTGATCGAACTTCGCTTCGGGCGCAAAATCGAGATCGATTTGCGATGTACGCTCGCCGCGGGTGAGCCGGGTGACCATTTCGGGTAGGCGGTGATAACTCTGCGGCCCGACGACGATGTCGACATAGGGTGCGCGGCGTAGGATTTCCTCGCCTTCGGCCTGGGCGACGCAGCCCGTGACTGCGATCAGCGTGAGGCGTCCGGCTTGCGCGTTGGCCGCCTTGATCTGGCGATAGCGGCCAAGCTCGGAAAATAGCTTCTCGGCGGCCTTTTCGCGGATGTGGCAGGTATTGACCAGGATAAGCTCGGCACCATCGACCGCCTCGGTCGCGGCATAGCCCATGGGCTTCAGCACATCGGCCATGCGCTGCGAGTCATAGACGTTCATCTGACAGCCGAACGTCTTGATATAAATGCCCTTAGACACCAGCGGAATATGCCGCCGTCGAGGCGTTATTCATCGGCCTTGCCGTCGATGGGCACGCCGTAGAGTTCCATTCGGTGCCCAACAAGCTTGTAGCCGAGCTTCTTGGCGATCCGGATCTGGAGTTGCTCGACCTCCTCGTCGGTGAATTCGAACACCTTGCCCGTCTGCATGTCGATGAGGTGATCGTGATGCGCTTCGGTCGCTTCCTCGTATCGGGCGCGGCCATCGCCGAAATCGAGCTTGTCGAGCAAGCCGGCCTCTTCGAACAGGCGCACCGTGCGGTAAACCGTGGCGATCGAAATCTTGGGATCTGCGTGGACCGAGCGACGGTACAATTCCTCGACGTCGGGATGGTCATGGGAATCCGAAAGGACGCGCGCGATGATCCGGCGCTGGCCGGTCATTTTCATCCCGCGTTCGACGCACATTTGTTCTAACCGCGACGAAGTTTGAGTATCTGGCACCGGGTCATCCGCTCCGATTTTTATCGGAAGCGCGCTCAATTGCGCGCCATCATGGATGATACCATCCACTCGATTACGATCAAGCTACGATCAGGCGCCGCTGCGCGACTTGGTTCCTAACCCGATTTTCTTGGCGAGACTCGATCGATGCTTGGCGTAATTGGGCGCTACCATCGGATAATCGCGGGGCAGACCCCAGCGTTCGCGATAATCGTCGGGGGTCAAGTTATAGGCGGTCTTCAAGTGCCGCTTGAGCATTTTCAGCTTCTTGCCGTCCTCGAGACAAATGATGTAGTCGGGCGTCACCGACTTCTTCACCGGAACGGCGGGTTGCGGCTTCTCGCTCGGCGCCACGGTGCCGCCGACGGCGGACAAGGTACGGTAAACATCTTGAATAAGTTGCGGCAATTCATTTACCGACAACGTATTGTTGCTGACATGGGCCGACACAATTTCTGTCGTCAATTCCAGTAATTCGTTGTGACCTTGAGATTCTGACATCGAATACACCCAATATATTAGAGATTCTTCGATTATGTAGTTTCGAGGATATCTGGATTCAAGCGAGACAGCAAATTGGACGGTTTTTATATTTGCCGCGCTTTGAACAATTCTGGGTTATTTTGGTGCAATTATGTCCAAACGGTACGTGAGCGCGTCGTCGACACCGCGCGGTCCCCGATAATAGCCGATCCGGCGGCCGGCGAGGCGGAACCCCCGGCTTTCGTAGAGTGCCCGCGCCGCCGCGTTTTTCTCGGCCACCTCGAGAAACAGCGCACGGACCCCCAAGGTGCGGGCGCGGGCTAGGATTTCCGCCAATATCCGTCCCCCGTGACCGGCCCGGCGATAGCGCGGATCGACCCCGAAGGTGAGAATTTCGGCTTCGCCCGCGACCACGCGCATCAACCCGTAACCCATTGGATTCTCAGCACCTTGGGCCACAAGCAGGATGCCGACGACGCCCGGCTGCGACAGCAGCACGTTCATGGCTTCGGCCGACCAGCGCTCCTCGAAGCAACGTTGTTGCAGGATCGAAAGCACCGGGCCGTGCGAAAAACCACATGAAATCAATCGGGTAGGGGCGGCGGCGCGCTCGGCCACGGTGCGGGCGTCGGGTGGGCGCAGATAGACCGGATCGGCAGGGCGTGGCGTTTTCTCGGATAGCCAGCGAAAAGCTGCGATTTCCGCCACTTTCGCGGCATCGGCGTGGCGCGGCGCGGCGGCGATCCGGGCATTTTCGAGCATAGCGGCAGCCCGCTCGGCCGCATCGCCCGCGACCAGAATCGGCGGATTTCCGCCAAAACGCGCAATCAGCTCGGCTTCGGAAACCACGGCAGGTGTATCGAGAACGCGCCCATCAATATCGAAAAGCTGGATATAGAGATCGGAACGGCGGGTCTCCAGCGCCACTAGCAGGGGACCGGACTCGGTGACCCCTGCGCGTATGCAATCGAAGCTGCTGACCCCGCTCAGCGGCTTGCCCGAAGCACTCGCAATGGACCGCGCGGATGCAATCCCGACGCGAACCCCGGTATAGGAGCCGGGTCCGGTGCTGACGGCGATCAGATCGAGTGTCGCGTAGCCCATGCCGGCTTCGGCCATCACCGCCTGCACCATCGGGATCAGCGCCTCGGCCTGGCCGTGCTCCATTTCGGCGAAACGGCGGGCGACCACGCGTCCGTCGCGCCACAGCGCCGCCGAACAGGCGCCGCCCGCCGCGTCCAACGCCAGGACCGCGAAATTCACGGACAAATTATCGTCGTCCGCCATGCCCACCCTTTGTACTATACTGAATTGAAATCGGACCAAGACCGGACGCGAGAAGATGGCCCTCGTCGAAATAACGCCGGAGACCCACAAGGTACAAATCCGGCTCGCCTATGCAAGTTCGGACAATTTTACCGGCCGTCCGATTTACGCAGCAGCCGATTGTTATTTGCACCAAGATGCCGAAGCTCTGCTGCGCCGCGCCGTCGATCTCGCGTCTGCTATCGGGCTCGGTGTTTTGATCTTCGATGCCTTCCGCCCGAGCGAAGCGCAATGGGCGCTGTGGAACCACACCCCCGATCCCGAGTTCCTGGCCGACCCGCGGCGCGGCTCGCCCCATTCGCGCGGTGCGGCGGTCGATCTGACCTTGCTCGATGCCGACGGCACGCCGCTCGATATGGGCACCGAATTCGACGCCTTCACGCCCACCTCGCATCACGGCGCGCTGGACATCGAGCCCGAGGCGCAGCGCAACCGCGCGATCTTGATGGGCATCATGACCTCGGCCGGGTGGGACTTCTACCGGAACGAATGGTGGCATTACCAGATGTTCAACGCGCGCCGCTATCCGGTGTTCAGCGATTCCGTGCTGCCGCGCCCGATGATGGCGTCGCGCCCGCTGCTCGCCGGGGCCGCGTGATTTGAAATTGCGTCGCACCCTGGCTGCGGCGTTTATCTCTGTGTGCGGTGCATCCGCGCCGGCGCTCGGTGCGGACTCCGCCGTGATCCTCACCTATTACCGCTTCGGCGAGGAGGCTTATGCCTCCACCAACACCAAGCTCGCCGAGTTCGACGCGCACATCAAGGAACTGACGAGCGGGCGTTACAATGTGCTGCCGCTACTCGATGTGTTGAGCGCGATCCGCGCCGGGCAGGCCTTGCCCGAGCGCACCGTGGCGATCACCCTGGATGACGGTTTTGCATCGGCCTATGCGCACGCTTGGCCGCGTCTGCGCGCGGCGCGGCTCCCGTTCAGCGTGTTCGTCACCACCGCGCCCATCGATGCGAAATCCAAGGGCCTGATGAGTTGGGATCAGTTGCGCGAACTCGCGAAGTCGGGGGTCGCCATCGGCGCGCAGACGCGCACGCACCTGCACATGATCGAGGCGAGCGACGAGCGCAACCGGGACGAGATGGCGGCGTCGAACAAACGCATTGCGGACGAGATCGGCACCGCACCGATTTTGTTTTCCTACCCTTACGGCGAGGCCAGCGCACACACGATGGCGCTGGCGAAACAGGCGGGCTATCGCTTCGCGCTCGGGCAGTTTTCGGGCGTCGCCAATCCGACGATGGATGATTTCCATGTGCCGCGTTTCGGCGTCAACGACTCGTCCGGCGATTTCGCGCGCTTCAAATTGATCCTGAATGCCTTGCCGCTGCGCGTCGCCGATGTCTCGCCCGCCGATCCGCTGGTGACAATGCCCAATCCGCCGGCCTTCGGCTTCACCGTGACCGAGGGTCTGTCGCGCATCGCGGGCATCCGCTGTTTCGCCTCCAGCGAGAGCCGCGCACGCGTCGAACGGCTCGGCGCCGAGCGGATCGAGGTGCGGCTCGCCAAGCCCTTAGGCCCGGGACGCACGCGGCTGAACTGCACCATGCCCGGTCCGGATGGGCGCTGGCATTGGTACGGCACGTCGTTTTACGTGCCGAGGCCCGACGCGGCGCAAGGATCACCTTAATAAGATAAATCCGTCATGCCCCGTTTCATGCCACTGCTGTCCGGTTTAAATTAAGCCGTCATGCCCGTACTTGTTACGGGCATCCACGGACGAAAGCGCAATAGCGCGAAAAGACTCGTCGGGGTGCGCACCGTCAGCGGTCGAGCGTGGTCGAACCGCCGATTCGTGGATGCCTAGTGCGCTTGGCGCGCGATAAACGCGCGACACAAGTACGGGCCATGACGGTTGAGTTAGTCAAACGACGGCGCGCACTGTCCCTCAATCATAAACGTCATGCCCCGCTTCATGCGGGGCATCCATCGATGCCCCCCCGGACGAACCGGGGGGTGACGAGAATGATAAGCCGGGTTCGGATCTTCCGCTAAATTGCCGGTTTCGATGCGGGTTCGGCGAAGGGATCCCCAAGGCGGGCCTTGTCGAAATCGGCCAGGCGATTGCTGCGGATCAATTGTCGCAGGGTCTGCACATAGGCGTCGCCGCGTTCGGAATAGCGCAGTAGGGTGCCGGCGAGATCGTGCCCGTCGAGCGGTTTGTCGGCGGCGCGCCGGCGCGCGCGTTCGGCGCGAAAGCGCGCATAGGCCGCGTGGGTATTGAGATTGTGGGTATAGGAGCGCACCGCCTCGCCGAGATCGCCATAGGCGCGTACGCGGAAATTCTCGCCTGAGCCGCGTTGCGACGGCGCCAATCCCTCGGTTTCGGCTGCGCCGATAGAGGCGCGCTGGCCGAACAAAGCATTGCCTTGATGGGCGAAGCGCGAGGTGCCCCAGCCGCTTTCCTCGACGGCCTGGGCGAGAGCAAGCGACGGCGGCACGACATCGATGCGGCGCGCCAGTTCGGCGAGATTGGAGGGATCGGTGTGGTAGCGTTCGCCGATGGCGATCAGCCACAAACGATCTTCGGCGGCGAGTTTCGCATCGGCGTTCACGCGTTCGATGATTTCCATCAGGCGCGCGCGGTTCGCGGCGATCTCGTCGTTGGCGCGCAGCACCAGCGGCAGGATCATGGCGACAAACATATCCTTGCGCAGCGCCGAGGCCTGCATCGTTGCGAGATCGGCGGGCAAGGAAGCCAGGAACACGTGCGGCACGTCGCGTTCGCCGGCGCGCACGCCGGCGATGTCATAGGCGAGATCGGCGATGGTCTGTGCGGGCGCGCTGTTGCGCACGATGGCGATCAATTCGCCGGTTTGTGAAATCGGCATCGGTGCGAGACCGAATGCGATCGCGGCACAGGCAAGCGCCGTGCCCGCGAATAAATACCGTTTGGAGCCCTTCGAAGATTTCATCAAACCGTCTTGCGATTGTTTCGGGGACTTCGTTGGGCGGAGGTTAGCGAATTCGGCGCAACAGAGTGTTAACAGGCCAAAAACGGCAATTTTCAGGCAATTTAACCGCGTCGCAGTCCGACGATGCGAAAGGTTTCATGCAGAATCGGCTCGGCGATGGCGCCGGCGCGCGCCGCTCCTTCGATCAAAACCTGATCGAGATAATCTTGATTCTCCAACAGACGCGCCATCTCCGCGCCGATCGGTGCGAGCACCGAAACGGCGCGTTCGGTGAGCGCTTCCTTGAAGGCGGAGAATTGCGCGCCTGCGAATTTTTTGCAGACCTCGTCGGAATTCATGTCGGACAAAGCGGCGTAGATGCCGATCAGATTGGCCGCTTCGGGTCGCGTCTCCAGATCGTTGGCGCTGTCCGGCAAAGCATCCGGATCGGTTTTGGCGCGGCGGATTTTCTGGGCGATGTCGTCGGCGCTATCGGTCATGTTGATGCGCGATGCTTCCGACGGATCGGACTTGCTCATCTTCTTGGTGCCGTCGCGCAAGGACATCACGCGCGTCGCCGGACCCTGGATCACGGGTTCGGGCAGCGGAAAATAATTGACGCCGTAATCGTTGTTGAATTTCTGCGCGATGTCGCGCGCGAGTTCGAGATGCTGCTTCTGATCCTCGCCCACCGGAACATGCGTCGCCTTATAGGCGAGGATGTCGGCGGCCATCAGGTTGGGATAAGCATAAAGCCCGACCGAGGCATTCTCGCGGTTCTTGCCCGCCTTGTCCTTGAACTGGGTCATGCGGTTGAGCCAGCCTAGGCGCGCCACACAATTGAAGATCCAGGCAAGCTCGGCATGCGCGGGCACACGGCTCTGGTTGAAGATGATGTTGGATTTTGGATCGAGACCGGAGGCGATGAGGCCGGCCGTCACTTCGAGCGTGTTGTGTCGCAGGGCGTCCGGCTCCTGCCACATCGTAATCGCGTGCAGATCGACGACGCAATAAAGGCACGAATATTCGTGCTGCATGCGCACCCAATTGCGCAGCGCCCCCAGATAATTGCCGAGGTGCAAATCGCCGGTCGGTTGGATGCCGGAAAAAACACGGTTCACGCGCGGAATCCTTTCTGAACGCGCGGTTTTATGGCGATCCGGGTGCGGCGGGTCAAGCCGCGCAGCTTAGCGGCGCGGTGAGCCTAGCTTCCGCGTCGCGGCCGCAACCGCGCGAGATCGTGGCGATCCACCGCGCCGACGAGGAAGGCGACCACAGCGAAGATGCCACCGCCGCACGCGATCAGGCCCGTGAGCCCGATCAATCCTTCGGTCGTGCCGCGCGCCATCCACTCGCCGAGCGCGTTCTGCGCCACCCACAAAAAGCCCGCCATCGCCGCGCTGGCGACGACGATCCTGGGGGCGCGGCGTGTCAGGCGCGCATCCATGCGGAACTGGCCGCGCCGATACAGGATCGCGCCGAGTGCGATGGTATTGAACCATGACGCACTCGCCGTCGCTGCAGCGATTCCCAAATGTTTGAACGGCCAGATTAGCGCGAGTGCCACCGCGACATTGATGAGGAGCGCCGCGACGGCGATCTTCACCGGCGTCGCGGTATCGCCGCGCGCGAAGAACCCGGGTGTAAGGCCCTTGACCAAAACATAGGCTGGCAAGCCGATCGAATAGATCGCGAGCGCATCGGCGGTCGCGGTTGCGGCGATTGCATCGAAGGCGCCGCGCAGGAACAACACATCAACGATGGGCCGCGCGATCACCATTAGGGCGACGGCGGCGGGCAGTGTGAGCAGCAACGAGAATTCGAGCGCGCGATTCTGTTGCGCGAGTGCCGCTTCTTCATTGCCCGCGCGTAATGAGCGCGACAGCAGCGGCAACAGCGCGGTACCGGCCGCGACGCCGACGACGCCCAACGGCAATTGCGTGATGCGGTCGGCGTAATAGAGATACGAGATCGATCCGAGCGGCAGCGCCGAGGCGATCACCATATCGATATAGACATTGACCTGATAAACGCCGGCGCCGATGGCGCCCGGCACGACGCGCCGCAGCATCAGTTTCACGTCGGGCGTGAGGCGCGGGCGGGGCAGGCGCAGCACCATGCCGGCGCGCCCGCATTCGATCAGCAGCCAGGCGAATTGGATCACGCCGGAAATCGCAACCCCCCAGGCGAGTGCGTGGCCTGGCGTCGGCGTATAGGGGACCAGCCAGAGGACGGCCCCGATCATGCAGATATTGAGCAGCATCGGTGTGGCGGCCGCCGCGGCGAAACGCCCCAATGAATTGAGCACGCCGCCCATCAGCGAGACCAGCGAGATGAACAATAGGTACGGAAAGGTGATGCGCGTCAATTCGACGGCGAGGCCGAAACGCTCGGGTTCGTCGATGAAGCCGGGCGCGAAGCCGTACATCAGCACCGGCATGGCGATCTCGCCCGCGATGATGATCGGCAGCAGAACCGTCAGCAGGACCGACATTGCTTGTTCGGCGAAGCGATGCGCCTCCTTTGGTCCTTTTGTCTCGGCGAGACCTGCGAATTGCGGAATGAAGGCGGCATTGAAGGCGCCTTCGGCGAACAGGTGGCGGAACAGGTTTGGGATTTTCTGCGAGATGAAGAAAGCATCGGCGACCGCGCCGGCGCCGAGGATGGCGGCGGTCAGCACATCGCGAATGAAACCGAGCACGCGGCTTCCGAGCG
>CAMDWJ010000036.1 GCA_945877815.1 Caenispirillum bisanense
TGGCTGGCCGACGTCCTCGCACGCATCGCCGAGCACCCGGTCCGCGCGCTCGATGAACTCCTGCCGTGGAACTGGCGCCCGAAAACGGACCTTCCGATGAGCGCCGCCGCCTGATCACGATCGGCCTGCGGCCTTCGCCGGATGGATACGGATATGTATCAGGTATATTCTTATCAATCTTAAATTCATGGAGACCAGTTGAGCTTTCAACGAGGACAATCTCAATGGCTGGGAACCTAGGCTCCAGTCTGATTTGTGCGGACGCGAATTGGTCGATCTCTAGGATCGCAGGAAAGATGATGCTGACGTTTGGCATGACGCTTACCTACCGATCCGATGCGAGCGAGGGAGTATCCGACGTTCCATCCCAACGTTTCTTCATCCACCCGAAGACACTAGGTCATTGCCGCCAAGGTTGGACCTCCTCTTTGTACCACTAGAGGAGACGGAACCCCAACAAACCTGCGTTTCTTAGACTAACCGCGCCTCTCAGAGGAAGCTGGTGGCCCCGGCCGGACTCGAACCGGCACACCCGTTACCAGATAGCAGATTTTAAGTTTGCTGGCCTAAAGGCAGGGGCTGATCGACGCGTTGAGGAAAGCCTTTGCTATCGAATATTAGAATTAAATTCCTTGACTCCAATCCTCCGATTCCGATATGTTCTTATTTTGTTCTATTTCAGCAACCCCAGGAACCAACCAGCGGAGTCGCCCCATGAGCGCGCTCAAACCGGCCTATGAAACCTTCTGCCAGTCCTATGTGATCTATCCCAATGCCACGGAGGCGGCGCGCGAGGCGGGCTACGCCTTCGAACATGCGAGCCAGCAGGGCTATCGCCTGCTGCGTAAGGCCGCGATCGCGCGACGCATCGCGGAAGTGCGCGCCGAACTGGCCGAGCGCGAGTGCCTGTCGCCCGACGCGCTGCTCACCAAGCTCGAAGCGGCCTTCCGATCCGCGTTGAAAGGCGGCCAAGCGGTCGCGGCGGCGCGCATCGTCGAAATCCAGGCGAAACTCGCCGGCCTGCTCGCCAAGCCGGGCGGGGAAACCGCCGCGCGCGCCGCCCAGGATGCCCAGGCCCATTCCGCCACCCGTGCGGCGATGGCCGTCATGGCCAAGCATCTCGGCTTGGCCGCTCCGCAATTCGAGCCCGCGCCGTCCGCGAAATCCCAGGCTGGCCGTGCGTCCGGCCGCGCGGCGGCGTGAATTGATGTCGAAGTCCGGTCGATCCGCCGTCGATAGTCTGTCGATGTTCGGACTATCCAATGTCGATGCGATGTCGATGCAATGTCGATCCCGTGTCGATCCCCGGTCGATCCAATGTCGACGGAGTGTCGATCGCGAACCGGCGCGCAAGCTGCGCGAAAGCGCTCTATTCCGCCGGTTTCGGCGCGGGATTGATGTTGGGCAGCTTGACGAAGCGAGTCGAGGTCACGGTGGCGATGGCCACCAGATTGAAGATCGCGATCAGCCAATAGACGGCGTGTGGGCTGTCGAGATCGATCAGCAGTCCGAACAAGATGGGGGCGATGGCGCCGCCGAGCGACATGCCGGTCGAGGCGAAGGCGAAGGCGGGGCCCGTGGTGCCCTTGGGCGACAAGGCCCGCACCATCATGTCGCGCGCCGGGCGTACGAAACCTTGCGCGAGCCCGGCCAGGATGAAGAGGCCGATGAGTGCCGCCTCGGAAAAGGTCATGAAGGCGAGCAGGGCGAAGATGATCGCCGAGCCGATGAAGGCGATCGCCGCCTGCCAATCGTGGCGCGTGGTTTTGTCGGCCGCCACACCGCCGATCAGGATGCCGGCGGTGACCGCGAACAGAAACGCGCTCAGGGCGGTGCCCGCGGTCTCGAGGCTGATGAACTGGATCTTGACGTTGACGACCTGGCTGAAGGCGGCGATGCCGCCGGACGCCAACGAGGCCACCATGAAGAAGGCGAACAGCATCACCATCGGGGCGGAGGTCATGAAGGCGACATTCTCGCGCCAGCCGAAAGCGGCGCTCGCGGCTTTCTTCGCGGCCGCGTCGCCCGCGTCGTGCTCGTCCTTCAAGATGCCGCCTTGCAACATCAGGAATGCGGCGACGATGAAGCCGAGCACGCCGATCGCCATGACGGCGAATTGCCAATCGCGCATGGCGATGAGGAACACGAGCGTGGCCGGCGCGATGGCGCCGCCGAGATTGCCGGCGAAGGTATGCAGGCTGAAGGCCTTGCCCATGCGGCTCGGATCGATGGAGGACGATAGGATCGCGTAATCGGCAGGATGGAATACCGCGTTGCCGATTCCGGCGAGTGCCGCGAGGGCGAACAGCATGGGGATGGAGGTGGCGAGGCCCATGGCGGCGAAGGCGAACCCCGACAGGACGAGGCCTGCGACCAGAACGGCGCGGGCACCAATGCGGTCGACCAGCATGCCGGCCGGCACCTGGACGATCCCTGTCGCCAGCGTAAAGCAGGTGAGGATCGCGCCGAGCGTGGCGAAGCTCGCGCCGAAGGCGGTGTGCCAGACCAGGATCAGCGGCGCGAAACAGAGCTGATAGAAGTGGGAGAGGAAATGGCCAAGGCCGATAAGGCCCAGCACGCGGCCGTCGCGGGCGAGCGTGGGTGCCGCGGCGGTCATGCGCAAGACGGTTCAATCGTGGCGATGGTGCCCGTGCCCATGATCGTGCCCGTGATCGTGCCCATGCTCATGCGTGTGCGAACCGCCGTGATGATGCTGTCTTTCGGTCGTAGTGCCGTCCGAGGTGAAAAGCAACGACTTGATCACCAGGGGAACGACGTTGGCGGGCTGCACCGGTTCGCCGATATCGACGTAATCGAATTCGCGGAGCTGCAGGCCGTCGAGCGAGACGATCTCGCCCTGCACATCCAATTCCTCGCGCAGCAGGCGGCCGAGGGTTTTGGCGATATCGCCCTCCATGACCAGGATGAGGGGGCGGGCACTTTTCACGGTCTGCGGCAGGCCACGCGCGATCCCCTCGGCCAGCGCATGCAGGCGAGCATGCGAAGGTTCGCCCTCCCACGCAAAGGCGAGCGCCATCGTGGTCTCGCCCTCGTCGATATCGAAGCGGGTGAGCGCCTTGGCGATCCCATCCTCGATCACCGCGGGGTCGATCGGTCCAACGAGCCGGCCGGTCAGGCGGACCACCGGAATATTGCGGATCGGCAGGGACGCGGGGTTGGAGACATGCACCGTATTGCCCGACACCTGCACCGTGAATTGCGAGGCCCCCACGACCGTGGCACGGATGCCCTGGCCGGGATCGGACACGGGATAAGCGATGCGCTTGTCGGCGAGAGCCTTCGTTATTCCGGCGGCCAACTCGCGACCGAGATCGCCGTGATCGGTCGTCTCGCGGCCATAGACATATTCCGACACGCCGCCGGAAAAGGTGACGCCGTCGATACGCTCGTTTGCGGGCAAGGGGTCGGTCACCAGCAGCGCCTTGGTCAATGCATCGGGCCGCTCGCGCCGGATCGCCTTGACAAGCATATCGATCATGCGGCCGACCAGTTTTTCGCGCGCGTCCGGGGCAAGTCTCTCGCCGAGCGTCAGGACAATGCCGACATCCTTCGCGATGGTCCGCGCCGGCTCCTCGATGCGGATCATCGTGCCCTTGCCATCGAAGGCGACGAGGCGCCCGCCGACCGCGATGGCAGCCGAGTCCATCAGCTGCCCGCCATGCACGAGCGCGAATTTGGTGGTGCCGCCGCCGATATCGACATTGAGGAAGGTCTTGTGCTGGACGCGGGACAATTCCACCGCGCCCGAACCGTGCGCCGCCATCAGCGCTTCGAGATGGTGCCCGGCCGAAGCGCAGACGAACTTGCCCGATTGATCGGCGAACAGATCGGCGATGGCACGCGCGTTGGTGCGCTTGAGCGCTTCGCCAGTCAGGATCACGGCGCCCGAATCGATGTCGCCGCGCGTAAGGTTGGCGTCGCGATAGGCTGCCTCGACGAAGGCGCGCAACGCCTCGGAGTCTATCGTGAAGTCGGAGCGGTAAGGAGTGAGCAGGATCGGCGAGCACCACAGGATTTCGCGTCCGACCACGATGAAACGGCTCGAGAGCGCGTCGGCCAGGCGCTGCAGATGGACGCGCGCGAACATGAGATGCGAGGTGGACGAGCCAACATCGACGCCGACGGTGGTGAAGATCACGTTGTCGACGCCCCAGATGGCGTCGCTCAGGATTTCGCGTTCTTCCGGGGTCGTGTGGAAATGATCGAAATCGAGATCGTGCATCTAAGCGCTTTTACGCCCGCGGTAGGCGGTTTCGTCGATCATGTCGCCCATGCGCGACTCGACCTTGTTCTTATCGAGCTCGCTCAGGAAAATGCCATGAATACGCGGGTCCTGATCCTTGTATTCGATCTGTCGCCCGCCGTCCTTGACGCTGACATCGACGGCGCCGAACTGGACCTTCTTCTCCGTCGTGAGCGGATAACGAATGCTGCCGAGGGCCACGGCAAGATAGCGCGACGGATGGTCCGCGGTATTGAAGTGCTGGTGGAACATTCCGTCGGGCGGCGCGAACACGCTGCCGTGGCGCCAGTCCACGCGGATGAAATCGTCCTTCGGGTCGTACCACAACAGAGAATAGCCGCTGCCGGTTACGGTATAGACGTGGAAGTCGGGTCCATGACGATGGCCCTTCTTATAGGTGCCGACCGGCATCTCGGACGAATGCGCGTGCATGGTGCCGTCGGCCAGAATGAACTTCATATTGGACGATCCGCCGCCGCGCTTGTCCCAGGTCTTAAGCTCGAACTTCGACAGGTCGGGCACGAAGTTGGTTTCCCACATGTGGCGTCCCGGCGTCTTCGGAATGAAATCGCCTTCGCCCGAAAAGAAGCCGGCCTTGCCTTCGCGTTCCGGAAACTTCGCATCGTTTGCGAAGATGAAGGATTCGTTGCGATAGAGATTGAGCACGAGGCACAGATTGTTGGTCGACGACAGCAGCGCGCGTTCGCGGCCCGAGCCGTTGAAATGCTGGTAGCGGGCGTTGAGCGGCAGCGCGAACAGGCTATTCGGTCCCCATTCGAAGGAATGAGTGCGTCCGTCGGTGGTTTCGACCTTGGTCGAGCCATGGCCTTCGACCACGAAATAGACTTCCTCGAAGATGTGACGCTGCGGCGTGGTATTGCCGCCGGGCGGGATATCGATGGCGAAGATCGAGACGAAATCGCCGCGTCCCTTCATATGGACGATTGCGCCGCGCGCCCCGATGCGTGCCCAGGGTTTCGTCTCGACATCGTGGATATTGACCACGAAATCCTCGGTGACGGGGATGCCTTCGTTTTCTGCCCAGGCGAGGTATGGATCGTGCAGGAAAAGTGGCTCGGTGTTTGCGGTCATCAATTTCTCACACGTTGGTTTCGCCGACGGGCTTGTCGTGCCCGTCCGGTTGGACGAGCCGTGGATACGGCGAACGCATCCACGGCTCGGTCCGCAACCAGACTATTTCTTCTCGCCCTTCTTCGGCGCTTCGATCGTCTTGATCTCGGTCTTGTCTTCGCGTTCGAGGGCATCCTTCGCCATGGCGATGACCTCCTTCGGCGCGTTGGCCGAATCCGCGATCAGTTTCGCGATCTCGGGGCCGGACACCGGATTGATTTCGAGATCGCCTTGCTTGTTCGCGTCCTCAATGAACTTCGGATCCTTGAACATCGCCATGAAGCCATCCTGCAGAGCCTTGGCGCGATCGGCCGGAACACCCGGGGGGGCGACGTATGGGCGGCCCCACGCCTGACGCGAGAAGATGAAGTTCAGGGCATCCTTGGTCTTCTGGTCCTTGGCGAGATCGGTGATCAACGGGATCTCGGGAATGTCGGCATGCTTGGCGGTCGACATCTGCGCCAGCACGATCATTTTCTTTTCCTTCAGCCAATCGGCCTTGGCGACGGTGGCGCTCGACCAGGAATAGCCGCACCGCCCGTTCACCTCGCCGCGCTCCATGGCGAGCAGCACGTCGTTGCCGCCGGGATAGCCGGTGATCAGGCGCAGCTTGGTGCCGAGCAGATTGTTCATGACCTTGGGGAAGGCATCGGTATCGGCGTCCGGTCCGGTGCCGCCGACGATCAAGCCCTTGGTGAAGAGATCTTCGACCTTGGTGACGCCCGAGGTATGCCAGGCGACGCAGATGCTGACTTCGTTATTGGCGCTGCCGATCCAGGTGAACTTGGCCGGATCGAATTTGGCTTGGTCGTTGCCGAGCAGGCCCGCCTGTGGGATGCCGCGCCCGACGGTGGCGATGGCCAAGCCATCCTTCGGCAAAGTGTTGTAAACCTCGTTCATCAGCAAGAGGCTGCCAGCACCCGGGCGGTTCTTCACCACCATGTCGGGGTTGCCGGGAATATGGCGTCCCATGTGGCGTGCGATCGTGCGGGCATAGATGTCGTAGCCGCCGCCCGGCGAATAGCCGACCCAAAGGTCGATGGTTTTGCCTTTGTAGAATTCGGCGACCGATTGCGCCGAGACGGGGGCCGAACCGACCAGCGTTGCGAGAGCCGCAACGCCCATCAGCAGGGATTTGAAACCGATCCGCATGACTGAAGTCTCCTATTTTCGTGACGTAAGCTATTGTTTTTCGAGGATCGGAGTATGGCATAGCGGCTACCGTCGTGCCATAGGCGACCGGCTCCGTCTGGCGCGTAGCGCCTTGTCTAAAAAGAAGAATTGCCAGATATTCGGATATTCGTTGAATTAAGCAATAAATCGGAAACGGGAGTTTGGGGGATGGCTCAGAGCTACGATTACATCGTCGTCGGCGCGGGGTCGGCCGGCAGCGTGGTGGCGGCGCGTCTGAGCGAGGATTCGCACGTGAAGGTTCTCGTTCTCGAGGCCGGTGGCGGCGACAGTAATCCGATGCTGCGCATGCCGATCGCCTGGTCGATCATCTCCCGCCACCCAAGCGTGAACTGGGGCTATGAGACCGAACCCGAGCCGCAGCTTGGCGGTCGCAAAATCGAGCTGCCGCGCGGCAAGGTGTTGGGCGGCTCGTCCGCGATCAACGGCATGGGCTACAAACGCGGCCATCCGCGCGACTTCGACCAATGGCGCCAGATGGGGCTGGAGGGATGGGGCTACGCCGACGTATTGCCCTACTTCAAACGCTCGGAAAGCAGCTGGCGCGGCGACAGCGACTTTCACAACAGCGCCGGGCCGCTCAGTGTGCGCAAAGGCGGCGCACCGCAGCTTCTCTATCCGCCGTTTGCCGAGGCAGCCCAGAAGGCCGGCTATAAGATCACCGATGACATCAGCGGGCCGGATCCGGAAGGTATCTTCATCACCGAGCTGACAGTGGACAAACGAGGACGGCGCCATTCGACCGCGCGGGCGTTTCTCTATCCCGCCATGCGACGTGGGAACCTGACGGTCGTAACGCGCGCGACCACCAAGCGGGTTGTGATCGAGAACGGGCGCGCCGTCGGCGTCGAATACATCAAGGACGGTCAAAGCGTCATCGCGCGCGCGGAGCGCGAGGTCGTACTGTCGGCCGGCACCTACAATTCACCGCAACTTTTGTTGCTCTCGGGCATTGGGCCGGCGGACGAACTGCGCGAACTCGGCATCCCTGTCGTCGCCGATGTGCCGGGCGTGGGGCGCAACCTGATGGAACACGCTTCCGTTCCGGTCAGCATGGCGGCGGTCGGTCCAATCACGTTCTTGTCGCAATTGCGTTACGACCGCGCGGCGTTATGGGCGCTGCGGTGGTTTGCGTTCGGCGATGGGCCGTTTGCAACCAACGGGAACACGGCCGGCATTTTCGTGCGCTCCAACCCGAGTGTAGACCGGCCGGATCTTCAGCTCACCTTCAACACGGTCAATCGTAACGACCGCGCGTGGTGGCCGGGGCAGGAGAAAAGCCGGAAATATGCCTTCAGTTGCATCGTCTGCGTGCTCCATCCGCAAAGCCGGGGCAAGGTAACCCTGCGTTCGGTCAATCCGGCGGATAAGCCTAAGATCAATCTTGGCATCTTCACCGAACAGGCCGATATCGACTTGGCGATTGAAGGCATCCGGCGCACGCGCGCGGTTTATGCGCAGGAGCCGCAGGCAAGCCTCATCCGTTCGGAAAACCTACCGGGCGAGACGATGCAATCCGACGAAGAGCTGACCAAACATATCAAGGCCTTCGCCGCGACGATGCAGCATCCGGCCGGCACGTGTTCGATGGGCACCGGCACCAACGCGGTTGTCGATGCCGAACTCAAGGTGCGGGGCGTCGATGGTCTTCGTGTCGCCGACGCGTCGGTCTTCCCGACGCTACCCGGCGGCAACATCAATGCGCCCGTCATCATGGTCGGCGAGAAATGCGCTGATTTTTTGCGGGGACGCCAATTGCCTCGCGCCGAGGTTTAACGCGCACTGTCAGCGGTTGTTCAGCAGATTCGACGGCGAATACTGATCCGTCAGCAGCCGCGCGTCGCGCTTCCAATCGGGCTTGGTCGAAAACAACGGCAGCAGGAAATCCATGCCGGTGCCGAGCGTGCGGAAGGCGTCTTCGTAATTGGCGGCGTTGCGCGCGATCTCCGCTTCCGACAGCAGTCCGTCCAGCTTGGCGATGATGACGCGGTTGTTCGTGCGTAAATTGAAGAACGAACCGAAGACCGCTTCGTAGGTCACCGATTCATGATCGTAGAGGTTTGAATTGGTGAAAGTGTTTGCGGCAAGCACGCCGCCCGGTTTCATCACCCGGCGTACCTCGCTGAGGAACTCGCGTGTGAGCATATGTTCGGGGATGTAATCCTCGTCGTAGGCATCGAGCACGACGAGATCGTAACTGCGTTTGCCGAGCGCGCGTTTGACGAAGGCGCGCCCATCGGATTCGTGGATGTGCACCCGTTCGTTGTTGCGCACGCCAAAGAATTTGTCGGCGACATTTATGACGGCTTTGTCGACCTCGACCGCGTCGATCTCGGCATCGGGCAGGAGTTTCGCGAACGCGGAAGTCAGGGTGCCGCCGCCTAGGCCGATGACGAGAATATCCTTCGGGGCCGGCGTAACGTACAGAGCGGCCGCGATCATTTTCGTGAAGTTGAAGACCAGATTGTCCGGATCGCCGATCTTCTGGCAGGTCTGGCGGATATTGGTACGAAAGCGCTTATTGAAGACCATGCAGCGCAATCCCTCGTCTTCGTAGACGACGATGTTGCGGTAGAGCGAGCGTTCGTCGTGGATATCCTTGCGCGCATTCGCGCTGCCGATTGCGCCCAGCGAGAGCGCGATGGCAACTGCGACGAGGATAGCCCGTCGGACTCTCATGCTGCGCGCCGTATCGGTATGATCGCGAGCGCACCGATCACGACCGAGATTGCAATGAGACCGTAGAGAATTTGATTCACCTCGAACCACAGGACCAGATAGAAGGATGTGAAGATCGTGCCGGCGGCACTGCCGAATGTCGAGATGAAGAAGAGCTTGCCGGCATATTGCCCGCTTTTGTGTAGATCTGTGACGAGCAGGCGTACGGCATAGGGCGACACCATGCCCGAGATGAGTGTAGGCACGAAGAAGAGCAGGCTAGCCGCCGCGAGCGCGCCGTAGCGCACATCGACGATATGGGCAAAAATCCAATCGAGCACGGGTTCTGAGATCAGAACCGACGCAAAAGTCGTTACGGATTGCGCGAGCAGGATCGCGCCGAGAATCGCGGGCTGCGCCCGCCAAGCCGATATATATCCGCCGAGCAGATATCCTATCGCCAACGCGGTCATGAAAACCGCGATCAACGCGCCCCAAACGGAAACGCTGCTGCCGAAGTCGGACGCCAGAACACGCCCGCCGAGCAATTCATAGGACATGACGAAGAAACCGGACCAGCCCGCCAGGATGTAGACGACGGGCGCCACGTTACTTGGTGTAGCCTTCGGCCGTTTCCAACTGGTCGAACCAATCGAAGCCCATCGCCTTGACGATGCGGCTGGTGATGCACAGGAACCGGGCTTCGCTGCCGTCGTTGGCGAAGTGCTGATGTGCGCAATAGGGCGGGATATAGACGAAGTCGCCGGTCTTCCAGTCGAAGCGCTTGGGTTCGGTCTCCCAATCCCATTCGAAGGTGTCGAAACATTCGAACTTAACGTCCCAGTGCAGATCGTAACCGGATCCTTCGAGAACGAAGACGACCTCCTCGGTCAGATGCCGGTGCTTGCCAGATTTGCCGCCGGGCTTGAGGAACTGCATATAGGCGTCGACACAACATTCGACCGTATCCATGCGCTCGTTGATCACGTGTTTGATCAGCCCGTCTGGCGAATTTTCGTAGGGCATCGCCTCGGACGGCACGAGCTTCATTCGGGTCGCATAATCGGCGCGGAATTGTTGCGAGGCTTTTAGGGCTTCGGCGTAGAAATCCACTTCGCCCGCGCCAAGGCGCGCGCGTACGGGATCGTCGATATGTTTCAGGACCATCTTTAAATCTCGCTCGGCGGCTGCCAGTTTTCGTGGCCCTTGGGGGCCTCCTTGGGTGGGTACTTCACCATTTTCTGGAACAGCAGGTGCATGAAAAGGAACAGTGGCTTCGCCTTGAAGACAAGGACCACCGCTTCCTCGTCGGATTCGTCGTTGCAGTGCTGATGGACGCAGGCGTTTTCGACGATCAGGGCGTCGCCCGCCTTCCAATCGTAACGCTGGCCGTCATGAATGTCGTAGCCCTTGCCCTTGAGCACGTAGAACACGGCAGAATTCATGTGGCCGTGTTTCTGGCTCGTGCCGCCCGGCGAATAGACGTCGACATGGCATTCGATGGCCTGGGTGACGGCCGTCTCCTGCGGGTTGATCATTTTCTTGCCGTAATATTGCGGCCCGCCTTCCCATTCGAGGCGTTTGGTCGAATAGACGCGAGGCTGAGTGAAGAGATCCTTGACCAGATGGCTATAGGTGCCTTCCAGCGCTCGCACGAACGTGCGCTTCTTGGACCAGCGCACGAACTTCGCTTCATGCTCGGCATCGCTGAGCGTCGAATTGTGGCCCATCAAAGATGCAACGCGATGATGGCCCGTTTCGGGGTTCCCGCCGGCTTCGTGTTCGTTATCGTTGGCCACTGTTCAATCCTTGCGGATGGGTCGTCGTTCGGCTGTGGGCCGCTTGGCGCGGAAGGCCATCCAAAACAGGACTGGCAGGGCAATCACCGCGATCAGTCCGATGACGTGATCGGCCTGACTCAGGAAATGAACGATCCCGGCGCCTTCGTGGGCGGCGGCGGGGGCGGCGAAGAACGCCACGGTCAATGCGACAGACAGGAAACGCAACATGCGAAAATGACCTCGATTTGAGTGTGCCATCAACTCTACCCCAACGCCGGGCAAAGTCAAAAAAGTTAGAATTCTAAGCGTCAGACCCGCACGCTCGACAGGACATTCTTCGGAAACAGCTCATCGATCGATAGGTGGCGATGGCAAACGCCCTGCTCGAAGGCATAAAGCAAAAAGGCCTCCAGCGTCTTGCGGTTACCTTCGACGCCGTAGGGCCAATAATCGCCTTCGAACATATCCATGGCGCGCTGGGCATGTACGGGCGACCATAGGATCGGTATGCGCGAGGCGGTGATTTCCTTGACCCTGGCGACGCTACGGTTCTTGGCCTCCTCGAAAGCCTTGAAGAGGTTCATCAGCGCCCAGGGATACTTGTCGGCGATTTCCTGGCGCACCGCGATCGTGTGCATGATCGGCAAAATCCCGGTTTTGCGGAAATGGGCTTCTTCGAGCGGCTGGTAGTCCGCCAGCAGCCGCACGATACGCGGATCGCCCTCCTCGAACAGGTCGGGGGCGTGGGCCGACAACATGGCGTCGATCTCGCCGTCGAGCAGAAGCTCCTGGAGCGATTTGGAGGGTACTGGCGTGAGGCTCACGCCGTCCGGCAATTTCAGCTTCACCTTCTCGGCGCGTCCGGCCTGATTTACGCCGGCCTGAAACCACTGGATCGATTTGAGAGGTATTCCAGTCTCGTGGACGAGATAGCCCCGGCTATAGACCGCCGCAGTCTGAGCCCATTCGGGCAGTCCGATCTTTTTGCCGGCGAGATCTTCCAACTTCTTCACCTTGCTGTCGGCGCGGATATAGATCGACGACAGGCGGAAGACGCGCGAGGGGAAAACCGGGATCGACGTGATCGAGGTGTCGTTCTGCGATTTCATCGAGACGTATTTGCCGAAGGACAGTTCGGATACGTCCCAGTCGCGGAAATTTAGAAAACGGTAAAAAATTTCTTCGACACCGAATTCCAGGAAGCGGGCGTCGATTCCCTCGGCCTTGACCTTGCCGCTGGCGAAATCTCGGACATGATCGTAGTCGCTGCAGGCGATGGTTAGGTTCAAGTCGGACATCTGGGCTCCCCTATCGAATTTTTTGCATTCAATCCGAGCGCATCGGGCTTGGCAATCGGCTATGCTGCGTTTCTAATGCACGCTGCGAGAAACAGGGGATTTAAGCGTTGGCCAAGAAAGCGACCGGAAAATTCACGCCGAAACGGCGGCGCAAGAAACTCATCCCCAATAGGGTTCGTTGGAACTCCGACGTCATCGTCGATCTGATGCGCCAGTTCGATTTCCCTTATGTGCCGCTTAATCCCGGAGCGAGCTTTCGGGGCTTGCACGATTCCATGGTCAATTACGGCCAAGACGATCCGCAAATGCTGTTGTGCCCACACGAGAACATCGCGATCCAGATCGCGCATGGCTATGCAAAGGCGACGGGCGAACCGCTGGTCGTGATCCTGCACAATCTCGTCGGTCTGCTGCATTCGTGCATGGCGGTCTATTACGCCTATATCGACCGCGCGCCGATCTTCATTATGGGTGCGACCGGCCCGATGGATGCTGCGGTGCGCCGCCCGCGCACCGACTGGATCCACACCGCCAACGTGCAGGGCAACGCCATCCGCGACTATACCAAGTGGGACGATCAGCCGCATACGATCGACGCAGTGCCCGAATCTTTCGCGCGCGCCTATAGCGTGATGATGAGCGAGCCGCAGGGCCCGGTTTACACCTGCTACGACGCAACGCTCCTGGAAACCAAGCAGCCGCACGAGGTCCGCTTACCTGCGATCGGAAAGCCGAAGGTGCCGACTCGCATGGCGCCCGACCCAGCCGCGCTCGCGCGCGTGGTCGATCTGTTGGTGGCGGCGAAGAAACCCATCCTCATCGCCGATTGGACTTGTCGCGCCCCCATCGGTTACGGCGATCTTGTCGCGCTCGCCGAAACGCTCTCGGCCGGCGTCATCGATGTCGGCGCGCGTCTCAATTTTCCGACGCGTCATCCCTTGAACATGACCCAATGCGCCACCGACGCGCTCAAGAACGTCGATCTTGTGTTGTGCTTGGATACGCGTGATTCGGCGCGCATCACCCATGTGCTCGACAGCGTGACGCGCAAGACGGTCAGCAAGGTGCCGAAAGGTGCCACTTGGATTGATATCAGTTTCGCCGATCTCGAAATTTCGAGCTGGTCGACGGATTACGGCCCACGCATGGATGCCGATATCCGTATCCTCGCCGATACCAGCCTTGCAATTCCCGAATTGACGCGCTTGGTGCGCCGTAGAACGGTTCGCAATAAGGCGCTTGCGAAACGTATCGCGACGCGCGGTCTGGCACTCGAGAAGCTCCATAATGCGACGCGGCAGCGCAATCTCAAGCGCGCGAAGGAAAATTGGGACGCAAAGCCGATGACCACCGGCCGCCTCGCGTCCGAGATTTGGGATGTCATCAAGGACGAAGATTGGGTGCTGACGGCCGGCAATCTCAGCGGCTGGACGCATCGGCTGTGGGATTTCGACGAGCCCTATCGCTATCCTGGTGCTGCGCTCGGCACGGCGACCCAGATCGGCATCTCTCTCGGCGTGGCATTGGCCCATCGCGACAAAAAACGCCTGGTGGTGGATATCCAGCCGGATGGCGATCTGATGTTCGATCCGGGCGCTCTTTGGGTCGCGGCAAAATACAAAATTCCCATGCTGGTGATTATGTACAACAACCGTGCCTACTATAACGATTGGGAGCATCAGATCCGCATGGCACGCCATCGCGGCACCCCGGTCGAACGCGCCTATATCGGCATGGATATCGTCAAGCCCGAGGTCGATTTCGCGAACCTCGCGCGCTCCATGGGCTGGTATGCCGAGGATCGCATCGAGGCCGGCAAGGATGTCGGCGCGGCGTTGCGGCGCGCCATCGCGGTGGTGAAATCCGGCAAGCCGGCGCTTGTCGATACCGTCACGCAGTTCCGTTGAGCTTCGTTAATTAGAAAAATCTAACTCTTGGTGGTCTAACGCCTTGGGTGTTACGATTTGCGCAGTGTGAACGGCCCTCCCCAATGGAGGGCGTTTCCTCAATAACTGGGAGGATCGAGATGAATCGTTTGAGCTATGCTTTGTTGGCTGTGTGCGCCCTTGCCGTGGCGACACCTGCGGTCGCGCAGAAATCCAAGGACACCATGCGGTTGGCGTTCTACCAGCCCGTCCGCCTGGTCGATTCTTATTACGAAGCCGGTCCCGAGGGCACGGTGGCGAGCCGCATGGTGTTCGATACGCTCGTCAATTACGACGAGGAAAAGAAGCAGTACATTGCTGGTGCGTCGTCGTCATGGAAGCAGGTCGATGACCTGACCATGGAATTCAAACTGACTCCCGGTATGTCCTTTTCAGATGGACAGCCCGTCACCATCGACGACATGGAATACACCTTCCAATTCATGATGGACCCGACAGCGAAGTATCGCTTCCAGGATACGCGCATCGGCTGGTTCGATAAGTTCGAGAAGGTCGATGCAACGACCTTCCGCCTGAAATCCAAGGAGCCGATGGCGGTCTTCCTGGGCAAGCTGACGCAGTTCCCGTCGGTCATTCCGAAGCATATTCATTCAAAACTCGATAAGCGCGAGTTCTTCGGTAACAAGCCGACCGGCAGTGGACCTTACAAAGTGGTTAGCATCGATGACCAGGCCGGCATCTTGATGGAGCGTTTCGATGGATACAAATACGGCAACGTCGGTAAGCCGGCCGGGCAGGTCAAATTCATCAAGGTCGATCCGGTCTTCAATGCCCAGACGCAGACCGCCCGCATGTTGCGCGGCGATCAGGACATCATGTATTCGATCGATCGCGATTTGGCTGAGAATTTCTCCAAGAACCCGGCCTTCCAGGTTCATGTCGCCGATTCGGTGTCGTTCAACTTCCTGAAGCTCGACGTTAAGGCGCGCTCGGGCAACAAGATCTTCACCGACAAGCGCATGCGCCAGGCGGTGATGCACGCGATCGACCGCAACAATCTGCGTGGGCTGCTGCATCCGACGGTCGCCGGTTTGACGCCGCTCGCCACGGTCTGCTCGCCGCTGATCAAATATTGCGACTCGTCCTCGCCGTTGCCGGAATACGATCCGGCGAAAGCTAAGAAGCTGATGGCGGAAGCGGGCTATGGTAACGGCTTCGATATGCCCATTCTCACCTGGGGTGAAGGCCGCAGTGCAGCCGAAGCCGTCGCGGGCATGTGGCAAAAGGTCGGTATCAACGCCAGCGTCGAAACGGCGCCGTTCCCTGTGTTCGTCAAGAAGCGCATCGATGGCGTGCCGGCGATCATCACCTTGTGGGATAACTCGGTCGGCCAGCCTGATCTCGACAATACGGCCGAATATTATTTCCTGCCGAACGTACGCAACTACAGCGAAGACCCGGATCTTCTGAAGTGGTCGCTCGATGCGCGTAGTGAGCTTGACGAGAAGAAGCGCGCGGCGATCTACAAGGCGATGTTCAACAAGTCGAATGAGGAAGCCTACCTGATGCCGCTGAATCGCATCCCCGCCATGGTGCTGGCGCAAAAGGACGTCGAGTTGCTGGGCGGCCACAAGCACCCTTACGGGTTCGAACTCAACCGCGTGAAGTTCAAGTAGCATCGGTACCGGTGAAACAATGAACCGGCGGCCCGTGGGCCGCCGGTTTTCTTTTGGCCCGTCTTCTGTGATCGTGTACTTACGCGCGCGCGGCCAGGGAATCGGAATGGACACTGACAATAAGGGCGAGCCGGCATTACCGTCGTCCGAAAGCATTGGCTTTCTGATCCGCGATTCGACGCTACTGTTGCAAAAGCTGTTGCGCACCTATCTTGCGGTACACGACATCTCGACCGCGCAATGGTTTCTGCTGCGTGTTTTGTGGGAAGAAGAGGGCCTGTCGCAACGCGAATTGTCCGAGCGCGTGAATACCACCGAACCCACCACGCAAAGCGCGCTGCTTCGCATGGAACGGCAAGGGATCATCCGGCGTGCGAAAAATCCCGACGATCGCCGCGCCAATCGCATCTATCTCACGCCGAAGGGCCGCAAGCTCGAGGCCAAACTGATCCCCTATGCTATCGAGGTGGTGAACGTCGCCGCCCAGAGTCTGAGCGTGGATGAACTCGCGACGTTGAAGCGGCTGATCAACCGGGTCCGCAGCAATCTTCTCGAGGCGACGAAAAAGGCCGACTGAGGGCGGGTGCCCGTCGCGGAACTGCCGGTTCTGCGAGGCGGGCTAACCGGCCGCGCCGAGGCTGCGCTTGTCCACACATCGCCCTAACGCTAAGGTTTCTAAGTAATTTGGTGTCGCCGATGACCCATGGGCCGATTTGGTTGAGTGAAGCCGACGTTACCGCCTCGATCGATCTCGGGGCGGCAATTGGCGCGCTCGCGCGCGTGCTGGCGGCCGAGGCCGATGGCAAGGCACAGAACATGCAGAAAACCCTCACCATGGTCGGCGCCAACGACGCGCTGCAGGCGATCGGCGGATCGGTCGCGGCCGAAGGGCTGTGCGGCACCAAGACGTGGGTCAACGTCGCCGGAAAATCGCAGACGATCCTGGTGCTCTTTTCGCTCACTGACGGCTCGTTGCGCGCGGTGATCGAGGCGACCGCTTTGGGCCAAATCCGCACCGCGGCGATGAGCGGTGTCGGCACCGATTGGATGGCGCAGGAAGGTGCGACCGAGCTGGCGATCATCGGTACCGGCAAGCAGGCCTTGCCGCAGATCGCGGCGGTGGCGGCGGTTCGCCCCCTCAAACGCGTGCGCATCTTCAGCCGGACCGAGGCCAGCCGTCTCGCCTTGGCGAACGCCGTACGATCCAAGTTTCCCGAGATTGAGGTTGTGGCGGCGACGAGCCTGCAAGGCGCGGTCGAAGGTGCGCCCATCGTCACGCTGTGCACCAACGCGACCGAGCCGTTCTTCACGAGCGCAATGGCGGGGCACGGAACTCATATCAATGCGGTCGGCGCGATCGTGCCGGCGCGCTCCGAATTCACGGGCGATATTTTTCCGCGCTGCGCGGAGATCGCCGTCGATACGCTGGACGGCGTGAAGGAACTCTCGCGCGAGTTCATCGATTATTTCGGCGGCGGCCAGGCGTCGTGGGATCGTGTGCGCCCGATCTCTCAGCTCATTCGCGCCGGTCGGCGTCGCCCGGCCAACGCGGACCTCACCCTGTTCAAGCCGATGGGAGTCGGGATCGCCGATCTTGCCGTCGCCGTCGAAGTCCTCAAGCGGAGCGAGGCCCGCGCGCTCGGCCACGCACTTCCCGAACGTATTCGCATGGATCTACCGCTGCGCACCCAAAAGGCAGCCGAGTGAAGGAGAGTTAAGATGAGCCAAAGCCCGTTCCTGGATCGTAGCGGCTGGACTCCCGAGCCTTTGGATTTGTGGGAACCGATCCTTATCACCAAGGAGGAAATCGACGCGGAGATCGAACGGCTCGCCTCCATTGCGCGCCCAGCTAACGGACGCCGCCAGTCGCTGATCGTGCATCCGCGCTGGAACGAGCTCGGCGTCGGTCCGGGTCTCAATCCGGGCGTGCGCGTCACATTGGAGGTGCTGAAGCCCGGCGAGGAAACCGCGCCGATCCGTCACAATTCGACCCAGATCAATTTCTGCATCAAGGGTTCGGGCTCCACCATCATCAACGGCAAGCGTATCAAATACGGACTTTACGATACCTGGAACTTTCCCTCGATGGCGACCTATCGCCACATCAACGATTCCAACGATCTGCATGTCCGCTTCTGCTATTCCAACGCGCCGCTGCTTGAAAAACTGAACGTCCATATCGTCGAGGACGCCCCGCAAGAACCGCCCTTGCATGTCGTCGAGGAAAAAGAAGAAGCGAAAGCCCAGGAGAGCATCGCCAAGATCGTGCCACTCGGCGACGAGGGCGCGTTCCTCATGCCCTATGAAGTGCTGATCAATCCCGAACCGGTGGAATCGAAAATCCTGCATTGGCCGTGGCAGGGATTGAAGGGTGAACTCGACAAGCTGGGCGGGCTCGACAAGAATTATCGCGGGCGTCGCCTCTATATGATGTGGAACCCGGCGACCGGGCGCCACAACGGCATCACGCCGAATTTCTTCGCCACCATCACCATCCGGCCGGCGGGCATCGTCGATCGGCCGCATCGCCATACCTCGGCGGCGATCAATTACTATTTCCAGGGCAGCGGCCATTCGGTGGTCGAAAAGAAGCGTTACGACTGGAAGGCCGGCGACTTGATGCTCTCGGCGCCGGGCTGGGGCATCCACAATCACGCCTCGCACGACGAGCCAGTCTACGAGCTGACGGTGCAGGACCAGCCGCTGATGATCTACATGGAATCGCTGCTGTGGCAGGAAGATCTCAAAAAGCCGTGGCGCGTGCTCGGCACCGAGGCCGGGTTCGAGACCAACGCGGAGGCATTGAAGCGGAAAGCGTCCTAGGCGCAGCCTATTTCTTCCAGGGTACCTCGGCGCCGACCAGGATGAAGGCGATCATGCAGGGCTGATCGCCGCGATTAGCCCAGGCATGATAGGTCCCCTGCATGACGACGACATCGCCGGTTTTCAGATGCGTTTCCGATTCGTCGTCGAGCAACATATAAACTTCGCCCGACAGAACCAGCGCGTAATCGACGCTTTCTGTTCGGTGCATGCCGGGATGGCGTGAGGTCAGATCGTGCTGCAGGTTCGACGGTGCATGTGCCGCTTCGTTGGCGCGGGCTGCCCGAATGGCGGCCAATTGTTCCGGCGTGCGATGGGCTCCCGCCGGTATTTCGAGGATGCGCAGGATCGTGCCGTGGATTGGCGGCGTGATTCCGATCTCGCGATCGGCCAGGTCCTTGTCCGACAATTTGGCCGGCGCCGTGTCGGTGACCCATAGGAGGGTGGAGACAAGCCCGGTCCCGGGGCGCACCTTCGCGTTAGGTGCGTCGCCGTCCATCAGCACCACGGCTTTGCCGGCCTTATTGTGCCCCGTCACGACGCGTCGGATTTTTTTCGGCATTTCGGTCTTCCTGATTTAGCGGCCCTTGTTAACGCCTCGATTCGCGATCCGAGGCCTTGATTTTCCTCACGCTATTGTTCCGGGTCACGGCGGGCAACCCCATGATCCGCATCCCGCCGCAGTTTGCCGGTCGTCGTTTGGGCCCGGCGATTTTCGTTGAGCGGAAACTTTGACCGTGCCTATACTTTTTACAACGACAACGCGCAGAAATAATGCGCCGTAAAACGGGGAGAAATATCAGGGCAGGTATCGCCCGTTTCTCCCTATGAGGCTTACTTCGAATTGGGAGATTCACCGATGGTAGCTTTCATGATTAACGGGAAGTCGACAAATGTCGACGCACCCAATGACACGCCGTTGTTATGGGTAATCCGCGAACATCTTAAATTGACGGGCACGAAATTCGGGTGCGGTGCGGGCTTGTGCGGCGCGTGCACGGTGCATCTTGAAGGCCAAGCGGTGCGCAGCTGCCAGACCGAGCTTTCGCAGGTTGCCGGCAAAGCGGTCAACACGATCGAATCGCTCTCGGCCAAGGGCGAACACAAATTGCAAAAGGCGTGGGTAGCCGAACAGGTGCCGCAATGCGGCTACTGCCAGTCCGGCCAGATCATGCAGGCCGCTACACTGCTTGCCGCGAACCCGAAGCCGACGCGGGCGCAGATCGTCGAGCATATGAACGGCAATATCTGCCGCTGCGGCACTTACGGCCGCATCGTCAAAGCCATCCAACGCGCATCGAAGGAGGCATAGAAATGAACTCCTTCATCAACGACACCGACGTTTCCCGCCGTGGATTCCTGGCGGGGTCGACCGGCCTTGTCTTCTCGATCACCGTGGGGGGATGGCTGACCGCCAAATCCGAAACGGTTCTCGCGCAGAGCGGGCGTTCCAACATCACAGCTTGGGTGAAGATCGGCAACGACGGCTCGATCCTGATCTACGCGCCGGCGGCCGAGATGGGCCAAGGGGTGAATACCGCGCTGCCGCAAATCTTGGCAGAGGAGCTGGATGCGGATTGGTCGAAGGTCGTCGTCGAGCAATCGCCTCACGATGCCAAGACTTATGGGAATCCGGGCTTCGGTGGCGGTCTGACCACCGTCGCGTCCAGGAGCGTGAGCGGCTACCATGACAAGATCCGCCTCGCGGGCGCGCAGGCACGTCGCGTGCTGATGGATGCGGCCGCCGTGAAGTGGGGCGTTCCGATTGCGGAACTCACGACCCAACCCAGCATGGTCGTGCATGCGAAATCGAATCGGAAGATGAGCTACGGCGAGATCGCGAGCTTCGCCAAGATGCCTGATGCCTTGCTTGAGATCACGCCGGCCGACCTCAAGAAGCCGGCCAACTACCGGATTGTCGGGAAAAGTGTCACGCGCGTAGATATGAAGGAAAAATCGACCGGTCAGTACCAATACGGCATGGATGTCCAGGTTCCGGGCATGCTGTACGCGGCGGTCGCCCGCACGCCGGTCGAAGGCGCCACCGTCGAGTCAGTCAAGGACGAGGCGGCGAAGAAGGTGCCGGGCATCGTTGGCGTCATCACATTGAAGGACGCGGTCGGCGTCATCGGCTCCAGCGTCGAAGCGACCAAGAAGGCCAAGGCGTTGCTGGAGATCAAATGGACGGCGGGCAAGCTTACTGGTTATGACAGCGGCAAGACGATGGCCGATTACGTCAAACGCGCCACCGACCTGAACGATAAGGGCTTGGTCTATAACCAGGTCGGCGACGCGCCGGCGGCGATGAAGGGCGCGGCCAAGGTTTATAAGGCCGACTTTACGTCGGATTATGCCTATCACGCCCAGATGGAACCCATGAACGTTACCGCGAAGGTGGATGACGACGGCATGGGCGCCGACGTGTGGGTGGGCACGCAAGCCCCCGATTTGCTGGCCGGTGTCGCGGCCGGCGTGCTCGGCACCAAGCCGCCGCAAATCCGCATCCATCAAACCGGCATGGGCGGCGGCTTCGGCCGGCGCATCTATCCCGATCACGTGGCTTACGCGCTGCTGTTATCCAAGGCATCCAAGAAGCCCGTGAAGGTGATCTGGAGCCGCGAGGACGATGTGGCTGCGGGCAAGCTGCGCCCGATGACGGCGCATCATCTCGAAGCGGGCGTGGACAAAGACGGCAAGATCGTCGCCTGGCACCATCGCCTGGTCGGTGAAGCGGTGATCGGCTACACCGGCCCGCCGCAGCGTCTCGCCGCCGCTAAGGGTCTGGACGATCTGACGATGGAGGGATCGAAGTTCGATTACGAAATCCCCAACCAGTTCGTCGAATTCGTGCGTGCCCGCGAAGGCAACGAGGCCGCACTTGCCGCCTGGCGCGCCATTGGCTCCGGTTACAACAAGTTCGTGATCGAAGCCTTCCTGGACGAAATCGCGGCCGATCAGAAGAAAGACCCGATCGCCTTCCACATGGCGCTTCTTGAAAAGGATGCGCGAGCGCGCAAGGTGATCGAGACGGTGGCCAAGATGTCCAATTGGTCGAAGAAACGCGAGGGCACCTACATCGGCTTCGCGTTCAATCACGTCTGGAGCACGCCGGCCGCAGCCGTCCTCGAAATCTCGCTCAACAAGTCGAATGGCGAGGTCAAACTGCACAACATGTGGTCGGCGGTGAATCCCGGTCTGGTCATCAGCCCGGACGGCACCAAGGCCCAGATGGAAAGTAACCTGATCTTCGGCCTCAGCCAGGCGTTGAAGGAACGCATAACCTATACCGGTGGTGCTATCGATCAATCGAATTTCCACGATTACGAACTGATCCGTATGGCCGATGTGCCCGAAGTTTTCGTCGAGGTTATTTCTTCACCAAATGAAAAGCCGACAGCCATGGGCGAAGTTGGCCTGCCGTTGGTCGGCGGCTGCGTTGCCAATGCACTCTACAAGGCGACCGGCAAGCGCATGCGCGCGATGCCCTTCACGCCGGACCGGGTGATGGCCGCGCTCAAAGCCTAGAACATCTTATCCAAAAGGAAGGGGCCGCGAGGGAAACCTCGCGGCCCTTTTTCTTTTTTAGAGCTGCACCCGCACATCGACGACGGCGGTCTGGCCGGATTCTACGGCAGCGATCGCGCGCTTGAAGACTGCGGTAAGCGTGTTGGGATCGGTCACTGGCCCTTCGGTCCATGCGCCGTAGGATTTCGCGAGCGCGGCGAAATCGATATCGGGCTCGATCATGCGCTGGCCGATCCAGGCATTCTCCGGCGGCCGCCCGCGCGTTTTGGCGACGCTGACCTGGTGCGTTTCGTCGTTGCCCCAACTCGTGTTGTTGGTGATGACCAACAAGAAGGGTATGCGGTAATGCGCCGCCGTCCAGATTGCGGCCGAGCCGATGGTGAATTCGCCGTCGCCCATCAGTGCGATACAGAATTTTTTCTTGTCGCGTAGCGCCAGCGCGGCACCGACGGCGGCACCGGGCGCGTAGCCGACACCGCCGCCGCCGTCGCCGCCAAGATATTGTCCGGCACCCTTGAGGCGGAAGACGCCCTCGTCGAGGCCGCGATTGTTGCGCACCGTGATCACCCAATCCTTGTCCTTGACCGCATCGTAGAGCGCATCGGTCAGGCGCGGGCGCGCGATCGGAACTTCATTGGCGCGCGCACTCCAGCCTTCGCGCTGTTTCTTGCGGAGCACGTCATGACGCTCTTTCAGCTCGGTGCGGCGCGTCGCCAGGACGGCGGGAGGGTTCTTGGCCAGGCGCTCGCGCAAGGCCGCGTTCAATTGCGCAATCCCAACCAACGCCGCACAGGGAATTTGCAGATCGACCGGCGGCAAGGGACCGCCATAGTTCGACCAATTGTTGGGGTAGAGAAAATTCAGCGACATATCGACGATGCGTTTGCCGGCGCGCGGCTTACCGGCGGCATTTTCCGTATCGACGCAATCGATGGTCAGCACTAGATCTGCGGTCTTTTGGATTTCGTTGTCGCCCGACAGATTGTGCGGATGATCCGTGGCCATGCAGGCGACGTTGCGGTCGTCGAGATAGGCGGCGCCGGTCAGCTCGACCAATTCCGCCAAAGGTTCGGTCGTTGCCGGGTTGTAGCCGATGCGGCCCGCGATGATCAGCGGCATCTTGGCGGCCAACAGCCAATCGACCGCTTGCGTGATTGCGTTCGCATCGGCGGCCTGCGGAGCCGGCGGCGCATACATCGGGTTTTTGGGATCGGGCATGACGATGCCCAAAGGGATCTTGGCTTCCTGCACATCCTGATCGATGGAGATATAGACCGGGCCATAGGGTGCCGTGCCCGCTACGCGATATCCGCGCATGATCGAGTCCAAGGTCGATTGCAGTGTAGGCGGCTCGGAGGTCCATTTCGTGAATTTCTTGACGAGATCGGATTGCGAACTCGCCGAATGCGTCCAATCGATGATGCGGCGCTTGTTGGGATCGAGTGGTCCCGAGCCGCCGAGAACGAGCAACGGTACCTGGTCACACCAAGCGTTGAAGACGCTCATGCAGCCGAGCATCAGACCGACGAGATCGTGGATGATGACGAGCGCCGGCTTGCCCGTGGCCTTGGCATATCCGTGGCCGGCTGAAATCGCCGCGAACTCGGTCGGGCACAGGATCATTTCGGGTTTGGTGTTGCGGGTATGGTTGACCAGCGAATCGTGCAGGCCGCGAAAGCTGGATCCCGGCAGCAGGAAAACATGCTCGAAGCCCATCGACGAAATCAGCTCGGCGATCAGGTCTGAGCCGTATTCTGCGGACGGCGCGTTGGCGGGTAGCTTGACCGGAACTTCCGGATAGCCGCGCGCGGGTTCGTATCTTTCGGCCATGAAATCCTCCCTATGGTTTGCTTGTTGTAAGAATGTTTAATTGAGGTCGATTTGGCGCGTCATTTTGTTTTTGGGATTGGCTGCCCACTCGCGAATACTGGCTTCGTAGAGCCGTACGTATTTGTTGCCAAGAATTTCGTAAGTCACGAACCATCCGAGGGCCGCACGTTCTGTCGTATTGCTGAAGGCGATATGCGGCAGCGCAAAGGGTATTCCGCGAAGTTCGTGGATTTTGCGCAAGCTCGCGGGCGATCTAATCATGCCGCCGCCGTCGACCGTCAGCCAGTCGGCCGGCATATTTTTTGCTCCAGGGATAGTGCCGTACCGCGCCACTTCCTCCACCTTGCTGATGCCGAGGTAAAAGGCCGTCGAGCGGTAATCGACGAAAACGGCATCCCTTAAGACTGCGGCCTCGACATCGCCGAGGCGGGCGATAAGCTCGCCGTTGTATTTCGATTGGTAGTCCGATGTCGGCAGATTTCGATGCAGGCTTTCGATTGGGCCATTGTCCAATAAAAATGCAACCATTCCGCCATTCATGATCGATATTTGTTCGTGACTCATCAGCTTAAAGTACCAATAGACATGTGCGGCGTCCGCCACATCCAGAGCGGTCCTGCCTGCATGTATCAGAATGACGTGCGAATTGTTTGCAATCCCAAGTTCCGACATCCGCGCATCGAACAATTGCTGCGTCCGGCTTGGATTGACGCCCATCAGCGGGCGGACCCGCCAAGCGTCATTCTGGTATGGAAAATTAATTGAGCGAAAAACATGCCGCACTCGATAGAGCGCTTCTTCTCGGATATCGAGCAACACCAAGTCTGGCTTACCGATATTGTCCTTCGCCCAACCCGTCGCAACCAAGGGCTGAGCGGATGCGGTCGACGTCAGCTCGAGAAATACGATCAGTGCTGCAATTGCTCCCAGGATGTATCGCTTGGTCTTCATTTCAGACTGCCTTAAACAGATTTTCCCACGGATGTGCTGGCCGGGAACACCAATGATTTGATGACCACCGGTACCGCGCCGGAGGAGGGGATCATCGCGCCGATATCGACATAGTCAAATTCCTTAAGATCGATGCCGTCGATGGAAATGATCGGTGTCTCGACCTTCAATTCTTCGCGGCAGTGGATGCCGATCAGGCCGCCGACATCGCCGTCGCTGACCAAGACGAGCGGTTGACCGTGCGTCATGCCGGCGGCGAAGCCGTGGACCACACCCCGGCAGAAGGCGTCGAGCCGTTGAAAGGTCGCCGAGCCTTCCCAATGAAAGCACAAAGCGACGGGCATCTCGCCGCGGTCCAGATCGAGGCGTTTGAGTGCGGCGATGATGGCCTTTGCGACCGTCTCCGGATCAATGGTCTCGTCCTCGATGATAAGGGCGGGTGCGATCACCGGCACATTGCGTTGCGGCAAGATGTCGGACGGCGTGACGAAGATCGTCGCCCCGCTTACCTGGATCGTATATTGCGAGGCACCGATGACAGTGGCGCGGATGCCCTCGAACGGTTCGGCGAGATCGGGTCCCCAAGATTCGACACGCGCACGGATTTCGGACGCGAGCAGGGGGCCAAGATCTCCATAATCTGAATATTCCTTGCCATAGATATATTCCGACACACCGCCGGAAAATGTGACGGCGTGGATGGGCCCGTCGAATATGATCGGATCGAGCCGCAGCAGATCGCTGTTGCCGGACTGCATCGCCGCGAACAATCGGTCCGCCATATGGGCGGCGAGCGCGCGTTTGTGCTCGGGCGCCAATGGGCGGCCGAGTGCTAGCGGGATATCTAACTCGGCGGCGAAACGTTTGCCGGCTTCTTCGATCCGCGAGACGCGATTTTCGGAGTCGAAGGCGATGAGACGCGCGCCGATATCGACGGCGGTGAGATCGACGACCTTCCCTGCGACGCAGATCGCGATTTTCGAGGTGCCGCCGCCGATATCGACATTCATCACGGTGATGCCGATGGCGGACCGCGTGGCCGCACCCGAGCCGTGCGCCGCCATCGTGGTCTCCAAGCTGTCGCCGGCGCTGACCGCGACGAACTTGCCGGCTTGCCGCGCGAACAGATCGCCGATGGCGCGCGCGTTTTTACGCCGTACTGCGACGCCGGTTAGGATCAAGGCGCCCGTATCGATATCGTCGGGCACGATATTGGCGCGCTCATATTGCGCGATGATGAAGTCGCCGAGTGCCGTAGAATCGATGGTCTCGGCATCAGAATAGGGTGTCAGCAGGATTTCGGATTCATAGACGACCTCGCGGTCGATGACGACGTAGCGCGAGTCGCGCTGCTCCAGCTTCAACAAGGAAAAGACGAGGTGCGAGGTGGACGAGCCGATGTCTACGCCCACGCTTGACAATTGTATCTCGTCTTCCTCGACGAGGCTGCGCCCCGCGTTGGAAAAGAAGATGCGTCCACCTTCTTCAGATGCCATGGAGAGACCTCACCCTGAGCTTGTCGAGGGGCGAGGTCTCATGCTTCGACAAGCTCAGCATGAGGATTGTGTCTATTCCGCGAAGGAATATTTAGTGCCGGGTTCGTAGAACTTCCCTTCCATACGGTTCTCGGCGCCCTCGCGCTTTAGGGTCTCGGCATATTCCCGGCGCAGGAACGGATCTTCCATCCAATATGGAATGGCGGTGCCGCCGTCGGGCAGATCGATGGCGCCGACATCGGTGTGCTTCTCGCCGGGAACGCCGGCTTCGCGTCCGGGCGCGTGCGGGCCGAACCAGGCGGTCAGGCGGAACGGCTCCTTGGAGACGCCGAAATGCTGATGGTACCAGCGATTGCCACCGGGTGCCGCGGTCACCATGCCGCCCGGCTCGTAATCGAGGCGGCGGACCTGGTCGCCCTTGCCGTCCTTCCAAGGCGTTGGGCCCAGATGTTCCGGCCAAGTGTAGGTATAGCCCTTGCCAGTCAGGCAGATGAGGACTGCGGCCGAGGTATACGCATACGCCTTGGAATAGCGCCCATTCTCGTGCTGGGCGATCCACAGATAGAAAGTGTTCTCCGTCATATAAGGCTCGACGCGGCGATAGCCCGGCGAGCGGCGGTTATCGAGCGGCAGTTCGCAATTGATGATGTCGGGGATCAGGTTGGTGCGGCGCATGGCGAGGCCGCGCACGGGATCGGGTTCGATCTCGTCATTGGACTTGAAGAAATCGGCAGCACCATTGAAACGGTCGCGGAACTGATAGGCATTGTTGAACACTGCATCGACGCTGTTCAGCGCGTTGATTACATTCGGTCCCGTGGTGCCGCACAGCAATAGAGCGGGCGAGGAGGTCGCGTTCACGATGCGGTGATAGGCATTGAGCGGAATCGAGAAGAGCGAACCTTTCTGCCATTCGAAGACATGACGCTTCTTGTCGCCTTCGAGCCAGACTTCGGTCGTGCCGCGTCCCTCGACGGCGAGGCAGACTTTCTCGAACATATGTTTTTCGACATTAAGGGCGCCGGCACCCGGCACCTCGACGACATAGTTGCCCCACTTGCCCTCGGTGCCCCAGAGCTGGATGTAACTGCCCTTGCCGCCGAGGCGCCTCCACGGCTGCAGGGGCAGGTTCCGCACATTGCTGATGCCGAGATCGCGGAAGACCGGGATGCCCTCCGATTGCATGAACATGTCATAACGCGACGCAGGGCGGCCGAACTTGCCGTAGCCGGCTTTCTGGTTGGCACCGGGTTCGTGCCAATGGGTTTGTGTGCCGATGTCATGGGGCATTTCTTCTCGGTCTCCCTGTGTGCGGGCCCATGTTATCCGTCATTTTGGCCAGCGAAAAGGATGCTTCGAATTCTAAGTTTGTTGTGCGAGATGCCCGTTCAATCGTTGAAATCGGCGAGGAAGATCGTCACGATAAGGACGGCGCGAGAACAAGCGCAGGATAACGAACGATCAACGGAGGCAAGACATGCGGGCGCTGTGGTTCCACTTGATGCCCTATCAGGATCTGCCGGACAATTTTAAGGACGAGCATCCGTCCGTTTGGGTAAGCATCGACCGACATTTGTTTGATTCTCAGCGCGGTCACGAGCTCTACAACGAATATATGGACGAGCTCGAATTCGCCGCCGCGCAAGGCTTCGATGCTATCTGCGTCAACGAGCATCATGCCAACGCATACGGGCTGATGCCGTCGCCCAACCTCATCGCTGCCTCGCTCGCGCGCCGCACCTCGGACGCCGCCATTTGCGTGATGGGCAATTCAGTGGCGCTTTATAATCCGCCGACCCGCGTCGCCGAGGAAATGGCGATGATCGACTGCATCTCGGGCGGCCGCCTGATTGCGGGTTTTCCGGTCGGCACCGCCATGGACACCTGTTACGCCTATGGGCAGAATCCGGGCCTGTTGCGGCCGCGTTATTACGAAGCGATCGATCTGATCACACGCGCTTGGGAATCCGAAGAGCCATTCGCTTTCAATGGGCGGTTCAATCAGCAACGTTATGTGAACGTTTGGCCGCGTCCGATGCAAAAGCCGCGCCCGCCTATCTGGGTGCCGGGTTCCGGGTCGATCGAGACCTGGGACATGTGCGCCGAGAAAGATTTTCTCTACGCCTATCTGTCCTATTTCGGCTGGCAAGCGTCGGCCGGCGTGATGAAGGGCTTTTGGAACCGGATGAAAGAATTGGGCAAGGAGCCGAACCCGTTCCATGCCGGCTTCCTCCAATTCGTGGGCGTCGCCGAAACGCGCAAGGAGGCCGAGAAGCTCTACGCGCGGCATGCCGATTATTTCTATAACCGCTGCCTGCATCTCGATTCGGGTTTCTCATCGCCGCCGGGCTACACGACCGAGGAATCCATCCGTGCACGCCTCGGCTCGCAGATCGCGGCGGCGGCGGGCGCCAAGGGCGGCGGACCGCAAACCATTGCGGGCGATTATTCCAAGACGAAATTCTTCGACGAGGGCCATGTCATCATCGGCAGTCCGGACGAGGTCGCGGACAAACTACGCGAAGTGGCGACCCAATTGAATGTCGGCAATATCCTTCTTCTCATGCATTTCGGCGACATGCCGCGCGAGTTGACCGAATACAACACCTCGTTGTTCGCGAAGAAGGTGCTACCGCAGATCAAAGGGCTATTCGAGGACGAATGGGAACACAAGTGGTGGCCGAAGCCGATCGCGCCTGGGCAGCGTCAGCAGCCCGCGCCCGTAACGGCCTTCGCATCGTGACGTGGTCTTCATGAGCGAACTCGTCGAACGCAGCGTCGTCACACCGACGGGGTCTGCCCGCGTGTGGGAAAAGGGCGTGGGAAATCCCATCGGCTTTTTCGCCGGGCTCGGCGGGTTGCCCGCCTGGTTGCCGGTATTGGATCGCTTGGCGGAGCGCCATCGCGTTGTGGCGCCCTCGTTGCCCGGATTTCCGGGCGGCGCCAATTTCGAGCGGCTCGACGATATTTTCGATTGGTCGCTTGCCGCCATCGATCTGGTGATGGAGGCAGGATTGATCGGTGCCGACCTGATCGGCCCCAGCGTCGGTGGTGCGCTGGCGGCCGAGGTCGCGGCGCTGCGGCCTGACCTGGTGCGCAAACTGGTTCTGATCGCGCCTTACGGTTTATTCGACGAGACTGCGCCGATCGCGGATGTGTTTGCTTGTAAGCCGGGCGAGCAGTCGGGCTTACTCACGCGCGATCCTCAAGCCTACGATGCCTATCGCACGCGTCCAAATAGTGCCAACGAGATGGATTGGACGGTGATGCAGGTCCGTGCCGAGATGGCGGCAGCGCGCATTTTGTGGCCGCTTGGCGAAACCGGGTTGCGCAAGCGGCTGTCCCGCATTGCGCAACCGACACTTATTATATGGGGTGCGCAGGATCGGGTGATCCCGCCAAGCTACGCGGCGAAGTTTGCGGAGGCGGTTGCGGCCGAGACCAAAATCGTTACGATTCCGGATGCAGGACACAAAGTCGAATTCGATGCGCCCGATGCCGTCGCCGCGGCCATCGCGGAATTCCTCGCCTGTTAACCTTCTATCACCCCGAACAAGAGCGCGAGGCTGATGGCGAAGATTGATCACTTGACGACGCGCCTGCATGGTTCTCTCGCTGTTGCGGTTCTCAGTGAATTTTTTTCGAACAGCGCCCATTTCGCCTTCACGAATATTATATTCGAAGGTCTCAGCGAGGGCTTTTACGCCTATCTGCGTGAACCCGATCTCTATTCCATGTTGTTTGCGGTCACACTTCAGGCCTATCTCGTCGGCCGAGCCGAGTATCTTGGGCGTCCGATGCATTTCCTGGGAAATCTGATTGGTCCATCGGTCTATTCGGCGATAGAACTTGCGCTTGAAGGGCTCGCGTTCTTCCAGGGGCTCAATCACATCGCGTTTTGGATGTTTGCGGTCTCGGTCGGGCTGATCCGCAGTCGGCGCTCCCATGCTGGCCGGCTCGAAGGCGAAGCCTTGCTCGTTATCGAAAACGTGGCGCGCGCCACCATCTTCGCGATCATGTATTGGTTCTTCGAAGCGAAGATGCAGCCCGAATATGCGCCGTTGCAGGTTTTTTTGGAGGACGGGTCGCACGTCTTCGTTATTTTGACGGTCCCGCTGCTTGGCGCGCTGCTCGGTGTCACGAGCGTTGTGGCGATGCGCCGCATGACCATGCTCGTAAATACGGCCGGGAGCTTGCGGAACCTGTCCGAATGGTCGATGGGGCGCGAACTTGTTTCGCGTATCGTTGCCGATCCGAAAGAACTCGATCTGCAGCGTCGCGAGCGGACTGTCGTCTTTATGGATATACGCGGCTTCACCCAATGGTCGGAACGACAGGTTCCGGACGCCGTCGTCGCCATGCTGAATGGCTATTTCGAGGCTTCGGAACGCGAATGGAACGTATTCGATGTGGTGATCGCCCGATTGATCGCGGACGAAGTCTTTTTGGTTGTCGCAAAACCGGACGATGCGGTCGTGTTGGCCGCGCGTTTGCGTTCGGCCGCGACACTGGCGCTTCAACCGTTCGGCCTTTCTGTCGGTATCGGCATCAATGAAGGACCGCTGATGGAAGGCATGATCGGCAGCGAGGGTATCCGGGTCTATGACGTCATCGGCGACACCGTGAATACGGGAGCGCGTTTTTGCTCGGCTGCGGCGCCTGGCGAAATTCTCGTCGCCGGCGATCTCGTGGATCGATTGGGGGCGACAGCCTCCTTCGGCCCAATTCGGTCGATCGAGGTTAAGGGCAAGAGCAATCCGGTGATGGTGCGGCCGCTCCTGACGGTGCAAAATGGCCGATAACATATGTAACGGAAAATGAGGTGGGCGCGATGGACGAAGCACGTGACCTTCAGGCTGAATTCAATCGGAGTATCGCTCGGGACGATCTCGCGGCGCTGTGGGTGGCGCGCCGCGGCGTCGATCTGACCAAGCCGCGCTCCGAAGCCAAGGCCAAGGTCTGGCGGTACGCGGACGTCTATCCCCATATCGCCGAAGCGGGCACCTTGGTGACCGCCGAGGATGCGTTCCGTCGTGTGATCGTTCTGGCGAATCCCGCCTTCGGTGGGGAATTGCGCGCGACTAATACGCTCTATGCCGGCTTGCAACTCGTTTTGCCGGGCGAGATCGCGCCTTGCCATCGCCACACGCAAACGGCCATTCGTTTCGTCATAGAGGGCGAAGGCGCCTATACCAGCGTCGATGGGGAACGCACACGTCTTCATCCTGGCGATTTCGTGGTGACACCTTCGTGGAGCTGGCACGACCACGGCAATGAAGGCGACGGGCCGGTGGTCTGGCTCGATTGTCTCGATACGCCCTTGGTCGATTTCCTCGATACCGCGTTTCGCGAAACCTATCCGGATATGACCTATCCCGTGTTGCGGCCGGAAGACGATGCCCAGGCACGTTACGGCGCGAATATGCTGCCGGTCGGATATCGGTCGAGCCGCCAAGTTTCACCCGTCATGAACTATGCCTATAAGCCCGCGCGCGCGGCGATCGAACGCCTCGCGCGAACCTCGCCGCCCGATCCGTGCGACGGAACCCGGATGCGCTATTCCGATCCTGCGTCTGGCGGCTGGCCGACGCCGACGATGGGCGCGTTCCTTCAGCATTTGCCGAAGGGATTTTCCGGCGCCGAATGCCGGGTGACCGATGGCACGATCTATGTCGCTGTTGAAGGTCGCGGTCGCACGATCATCGGCGATGAAGCCTTCGATTGGGGGCCGCGCGACGTTTTCGTCGTCCCGGGATGGCTCCCCTATCGCCATGAAACGAACGAGGATGCGATCCTCTTCAGTCTGTCGGATCGGCCCGTGCAACAACTCCTTGGACTTTGGCGACAGGACCGCATAACCGCCTGACGCTTCCGTCAGGTCGAGTTATTTTCCGGGTGCAGTTTTTTTCTTGGCTTCGTCTTCGGTGCGCTTGCGTTCGGCTTCGATCGCCTTCTTGGCGGCGTCGGTATTCGTTCGCGTACTGTCGTTGATAACGGGGGCGGTTACATTGGGACCGGCCTGGGCGAAAGCCGGGGCCGAGCCGACTAGAGCACTCGCGACGGCTGTCGCCACGGCGAAAGTTGCCACACGCATCGTAAGCATTGAACGCTCTCCTCGTTGAAGCCGCATTTCGCCGACGTCATTTCATGGGCGTCTGGCGCCGAATTTGTATGTTAACTCTTCTGAGTTATACCATCGCTGTCGGGATTCAAGGCGGGCGATGCATCTTCCTTCGGCGAACGTGGAACGGATAGGGCTTTTCGCGGCGCGTGCGGCCACGCTTGCGGCGCCCTTTGCGATCTTTCTCGCATTGTCGCCGTTTTATAATGGTGTCTGGGGCCAGGTCGAAGGCGCGCTGCCGTGGTTGCACGGTTTGGGCGGGATCGGTGCCTTGGGCTGCGGCCTCATGGCGGTTTCGGGCAACAGGCTGGCGACTGCGGCGCTGCTCCATCCTATGGTCTTGTTTCCGGCTGCGATCTTCGCGGTGGCTGTCCTTTTGATGCCTGCAGCCGTGCTGCCGGCATTGTCCTTATTTGGGGCGCCCGAACATGGATTCGGGGCCTTGGTCTACTTGGATCTGGCGGCGCTCACTGCGGCTGCCTTCGTGGTGTTCGCCGACACAACTTGGCGACGTCTCGTGCTTGCCTTTGCATTGTGCGTCGTCGCCGCAGCATTCGTCCTCGACGGAGTGTTCAGGCTGGAGCAAACGTGGGCGCCGTTTTTCTTCGGCGATTATCTGGCCGTCTACGCGGTTTTCACCTTTGCGATTCTCGGCGTTCTTGCGCGCGGCCGGCGGCTATGGCTTGCGGCTGCGGCAATTTTGTTGATCGCGTCATGTTTGTTATCGTCGAATAAGGCCGCCGTCCTGGCTCTTGGCGCAGCGTTTGCCCTTTTGCCGATCTTGACGCGGATCCGATCGAACCGCGCCGTCGCGATGGTGTGCGCTGGCTACCCGATCCTGGTCGGCATCGCGATCATCGTGATCGGGTCCGCTTGGCGGGAACCCTATCGCGAGGAACTTGGCGCGATCGGGTGGCTCGGTCCGTTGGCCAATCTGATCGCCGATTCCTGGGCCAGCCTATGGTCGCGCGCGATGCTGGTCGTCGTCGGAGCTCAGAATCTGATCGACTCTCCATGGCGGGCATTGACCGGCATCGGCTGGGGTCATTACAACGAAGCCCTGCTGGCAAATCTTCCGATCGTCGAAGGGCGGCTGCATGAACTGATCGGGCCGTCGCGCGTCTATTGGGACGCGATCCGGCGAGTCGATTTCCATAGCCATAATCAATATTTCGAGGCATTGCTGTCGGGCGGCATCGTCAGCGCCGGTCTCGTTCTGGCATACGGCGCGGCCATGGTCCGATATGCGGCCGCCGACAATCGCAAACTCGCATTTTTCGTTGCATTGGTTCTGGCAGTTTTACAGTCGTTTTGGTTCCAGATGCCGCATACGCTGCCGGTCATGGTCTTCGCGATCGTTATGCTGACTGACGGAATAACGGTCGATAGTTGGGCCCGCAGGCGCGAAGGCTGGGTCGCGCCGGGTTGCGCGATGGCGGCCGCTGCGATTTTGTTCCTTGGCGGGACAATGTCGATACTGGCCTCCAAGGATGTGGCAAGCGCCCTTAAAGACATCAAGCAGGCGGGCGAATTGCCTGCCGATTTCAAAATCGAACGCCGTTTTTCGGCAGGACTCAATGAGATCTACGACGCTTCGCTCTTGCAGACTGCCTATGCGCTGGATGTCGGTGAATCAAAACGTGTCGCGAGCCTGGACGGGCGCCCCTACGACATTTTAAGGCAAATGCTGCGTCGGACGCTTGATTCCCCGCCGGCAAGCCTGAAAGGGAGTATTTCGACGGTTAACGTCCTTTCGGGGATCATTCTCCTGGTCCCCGATGCCGAAAGCCGGTTCGGGGATCTTTCGGAGCAATACCGCGACCGAGTGGAAGCTTTGGTGCGACGGGCGCCACGGCGTTCAGACATCGCGATTCCCTATTTTAACTATCTTTTGGCGCGCAAAAGGGAAAAAGAGGCCCTTGATCTCGCGAATCGGATTCTCGCCCGGCATGAAAATAGCGCAGTCGCGCTGTGGTTTTCGGGAATCGTGATGCTCGGGAACGTCGATACTAGTCCTGCGGGTATGGTCAATCTCAAACGCAGCTTGGCCCAAGGTATTCGCAATCTGATGCCGATAGACCGAGAAATCCTGCAAGCGATTGAAGAATAACCCTTTCTAATATGTGCTAATTTTGCAACTTTAAACGCGAGAATCGTGAACTTTGCCACTTCCCCCTTGGCGGGGCGGCCTAAATCGGAATACAAAGCGTTAAGAGTATCGAGCCGAGTTTGGGGCGGCTTTTCGACAAGATAGGGGTCTATAGATGTTTTCTCTGGTTCGTATGGTCCGCGTAGGTGTGGCCGTCAGCATTGTTGCAGTCTTGGCATCAGTCGGGTTGAACAGTGAAGCGATTGCGCAGAGCTGCACGACAACGGGATACACCTACAACGCATCCTGCCAAGGTAATGCGAATACCTCTGGTACGACCGTTACGTCGGCATCGCTTGTGGCGACCTCGGCGGCGACGACTGTCGGTTTGGTCACCAGCCGCGTGTCGCAGTTCCGCCAAGGTAGCGGTTCGTCCGTCAAGGGAGCGCTTCCGTCGCAAAGCCTTTTCGCTGCTGGTAACGGCACGGGCGCTTCGGCCGGCGAAAACATGGACACTCGGATGGGCGTGTGGGGCAACGTGGCCTACCTGCGCAGCGAAGGCGACAAGACCGGCGCCAACTTCGAATCCGATCTCATGTCCGGCATGGTCGGCATGGATTACCGCGTCGGTAGCATCGACAATCCGACCTTCATCGGTATCAGCCTCGGTTATGAAACCGCCGATATCACCACATCCTTCAACCGCGGCACCATCGATACCGAGGGTATGACCATTGCGCCTTACGTGAGCTTCGGCCTCACCAAGGTGTTCAGCGTCGATGTCGTCGCCGGCTACACGATGATGTCCTATGACACCATGCGTAAGGATGTTCTCTCCAGCGCCAATATTACGGGGGCTTTCGATGCCGATCGTTACTTCGGCGCCGCCGATCTCGTGGGCGGTTGGACCGCCGATAAGTGGACCTTCGGTGCCCGCGTCGGTGCGTCTCATGTGTCCGAGCAGCAGGATGCCTATACCGAGAGCAACGGGGCGACACATGGGGTCGATAACATCGGTGTTTCGTCCGCAAATACCGGCGTCAAGGTTGGGTACGCCTTCGACAAGGTCCAGCCGTATGTCGGCGGCACCTACAGCTACGACTTCGCCAACTCGGGCGGCGTCTATGACGAACGCAACACGGTTGGCGGCAGCGCGGGTCTGAATTTCACTGTGGCGCCGAACGTTTCGATGAATGTCGAAGGTCGCGCGAGTGCGAAGGAAGACATCACCAACTACGGCGGTTCGGCGACCCTACGCCTGAACTTCTAAAAGCTTGACGCTACGGCGTCGAATAAGGGGCTAAGTCCTAGACTTGGCCCCTTTGCTTTTCCGGGGGGCACGGATCGGATTGACGGTCCTTTTCTCCATACTGCTTGGTGCGTGTGCGTATTTCGACCGCGACGGGCAGCGCGAGGCTTTATTTAAAGTCGCACAATCCGGCACGTGGACCTCCGCCAGCGTCTCAGCCCTGCCTTTTACCCTTTTTACGATGTCGAAGGGTTCCAACCCGTGGGCCGTCTTGACGGTCTATATCGAAGGAGACGGCCGGGCGTGGCTCAACCGGACAACGCCGTCCGAGGATCCGACGCCGGAACAGCCGGTTGCCTTGCGTCTGGCCGTTGCCGATGCGTCGCAGAACGTCGCCTATGTCGCGCGACCCTGCCAATATATCGACGATCGGGCGAGAACCGCGTGTAACCCCCGCTATTGGACCTCGCATCGTTTTGCGCCGGAAGTTGTCGACGCGCTCTCGACCGCCATCGATTCGCTTAAGGCCCACGCTGGCAGTAGCCAAATCGAATTGATCGGCTATTCCGGGGGCGGTGCCGCAGCCGCCTTGATTGCCGCGCGGCGTACCGACGTCGTGCGCCTGATAACTGTCGCGGCCAATCTCGATCTGGCTGCCTGGACGCGCGCCCTCAATGTCGATCCGATGCCGGGGTCTCTCGACCCGGCGCTCGAGGCGGGTCGGATTGCACGTATCCCCCAGTATCATCTTGCCGGTCGGGACGACGAGACCGTCCCGACGTCGATAGTGCGAGGATATGCGGCGCGCGCGTCCATGCCGGGCGTTGCGCGAATCGTCGAGGAGGTACCCGGTTACAGCCACGACTGTTGCTGGCACCGCGATTGGGCGCCGCGCATTTCGGCGATCCGCGTGCGGCTTGAGACGCGCAGGGCTGGAACTTAGGCGAGCAGCGTGTCGATGCAGTCGTCGACCGTCCGCACATCGCCGAAGCTCTGCCATACCGACGTCAATCCGACGATATGGTCTTCGTCGTAACGCGCGGCGCAACCGTCGGAAACCATCGCGATTCGATAATCCAACATCATGGCATCGCGCGCACTGGTCTCGCAGCAGAAATTGGTAACAGTCCCTGCGATTAGAAGATTCTCAATCTTCAGAGCTTGCAGCCGGTCGTGCAGGTCGGACGAACCTTGGATGAAGGCGCTGAAGCGGCGTTTGTGCGTCACGATGTCGCCGCGTTCCACGTTTAGAGCGGGATAGATCTTCACGCCCTCGCTGCCGGCGACGCATCCTTGTTTATGCGCGTCGCGTTTGGCCGGCGTGAAGAAATAATCGTGGTATATCGGCCATTTGCTGGCTCCGTCGGTGGCATCGGCAAGCTCCATCTGCACCCAGGCGACCTGTCCGCCTTTGGCGCGCAACGCCGCCGCCAGGCGATTGATGTTGGGGCAGATGCTTTTCGCGGATTCCACGTCGGCGACAAAGAAATTCTGCATATCGATGACGACCAGCGCCGTCTTTTGCGGATCGAATTTGTCGAAGACGTGCAGCCGACCCCGTTTAGCCATGATACGCTCGATAACGTAGGCCGGGATTTCAACGGTGTGCGGCATAGGCGACCCTGCTCGGAAAGCTTGTCCTGATCCGGACCAGCCTGGGTTACGGGCACATGGATGGCAACCGGGATTTCGCATAAATTCATCCACAACGAACTTATGGGCGCCGTTGACCATATATCAGGTACCCTGATATAGAATCGGTGTTTCACAAAACAAGCAATAGCCGGGGTGGCACTCGATGGATCTTCAATACGATACCGAACACACGATCCTGCGCGACGGAGCAGAGAAATACCTGGCCGGCCGCTACGACTACCGCACTTATCAAAAGATCGCCGAGAGCGACGCCGGTTGGAATTCGGACGTCTGGACCGAATTCGCCGAACTGGGCTGGCTCGGGCTTCCCTTTGCCGATGAGGACGGTGGCATCGGGGGCGGACCGGTCGAAGTTGCCGTCTTGATGGAAACGCTCGGCAAATCGCTGGTGCTCGAACCTTACGTTCCGACCGTGATCCTGGGCGGCGGGATCGTCTCGGCGCTTGGTTCGCCGTCGCAACGCCAATTGATCCTTCCCGCCGTCGCCGAGGGAAAGTTGCGGCTCGCCTTTGCGATCGAAGACCGCGGAACGCCGGTGCAAGCCAAAAAAGCATCGGGCGGATATGTGCTGTCGGGTGCCAAGAAAATGGTGCTTGGCGCGCCGATGGCCGACACAATCCTGGTTTCCGCCAAAATGGGCGGTGGGGTCGGTGTGTTCGTGGTTCCCGCAGAGACCCGCGGCTTGGTGGTGCGACCTTATCGCATGGTCGATGGAGGCCGGGCCGCTGATATCGAAATGGTGGATGTGTCCTTGCCGAGTTCGGCGCTGCTGGGTAACAACGAATCGGCCGGTGCTACGATCGAACTGACGATCCATCGTGCTATAGGCGCGCTGTCGGCCGATGCAGTAGGTGCGATCTCGTCACTCGTTGCGGCCACTGTCGAATATACCAAGACGCGTGTTCAATTTGGCCAGCCCCTCGCAAAATTTCAGGTCCTGCAACACCGCATGGTCGATATGAAGGTAAAGGAGGAGGAAGCGCGCGCATCGTGCCTGTTCGCGACCCTCAGCCTCGACGGGCCGACGGATCGCCGCGCGCGTGCAGTGTCGGGCGCCAAGGCGAAGATCGGGCGGGCCGGGCGATCGGTTTCCCAAAGCGCGATTCAACTGCACGGCGCCATCGGAACGACCAACGAATTGTCGATCGGCGGCTATACCAAGCGCCTGATTGCCTACGAGCTTCTGTTCGGCAGCACGCGCGAACATCTGCGCCGCTATGCTTCTATCATCTCCGATCCGGCGGTTGCCTCCGCCGGTCTCTTGTCGGCACCAGCGAACTAGGAGGATTGGTCTCATGGATCTGAACATCAGCCCCGAAGATATCGCCTTTCGCGATGAGGTCCGTAAATTCCTGGACTCCGCCGTCACCGACGATATGCGCCGCGGGGTCGAATTGACGACGGCCTTCATCAACGATCCCGAAATTTCCATCGATTTCCACAAGGCGCTTCACAAGAAGGGCTGGTCCGTTCCCGCGTGGCCGAAGGAATATGGCGGCACCGGATGGTCGGCCGTGCAACGCTACATTTTCGATACCGAATGCGCGCGCTACGGAGCGCCTATGTTCAACGGCGCCGGCCGCGCCATGCTCGCACCGGTGCTCATGAAATTCGGCCGCCCCGACCAGCAGGAATTCTATCTGCCGCGGATCGCCGCCGGCGAGGACCATTGGGCGCAAGGTTATTCCGAACCGGGCGCTGGTTCGGATCTTGCCTCGCTGAAAACCAAGGCCGAGTCCGACGGCGACGATTACATCGTCAACGGCCAAAAGATCTGGACGACGCACGCCCATAAATCGAACCGTATCTTCGCACTGGTGCGGACCTCGAGCGAAGGCAAGCGTCAGGAAGGCATCACCTTCCTGCTGATCGATTTGGACAGCCCCGGCATTACCATCCGCCCGATCGTGGGGAACGGCGGGGATCACGAGTTCAACGAGGTCTTCTTCGACAATGTGCGCGTCCCCAAATCCAACCGCGTCGGCGAGGAAAACAAGGGCTGGGATTGCGCGAAATACCTTCTTGAATTCGAGCGCGGCGGCTCTTTGCAGGCGGGGCGCGTTCGTGCCCAGTTCACGCGGCTTGTCAAACTGATCAAGGCACACAGCCCGGACGATCCGGATATAGCGGTCCGCATGGCCGAACTCGGCACCGATCTCGATGCCATGGAGATGATCGATATTTCGATCCTGTCTGCCGTGCAGTCCGGCGGCAATCCTGGGCCCATCTCGTCGCTGGTCAAGCTGCGCTGGAGTCAGGTTCGCCAGCAGATCGCGGAACTCGCCATGGATACGATCGGCGAAGAAGCGCTCAAATGGGTCGGCGAGCGGCCGCTCTATGAGACCTTGCAGTTGCCGCCCGACGAGGAAGAATTGCTGACGCAGACGCCGCGTTATCTGAATTACCGTGCCTATACGATCTTCGGCGGATCGACGGAAATCCAGACGACGATCCTATCCAAATCCATGCTGGGGCTATAGGCGGCCGGCCACGTGGTCGATGTTAGAAATCCGTCATCGCTCGCAATCGATACGGACGATCTTGTCGCTCTACAGCTGCGGTTGAATTTTCATCAGCGCAAGATTTTTGCGCCGCAATTTGCCGCGCGCGTAAATCAGATGGCCGCCGCGCTCGGCGTCGCGCCTTCGGATTTGGCTGGCGGCTCGGACCTAGCAGCGGCTTTGCGCGACGTCGGATATGCCCGGCTTGGCCCGATCCTGCCGGAAAATGCGGTCAAGGAAGTTATCGCACATTTTTCTGAACGGCCGTGTTTCAATGCCCACGTCGTGGCGCAAAGCGACGGCCGGGAATCGCGGCTCGAAGACCTGGCATCGCGCGCGCATTTCGGATCCTACCGGCCTACGGACGTGATTACGGCGCCTCACATTCTCGAACTCGCGAATGATCCACGTATTCTGGACGCTGTCGGCGATTATCTCGGATGTGTGCCTTCGCTTTATTCGATGAATGCCTGGTGGTCGTTCCCCAGGCCTGAGGTGGGCGAGGTCATCACGCAGAAATTCCATCGTGACGAGGACGATTTCGGAAACTGTGTCCTGTTTCTCTATCTCACCGATACCGACGAAGACGGTTGCCATCAATATATCCGCTACAGCCATCGTCTCGACGAGCTCAGGCGCCGCGTCGCCGTTCAGGGCCGTGTCTCGATCGATCTGCCGGGGGGGCGGAAATTCGACGTGACGCCGGGGCTTGAAGAATTGTTCGAGGGCAACGGCCACGATCGCGATGACGTCTATACGACGCTTTTAGGCGACCTGATCGAATCCATCGAAGGTGCCGCCGGAGACGGATTCCTGACCGACCCCGACGGATTGCATCGCGCGAAGCACCCGATCGGCAAGCGCCGCCTCATCGTCTGGCTGCGTTACGGCATGCACCGCAATTGCTCATACGTCCGCGATCTTCTTTGGCCAGTCCCGAAGGAGGCCGTCGCCGGACGGTTGCCTGACACCGCGGCGGCCCGTTTCGTGAACCGGCTCGTTGTGGTGCCGGATT
>CAMDWJ010000037.1 GCA_945877815.1 Caenispirillum bisanense
CTAGGCGATGTCGACGAACACGGCATGCGCACGATCTTCTTCGAGCTTAATGGTCAGCCCCGGTCGGTGCGCATTGCGGATCGCGCGGCCGGCGTCACAAAGCCTGCCAATCGGATCGCCGAGGCGGCAAATCCGTCGCATATCGGCGCCCCCATGCCCGGCATCGTGTCGCGGGTCGCGGCCAAAAAAGGCCAAAGTGTGAAGAAAGGCGAAGCCCTGCTCGCCATCGAAGCCATGAAAATGGAAACCGCCGTGACGGCGGAACGGAACGGAATCATCTCTGAAGTCGTTATATCCATCGGCATGCAAGTCAATGCCAAGGATCTGCTGATCGTCTTCGAGGATTAGAACATGAATTTCCGGGATGGAGCCATCGCTGTGGCCATCGCCTTCATCTCGTTCCTACTCGCTTCTCCGGCCGCCGCACAAGGCGTCCCCGGTGTATTTCCGATCCCACCGTGCGCGGGCGAGCCCTCACCCGCCTACCCCGCTCCCGGTCCCATGCCCGATGTACAGGTCTGGCGCGATGCCGAACTCAACGGAGTACGATTCCCGGCCTGCGTCGAGTTCGGGACCCTCGCACCCAATTCACTCATCGCGACGGCCGGGCGATTCGAATCGGAGTCCGGCGTCGCGGCAATCGCCGGACGGCTCGCGCGGATCTCCGCGCTGACCGCGATCCGGTATTATTCGGTCCGCGACAGTCGTTGGAAACAATTGTTCGTGGATGCTTATGCTCTCGGCGATGCGCCTAGACCCGGCACTAGCGAAGCTCGCCGCGTCGATTTCAGCGCCGACGATCTTGTGACCGGGCATACCTTGCGTTTCTCCCAGGAGGAAAACGCGATTCTGTCGCCGGTCATCTATCGCCTGAGCGTGATCGAGCGTACGCAGGATCGTCTGATCTATACAATCGTCAACGAGAGTGCAGCCAAGGCCTTGCTCTTTAGCGCGAGCGAACCCGGCGACATTCGCCAGTATTATGTGATTGAGCGCGAAGCGGGGAACCTTTGGCGCTTTTACAGCTTAGCTGCGGCGCGCATATGGACCGGGCCTTTCAGCCTGCCGACTCAGTCGTTCATAAATCGCGCCATCGCCTATTATCGCCATATCTCTGGCTTTCCGACCGAACAGGAATTTCGCCAATCGCCGTGAGCCGCAAAATGAAAACGCCCCCGTCGCAGGCACAACGGGGGCGTTTCCTGATCGTCCCGATCTGGCTGAGGAACCGAGACGCTGTAAACTCGAATTAGACGTATTTCCCGCCGTAGCGGTTCTTGAGGCAGCGCGTCACCGTCAATCGTTCGTCGATGGCGCGAATGTGATCGGCGAGCGTATCGCCCTCCAGCCTCAGTCCGCGCGATTTGACCAGCGCCGCACCGTTGCTGTCATGAATCTGCGCCATCCTGATGCGATAGGTTTCCCATTTCGCGATATAGGGATCCCAGTCGCCTTGAAAGGTTTGGTCGACATAGCTCACGATCTTTTCGGGCGTGGTGTCCCACCAGGCGACTTGGGGCAAGTTCGGGCAGCCACCTGCGGAGGCGGCCTCGGAATACACCGAATTCAAAAGAATCGTCATCGCAGCGCCGATCGCGCCGGCGGCCAACCTGGTTGCAAGCATGTCCTCTCCTTTACTCAATTCTTGAGTAAAAAGTTCCTTCGATGCTCACGCCCATTTGGGTATCCGCCCTGGTTTTCCGGGCGGGATTGATATGATCGGATTAAAATACCGCGTCGGTTAACGACGGGTTAACGGCCTCCCCAACCGCGACGGTAATCGGTTCTTAAACTTGTTGGCGCACTCTCGGCGCAAACCAGAACGCGTTAAAACCTGGTGATGGTGGTGGTCAATTGACGGAGCCTAAAACGGGCACCCCGTTCGGCGTGAATATCACCGCCGGCGCGGAGCCCGAACCTCACAGCGAACGCGGCCCCGCCCGAGCGGTCGCCATCACGGATTCGAGCCAGAGCGGCACCCTGCCGCGCGTGGTCGCATCGGGCCAGGGCGCCATCGCCGAGCAAATTCTGCAGATCGCCTGGGCCAACGACATCAAGGTGCGCGAGGATGCGGATCTGATTGAAATCCTGTCGGCGATCGATGTCGACAGCGAAATCCCGATCGAAGCTTTTGCCGCCGTCGCTGAAATCCTCTCCTACGTTTACCGCGCCAATGCTGGCGAAATCCCCCTCGATGATCCGGAAGGACCCGACCATGACCCCGAACAGCCTGCTTGATGCCGCCGACGACGTCGGGCGCATGATCCAAACGGCGCGCACCGATCTTGCGGGAGGTCGCGCGGTCGACCTCAGTCAGATCGAGCACAGGGTCGCCGAAATCTACGGCGCGGTATCCGCCGATCTCCAAGGCGCCGGCCCCGAGCGCATCCGTCTCATGCAACAACTGGAAGGCCTTCTGACCCAGTTGGACGCCTTGGAAGGTGAGCTGACGACGCAGCACCAGACGGCGACCGGACGCTAAGAGATACAATGGACATCGCCTTCAGCGATTATCTGCGGTTTCTATTCGCATTGCTGTTCGTGCTCGGCCTGATCGGCGGCTTCGCACTGCTCGCCAAACGCTTCGGTCTCGGCAACCAGGGCCCGACGCCGCGCCGGGGCGGCACCAAACGCCTCGCCATTGTCGAAACCATTGCCCTCGACGCCAAGCGCCGCCTCGTTCTGGTGCGCCGCGACGATACGGAACATCTGCTTCTGCTCGGCCTCGCCGCCGATCAGGTCGTCGAAACCGGGATCGTGCCTCAGCCCGTGCCCGCCGTGGCCCAGTTCGCGGATGTGGTGCCATGAACAGTAGGACCGTAACGGCTCTCGTCGGCGCGGCCGCGCTGCTCGTCCTCGTCCTGCCGCAGACGGCGATGGCCCAATCGCTCAATCTCGAACTCGGCGACGGGCCCACCAGCACCGGACGGCTGATCCAGCTGTTCTTGCTGTTCACGCTGCTGAGCCTGGCGCCGTCGTTCCTGGTGATGGTGACCTGTTTCACCCGAATCGTCGTGGTGCTGTCGTTCTTGCGCACGGCGATGGGCACGCAATCGACCCCGCCCAATCAGGTGCTGATGAGCCTCGCCATGTTCCTGACGCTCTTCATCATGATGCCGACCCTTGAGGAAGCCTGGGACAACGGCGTGCAGCCCTATATCGCAGGCCAGATCAACGAACAGGTTGCCTTCGAGCGGACGGCGGCACCCGTGCGCGTCTTCATGCTCAAGCATGTCCGCGATACCGACCTGCAGCTTTTCGCGGACGCGGCGCGCGTCGACACCACCGTGACAGAGGTCCCACTGCGCGCGCTGATCCCCGCCTTCATGATCAGCGAGCTGAGGCGATCGTTCGAGATCGGCTTCCTTGTCTTCATCCCGTTCCTGGTCATCGACATGGTGGTGGCCTCGGTCCTCATGTCGATGGGCATGATGATGCTCCCGCCCGTCATGATCGCCATGCCGTTCAAGATCATCTTCTTCGTGCTGGTGGACGGCTGGTTCCTGATCGTCGGAAGCCTGATCCAGAGCTTCGGATAGGCTTTGGGCCCTCCTGAATTCTTTTATTTTTTGTTCGTGTTTTGTTTCATACTTCCGCTTAATGCTGGAGGTAAAATATGCCCCTCGCCCGAGCCACGTCCCTTGAATCGCTGCGCCGTCTGATCGGCGACAAGAATTATTGGACCCCGCACGATCCGCAATTCGAGGAACGGCAACGACAGGTACGCGAAGGATTCGGACAACTTTATTCGGCGAAGAATGACGCGACCGAGGAATTGAATGCGCAGATCGAGTGCATTCGTCAACGCCAGCAGCGCTATGATGAAATATTAGATGAATATGATGAATTGATCCGTTATGCGCCGAGCGTTCTCGAATACGACAAAGACGGACGATTGCTAAAAGATTATGTCCCTATTCCACCGGCAATCGAGGAACGCAAACGCCTATTGAACGAAGAGTTGCGGATATTGCGAGAGGAACTCGATCGTCTTGGCGCGCCTCCCGGCATTCAATTCAAAATGAACAACGAGTAGCAGGCCATGTTACGGGTGCTCGTTTTCGTTCTGGCAACTGGCGCGGCAATTTTGGCGGAAACGCGGTCCGGCGACGCCGCCGAGATCGTCACCGGATGCCCCCCGCATCAACGATAGCGGAAATTTCATCGAAACGAGAACACTCTTACCATCCGCATTAACACCTCTCGATACACAGCAGCGCGAGTTGCTTAGCCCATTTGGTATAGCCGAGATCAGCCGAGTCTATTGGCGTCCGGACGTCGATCCCATAACCGATGCGATATTCTTCTGCACCTATCGTGACAAAAGTGTCCTCCACATCCCAATCCTCGGAATGTTGATTCACTGCAAAGCCTGGGCTGGGCCCTACATACCAGCAAACAATCAGATAACTTGGTGCACCTCGGAAACCGATCCAGGGCTTCTACTGAACAAATAGGTGGAGCGCCTATTTCAGCGCGTCGACCATATAGGCCGGAAGCTGGAAGGCCGCCTTGTGGATACCGGGTGTGTAATATTTGGTCTTGAAGCTGGCTTTCTTGAAGCGCGCGGCAAGCGTCGCCTCACTCACGTCACGATGCTTGGCTTCGTCGCTCGCCCAGCCCAGCGCCATGAAGCCGCAAGCATAGGTCGGAACCGATGAGAGATAAATGCCTGCATCCTTGAACACCGAACGTAGCCGCTTGCGCGTTTCGGGGAACTCCTCGGGCTGCGCGAAGGGCACGCCGCTTTGCGTGACCATAATACCGCCGGGCGTCATGCAGTTGCGGCAATCGGTGTAGAATTCCTCGGTGAACAGCACCGCGCCTGGGCCGATTGGATCGGTGGAATCGACGATAACGACGTCGTAGCGCTCCTTGGTTTCCTTCACGAACTTGCAGCCGTCGGCGATGACGACTTTGCCGCGCGGGTTGTCGAAAACCCCGTCGGACAGGCTCGGCAGGTACTTCTTGCTGATCTCGACAACCATGTCGTCGATATCGACCATGTGGCACAGCGTCACGTCCGCGTGACGCATCACCTCGCGCATGATCCCGCCGTCACCGCCGCCGATGATCAGCACCTTGGTCGCACTGCCGTGCGCCAGGATAGGGACGTGCACCATCATTTCGTGGTACGCGAACTCGTCGCGTTCCGTCGTCTGGATGATGCCGTCGATGGCGAGAATGCGTCCGAACAAAGGCGTTTCAAACACAATGACATCCTGATGCTCGCTTTTATCCTCGAAGAGGATGCGATCAATCCGAAATCTTTGTGCGTAACCTTTGTCTTGCCACTTGGTGTAGAGAGCTTCGTCGTACCAAGCCGTCAAGAAACCACGCCTCTCCGCGTTTCGTTCAGCTGAACGAATTCAGGCTTCAGAGCCTCCTTGAGGATCTGAACGGCCTTATACGGATCGCACGAACCGCACATGAAGATGTCGATCGCGGCAAAATTCCGCTCCGGCCATGTATGGATGCTGATATGCGATTCGGCGAGGACCAGAACGCCCGATACACCGCCCTCTTCCCCAAACTTCTTGAGGTGGCAATGCAGCGTGGTCGCACCGGAGGCAATAGCGCCTTGGCGCATTGCACGCTCAATCAAAACCTCGTCACCCAGATGGGTGGCGCCCCACATATCGAGCAATAGATGGGTACCGGCGAACTTTAAGCCGTCTCTTTCGACGAAATAGTCCGTTTTCACCGGAGTGACGAGAGCGGGGCTCTCGAAGCTTTCGGTGAACTCGTCGCGAAGTCGCCGTAAGTTGGATTTGCGTGCCATTTATTCCGAATCCCCAACCAAAGGAAGTGGTAAAAGTCAGTAGACCAGAAGCAGCCAGTCGTTGGACCGGAAGCAAGGTTCGCGTTTTAAGGCATCTGCAGCGCAACGCAAGTGAAAATCGGACCCAGGGAGAATTTTTTTCGCCGAGCGCTCCTGTGGTTTACCGAGAGAGCGCTTCGCAAGGTCAGTTGACGGACGACAACTTGCCGTCCTTCACCCGCTGTTTGTAGCCGTCCATGAAGGAGGTGAAGTTGCTCGCAACCTTCACCCGATCGGATAGTGTGCGGTAATCCACAAGCCCCTGCGCGTTCGGGCTTGCGATCAGATTGAACGCATCCCTATAGGTTGTCGCCGCCATAGCGGGGCCGAAATCCTGTCTCAGCTTGATGACGCCCCGGTCGTTTCCGCTGAGCGTGACAGCAATGGCGAAATTCAAAACGAGCCGCGCTTGATCCTCGCTCAAAGGTTTGTTGGAAACCGCCCCGGCCCGGGTGACGACCTTCTGCAAGGATTTCGCGGCATTCAGCCAGTCCTGCTGCCCCCAATAGATTTCGGCGCGAAGCTGATCGGCTTCGGCGCTTTCGTCTCGTTCGAGAACCTTTTCGGCATCGGGCACGCGTCCTTGATCGACCAAGGAACGGGCGAGCAGATGGCGGCGCTGGATTTCGAGGTCGGCCGGCAGTCCGTCCATGCGGGTTTTTTCGAGCGCCACCTGGGCTTCCCTCGGTTCGCGGTTCAGCAAATAAACGGCGGCGAGACGGTTTCCGACACGCGCGCGCTCGACGCCCTTCAGGCGGAATTGGATCTGGTCTTCGAGCAGAATTGCCGCCCGATCGAGCAGATCGACAGAGGCCAGACGATCGGCCAGTTTGCGGATCATTTCGTCGCCTGGATCGCCCGACGGAGCCAGTTCCTTGAATTCGTCGAACAACGCGATCGCGCGCACGGGGCTCATGCCGTCCGCAGCGTCCTTCAGGTAGAGATCGTCGAACGCCTTGACCATCTCGTCGGTCACCTTGGCCGATTCCGGCAACTCCCGGAAATACGTGACCGCCTCCTGCAAGGTTCGCAGCCCATTGCGGTAATCGCCGATCGAGATATAAAGCTTGCCGAGCTTGCGCAGGAGATCGAATTCGAACTCGCCGCCGCGCCAGGCATAGCGCAGCTTTTCGAGCTCCGTGATCGCATCCTTGGCCTGGATCTTCTTCTGGCCGAGCAACAGGTTCGCCCGCAACACGATCGCATCGGCCATGCTCGGGCGATGATTGCCTTTCTCGACAGCCTCCCAAGCCTGGACGGCCTGATCGAAATTACCCGAAAGCTGATGAACCTTGCCTTCGATAAGCGCCAACTGGTCGATCTCGTTACCTTGCGGCTTCTCCTCGGCAAGAACCTCAAGATAGCTGCTCGCCATTTGGACGTCTGCGACGGACAGCGCCGCGTTGGCGACGACCTGGCCGAGCTTCATCTTGAGCGCCCGAGGATAGGATCTAAAAACGTCGCCCTTTGCCTTCAGCATCGGTGCTGCAGTTCGGCCCTTGCCCGACGCCGCCTGAACGATCGCGCGCCAGAATTCACCCTCGTCGTTGTCGTTAAAGCCGACATAGGCGAAATCCTTCTCGGCCTCTTCGTAACGGTCCATCAAAAATTCGGCTGCCCCGCGCAATAACCTGAATTCGGCCTTGTTCTCAATTGCCGGATCAAGCGATGCCATAGTGCCAAGAACGCCGATCGCCTCGTAACTCCAATCGTTGGCAATCAGGAATTGAGCGTAGTCGAGCCGGGCCTGCTGCTTGGTCGCCGGCGGCACATCGGCCACCTTGTCCAACAGAGCCGCTTTTTCCTTGTTGAAATCGGCTACATTTTGAATACGGCGCGCGATGCGCCAGGTGTCCGGCGCGAATATCCGACTGACCTGACGGAACGAGCCGATACGGGCATTTGCCTGGGCCTGAGGCGTCAATGACGAAAGCGCCAGCGAGGCGGTGGCGCCGCTTAATTCCACGCCGCGTTGGGTTGGACGGACGCGCAGATCGTCGATGCGGGGCCGCACCACGATGCCCTGCGATGAGGGCAAGACCTCGAATTGAGGGAAGATGTAGGGCCGCTCGACGCCATGCAAGAGTGGTATGATAGGAACAACGACAATATTGTCGCCGACTTCCGGGTCGCGTAGCGGCAGCGCCTCGCCCGGTTGGGCGACGGCAATAATCATCCGCGCATCGCCCGCCTGCCCGGTCTCGAGCTTCGGTTCGATCGGCGTCGTTGGGCGCAAAGGCTGGCGGCGGAAATCGAAAATCCAGGCAAAACCGTCGCGGCGCACTGTCGGATTGACGTCCGGCGGCGTAACAAGGCGGATGAAGGTGCCACGCGGGGCATCGACCTGGGTCACCGAGCTGGCGGCGGCGCCAAGCGTCTTGCTAGCCGCTGCGGTATCGATCTGGCGCTGGCGATCGAACACGATCCACAGGCTCCCGGCCCGGCGGAAAACGGCCGCGCCGACGGGCTCCGTCCAATCGACGCGCCAAGTCCCGTCCACTGGCCCCATTGCCGGGGCCGGTGCGGCGGCGGCTGGTGCGGGGGCAACCGCGGCCAACGCCTGCGGCGGAGCTTGAAGCGCGGTCGGAGCCGCAGGCTCAGCTGTTTGAGCCGCAGCCGGAGCGGCGGGCGACGCCGGCGTGGCGACCGCCGGCTCGTCAGCTTCGTCCGTGGTCTCGGTCGATGGTGATGGTGACGGGAGTATCGTGGGAGCCGATGCCGGTCCTGGCGCCAGAGCAATAGCCGGTGCAGGCACTGGTGTTGCCCCGGCCTGCGCCTGTTGAGGCAAGGAAACCGTGGGCGCCGCAGCGGCGTCGTTCGGACCGGTCGGGTTATAGACGTCGACAACCACCTTGGGTCCGGATTTCATGCTTTGGATGCGCGAGCTCGACGGCACGTTGAGCGTGACGACCGTCGTTGCGCCGACAATCTGGCTCGTCGCGCCGGCAACATTTCGCGCCCCGCCCCGCACGACCGGATCTAGCGCGATTGTCGCCGGACGGTCGAACGTGACGAAAGCGCGGTTACCGCGCTGCTCGACCTTAAAGGGGACGTCGCGCTCCCAATCGAAAACGATGCGCCCATATTGCGCATGCTCGCCCGTCCGCACGGCGATACGCTCGGCTGGAGACGACGCCGAGGCAGCCTGGGCCGCAGCCGGCGTGGCGGACGGCGCGGCAGCCTGGGGTGGCGGCGCCAACAGAATCTGTTGCTGAGCGGGTGGCGGCGCGAGCGGTGCTGGAGCCGCCTTGGGCGCTCCTTGTGCGGTCGGAGAGACAGGAGCGGCCGGAGCGGAGGCAGGCGGCGACGCGGGCGTATCGACGATCTCGACAATCACCGCGTTCCCTTGCGCGAAATAATTAAGATCGAAGCTGCCCTGCAGCGGAAAGATCACAGATTGATTACCCGCAGCGAGGCGCGGGGCGCCGATATAGCGCGACAAGGCGCCGGGTAGGCCGGCCAGGCTGGATTCCACCGGGCGTCCGAATTGGACCACCAATTGCCGGTTTTCGATTTGGGCCACGAACGGCACCGGGCGCGGCCAGGTGAAGGTGATGCGGCCGGCGCCGGGCTGCTGGCTGACCCCGACGGTGACCGGATCGGCCATCGCGGGCCCGGCGACAAGCAGCAGCATCGCGCCCAGGACGAATGCCTGGAACGCTCTTAAAAGCCGATTGTTTTCCTTAGAATGAGCCACCGGTCGCCATTATCACGATATCGATCCGCCGAGACAATATTTGGCGCCGTTCCGCAGATGCGCCAGCCAGTTCGATATTACGCGAGCGCCCATAGCCGTAGCTCAGGATTTCCGAGCCATATCCTGCACTTTTGAGGGCATTGGCCACCTGAATCGAACGGGCCAGCGACAGTTCCCAATCGGACGTATAGGTCGCGCCTTCGAAGTTCTCCTCCTCCGAATATCCGGCCACGCCGATTTGATTCTCGATATTGCGGAGCACCCCGCCGAGTTCGAACAGATCGGCGCGCGCCTCATCGGTCAGCTCGGCCGTGCCGGCGCGAAACAGGCGCTGTCCCGACAAGGACACGATCATTCGGTCCTCGAGTAAAGCCAGCAAGCTGTCGCGAAGCACGTCGCTTTTATCGACCTTTTGCTGCAGTACGGCGATCAGATATTCGAGATTGATCGCCCGACGACGGAAAATGGTCGAGATATTATATTCAGCCGACGGCACGGTCGATGTCGTCGTGCGCGACGGATTCATGGTCGTCGACAATGTGTCCATCAGGTGCTGCCACTTATCGACCTTCACGTGCGACATCGATACCAGCATCACGAAGAACGTCAGCATCAGCGTTAACAGATCGATCAGGGAAATCACCCAGATCGTGCTTGGTTGATTCGACTGGCCCTGCTCATCTGCCATCGGGCGCACCGACATTTGGATCGGCTTCGCCGGCCGGACTCGAGGTTCCGGCAGTCGGTTCGAGAAGTTGGCGGTAGAAGGAACGAACTTCGTTCGCCGATCGAACGTAGAACCACATGACGATCTGGTCCGGATTGCCCTTGCGCACGCCGATGGCGATCGTATCGGGCGGCACGCCGCGTGCCAGCATGTCGCGCACAAAGGCGCCGGCGCGCGCCATCTGTAGGGTTTGACCGACAGGCAACAAACGCCCGCCCTCCTCCTGCGTGCCGATCACGAATTCCATATCGAAGTGGAAACCGGGCGGACGGCCGCTCAAAGACGTTATCAATCTGTCGACAAGCGGGATGTAGGCTTCGCGGATCGTGGTCGAGCCGGGCAGAAACAAGGATTCAGCACTCATCGTCACTCGCATGATCGAGCCGGGCTGAACGACCTCGATCCGCTCCACGCCCAACGCAGTGGTGAACAGGCGGGTCACGGTCCCTTGAAACTCCTCGCTGCCGAGGAAACGCCCGGTCGTCGAGGTGAAGGCCGTGGCTTCGGTGCTGGGCGGCAAGATCGACGCAAAGGCGGAGTTCAAGCTGGCACGCACGGCGCTGGTTTTGACCTCTTCGAAGGTCGACATCGAGAACAACAGAATGAAGAACGCGAACATGACGCCGGTCAAATCGAGCAGGCTCATGAGCCAGATGATCTTCGGTGTTTCGCGTAGCGGAGGAGCGTGAGTATCGAACATGAGCCCCTCGGGTATCGCCTCGCAGGCGGTTAGGCAAAACCCAACGCGCCGGCCGGACTATCCGCCGGCGCCGGGTAACGGCAATTTGCGGCCGGTCGAGATCTTCTCGGTTACCTCTTTTGCCTTCACCGGATTGAGCGTCGCCATAATCGGCGAAAGCTTGCGTTCCTTCATCCGTTCGGCAACCAAAAGCAGGGTGTCGATGTCAAGTTCTTCGAAAATGCGTCCGGCATCCTTGGGCTTCATGCCTTCATAGATCTTCACGAGACTCTGAAGTTTCTGTTCTTCCTGCTCGTCGTGTTTCTTGATCAGTGCGTCGATGGCAGCTTGCAGCGATTTCAATTCGACGATTTTACGGTCGATACGCTGCTCGGCGGCCAGCATCAAACCCTGGCGCGAGGTCATCTCCTGCATCTGCTTGTCGATCGCCTCGCGGCGTTCGGCCAACTGTTGCAGAAGATCGATTTCGTTTTGCGTGAACAGCGTCGGATCGTTAGCGGGATCGGCCGACGATTCGCGAACGGCCGGCACGGGCGGCGTGTCGTTCTGGGCGCGTTGCGGAGCGGGAGCCTGCTGTTGTGCCCCCGGAGGAGCCTGAAGCTGCGTCGGCCCGCCTTTCGCCTGCGGTTGTTGCGCACCCTTCGGTTGCGGTGGCTGTTGAGCCTGCACCTTGCCGACATGCAGCGGGTTCGCGCCACCAAGAAGTTCCGCAACGTCGCCGATCTTCAACGACACGATCAAGATCGCGACAGAAAGAGCGACGGGCAGAACACGAATTCGGCTTAGAATCTTCCACATCGACTGGTCCTCGTGACTCTAGCGAACCGCCCGCAGCGCCTTGAGCAATTGACGTTCCGCATCGGCTTTTTCGGCCATGTCGACCCCGCGGCGCGTGTTCACACCCAACAACGGCTCATTCGCCGGTGTACGTTCGTCCATTGCCATCACCCGGCCGGTATCCATTGGCGTCTTGCGGCCACTCTCCACAGCCGTCAGGCGGCCGCCGCGCTCGCCGGTACGTACCGCGCGCTCGAGCTTATCTGCGGTTCCGGCGCCACGATCGATGAGAAATTCGAGATCGCGGCGAATACCTTCGGCTTTCCCCATCGCTTCCTGCAGGGTCGTCACCGACCCTTGCGTCGCGGCGCGAAGCTGGGCCACACCCGTTTCGGCGCGTTGCGTCGCCTTGCTGAAACTGATGGCAAGCTTCTCCAGATCCTTCTGATCGCGGCGCAGGGCCACGATCTTTTTATTGAGGATGAAGCCATAGCCGATGGCGAGAATTAGCAAAACGATCAAGGACATTTCGATTGCAATGGTCACGACCCGCTCCGTTCCTTAGAGATTTTTTCCGCAATTCTGACGGCAAGATTGTCGCCACGACGTCCCATATTCCCCTTGAACATCGGGATGTCGCCGCAGCGCACCTCGACAAAGGATTGCGGCGTCGCGTTCAGGGGAATTTGCGAGCCGACCTTCAAATTGAAGATCTCGCCCAACGTCATCGTTTGCTGATCGAGTACGGCCGTCAGGTCGACGTCCGTCTTCCACAGCTCCTCCGCCAAATGCGTTTCCCAGATCGAGTCGCGGCCGAATTTCTCGCCCATGAACATCTGGAGCAAGAGCTCGCGCACCGGCTCCAGAGTTGCGTAGGGGATCATCAATTCGAGGCGGCCGCCGCGATCTTCCATATCGATGCGAAGCTTGGCGACGATCGCCGCATTCGACGGACGCGAAATCGTCGCAAAACGCGGATTTGTCTCAAGGCGCTCGAAACGGAATGTCACCGGGCTCAACGGATCGAACGCGGCGCTCAGATCGGCCAACACGACATGTACCATACGCTCGACGAGATTTCGTTCGATCGTCGTATAAGGCCGTCCTTCGATGCGCATTGCCGCCGTGCCTCGGCGCCCACCGAGCAACACATCGACCGTCGAATAAATGAGCGCACTGTCGACCGTCAGCAGGCCGAAATTGTCCCATTCCTCGGCCTTAAAGACCGCCAGCATCGCCGGTAGCGGGATCGAATTCAGATAATCGCCGAACCGAAGACTGGTGATGTTGTCGAGCGACACTTCGACGTTGTCGGAGGTGAAGTTGCGCAAAGACGTCGACATCATTCGGACCAGGCGATCGAATACGACTTCGAGCATCGGCAGGCGTTCGTAGGAGACGAGCGCCGAGTTGAGGATCGCCTGGATACCGGATTTTTCGCCGCCTTCCTCCTGCTCGTCGTCGAACCCGAGCAAGCTGTCGATTTCGTCCTGGTTGAGAACGCGCGTCGTTTCACGGCCGGCGCCGCGCGGCGCCGCATCGGCGGCCCCTTCGCCACCGACCATGGCTTCCCATTCAGCGGCGAGATCGTCCTGTTCGTCGCCGCCCGCTGGCTTTTCGTCTGCCGGAGCCGTCATGTCAGGTACGCCTTCTCACTGGATCAGCATTTCTTTGAAGAGCACCGCATTCACCTTGGCCGGTTGGGCCGCCGCCTTCACCCGTGTCAGAAGTTCTTCGCGCAGGCGGTACATGCCCGCCGAACCCTTGAGGTCTTCGACACGAAGTTCGCGCAGGTAAACCTGAAAATTATCGACGATACGCGGCATCACGGCTTGAACCTTCGGAATGTCCTCGGGACGCGATAGTTCGAGCGAAACGCGTATCTTAAGAAAGGCCGTTTTGCGCTGGCCCGTATTCAAGGTCACGATCATCTCGGGAAGGTCGTGGAACACGGCCGGCCCTGCCGGCCCCGTCGGGGCTGCCGTGTCGGCCGGAGCCGCCTCGGCGGTTACCTTCTTGGGGCCCAGCAAAGGATCGAGCAGCCCGGTGAAATACGCGGCAGCGGCCGCGCCCAGCAGCACGAACACGACGGCGCCAATGATGATGAACAGCTTTTTCTTGCCGCCACCACCGCCAGCATGCCCCTCGCCTTCGCCGCCTTCGGCGTCGGCGTCATCGTCCATATCGTCGTCGGCCATCTACGCCCAACCACCATTTTATGTCGGTATCCGACGCGAAGACGCCGATCCGACTTTCGTTGGCCACAAGGTACGTGTGCTTTGTTAAGAAGTCGTTGAGGCAACCACCGTCACCGCCTCGATGACCCGTCCCGTCCGCGACTTCCGTCCCGACGATCATATGGCCGCGTCGGACCCGGCAACAAGTGCCGCCCGACTTACCCACGCTTACCCTTTCGGTCCACCGCCACCGCCCGTGGAACGAGATAACCTATTGAAATTAAATAATTTTAAGACTTGGCACGATCGATGCTTAGTAAGGGTACATTCCAAGCTAATTGGAAGGAACGGGAAAATGGAAACTACATCGTATATCGCGTTGTCGCGCCAAGGGGCGCTGCGACGCGAGATGGACACAGTTGCGCATAATATCGCGAACATGAATACGACCGCCTACAAAGGCGAGAAGATGATGTTCGTCGAGCATCTGACCAAAAGCAAAGACGATCTCGGCTTCATGCCGCGCAAACTGTCGTTTACGCGGGACATCGCCCAATATCGCAACCTCGAAGAAGGCCCGATCCATACGACCGGCAATACCTTCAACGTGGCGATACGCGGCGACGGATACTTCGTCGTCGAAACGCCGGAAGGGATCCAAAACTACACGCGCAACGGCGATTTCACGATGGATGCCCAAGGCCAACTCGTAACTCAAGGCGGCAATCCCGTCTTGTCGACCGGTGGCGCCCCCATCTTCCTCAGCCCGCAAGATCAGAACGTCACCATCTCGGGCGATGGCACCATTTCCACCAACAACGGGCCTCTCGGCCAACTGCGCGTCGTGCGTTTCGACGATATTCAGAAGCTCAAATCCGAGCAAGGAGGCTTGTTGAACACGGATCAGGCGCCCCAGGAAGTTCCGCGTCCGAGCTTGGTCCAGGGCGCTCTCGAAGGGTCCAATATTCAGCCGGTTATCGAACTCTCTCGCATGATCGAAGTACATCGATCCTACGATAGCGTGAAGGGCTTCATCGAAGCCGAAGACGGCCGGCAGAAGAAGATGATCGATCAACTCGGCGCGCGGGCTTAGTTGGCCCCGCCGGGAACAGAAAGGACCTGACCATGAGATCGCTAAGCATCGCATCCACCGGCATGTTGGCACAACAACAGAACGTGGAAGTCATTTCGAACAACATCGCCAATATGAACACGACCGCCTACATGCGGCGGCGAACCGAGTTCCACGATCTGATCTATCAGAACCTGCGGCGTGTCGGTTCGACCTCGTCGGATGCCGGCACGATCGTGCCATCGGGCGTGCAGCTCGGCTTGGGTGTGAAACTCGCCGCAGTCTATCGCATCCACGAGCAGGGCAACCTCACCTCGACCGACAACACCTTCGATCTTGCGATCCAAGGAAAAGGGTTTTTCCGCGTTCAACTGCCCGACGGCTCGACCGCCTATAGCCGCGACGGTTCGTTTCAATTGAGCCCCACCGGGCAAATCGTCACGCACGACGGCAACCCGGTAATCCCAAATATCACCGTCAACCCGAGCGCCATCGACGTGACAATCAACAATACCGGCGAAGTTCTGGTCAAATTGCAGGGCCAAGTGGCACCCGCCAATGCCGGCACCATCACCCTCGCCACGTTCCCGAACGACGCGGGCCTCGAAGCTGTCGGCAACAACCTATATCTCGAAACCCCTGCATCCGGGAACGCGACTATCGCAAATCCCGGCGCCGAAGGTTACGGCACCCTGCTGCAAGGCTTCCTCGAAACCTCCAACGTCAATGCTGTCTCCGAAGTCTCGGAACTCATCTCCGCGCAACGCGCCTACGAGATGAACTCGAAGGTCATCAAGACCTCCGACGAGATGATGGGCACTTTGAATCAAATGAGGTAACGGCGCCATGAAACAGATCATCACTGCGCTTGTCGTCGCATTCCTTGCCCTTTGGGTCGCCGCCGCGCACGCCGGTGAGGCGAACCTGCGTACGACGGTCATCGTCGAAGGCGACTACATCACGCTCGGCGACCTGTTCGACAACGCCGGCGCGAACGCCGCCAAAAAAGTCGCCTACGCGCCGGCGCCCGGCAAACGCGCGACCTTCGACGCCAAATGGCTTTACAAGGTTTCGCAGGCCTACAAGTTGAATTGGCGCCCGTTCAGCACGGCAACGCACGCCGTCGTGGAGCGATCGAGCCAGGTCATCCAACGCGACGAAATCCACGACGCACTCGTCCTAGCATTACGCGCACGCGGTGCCGGCAACGACATCGAAATCGAGATTACGAACAACAATTCGAATTTCTATGTTGCTGCCGACAAAGCCGCCAGCGTCGGCGTCGACAACCTGAATTACGATCCCGGTACCGGCCGCTTTGTCGCCACCATCGCGGTGCCCGCGAACGATCCATCCGCCACGCGCACCCGCGTCACGGGACGGATTCACAAGCTCGTTTCCGTCCCCGTTCTTGCCGAGGGCAAACGCCGCGGCGAAGTCATCCGGGCGACGGACATCCAGTGGCGCGACGTACGTGCATCTGAGGTTCGCAACCATATTGTCACGGACGACGAGGAACTTATCGGAATGGCGGCGAAGCGTGAAATCAAGCCGGCCTCGGCTGTCGATGTTTCGCAAATCCGCCGTCCGCTTCTGATCACCAAGGGCAATCTCGTTACGATCGAGATGCAGAATGGCGGCATGTCGCTATCGACCCAGGGCAAAGCGCTCGATGAAGGCAGCATGGGCGATGTCATTCGCGTCACGAATATTCGCAGCAACAAAATTGTCGAAGCCCGTATCAATGGCGCCAACAGGGTCGAAGTGAGCGTCAATCGGATCGAGACGAACGCCCGGAACAACCAGGCGACGAATTGAGGATCATGCGATGAAAGAGATCACGCACATGTCGATCGCGCGCAAATTGTTTTCGGGCGTATCCATTTTCTGCCTGTCCACGACGCTTGCCGGATGCAACACGCTGACGCGCCTATCAGAAATCGGCGACGGACCGAAGATTTCCGAGGTCGCCAATCCGACCGGGCGGCCCGGCTACCGGCCGGTCAGCATGCCGATGCCTGCCCCGAAGGAAGCGGCGCGTCAGGCGAATTCACTTTGGCGTCCGGGTGCTCGCGCGTTCTTCCGCGATCAGCGCGCATCCGAGGTCGGCGACATTATGACGGTGAAGCTCTCGATCTCCGACAGCGCAAAACTCGACAACAAGACGACGCGTGAACGCGACTCCTCGGAATCCGAGAGCATGACTGCGCTGTTTGGCTTGGATCGCAAAATCAAAGGTCTTTTGCCAGGCGGAAAGGATGGTCCTGATCTTACAGCTACTGTGGCCGGGGCGCATTCGACGACCGGCGACGGACAGATCGACCGCAAGGAAGCGATTTCCATCTTGGTCGCCGGCGTCATCACCCAGATCCTGCCGAATGGCAATATGGTCGTATTTGGACGCCAGGAGATCAAGGTAAACGCCGAGCTTCGCGACGTGATGGTGACCGGCATCGTGCGACCGGAGGACATCGATTATACGAACACGATCAGCCACGAAAAAATTGCCGAACTGCGCGTCGCCTACGGCGGCCGCGGCACCCTCAGCGAATTGCAGACGCCGCGTTGGGGCTCACAGGTTATCGACGTAATCTTCCCGTTCTAATTCCAACCGAATTGGAACAACTTAGGGCCGATGGGCTTCCCCATCGGCCCCTTTTTTTGTCCGTGCCGCGCACGCGCGCGCAGCAAACGCATCAATCGTCGCGGCGAGTACGTTCGAGTCGCTCGTGGCGTTCTTGAGCTTCGATGCTGAGCGTCGCAATAGGCCGCGCCTCCAAACGCTTTAGGCTGATCGGTTCAGCCGTTTCTTCGCAGTAGCCGTAGCTGCCGTCCTCGATGCGGCCGAGGGCTTCGTCGATTTTGTTGATCAACTTGCGGGCGCGATCGCGAGTGCGCAGTTCCAACGAACGATCGGTCTCCGCAGATGCACGATCGGCGAGGTCGGGTTCTAGGACGCTGGTTTCCTTCAGGTTAAGCCGCGTTTCCAGCGACTCGTCCAGCAATTCGGCCCGCCAACGCAGCAGCTTCTGGCGGAAGTACTCCTGCTGCGACGGATTCATGAACGGTTCCTTGTCGGAAGGAACGTAGTCAGGCGGTAATGTAACGGTCATTCGTATTCTTGCCTCCCGAGGCCTTCGAATGGCCGCGCAATATAATTTCGCCCGCGTACCTTGTAAATGGGAGCCGCGACGGCAGGCATAAGCGCCGTAAAAGTGTCGGAAATCCAGGAAAAAATCAGATCGAACGGGTCAGCTTTGCAATCTCGACCGCAGCGCGCAGCTCGATTTCGTCGATAATTTCGATCAATCGTGGGTCGCTGACCTGGGTGCGGCGCTGACGCAGAGCTTGTGCAAGATTCTCGAGCCGTTGACGGGACACACCCCCGGCCAGGATATCGCGGCGGATGTTATCAAGCTTGTCGAGCAAATCCTCACCGCGATGCACCAATTGGCGGCGGGCCGCCTGATCGCCGTCGTCGGACACCTCTTGAGCGGATAGGATCGACGATACCGACACGACCCCTCCAACTCCGCCGGCACCGGCGACTTCGCCATCGCTCTCCGCGGCTTTTTCAAGGTGATCGGCAAATCGCGGTCCACCGGCGGGGGCCGAACGCTGGGTGCGTTGGGTCGCCGGTGTCGCAGTGGAACGAACTGTTGGAACCTTCATGACCCCGGACCATACGCGAAATCGTCGGAATCGGCTACCCGGCAGGAATTGCCGCGTCATTTGGGCTACTGGGGCAGTCTAGAGGCACCGTTACGCGGGCTGAATGGCAGAATTTCGGGACTTTTCCGACGCCGATATTTGGCACCGTTCTTGCGTTTCATTTTGCGACGTAATGCTGTTCGTCGTGGAACCAAATAGGCGGAATTGAAGTCATGGCAATTTACGGCGCCTTCGCATCGCCCATCGCCGGCATGCTGGCTCAAAGCAATGCCTTCGGAGCCATTTCGCAAAACATCACCAATATGAACACCGGTGGCTATAAGGCCGCCAATACGCGCTTTTCCACCGTGCTCGCCTCGACCTTTGGCCAAAACAAGGACATCGGCGGCGTGCTGCCGCTCAACAAAAACTACATCGCCCAACAGGGCCGCGTCATATCGACGAACAATCCGCTCGATCTGGCCATCAACGGCAAGGGTATGTTCGTCTTGAATACCGAACTCGATGGCAGCGGCGAGACCATCTATACGCGCGACGGCGGCTTCGGCATCCGGAAAAACGGCACGTCCTCGAAAACGGTATCCTACGACGATGGGACGACGCAGACCTACAATGTCGATAACGGCTACCTCGTCGACAAAAACGGCCACTACGTCCAGGCCTGGGAACCCGACGCCAACGGCCAATTTACAACCAGTTCGTCGTTGACGTCCGTGCGTCTCGACGACGACGCCTTCGACAGTGAAGCCGCGGCGACAACAAGCACCTTCGTTGCCGCAAATCTTCCCGCGGAATCAGACACGGGAGATGAGCACGTCACACGCGCCAGCGCCTATACAGACGATGGGTCGCTCAAGACATTTGAACTGGTATGGACACGCCAAGCCACGACCCAGACTTGGAACATGCACATCAGATCGGATCTCGACGGGGATAGCTCGGTTGATTCCGCTACCACGGTCCCGGCATCCAGCAGCCCAGTGACCTTGACGTTCGACTCCGACGGCCATCTGCCTGCGGATTCATCCGAGACCATCGCAATCACCTATACCGACGGTAAGACGCTGTCCTTCGATCTCGACATCAACGATATGACGTCGCTCGGCTCCTCCTTCCAGTATTATCGATTCGATAAAGACGGTCGCGGTCCCGGCACTTTGAGCGCTTTTCATTTCGACGATGCCGGCCAGATCGTCGGCAACTTCACCAACGGCGTCGAACGCGCGCTTTACAAGCTTCCACTGGCAACGTTCGTCAATGCCGACGGACTCGAAGTCCGACAGGGAAATTTGTTCGCGGAATCCGTAAACTCCGGCGAGGCGATTCTGCGCCAAGTAAAAGATCCCGCCGTCGTCGTGAATGGCGCGAACCAAGAAAAACACGAATACGCGACATTCATTCCCTCCTCGCATGAATTGTCGAACACGAATCTCGAGCAGGAATTCTCGCTGATGATCATCACGCAGCAGGCCTACAATTCCTCGGCAACGGTGTTCAAAACGCTCGACGAAATGACCAAGACCGCGTCGGAACTGAAAGTTTAAGCTTCAGTCCACCCCCGTCCCATGTGGGCGGCAAAAGATTCCCCCTCGCCACGTCCCTTCCCGTCCGGCCGGCGCCACGACGCCATCTGTTCACCAAAAAATTAAGCAATCCCAACGCCTTATCTCCGCTACCGGGTTGGCACGGTATTCGCATGTATAGATGCGAAATCTGCGGGCTAACCGCATAGGAACGGGAAATGGTGGGTTATATGCTTTCGAATGACAAACCGATCGGCCGCACGTGGCGCCGATTCGTTGGCGCCGCCGCCCTCGCCGCGGTCGCCATGCTCGGCACCGCAGATTCCTCCTTCGCCACATCGCGCATCAAGGACGTCGCCGATTTTGAAGGCGTGCGCGACAACTTGCTCGTCGGTTACGGTCTCGTCGTCGGCCTCAACAAGACCGGCGACAGCATGAAGGAAGGCCACTTTACCAAACAAAGCCTGCTTGCCATGCTCGAACGGCTCGGCGTCAAACCGACCCAGGCGGGCCTTGATGCCAAGAACGTCGCCGCCGTCATGGTGACGGCGACTCTGCCAGGCTTCGCGCGCCAGGGCGGACGCATCGACGTGACGGTCAGTGCACTTGGCGATTCCAGCAGCCTGCTCGGTGGAACCTTGTTGGTGACCCCGCTGCTCGGCGCGGATGGCGAAGTCTACGCCGTCGCACAAGGTCATGTCGCAACCGGCGGGTTCACGGCCCAGGGCGCAGGCGAAACGGTCACCAAAGGCGTTCCGACAAACGGACGGATTGCTTCGGGCGGCATCGTCGAACGCGAAATAGGCTTCGATCTGCAAAAGCTGCAGCAGGTTCGTATCAGCCTGCGCAACCCCGATTTTACAACCGCGCGCCGTATGGCCGAGGCGATGAACGCATTCCTCGGCACCGAAGCTGCACGCCCATCCGATCCCGGAACGGTGACGCTGAAGGTACCGCGCGGCTACGAAGGCAATGTGGTTGGCCTATTGACCGACGTCGAACAGCTTCGCATCGAGCCGGATCAACAGGCCCGCATCATCATCGACGAAAACTCCGGCACGATCGTGATGGGCGAGAACGTCCGCATCAGCACGGTCGCCGTCGCCCAAGGCAATCTCACGATCCGCATCACCGAAACGCCGCAGGTGTCGCAGCCGGGTCCCTTCTCGACGGGCGGCACGACGACGGTGGTTCCGCGCACCGATATTCAGATCGACGAGGGCACCGATAAGAAACTTGCGATTATGCAGACCGGCGTCACCTTGCAAGAACTCGTCAATGGGTTGAACGCACTCGGCATCGGGCCGCGCGATCTCATCACCATCCTGCAAGCGGTCAAGGCAGCTGGCGCCTTGCAAGCCGACATCCAGGTGATGTGATGAACGATTTTTCACTCATCGACACCAGCCAATTGGCGCTTCAATCGTCGCGTACCTTGCCCAAGCTCGGCCACGTCGACTCCGCCGCAAAGGCCGGCAAGGTGGCGCAGGATTTCGAAGCAGTCTTCCTAAGTCAGATGCTCCAGCCGATGTTCGCCAATATCGAAGCCGAGGAACCCTTCGGCGGCGGTGCCGGCGAGGAAGTGTGGCGCTCGATGATGGTCGACGAGATCGGCAAGCAAATGGCGAAGGCCGGCGGCATTGGGATCGCCTCGTCGATCAAACAAGAAATTCTGCGGCTCCAGGAGGTAAAGTCATGAACCCCGAAGAAATCGCTAAACGGCTCATGGGCGTCATCGCTAGACTTAGCGGCCTGCTAAAAGACGAAAACGATCGACTGAGCGTTCCGGGCCGCGCCAAAGGGCTGCCCGAAATCGTGAAGGAAAAGGAGACGTTGAGTCGTGTCTACGAGCAGCAGGTCGAGATGCTGTCCAACAAAGAACTGACGGCAAAGATCAGTCCCGATCTACGGACGCGTCTCGCAGAGGCTGCGATCTCCCTCGGGAAATTAATGGAGGAAAACCGGTTGAAGCTCCAATCCAAATTGGATTCAACCAAAACCGTTCTGCGTATCATGGCCGACGCGGCGAAGGAGTTTCGCGCGGCCTCCGGTGGGTATGGCCCCAGTGGTGCGGTCGGCGCCGACGCACGGCAGGCTCGTCAGGCCTATCAACCGCCTATCTCGCTCGGCGTCAATCGCGAGCTTTAACCGCGAGCTTTAGAATTTAAGGAACGCCGATATGTCGCTCGAAATTGCCCTTCAAAATGCCATCAGCGGTTTGCAGACCAGCAAGCAATCACTACAGGTCATTTCGAACAACATCGCGAACGTCAATACGGAAGGCTATACCCGCAAAATACTAGAGCAGACGTCGCGGGTCATCGAAGGCCAGGGATACGGCGTCGAAATTTCCCGCATCTCAAGAAATGTCGACACCGGTGTTTTGCGGCAGCTTCGCAACGAAACCGGGAATGTCGCGCGACTGTCGATCAAGGAAGACTTCCTCAATCAGCTAAATTCGATCTTCGGCCGCCCCGAGGACAACGATTCTGTCGTTCATCAAATTTCGGAACTCGGTGCGCAATTCGATTCTCTCGCGGTATCCCCGCAGATCGTTGCCAATCAATTCCTGACGGTCAAAGCCGCGACGGACGTCTCGAACAATTTGAAGAAAATGTCAGATGAAATTCAGCGCCTGCGTTCCGACGCGAATCTCAAGCTCGAAAGTCAAATCGACGAATTCAATACCAAGATGGACCTCGTTGCGTCTATCAACTCGGACATCGTCGCGTTTTCAGCCTCAAAAATATCGACTGCGGAATTGGAAGATCAGCGCGATCAAGCCTTGAGCCGTATGTCCGAAATGATGGACATCAAGTACTTCGCCAAGAGCGACGGAAGCATGACGGTCTTCACCGCCGGTGGCCAAACGCTAATCGATGGGCAACCCCTGCACCTGAGCTATAATCGCCCATCGAGCCTGTCGCCGACGCTTGAATACACTCCGACGAATGCCACGAACTATATCATTCCAGGCAAGACTGGGTATCCGGTCGGCGGCATACCCGGCATCTTCGTCGGCGAGAAAATTTCCAGCCACGATATAACCACTGCCATCAATTCCGGCTCGCTCAAAGGCCTGCTGGAAATGCGCGACGGAGAACTCCCGGCTCTCCAGTCTCAATTCGACGAGCTAGCGGAAAAACTTAAGGACGCAATCAACGCGGCGCATAATACCGGAACAGGATACCCCCCTGTCGCCACGATGACCGGAGACCGTTATGTCGCATCGACGACCGATCTGAACGCGTCAGGCATTCTGCGCATCGGTGTCGTCGACCAGAGCGGCGCATTGCAGAACGATCAAGTGTTCGATCTCTCGACTTACGCCACGATTGGCGACCTCGTAACCGCGATCGATGGCATGGCCAACTTGTCGGCTACGATCAGTTCCACGGGACGACTCGTGCTGTCCGGAGAAAACAACAACCGGGTGACCGTGAATGAACTGACGAGTTCCATCAGCGCGGCTGGAGATCTGGAAAAAGGATTTTCCAACTTTTTCGGATTGAACAATTTTTATTCTTCCTCGGAGACGTTCGCGCGTTACCGGAGCGATTCTTCTAGCTCCAAGACGTCAAGCGCCGTTACGACGGGAGGGACGCTCCAATTCACCGCCTCCGGTATCGATGAGGATATTGTCTACGCGAGTGGCGATTCTTTGACCGCACTCAAGGACGCCATCAACGCGAATGCAAACTTGCAGGCTGCGGGAATTACGGCTCAAGTCATTTCGGACGGAGATGGATTCCGCTTACAAATTGACGATTCTTCGGGCGACAACTTCGCAATGGTCGAGACCGGCAGCGGATCGGTGCTCGACGACACCAGACTGCGCACGGACTACCGCGGCCTCAGCAACCGGCTCTCCGTTCGATCCGATATCCAATCGAACTCATTCTTCATATCGCGTGGCGCGCTGCAATCGAACGGGTTCGAGTCTTCCGCCAGCAACTCAATCGCCGATCCGGCCCTTGCCATAAATACTGCAGGTTACGGCCCAAGCACCGGCGGCACTCTAACCTTCACGATCGATTCATCGACCACCGCAACGATCAATTATGCCGCGACGGATTCCCTCAACGACGTTGCGACGGCAATCAACTCGAACGGCGCACTCAACTCCGCGAATATCACGGCTTCGGTCGTCGTCAGCGGCGGCGTCTACAGCCTCAAAATCGTAGACAACGACAGCGACAACTTTTGGATCGACGATTCTCAACCGACCACCGGCTTGAACGTCGACACGGACCAAGGGGTCGCTGTCGGCGATGGATCCGTGGCCGCCAGTATTGCCGAAGCGTTCAACACCTCGGTCACGTTCTTGTCCGCGCCAGCCGCCGGAGGCGGACTATCGCAAACCGACGGAACTTTCACCGATTACGCATCTTCGATTCTTGCGTTCAACTCGGCACAGGCGAACGCCGTTGAACGCGAAAGAACGTTCCAGCAAAATCTTCGGGATGAACTATTCAGCAAAAATTCCTCGGTGAGCGGCGTCAATATGGATGAGGAACTCTCCAATCTCATCATCTACGAGCAAGCCTACCTTGCCGCATCCCGCATGATCTCGGTGACGAACGAACTCTTCAAGAACCTAACTGACATGGTCGGCTAAGTAGGACACGATACATGACATCCCGCATATCGAACCTCGCTTCGAGCAGACTAATCCAGTCCGCAATCGCGCAGAACCAGGAACGGATGAATGAGAACCAAATAAAGTTAACGACGAAATTCAAGGCTCAAACTTATGCCGGCTTAGCCGACAATGCCCACAAGCTCGTAACGGTCGAAAGCACACGTCGCCGCGTGGATCAGTTTCTGGGCGAGGCCGCGAACCTCAAACTGCGTATGGATACCTCTCTCAACAGTATCGACGCGCTCAAGAAAACGCTCGACGATACCCAAAAATTGGTCAGAGACGTGATCGACGACGGCAAATTGCCAAACGGTATCGATAAGGATTCCTTCGCTGACGTAAAAATTTCGGAAGTTAAGGATTTCCTGAACGTCAGGGTCGCCGGGCGGTTTATGTTTGCGGGATCTAAGACGGACACCAAGCCGGTCGTGCCTGGGGACATGACGTCCGCTCCGACCTACGACGGCTCCTTCAATACGGTGTCCGAGCCTTCATTTTATTATAAAGGCGACGATACCAAGCTCAAAGCCCGCCTCAATGAGGGTGTGGAAATCCAATATGGCCTCACGGCCGACAATCCAGCATTCGAGAAACTCGTCCGCGCAATCAGGATCATCCGTTCGACTCCGTCGAACGACGCCAACATCCAGGCCAAGTACCAAGAAGCCGCAGATTTGCTGGATCAGGCACAGACGGGCTTGGAAGGGCTGGAACTTAATGTGGGCACCAAGCTGGAACAACTCGCATCCACTGGGAAAACCCTAACTACCACCAAAAATTTCCTCAACGGGAACATTTCCGATATCGAAACAGCCGATCCCGCGCAGACATCGGCGGAACTATTGAACGATCAAAATATGCTCGAGGCATCCTATAACATATTGGTACGCCTCAGTAATTTGAGCCTGACCAAATATCTAAACTAACAGAACCACGTTTTAGAAAGCCCAATTGCCGTGCTAAATCTCGCGTTAACCTATTTTCGCTACCGTCGATTTGTCGAAGCCTGCGTCGACAAATCTGCCGAAGTCGAAGTTTATTTCAACGGGCGGGCGTGAAAATGTTAACGAATCGGGTGTCCAATACAGTGGACTCTCGATTTTCCCTTGAGTTTAGGGGAAAGGTTGCCTATGGTAATGCCTGTATGGCATCAGCCCGTCAGACAAACCAGGCATATAAGCCAGGTGGAAGCACTTGGTGATAAAAGGCCCGGCAGGCAGAAGGGCCTGTAACAACGACCTAGAATAGGAGACGACTTATGGCTGACAGTAGTATTAATCTTTCCTCCGCGACGCGGACAAACCTGCTTGCACTGCAAAATACGACCGGCCTGATCGCGCGTACTCAGGAACGCCTGTCGACAGGCTTGAAGGTCAACAGCGCCATCGACGACGCTATCGCATATTTCCAGTCGAAGAGCTTGACGAGCCGCGCCGGCGATCTTTCGGTGCTGAAAGACCAGATCGATCAAAGCATCAGCAGCGTTGAAACGGCTGTTAAAGGTATCGAAGCTATCGTCGATATGGTCGAGCAGATGAAGGGTATTGCGCTCGGCGCACAATCCGAATCGAACACGATCAACCGCTCGAAAGCCGCACTTCAGTTCAACGATCTTCGCAATCAGTTGGACAACCTCGCGACGGACGCCAGCTACAAAGGAACCAACTTGGTCAAGGGCTCGCCCGCGAACCTGAAGGTCACCTTCAGCGAAGATGGCTCCTCGACACTAACAATTTCGGGCGTGGCTTCGGATGCCTCGGGCCTTGCCATTGTTGGCGCGTCCGCCGACTGGGCCACGGACGCCGACATTCTGACGTCGATCAACCTGTTGGACAGCGCCTTGACGACGCTCCGTTCGACGGCATCGACCTTGGGCTCGAACGCCAGCGTGCTTACCTTGCGCTTGGATTTCACCAAGAACCTGGTCAATTCGCTGGAAGAAGGCTCCGCCAAACTCGTCAACGCCGATCTCAACAACGAATCCGCGAACCTGCTGACCCTTCAGACCCGCCAACAATTGGGCACGATCGGCCTCAGCATCGCGCAACAATCCGAACAGTCGATCTTGCGCCTGTTCTAAACGGCTTAAGTCGCCTCCGGGCTGTAAGCGGGGAGCCTTCGGGCTCCCCGCTCCTTTTTCAGCCCATCGCCTCGCCCATCCAGTCTGCATTTGGGCTAGGGATTGAATTGAGTGGCGTTTATTATAAATGCATAGAGGACGTGGGCGCGCGTCCCATCCCCGGGAATTTTGCAATGCCCCTCAAACTGACGCTCAAACCGAACGAAAAAGTATTAATCGGCAAAGCCGTGATCATCAATGCGGGGCAAAAAGCCGAACTAATCGTGCAGAATACGGTCCCTGTCCTGCGCGAACGCGACATTATCACCGAGGAAAATGCCGATACGCTCGTCAAAAAGATTTATTACATCATCCTCAGCATGTACGTGGATCCGAAAAATGAGGGAAAATATCACGCCATTTACTTTAAGTTAGTGAAAGAGCTGTTTAATGCATGTCCCGACCAAGTGGTACTTGCCTTGGTGATGCAGGTCTCTCAAAAGATCCTCGAGGGCGATCACTACCAAGCGTTAAAGGCGTGTAGAAAACTTCTCAATTTCGAAGCGGAGTTAATGGCGAATGTCCCAAAATAAAGTCCAGGCCTACGCGCAGACGCAGAAGTCAGCATTGTCGTCGCGCGAAATCGAAGCGATGGCCTTCACCAAGGCAGCGCTCCTATTGGAGAATGCAAAAAATAATCTCGAAGATTACGACAGCTACGCCTCGGCACTAAAGTTCAATCAACTTTTGTGGACCATCATTCAGGCGGATGTCGTCGATAAGGAAAATAAGCTGCCGGACCTACTCAAGGCTAATATCCTGAGCCTCAGCATTTTCGTCGACAAGCAAACGATCCAGGCTCTCGCCGATTCAAAGGCGGAACATCTCGAAACCCTGATCAACATCAATAAAAATCTCGCCGAAGGCTTGATGACCAAGCCGGCCGACGGCGAACTGCCCGAAACTGCCCGCCCCAAGGTGGCCGCCGGCAGCGCGATCACCGCCTAATTTCGTTGCAGACGCCTCACATTCGAGGCAAAGAACACAATGATCGGGCGGCACATTCGATGTGCCGCCCGATTTAATTTTTACTGGGCAAGAAAGATCATTTGATCGACGGAGACGGACCCGTGCGTCGCGCCTTGAACGGGATTTTTTTGCCGCCAATTTCGATCATGCCTTCCAGCGCGCCCGGCCCGACCGCATTCGCGCGATAGATCGCGGGAACATCGCGCGTTCCATCTTGCGCACGCGCCTCGAAAATCACGTTCACGCCGTCCAACCGTCCGGTCCGGAAGGGGTGCGTCTGACCGCCGAGTTGGACATTGCCCGACACGCGCTGGAAAAATTGCTCCAGGACGATCGGATACTTCGTCGAGCCGGCGGTTACCTCCCATGTGCCGTCGATCTGCGCCGGCACGATCCAAAGATAAACATGACGGAACCCGTCCATCGTTGCGGCTTCATCGGGTTCCCACTCACCCATATCGAAATCGTGCGACACGATGCGCGTACCGGGCTTCAATATCTGAAGAATGCGCGGACGAAGTTTGAGATTCACTTCGGTCAGCAGATACATCGACAACACGGTCGCTTCGCTGAAATCGTATTCGAAGATATTGGCTTCAAAGAATTTGATCTTGTCCGTCACCCCGGCCTTGCGCGCATTCTCGTTACTCTCGCGAATCCGGATCGGATTGATGTCGATGCCGCTCGCCCGCTGCGCGCCGAAATCGCGCACCGCCGAAATGACGATGCGTCCGTCACCCGAGCCGAGGTCATACAGGATATCGGACGGCTTCACTTTGGCCATCTCGAGCATCCGCGCCACCGTCTTCATCGGAGTCGGCACGTAAGGGACATCGTATTGATCGTCTTCCGGCGCGGCATGTGACGCCAAAGGCATCGCTGCCATAAGGAAGGCCGCCAGGACGGGGATCACGAATTTGGAGACTATGTTCATCGGGGCATCCTTATATTCCTGACTTGTCCTAAGACGCTTTGCGGATCCAAACGAGAAAGGGCAGGCCCAGCAGCAAAACGACGACTCCCGCCAATGCGTGGATTCCGTGATAGCTGAGACTTGCGTAGAGAAGATAGCCGCTCGACAGGCAAAAGATAATCGGCGTGATCGGATAAAGCGGTACGCGGAATGGCCGCTCGGCATCGGGCTCGCGACGGCGCAGCACGAACAGGGAAACACCGACAAACAAAAAGAACAGCCAGAAAACCGGCGCCAAGTACTCGACCATGCTTTTGACCCCATCCTGGCTGGCGAGGCTGAGCCCGACCAGGGCCAGCGAAATGGCGCCCTGCAGCTGAAGCGCTCGCACCGGCTGGGCGCGTCCATCCGACCATTGGGCAAGGAAACGGAACGGCGCGAAATCCCGCCCCATGGCGAAGCTGGTGCGCGCGCCTGTCAGTATCGTCACATTGATCGAGGTCAGGATGACGACGATGATGAGAATATTCATGAACAAGGCGCCGCCGTCGCCCAACAGCGGCCGCATGACGTCGGCGCCGATGGTGCGGGACTTGGCCACGCCGTCCAGGCCCAAGGCATGCAGATAGGCAATATTGATCAGGACATAGAGAATCGTGACCAGACCGAGGCCGTAGATCAGCGCGCGCGACATGTTGCGCCGCCCGTCGCGCACCTCGGCGGATATGTAGGCCGCCTCGTTCCATCCTCCGTAGGTAAACATTACGAAGACCATGGCTAGGCCAAATAGGCCGAGGTCCAAAGACTTGGGTTCGGCCGGTACCGGCGCGGGGGCCACGCCCGACGCGGAAAAGCCAACCACGATCAAGATCAGAAGCCCGAGGATGGCCACCGCTTCCAGCAGATTCTGCACCCATTTGGCTTCTCGAAGCCCAAGAATATTGACGCCCGTCAGCACCCCGATCGCCAATACGGCATAGATATGCGGGCCGTAGCTGCCGAGCGGCGCCAGCTGCTGGGCATAGTCGCCGAAGACGAACGATAGCGTCGCGATACTGCCGGTCTGGATCACAGTCATGCGCGCCCAGCCATACATGAAGGCGGTTTCGCGGCCGAAGGCGCGGTATAGGAAATGATACTCACCGCCCGGATCTGGAAAGGCCGTCGCCAACTCGGCGAAACATAAAGCTCCGACCAAAGACAGTAGACCGCCAGCGACCCAAACCGCGACGATTAGATCGGGACGCCCGAGAAAATTGGCCACCAAGCCAGGAAAGCTGAAAATCCCGGCGCCGATCACGATACCAACCGTTATCGTTGTGGCATCCAGCAGACTGAGTATACGCCTGGGTCCCGTCATGAACGAAATGTCCTCCCCCGCCTTATGAACAATCGGCGATAGTCGATTATTCTCGCCCCGGCCTAGGATGCAACCACGCCACGCCGCCTAATCCGCGCGCAACCCGGCAATATCTTCCTCCTTGACCGGTCATATCGCGCCAACCAGCCGATTCGTCGGGCCGTTCCGATCAGTGATCGGTAAAAACTTTTGTTTGATTTTAAATACTTAAGCTGTGCCCAGCGGATTGGCCCGATCCTTGCTCTTAATGGTCCGACACCACGTGCCAGGACCCATTCGGTATGACCGAAGTCGCAAAATCGAACGAACTGCTGAACGCGCTGGACCCGACCAAAAGGGTCGGGAAGCGCGACACCAATAATCTGGCGGCCACCGACCAGATCCAGTTCTCGACTCAATTCTCGTCGATCCTGCGTACCCTGGTCGATACCCCGGAAAAGATGATGGATGTGGCGGCCGGTCCCGCCGAGCCGAAAGACTTGGATCGTCGCGGAGAGGATCGCCCCGAACGCGAAGTTCGCGGCGCGAAACAGACCGAACGGCGGCGCGACCCGCGCAAGGAACCCGGCAGCGACACGCAGAGACACGAGCCGAGGATCGAACGCCCGCAACCGTTTGAATCGGCCCGTCCCGCACAGCGCGAAGATGCCCTCGAGGAAGCGCCCGCGGACACGGCTGTCGCGCCGGCCGAAAGCACGGCCGCTCAGACCGTCGCCCCGACAGCCGATAAAACTTTCCGCGATCAGATTATCGCCGCTCCCAAGACGATCTTCGATGCAACGTCGCGCGATGGCGCACAACCCGCAGCCGATCAAACGGAACAAGCATCCGCGACGGAAACCCCCGCCGATATGGAGCATGCGGCAAAGTCGATCGTTGCCGGGGCGCTGACAAACCGCCAATTCGCGCGCGTCGGCGAAGATCTGCACGACGCCGTCGACGTCCAACCGACGAAGATCAGCACCCACGCCGGTGCGCAGACAGCCGCCAACTCGCTCAAAGACGAGCAGGCCAGCGATCTCGCCAATCGGTTGGGCAATGTCGGCGCGGTCTCGGTCCATGTCGATACAGGCAACCAACCGGCAAAATCGCCGTCGACGCCACTGGGCGGATTCGGCGCCGGGGTCGATTTCGGCAAATTCGAAGGTCTCGACGTCAGCGATCCCTCGACCGGGCCTTTCCAAGGCGAAGGCGAGGGTATGGGGGCAGATCAAAAGGCTGCCGCCGGTCACGGCAATGTACCGGTCGATCGTGCCGGCGGGACCACGCCACAAGACATCGCCAACACCTTCGGCCAGACGCTGCGCGCGCAAGGCGCCGTCATGGGAGCCCAGCAAGCAGCCACGCAAGGTGCGGACGGCAAGGCGCAGATCGCGCCAACTGATACCGTCCAAGGAATCGGCGCCCCCAATGCGCCAAGCCAAGTTTCGCTAACGGCCAAGGCCGCCCCGGCGGCCCCGCCCCGCCAGCCGGAGAAACCCCAGACACCCGCCGAGCAGATTGCGGTCAAAATACGCCAGGCGATCGGCGACGGCAGCGACAAGATCAATATCAAGCTCAACCCGCATGAATTGGGCCGTGTCGAAGTTCGCCTCGAACTCGCCAAGGACGGCGGCATTGTCGCCACCGTACTCGCCGAACGTCAGGAAACCTTGGACATGCTGCAAAAGGACGCACGCGGCCTTGAACGCGCACTCAACGATGCCGGTCTGCGTACCGATTCGGCCAGTTTAAGCTTCGGCCTTCGCGGCGATGGACAGAAAACCGTCGATGGCGGTCGCGATCGTCGCAACGCGCCCCAGGGCCGCGAAGACCGCATGAATTCCAGCACCGACTTTGGCGACGATAACGGCCCGCTCAAGGCCGGCAATTACGGACGCACGCCGCGCGCAAATGGCGGCGTGGATATAAGAGTTTAGGTGGTAAACGATGGTTGATGCAGTAGGGACACTCGCCGGTCAGGCCTCGGTCGCGGACCAGACGGCTTCCGGCAAAGCGAAATCGAGCCTCGCGGCCGATTTCGACGCGTTCCTTCTGTTGCTGACCACGCAGTTGAAGAACCAGGACCCGCTCTCGCCACTCAAGCCCGAGGAATTTACCGGGCAGCTGGTGGCGTTCGCCGGCGTCGAACAACAGATCAAGGTGAACGACAATCTCGAAAAACTGACCGGCATCCAGAATGCCTCTCTCGCCGCGTCCATCATCGGTTTCGTTGGAACGACGGTAGAAGCCGAAGGATCCGGGCTTCCGTTGCAAGACGGCACAGCCAAATTCACCTACGACAATTCAAATGCGGCGAAGAATGTCGTCATCACGATCGAAGATGCCGAAGGCAACCTTGTGAAAACACAGGCAGGCGAGCGCTCCGCGGGCCTCCATGAATTCACGTGGGACGGCAAGAACAATGACGGCGTCCTGCAGCCGGACGGCGTCTACAAAGTTTCCGTATCGCCGATCGCCTTTGACGACCAGGCGATCGTGGCGACGGTCCATGTCTTCGGACGTATCACCGGCGTGAGCCTCTCCAACGGAACCACCTTGGATGCCAGCGGCGTTCAGATTCCGTTGGACAAGGTTATCGCGGTCAAAGAAGCGACCAATTAAATGAACAAATTCGGAAAACGGCGCGTGGGCAACGTGAAGATACAAAAAAGTCAGAATGCGAAGCACCTCACGGGTGAAGGAGAACGAAAATGAGTATCTACGGTGCAATGTTCTCGGGCGTTTCCGGCCTGAACGCCAATTCACAGGCGCTTGGTGCGATCGCTGACAACATCACGAACGTCAATACGATCGGCTATAAATCCACCGAAGTCCGTTTTCAGACCTTGGTCACGGCGCAAGCAGGCTTGAACAACTACTCTCCCGGCGGCGTGCAGCAGCGTCCGTTCGCCGCAGTCGACGTGCAGGGCTTGTTCCAGTCGAGCACGAACGCGACGGATCTCGGCATCTCGGGCGACGGTTTTTTTGTCGTCAACGAAAACAACGAGCATGACGGGGCGACCGGTTTCCGCTTTACGCGAGCCGGCGCTTTCACGGCGGATAAGAGCGGCTATCTGCGCAATACCGCCGGCTATTATCTGCAAGGATACCGGACCAATTCCCAAGGCCAGACGGTGGATTCGGACAACAACTCGTTCAATCCCGACCCCACGGTCTTCACCAACCTCGAAACGATCCGCCTGAACAATATCGGCGGCACCGCGAACGCAACCGAAAACCTCACCTTCGGCGCCAACTTGCCGGCCGAAGCCGATATCGGCGACACCAACAATACGACGATCCAGGTTTACGACTCGCTGGGCGTCGCCCAAAACCTCCAGCTCGTCTGGACGAAAGTCGCCAACAATCAATGGGATGTCGCGGTTTCGCCGCCCGAGGGCGCAGCCAGCTCGGTCATTAAAGACTCTAGCGGCGACGTCTACTCGTCCGTCGGGCGCCTCGATCTCACCGAACAACCCGACGATGGCAATACCATCAGCGTCACGCTTAACGGCGTCACCACGGAATATGAATTCGACGACGGCGGTGGCATAACGGGCACGGGCACGGCCATCACAATCGGTGCCGACGTTGCCACGACGGTCAGCAATCTCGTCACTCAGCTCACGACCGACGACACAGCACAAGGCATCGTCACGGCCCGCTTTGCGGTCAACGGAAGCGACACGAGCCGCATCGACATCACCCAGACGACGACGACAGCCGTCGACGCGGTTGCAACCGATATCGTATTCGACGCCTCGGGCACTAGCGCATTCAGGCAAACCTCGGCTGGGGCGGTTACGATCAACGATCTCGACCTCCTGCCGAGTGCCACTGCTGCTTTGCAATTCGATGGCAGCGGCATTCCGACCACGTTCAATGTCGATCAGATCCATATCGATTTGAACAACGGCGCCGCAGACTTCGACATCGATTTCAACTTCGGGACGGTTGGTCAAGCAGATGGCATCGTGCAGTTCGCGGCCGCCTATAACCCGACCTTTATCGATACGGACGGCGCGGCGTTCGGCCAATTCTCCGGCGTAACCATTTCGGAATCCGGTCTCGTGACCGCCTTATTCGAAAACGGCGATATTCGCCCGATCTTCAAGGTTCCGGTGGCGACCTTTGCGAACCCGAACGGTCTCGGAACAAATACCGGTAACGTTTACAACCAAACGGACAATTCCGGCCTGTTCTTTCTTCGCACACCCGGCACCGGCGGCGCCGGCACGGTTCAATCCTCGGTCTTGGAATCCTCGACCGTCGATATCGCGAGAGAATTCACCAACATGATCACTACACAGCGAGCCTATTCGGCGAGTGCGAAAATCATCTCGACCGCTGACCAGATGCTCGACGAGCTTGTGAACATCAAGCGATAGAAGTTTTCACGCCCACCACCAACTAACCCGGTACGGCTTCGGCCGTACCGGGGATTTTTCAAAAAAAGGTGGGGGTCAATTATTCGGTGGTGTAATGAACTTGATCGTCCCCAATTCGCCTGCGGCAATGCATCGCCTCGACGTCAAGAAAACGCCGCACTTCGATCAAATCAACGCCGCCACGCTTACAACTTTTCTTCAAACCGGCAATCGGTTGCACAAGGCCGGCCGCATCCGGGATGCGGAACAAATATTTCGGAAAATTCTTGAACAATTTCCCGACCATCCGATGGCGCTTCTCTCGCTTGGAATCATCGCGCACCAAAGCGGTGCACGCACGGATGCGATACATCTGATGACCCGGGTGGTCCAAATCGCCCCGGATTCTCCACAAGCGCACAACAATCTCGGCAACGCCCACGCGGCCGGCGCATCCTACGAACTTGCAATCGTGCATCTCACGAAGGCCATCGATCTACGGCCGGACTATGCCGATGCACATTTCAATCTCGGTGTCGCACGGCGAAAACAAGGCCAATTCGACGCAGCGCTCGTCGCGTTTAACAATAGCCGTCAATATTCCTCCAACCGCGCCGAACTATATTACGAGATCGGGCAGTGCCACACAAAGCTTGGCAATCGGTTCGAGGCTCAAGTCGCCTTTCGAACCGCGATGTCAATCGATCCGAACCACGTTGAGGCACACCTCGGCATGGGAACTATTCTTTTCCTGATGGGAAAGACCGACGATGCCGAAGGCGAATTTCGCGCTGTATTGGCCCTTGAGCCGAATAATTTACGGGCGCTCAACGGATTGAGCGAATGCCTCAAGCGTTTAGGACAATTTGAGCAGTCGCTGGAACTTTTGGGAAAGGCGATTGCAATCGAACCTGCCAATCTTGAAACCCTTAGTAATTTTGCCACGACCCACCAATCGATCGGCGACAACGAGAAGGCAAATTACTATTACGATCGAGTTCTCGAACTGTCACCAAACGCGGAGAGTGCGGAAAAAGGCAGTCTTTTTGTTGCACTCAATCAGCCCGAATTGTCGTCAGACGAACTCTTTGACCTCCACCTTCGTTTGCGCAGCCGGCACGATCGGCCGGAGGCTGAGCGGAAATCGTTTTCGGATCGTTCTCGCGATCCGAACCGGAAACTTCGCATCGGTTATCTGTCTTCGGATTTCCGCACGCACGTCGTCGCGCTCAACATCCTGCCGTTGTTGGCAAGTCACGATCATGCTTCTTTCGAGATATTTTTATATTCTCAAGAGCAGTCTTCGGATCAGTTGACGGAAGCGTTCAAGAAGCACGGCGATCACTATAATGTCGTCAATCGCTATTCGGATGCAGACCTCGCAGCCGAGATCGAGCGCGATGAAATCGATATTCTTGTCACGCTTGCCGGCCGGTTCGACGAAAACAGGCCTCTTGTCGCCGCCTATCGTGCGGCTCCCATCCAAGTAAGCTTTCACGATTGTGCCACCAGCGGCCTACAGGCGATGGATTATTGGCTGACAGATTCGCTTTTGCATCCTCGCGATACAGTCGAGAAGTTCACTGAACAGCTCTATCGCCTGCCGGTCTATTATCAATATCCGGTGCAAAACGGCCTGCCGTCTCTTTCCGATGCCCCTGCCCTGCGCAACGGATTCGTCACGTTTGGTTGCTTCAATAAGCCGGAAAAAATCAACGACGACGTCGTCAACCTTTGGGCAGAAATCCTGCATTCTGTTCCCAACAGCAAACTATTTCTCAAATACTTCAGTCGCTACAGCGAGCCGTCGATGCGAGCACGTTGGATACAAAAATTCGGCGATCTGGGAATCGAGGAGAGCCGGCTCATCCTCAAGGCCGAAAAAGACAAACGCGCAATACATCTGTCCCTCTATCACGATGTCGATATCGCGCTGGATCCATTCCCATTCAACGGCGCAACCACGACCTTCGAGGCCCTTAGCATGGGCGTGCCCGTTGTTTCGCTAATCGGACGCCACTTCGTCGATCGAGTTGCGGCCTCGATGGTCACTCACGCGGGCCTTGCGGAATTGGCCGCCAAGGATCGTGCCGAATATGTATCGATCGCGGCATCTCTTGCGGCGAATCTAGATCGCCTGGGCGCGATGCGTTCCACCATTCGCGAGAAATTGCATGCCTCGCCTCTGTGCAATGGCCGCACCTATACCCAAACCATCGAACGGGCGTTTCGCGATATGTGGCAGACTTGGTGCGCGACCGGCGGTTATCGCGGGCGTTGATCCAGCCAGGATTTGAGATCCTCGGCGAGACGCGCAAGCGTCGCGGCCTTGTCATTGCCAATATCTCTCCGATAGAGCCGCACGGAATCGTGCCACGGACTATGCTCGGCGCCGAACCAACGCCAATCAGGTTCCGGCGGGGTGAGAGCAAACGTCGGAAGTCCCAATCCCGCCGCCGTATAAAGGGTTGCATTCTGAATCGTAACGACGGCGTCGAGTGCGGCGGTCTGCGCAACCGATCCGTCGAAATCCGCCAGTGGATCGACCGAGGCGTCGGTCACTATCCGAATGCCCAATTTATCCTGGGCTTGGGCAATTTCTTGGGCGTGATCGCCGTATTGCAGATTGACCCAGCGTATGCCCGGAATCTGAAGAAGCGGAGCAAAGTCCTGGAGCGGAAGACCCTTGGGCGGGCGACTGGCCCAAGCAATGCCGATCAAGGGAAGGTGTTCGGCTGCATATCGACGCCGCAATTCAGCGGTTCGGTTTGCGTCGGCCGCGAGATAGGCACCGATGGGCAGGAACCCCGTCAGGCTCGGCCGCAAATAGCGGGGCAGGTCACCTAGCGGCGCTTGAAAATCGAAACGTCCCGACAGGAGCGATCGGTCTGGCTGATCGGCGCGCGCCACGACGCGAATGCCTGGGAAGGACCGGCGGAATAACGACACGAGCCGGCCCTCGATCTCGACCGTCACATCAGCTCCAAGAGCAATAAATTCCGGCAGCAAACCCGCAAATAGCAATTTATCCCCGATCCCCTGTTCGCTCCAGAGCAAGACCCGCTTGCCCACGACCGGTTCGCCACGCCAACGGGGAAATGCGAAGTCGCGGGGAGGGACGCGGAAATTCTTGGCCCGCCAGCGCCACTCATATTCGCGCCACCCCTCCTCCAACTGGCCCGACGCGAGAAGCGCATGCGCCAGGGTGTGATGCGCATCCGCAAATTCTGGCTCGATGACTATGGCCTGGCGCAAGAAGGCGATAGCCTCGGCGAGCCGGCCTTGAAGAAAACGCGCCTTTCCGATGTTGAATTGGATGGCCGCGGATCGCGGCATACACGGCAACAGTTGGGCCAGAATATCTGCCCCTTCCTCGACCTCTCCGGCCTCGATCAGGGCCGCACCCAGGTTACCAGCGATCTCAGGACGGCCGGAATCGGCAGCAAGGGCACAGCGGAATTTCGCGATTGCCGCAATGGTATGCCCTTCGGACTGATCGAGGATGGCAAGATTCGACCAGGCTTCGGCATAACTCGGGGACAACGACACCGCCTGCTCAAATGACGTCCGCGCTTCGCTTCCGAGGCCAATTCCCGACAGTGCCAAGCCCAGGTTCGAATGGGCCTCAACCATAGCCGGGTCCAATGCGATCGCGCGTCGCAACAGCTTTTCGGCCGCCGCCGGATGACGAGTTCGCAGCGCTATGACACCCAAATTATGTAGCGCCCGCGCGTGATTCGGATCGACGGCAAGGATCGCGCGATAGAGCGATTCGGCGACGGACAGATCGCCGGCCTCATGTGCCGCCTCGGCGCAGGCAAGCCGGGTCACGATGTCATCGCCAACGGCTATTGAATTCGACGATGCGGTGATAACCCACGCTCCTCAATCCAGGCGCCCATTACTAGGCAATTCTTGCCGGGTGTTAACGACTTTTTCACATGGAACCGCTTAATTAAACGCAAATAACAAAGCGCAAACCTTCGACTTTTCTTTTCCGAAGCGCCCAAGGTGCCTCGGCTCATAAGAAGGACTGCAAACGTGGGCACACTCGTTTCATTTCTGAGAAATCTCGGGCCTATTCGCCTGGGCGTGATGGGCATTGTCGTCATCTTTCTCGTCGTCTTTTTCATGTTTGTCATCAACAGGCTCACCGGTCAGGCCCTTCAGCCGCTTTACGGCAGCTTGGAACCGGCCGATTCCGCCCAGATCATCAATCAACTCCAGCAAAAAGGCATTCTCTTCGAACGGAGCCAGAACGGATCCCAGATCCTGGTGCCCGCCGATCAAGTCGCAAATCTACGTATGCAGCTGGCAAGCGAAGGGCTTCCAGGAAGCGGTACGCTGCCCGGCAACGAATTATTCGATAATTCCAGCGCAATCGGATCGACCAATTTCCTCCAGAACGTGAATTTGAGGCGCGCCCTCGAAGGCGAACTCGCCCGCACGATGAAGGGCATAAAAATTGTCCAATCCGCTCGGGTTCATCTGGTCATGCCTCAGCGTCAGCTTTTTTCGCGCGAAAAACAGGAAGCCACGGCTTCCGTCGTCTTAAAGCTTAGAAGCGCTGGCGGTCTCGGAAACGAGCAAATCGCAGCAATTCAACATCTCGTCGCCGCAGCCGTCCCAGAATTGAAATCCGAGCGGGTTTCCGTCATCGATGATCGCGGCAATCTGCTCGCGCGCGGCGACGACAAGGACAAGCAAACCGAGCGTGGCGCCAATTTCGAGGAACGGCGAGTCGCTTTCGAACGCCGCAAAACACGCGAGATCGTCGAATTGCTCGAGCGCCAGGTTGGCACAGGCCGGGTCAAGGTGACCGTGAATGCAGACCTGGACTTCGACCGCGTCAATACGACGGAAGAAATCTTCGATCCTGACGGCCAGGTCGTTCGGTCGACCAATACGATGGAACAGATATCGACGAGTCAGGAAAACGAGGGAACTCAGCAGGTTTCCGTCGCAACAAATCTTCCGGATGGTGTCGGTGGATCGGAGGGCGGTCCGGCGTCCAACAATCGCGAGACCCGTACCGAAGAGACAACCAACTTCGATATTTCCAAAAAGGTCATCAGCCACGAACGCGAAAGCGGCGTCGTCAAACGATTGACGGTGGCCGTGCTCGTCGATGGCATGACCGAACTGGTCAAGGGTGAACCCGTATATAAGGAACGCCCGTCCCAAGAAATGGAACAACTCGCCAAGCTCGTCTCGGCGTCGATCGGCTTCAATCAGGCCCGCGGCGATACCGTGGAAGTGATCAATATGCGCTTTGCCGGCGTCGCACTTGAAATCGACGAGCCGCTCGAACTCTTCTTCGGGTTCGGCAAGAACGATCTCCTCAAGATCGCCGAGGTCTTTGTCCTTGCCGTCCTTGGTATCCTGGTCATCTTGCTGGTCGTGCGGCCCCTCGTGGCACGCGCCTTCGAAGCTCTGCCGGCAGCGGCAGCGGCGGCGGAGCAACACCTGCTCGAAGAGCAAGCCGCAGCAGCTGCCCTGTCCGGCCCGGCCGAAGGCCCGCGGCAGGCAGAAGATCAGTTCGAAGAACTCATCGATATCGACCGGGTCGAGGGTCGCGTGCGTGCCTCGTCGGTCAAAAAAGTTGGCGAAATCGTCGAGAAGCATCCGGAGGAAGCACTTTCGATTATTCGCAATTGGTTGTATCAAGAAAGCTAGGGAATCGGGCCTTCCATGGCACGCATGAAAGACAATTACCGCGGTTTGAGCGGACCGGAAAAGGCGGCAATGTTCATGTTGTCGCTGCCCCAGGCTCTGTCGGCGAAGCTCTTCGGGCTGATGAGCGACGACGAGATCAAAGAACTGTCGATGACCATGGCAAATCTCGGCATGATCGACGCGACCATGGTCGAGCGCCTGTTCGTCGAATTCGCCGATCAATTGTCGTCGACAGGCTCTCTGGTGGGCTCCTTCGATACCACCGAGCGCCTCCTGCTCCAGAGCATGGACAAGGACAAAGTCAATTTGATCATGGAAGAAATCCGTGGTCCGGCCGGCCGCACGATGTGGGACAAGCTCGGCAACGTGAACGAGCAGATCCTGGCCAACTACCTGAAGAACGAATATCCGCAGACCGTCGCGGTCGTGCTGTCCAAGAT
>CAMDWJ010000038.1 GCA_945877815.1 Caenispirillum bisanense
CGGTCTTCGCCGCGAAACACAATGGCTTCGTCGGAGCCGCGCAGATGCAGAAGGTTTTCCGCGAAATTGAGGCGGGCATCCGGGAACCAAACCGCGCCCGGCATCTTGTGCTTATCGACCAGCGGGCGCGTCCCCCAGGTCTCGGCGACGAGGCCGGAAAAATCGATGACCGACTGCCAGAATTTTTCGGGTTCGGCCAAGGAAAATGCGTGCAGGGACTCGTAGTCGCCGACCGTCACCGACCAATCGTCCCCCACCTGTTCCATGAAACGGGTGAGATTGGCGGCGCGGATCTGTGCCGGCGTGGGGGTCCAGAGAGGTTCGGTCATGCTTGGCGTAGCCAATTCTCCCGAGGAAGGCCGTCGATGCGGGCGAATTCCCCCTCATTGTCGGTGACGATGGTGTAGCCGAGTGCGATGGCCTGGGCGGCAATGAGGAGATCGTTGCCGCCGATCGGCCGGCCGGCCTGCTCAAGCCGGGTGCGGATCAGGCCATAGGCGGCATCGGCGGGCGTCTCGATGGGTAGAACGTCAAGGGCGCCAAGCACCGCTTCCAGCTGAGTCGTGAGCCGTGGCGATCCCTTTTTCGTCGCCCCGTAACGTAATTCCGCCGCCACAATGATGCTGGTGCAGACCTGGGCTTCGCCAACCTTGCGGATGCGTTCGGCCACGCGGCCCTGTGGGTTGCGGACGAGGTCGGAGACGACATTGGTATCGAGCAGATAACGCATCAAAGCTCGAAGGGCTTGGGGACCACGTCCGAGATCGGCGGAAAATCCTCGTCGAGAGGTGCCAGGGTAGCCAGCAGCGCCAGCAGCGATTTGGGCGGGGCGGACTCGATGATCAGCCTTTCGCCCTCCTTGCGCATGATCGCATCCTCGCCGGGTAGCTCGAACTCGCGAGGAATCCGGACGGCTTGGTTCCGGCCGTTCTTGAATAGCTTGACGTGTCGTTCGGGGATCACGGCCACCTCCGCAGCATAGGTCTTAGCATATGCCAAATTGGGTTCGTCTGTCTACCGCTTCAAGCCCCACAGCGTTTGGACGGAAAGCACGACGTTTATCGAACATAGTTCTCTGCAATCCGCCCCGCAAAGCACTTCGGTGTCGCGTTCGCCAATGTGGGAAATGCTTTTGAAGCTCGTCGGCATCGCGCGATTTTCTAAGAATAAAGTGCGCGTGCAACGACCGAAGACCGCGGCCACACTCCTCGTTGCTTTCGCATGCAGCCCGACGAAAGCGAACCTCGATGTGCGGTCGATCGCCACGAACAGATAGAACCTGCCTTCCTCAATGCGGACCTCGGCGATATCGATATTGAGATATAGTCGACTTTAGGTATTTTGACCTTTCATGTTTCTCTCTCATTTCCGCACCATCCCCTCGCAATTTCCCCCGGTCTTGCGCGGTATCCTCTGGATGCTGTTGGCCGCGTTGCTGTTCAGCGGGCTCAATACGACCGTGCGGTTGGCCTCACAAGAGGTGCCCGTCCTCGAGGTCATGTTCTTCCGCAATTTGTTCAATCTGCTGTTCATGCTGCCGTGGCTCGCCCGGATCGGCTGGTCGGCGCTCCGGACCGAACGGCTCGGACTGCACGCGCTGCGCTCGACATTCGGGCTCACCTCGATGTTCCTGCAATTCACGGCACTGTCTCTAATGCCGCTGGCCGAGGCGACCGCCTTGTCCTTCACCGCGCCGCTGTTCGCCACCATCGGCGTTGCGCTGATCGTCGGCGAGACGGTGCGGCTACGGCGTTGGATCGCCATCGCGATCGGCTTTGTCGGCGTCATCCTCATCCTGCGTCCCGGCTACGAGGTCGTCAGCACGCCGGCACTGATGATGTTGTGCGGCTCGATGATCGTGGGCGGCAGCTTCACCTGTGTGAAATTGCTGAGCAGCACCGAATCGCCCAATGCCATGGTCTTGTGGATGGGCATCTTCATGGCCCCGATCTCGCTCATACCGGCACTGTTCGTTTGGCAATGGCCGTCGGCATTAGGCTTCGTCTATCTCGTCGGCGTCGGCACTTGCGCCACCTTGGCGCATCTGTGCTTCAATCGCGCCTTCGCCGCTGCGGACGCGAGCGCGGTGCTGCCCTTCGACTATACGCGCCTGCTGATCGTGGCGCTGTTCGGATTCTTGCTGTTCGGCGAGATGCCCGATCTGTCGACCTGGATCGGCGCCGGCGTGATCGTTGCGGCCAATATCTATATGGCGCAACGCGAGGCCGCGCGCGCGAAAGGCGAACGCTTGGCGGCAGCGGCCACCGCCGATAAGCTTGTCCCATGACGCAGCCGGACGGACAGATGGACGAACCCGACGCCGCGCGTTTCCACGAGCTGGCGCAAGAGGCCCTCGCGACGATCCCGGCCGAATTGCGCCGCTTCGTCGAAGGCATCGCGTTCCTGATCGAGGAATTCGCCGACGACGAGATCCTCGACGAGATGGAGATCGACGACCCTTACGATCTTCTCGGCCTTTATCAGGGCATCTCGCTCGACCAAGACAGTATTGGCGCCGTGCGCCACGACGTGAACCGTATTTTCCTCTATCGCGAACCGATCCTCGACTATTGCGACGAAACCGGCGAAACGCCGCAATGGGTGATCCGCCACGTCCTCATTCACGAGATCGGCCATCATTTCGGCTTCTCCGACGAGGATATGGACCGCATCGAGCGCGCGGCTGACGACGAAACAGACAACAAGGACATCGCATGACCCGCCCCACACCGCTGCCGCCGGAAAAACTCTATACGGTGTGCGATCCACAACAATTTTCTTTCGCGACGACGAGCGAGCTGAAACCGCTCAATGAATTCGTCGGCCAGCCGCGCGCGGTTTCGGCCGTTAAGTTCGCGGTGGGGATGGAGCGCGACGGCTATAACCTGTTCGCCTTCGGACCTGAAGGAACCGGCAAGGCAAGCCTGGTGCGCCGCTTTCTCGAACAGAACGCCAGCGCGCATTCGATTCCGTCCGATTGGGTCTATGTGCACAATTTCGCGGAACCCCATCGTCCGCGCGCAATCAAGCTGGCGCCCGCAGCCGGGAAAACGCTTGCCGAAGATATGGACCGGCTGATCGACGATTTGCGCGCCGCGATTCCGGCAGCGTTCGAGGGCGAGGATTACCGCACGCACCGCCAAGGCATCGAGGATGAGTTCAAGGCGCGGGGCGAAAGCTCGCTCGAAGCCTTGCAAGAAGAAGCCGTCCCGAAAAATGTCGCGATCGTACGGACGCAAATGGGCCTCGCGGTCGCACCCACCAAAGATGGCGAGATCATAAAACCGGAAGACTTCGAAAAACTTACGGATGACGAGAAAGCCACCTACAACACCGCGATGGAGGAGATTCAGAAGAAGCTCCAGGAAACCCTCGCGCAAATGCCGGCATGGGAAAAGGAACATCGCGAACAAGTCCGCAATCTGGGCCGTAAGGTCACCGAATTCATCGTTGGACATCTGATCGAAGCGTTGCACGAGAAGTACAAGAACAATATTGCGATCGCGGCCCACTTGAAGGACGTCCACAAAGACGTCATCGATCATGCCACCGACTTTTTGCCGGTGCCGCAGGAAAACAGCCCTCAACAACAAATGCAGATCGTGCTAGGGGCGCGGGGCGAGACGGCGGAAGACACCTTGCGGCGTTACCGCGTGAATGTCGTGGTCGACAACTGCAATCGCATGGCGCCCGACAAATTCGGCGCACCCGTGATCGAGGAGGATCATCCGACCCTGACACGACTCGTCGGGCGGATCGAACACGCCTCCCGGTTCGGCACGTTGGTCACCGACTTCATGATGATCAAATGCGGCGCGCTGCACGAGGCGAACGGCGGCTATCTCGTGATGGACGCCCGCAAGCTCCTGACCCAACCTTACAGCTGGGACGCGCTCAAACGCGCGCTCTCGACAAAATCCATCCGCATCGAAGGGCCGGGCGAGCTTTATGGCATGCTCGGCACGACCTCGCTCGAGCCCGAGCCCATCCCGCTCGATATCAAGGTCGTCCTGCTGGGCGAGCCCGATCTGTATTATATGCTCAGTCGCAACGATCCCGAATTTTCCAAGTTTTTCAAGATTTCGGCGGATTTCGAAACCAGTATGAATCGCGATGCCGAGGCGACACTCAATTACGCACGCCTGATGGCGAGCATGGCAGCCAAGGACGCAACGAAGCCGCTGACGCGAGCCGCCGTCGCGCGCATCGTGGAACACGGCTCCCGCCTCGCCGACGATTCGGAAAAACTGACCACGCATTTGAGCGCGATCGCCGATTTGATCCACGAAGCCGACTATTGGGCGCGCGAAGCCAGCTCCGATGCGATCGAGGCGCCCCATGTTCAGCAGGCGATCGATGCGCAGATTTACCGGGCCGACCGCATCCGCGAGCGCATGCTCGAACAAATCGAACGCAACACGATCATCATCAATACCGAGGGCAGCAGGGTCGGCGAAGTCAACGGTCTTGCCGTCTATCAGCTCGATCATTTCTCGTTCGGCAAGCCGTCGCGCATCAGCGCACGGGTCCATCCAGGACGCGGCGGCGTCATCGATATCGAGCGCGAAGTGGCGTTGGGTGGACCGCTGCATTCCAAGGGTGTGCTGATTCTGTCGGGCTATCTCGCCGGCAAATATTCCAAGGATATGCCGCTGGCGCTGTCGGCCAATCTGGTATTCGAGCAATCCTACGGCGGCGTCGATGGCGACAGCGCGTCCTCGACCGAGCTTTACGTACTCATCTCGGCGATCACCGAAATTCCGCTCAAGCAATCGATCGCGGTCACGGGGTCGGTCGATCAATATGGCCGCGTGCAAGCGATCGGCGGCGTGAACGAAAAGATCGAAGGCTTCTTCGATTTGTGCGCCGCGCGCGGATTGACCGGCGAGCAAGGCGTGATGATCCCCGCCGCCAATGTAAAACATCTGATGCTGCGCAAGGACGTGGTCGAAGCCTGCGCGCAAGGCCGTTTCGCCATCTATCCGATCGCCACCATCGATCAGGGATTGGAAGTCCTGACCGGCCGGCCGGCCGGCGAACCGGACGAGCACGGCGAATTTCCGCTCGGCAGCGTCAACCGGGACGTCGTCGCCAAATTGGTCGCCAGCACCCGCGCCGCCATCAAGTGGGCGCGTCAGGCCTCCCCGTCGGGCAATGACGAAAGGAAGAAACGTTCATGAGCGACGACGAGCCCACGCCAACGCGGCCACGGCGTCGCCTGCTGGTGGCGCTGGATGCCGCCGAGGATGCGCAACGGCTGCTGGACGCGGCTGCGGACATGGCGGTACGAATGAATGCCGAACTGGCCGGCCTGTTCGTCGAAGATGCCGATTTGATCGGGCTCGGCGACAATCCGTTGATCCGCACGGTCAGCGCCTATACCGGCGTGTCCGGCACGATCCGGCGGGGCGCCATCGAACAAGCCTTGCGTCGCCAGATCGCAGAAGCCCGCGCTGCCTTCGAGCGGATTGCCCGGGCGCGCCGGATCGTGGCCACATTCGAGGTGCGGCGCGGCCGTCTCGTCACTGCGCTCGAATCGGTCGAGGAGGCAACCGACATCATCCTCGTCCGTCGAGCGGCGCCGAATGTCCAGCACACGCCGGCGTCGCGGCGCGCGCGCGTGAATGCCGCAACCCGACAGCTCGTCATGTCCGCGCAACGCTCCGTGATCGTCCTCGATGTCGGCGCGCGCGCGTCGACCCACGCCTTCGGCCGGGTCGTAGCACTTTACGACGGCTCGCCGGAAACCGAGAGCACCCTGATCGCAGCCGCCGATATCGCGGAGCGACGCGGCGGCGACGGCATCACCGTCGTGCCGCTCGCAACCAGCGATGCTGAGGCCGACACGTTGGCCGCACGCGCCACCCTAACTCTCGCGCCGTACGGCCATCGCCCGACGATCGCCGCGCGCGCGACACCGGATATCACAGCGCTGTGCACGGTCTGCGCCGCGCAAGGCGGCGTGCTCGTACTGCATGCGCGCCACGCGCTGCTGGCCGGCGACTCCATGACGCGCCTGCTCGACGATATCGATTGTTCCGTGATGGTGGTGCGGTAGATAGAGCGGTTTCAATTTAGGTCTATCTAATTTTCCACGCGCGCTTACCCCCCACCCTATCCCTCCCCCACAAGAGGGGAGGGGACACGCTTAATAAAATCTCCCTCCCCCTCGACGGGGGAGGGTTGGGGTGGGGGTGATCGCCGCTCGATCGAAAACCGCTTTAGTTCAACAATTCTCGCACCCGCGCCCGCAACTCGGGCAGCAGTTCCGCCTCGAACCAATCGTTCTTTTTCTGCCAAGCCATGGTGCGCCACGAAGGATGCGGCGTCGGGATGATGTCGGGCGCGAAGGCGCGCCAATTGCGCACCGTCTCGCCCATGGTGGCGCTCCGCCGATCCGCCAGGTAATAGGCCTGCGCATAGGAGCCGACCAGCAGCGTGAGCTGGATACTCGGTAATTGCGCGCGCACGCGCGCATGCCACAGCGGCGCGCATTCGGGACGCGGAGGGGCATCGCCGCCGCGCGGCAGACGGCCCGGATAACACAATCCCATCGGCAGGATCGCGACCTTGGTTTCGTCATAAAAATCGTTGCGGTCGACGGCGAGCCAGTCGCGCAGGCGATCCCCCGACGGATCGTTCCAGGGAATCCCGGTCGCATGGACCTTGGTGCCGGGCGCCTGGCCGACGATCAGAATCTGTGCGCTGCGATGCGCGCGCAAGGTCGGGCGCGGCCCCAAGGGCAGATGATTTACGCACACCGCGCAGGCGCGCACATCGGCCAACAAGCGTTGTAGGTTCATTCGGACAGGTCGTATTGGGCGAGCGGTTCGTAGTGCGAGCCGCCGCGGCCCAAATGGCTGCGAAACAGGATGAAACGGTCGGCCACGAAGGGGGCGCTGCGGAAATCGCCATGTAGCTGTAAATAGGGCACGACCTCGTCGACGGGGACTTGGCGCAGACGGGTCAGCGTCACATGAGGCACGAATTTGTGCGTGTCGGGCGCCAAGCCGGCGCGCCGCAACGCCAGTTCGATGCTACGCTGCAATTGAGACAATTCCTCGCCCGCCACGACCCGTGCCCAGACAGCGCGCACGCGGTTGCGTGATTCGAAACAATCGAGCCCGCTCAGCGCGACCGTGAACGGGTGCGCGCGAATGCCGACCAATTCGGCATCGACATCCTCGGCCACATATTCCTCGACCTCGCCGATGAAGCGCAACGTGATGTGCAGACTTTCCGGCGCTACCCAGCGCGCGTCGGGCAATCCGGTTCCGATCGACGCAATCGCGCGCCGGACCTCGTTCGGAATTTCAAGCGCCACGAACAGACGCAACACCTTCCGTCACTCCCCGAAAAAACGTTACGTGAACAGCGTCAGGACACCGGTATAGCCGTACAGCCGGCTGTTGGAAATTTCGCCGTTCGCATACATGCCCACCAAAGGGATGTCGCCCAGCACATCGCGGATCATCTTCAATTCGGCGCCGCGGGCACCGAACATATTGGGTCCGCGCGCGATGCACGAGATGAACAAGGCGCCCTGGGCGGCGCCGTTGGCGCGTTTGGCCAGCCGCTCGAGCATGGCGCGGAAATCGCGCGCGGCGGCATTCGAATCACGGCTGACGAACATGATGCGGTCGCCGACCGCGACCGTTTCCGCGATCGCCACGATTCCTTCGCCGGGATCGACGCCGACCAGATTGCGCACCACGTAATCGCCGGTATCCGATCCCGCCACCGGCAGGGCCGCGTGGATGAAGCCGGCCGCACGGCGCAGATCGCGCGCCAGGATATCGCCGACATCTTCCTTGAGCACATCGAGCGCCGGCCGGCCATCGAGCTCGAACAGATAATTGTTCACCGCACGGGTGATGGTGTGGGTTCCGCCGATGGGCGCACAGCCTTGCGACAGCGAAATGGCAACACTCACTTCCGGTTCGAACAGAACGCCGGACAATCCACTGTCGGTGACGACGCCCGCGACCTGATGGCGCGGCGACTGGCTCGTGGTGAGGCCGCCGATGAGGTACCCCTCGGTCGCGGCCGACACATTTTCGATCAACTCGGCGATATCCGATTTCGCGGCATCGGCATGCAGGACCAGCAAGGGCGGACCGCTCAAGGTATCGCGAACCGGCCGCACGGAATTCACGCGCAGGATCGCATCGGGCGAGGACAGCAAACGATAGCTTCCGGCCGGCACGTCGCCGACCATGATGGCCAACGCCGCCTCGTCGAAATAATCGGCCTCGTCGCCGGCGACGCCGAGCCCGGCGGCACCCGCCCAATCGCCGACCCCGGTGCCATCGCGCAAGGCCTCGACGATGACGCCCATGCGGGCGGCCAAAAGCTCGGTCACATAGACGAAACCCAGGCGCGCCATGCCGTCGTCCGGGTTAGGCAAGGGCCCGAGGGCGGCGATACAGTCCGCGACCGCTTCCCGCCAATCGCTCGCCTCCGCGTGGGCCGAGCGGAACATCGCCTCAGCCCGCCGCTGCGATGCGCGCGAGCAACTGCTCGACCGCGGGCAGGATATTGCGAACGATGATATCGACGCCGTCGCCATTCGGATGAACGCCGTCGGATTGGTTGAGGTCACGCGAGGTCGCGACCCCATCCAGAAAAAACGGATAAAAGACGACGTCGTGCTGTTTGGCCAGATCGAGGAAGACTTGGTCGAAGTCGCGCACATAAGCCCCGCCGTAATTTGGCGGCGCCTTCATCCCGGTCAACAGGATCTTGATGTTTTCCTTTTGGAAACGGGTCAGGATGGCATCCAGATTGCCGCGCATCGCGCGAATATCCAGCCCGCGCAACCCATCGTTGGCGCCAAGCTCGACGATCACCGCATGCGGCTTGTCGCCCATCACCCAATCGAGGCGCGCGAGTCCGCCGGCCGTGGTATCGCCGGACACGCCCGCATTGATCACTCGGACGGCATGCCCGCGTGCCACAAGGGCGGCCTGAAGCTTGATCGGAAAGGCCTGCGCCGGCGCCACTCCGTAACCGGCGGCCAGGCTGTCGCCGAGCACGAGCAAGCGCAGGTCTTCCTTCGCGATCGCGGTCCCCGATCCGAGGCCGGATAAAACCATTGCGATTGCCGCCGCAATGAAGGACACAATTTTGACAGAAACTTTCATGAATTTGATCCGATGCAAAATGGCATCCCTGGTGAACCCGCGATCCTGCTCGCCGACGCCCAAGTCAGGCTCGCAAGCGCAGCGGGCGAGGTCAACATCCTGCGTGGGCTCAATCTGAGCATCGCGCAGGGCGAAGCGGTCGGCGTGATCGGCCCGTCGGGCGGCGGCAAGTCGACCATGATGATGGTGGTCGCCGGTTTGGAGCGCGCCAATTCGGGCATTGTACGCACCGCCGGGGTCGATCTGTGCGGTCTCGACGAGGATGCGCTCGCGCGCTTCCGCCGCGATCATGTAGGCATTGTGTTTCAGGATTTCCACCTGATCCCGACCATGACGGCGCTGGAGAACGTCGCCGTGCCGCTAGAATTCGCGGGGCGGGCGGGGGCCTTCGAGCGTGCCCGCGCGGTGCTGGAGGCAGTCGGCCTCGGCCATCGCCTCACACACTATCCGAGCCAATTGTCGGGCGGCGAGCAGCAACGCGTCGCCGTGGCCCGCGCCTTCGCGCCCGAACCCAGCATCTTGTTGGCGGACGAACCCACGGGGAATCTTGACGGCGAGACCGGCAAGCAGGTGATGGATCTGTTGTTCGACATGCACCGCAGGCTCGGCACCACGATGGTCCTGATCAGCCACGACCCCCTGCTGGCCGCTCGGTGCGACCGCACGGTTCGCCTCGTGGACGGCAGAGTGGTCGACGAAAAGCTCGCCGAACCCGCCCATGTTTGATTCCCATGTCTGATCGCTCCCCAAAGTGATGAGCCCATCATGATGGGTTGGCGCCTGGCGGCTCGCTATGCGCGGCGCGAATTGCGCAGCGGACTGGCCGGATTTCGCGTGTTCCTCGCTTGCCTGGCGCTCGGCGTCGGCGCCATTGCCAGTGTCGGAACATTGAGTGAATCCATCCAGAGGGGACTGCGTCACGACGCCCGCCAGCTTAACGGCGGCGATATTTCGGTGGCGCTCGCCCAGCGAGCCGCATGCACCGAAGAACGCGCGGCATTGACCGCCGGCGGCCAGCTCAGCGAAACCCTGGAAATGCGGGCCATGGCGCGCGTGCCGGATAATACGGCCAACGATGCGCGTTCGCTGGTCGAACTTAAGGCGGTCGATGCGCGCTATCCGCTCGCCGGAGCCGTCACGCTCGAAGGCGGCGGCGTCTTGGGCGATGCGCTCGCGCAAAAGGACGGCCTTTACGGCGCCGCCATCGAACGCGGCCTTCTGAGCAAGCTCGGCATTGAACTGGGCGACGAGATAGAAATCGGCGAGGCGCGCTTCCGACTGACGGCGGTGATCGAACGCGAGCCCGACAAGATCGCGAGCGTGTTGTCCTACGGGCCCCGCGTGATGGTTTCGGACGCGGCATTGCCCGCCACCCAGCTCGTGCAACCGGGCAGCCAGATCCGCTATCGCTACAATATCGCGATTCCGCCCGGCGGCGATGCCGCCGCCCGCGCCGCGTCACTCGAAGAACAATTCCCCAAAGCGGGATGGCGCATCCTCACCACCGACGATGCGGCACCCGGCATCCGCCGCTTTGTAGATCAATTGACCCTGTTCCTCACCTTTGTCGGCCTCACCACCTTGCTGGTCGGCGGCGTCGGCGTCACCAACGCGGTCAGCGCCTATCTCGACGGACGCATGCGCACCATCGCCATGTTCAAATGTTTGGGTGCGTCGGCCGGCTTCATCTTCCGAGTTTATCTGTTGCAGATCATGGCCCTGACCGGGATCGGCCTTGCCATAGGCATCGCCGTCGGCACGGCGCTGCCGCTGATCGCGATCAGACTTTTCGCCGATCTATTGCCGATACAGCCGGTGATCGCTTTTTTCCCTGAACCGCTGATCGCGGCGGCAAGCTACGGCATCCTGATTGCGCTGACCTTCGCGCTCTGGCCTTTGGCGCGCGCGCGCGCGGTTCCCGCAGCCAACCTGTTTCGCGCGACGGTCGAAAACAATTTGTTCTGGCCGCCGCTGCGCGATTTGCTGGGCCTCCTCGCCTGCGCAGCGGGCCTCGCAGCACTGACCATCGCGACCGCGAGCAACCGCTGGTTCGCGATCTGGTTCGTGATCGGAGCACTGGCTTCGTTCGGACTCCTGACGCTCGCCGCCGACGGCATGAAGCGGCTGGCGCGCAAATTCCATGCGATGGGCGGCGTCACCTTGCGTTTGGCGCTCGCCAATCTGCATCGGCCGGGTGCCACGACCACCGGTGTCGTTCTGTCGCTAGGTCTCGGCCTGTCGGTGCTAGTGGCGATCGTGCTGATCCAAAGCAATCTCAACCGCCAGATCGAAGGGCGCCTGAGCGAAGGCGCTCCGGCCTTCTTCTTTCTGGACATCCAGCCGGATCAAACTGCCGCGTTCGACGCCGCGGTCACCGGAACGCCGGGGGCCAGCGGCTACAAGCGCGTCGCGTCCTTGCGCGGCCGCATCGTCGCGATCCGGGGTGTGCCGGTGGAGCAAGCCAATATTGCGTCGGAGGTCGAATGGGCGGTGCGCGGCGACCGCGCGCTAAGCTATGCAGCACTTCCGCCGGACGGGGCCCGCATCGTGTCCGGCGCCTGGTGGCCCGCAGATTACAAAGGACCGCCTTTGATCTCGATCGATGCGGATGTGGCACGCGGCTTCGGAGTCGGCATCGGCGACAGCCTGACCCTCAATGTGCTGGGACGCGATATCGTCGGAAAGATCGCTTCCTTGCGTGAGATCGACTGGCGTTCCCTTCGTTTCGATTTCGCAATCATCCTGTCTCCCGGCATCCTCGAAGGGGCTCCGCATACCCATATCGCCGCCGTGAGCGTACCCGCGGCGGCCGAGATCGGCGTCGAACGCGCGCTGTCGCGGGCCTTCGTCAATGTGTCGGTCATCCGGGTGCGCGACGCGGTCGAAGCCGCGCGCCAGCTGCTGAGCGGAATCAGCGTCGCGATCAGCGCCACCAGCGCGATCACCATCGCGGCCGGCGCCCTGGTGCTGGCGGGCGCCGTAGCGGCCGGGCGGCGGCGGCGCATTTTCGATGCCGTCGTATTCAAGGTTCTCGGCGCCACGCGGGCCATGATCCTGCGCGCCTTTCTTTTGGAATACGGGCTGCTCGGACTGGCAACCGGGATCATGTCGAGCCTGGTCGGAACCCTGGTCGGCTGGGCGATTTCGGTCTGGCTGATGAAGCTGCCCTGGAGCCTGGATCTCGGAGCGATCGCCCTGACGGTGTGCGCCACCACGATGTTGGCCCTGCTTGCCGGATTTGCCGGGACATGGCGGGCGCTCGGGCAAAAGGCCGCCCCGTTGTTGCGCAACGAATAAAGCGCGACGCCAAACCTAGACGAATCAGGTTCGTCAGACTAGTTTCTGTTGCACAGCGCCACTTTGCTGCCATATTTATTCGTAATAAATATGCTAATGTATAGTCTATTACGTCATCACTAGGCTTATTGGGAGAATTGAGACCATGGCACTTGGACCGAATTATGACGCCAGCCCACGCCCCTACGCCGGGGCGGGAGCCGCAGCGGCGGAAACCGATGCCGGCCTGCGCGCGTACATGCTGCAGGTCTACAATTATATGGCCTCCGGCCTTCTACTGACCGGCATCGTGGCCTATTTCGCGGCGAGTACGCCGGCGATCCTGGAACTGCTTTATACCGCCAGCCCGCGCGGCGTGCTGGAGCCGACCATCCTCGCCTACATCGTTATGTTCGCGCCGCTCGCCTTCATCTTGGTGCTGAGCTTCGGCATCAACCGTATCCAGGCTTCGACCGCGCAGGCGCTCTTTTGGGTCTTCGCGGTTGTGATGGGTCTGTCGGTCACAAATATTTTCCTGACCTATACGGGCTCGTCCATCGCGCGCGTCTTTTTCATCAGCGCCGCGACCTTCGGCGCGATGAGCCTATACGGCTATACGACCAAGCGCGATCTCAGCAAGTTCGGCACCTTCCTGCTGATGGGCTTGATCGGCATCGTGATCGCCGGCCTGGTCAATATGTTCCTGCAATCCTCGGCGCTGCAGTTCGTGATCTCGGTCGTCGGCGTTCTCGTCTTCGTCGGCCTGACCGCGCACGACACTCAGGCGATCAAACTGCTCTATGCCGAATCGGACAGCCGGGACACGGCGACAAAGAAGGCGGTGATGGGGGCGCTGAGCCTCTATCTCGACTTCCTGAACCTGTTCATGCTGCTGTTGCAGCTTTTCGGCGATCGCAAGTAAACCGTCGCAGAACGACACGGAAAACCCCGAGGGTTCCGCCCTCGGGGTTTTTTCATGTTTGAAGTCCAGTCTGAAGTCCGGCGCGCGATCTCAACGCGGGCTGTTGAGCAAGGCCAAGGCGGCGTTGAGTTGGCTCATGCGCAGATGGTTCCCGGTGGCGCTATCTGGATGATGGACGGTGGCGAGCACACGAAAGCGCGCGCGGATCGTATCGCGATCGGGTAGTTCGCCCGGCGCGAAGCCCAGGATGTGCAAAGCCTCGGAGCGCGTCCGCACCCCAGCCGACAGCGGGCGGAAGGCAAGCGCCGCAACCGCGGCGTGCAGGCGCTCAACCTCCTCGGTTAGCGGCTTGAGACGCGGATCGGGTGCCGGCGGATCGTTCGGCGAATGCACCACGATCGAGCGTTCGTCGCGATCCAGCGCCAGGGCCAAGGCGAGCGCGCGTCGCACGGTCGAAACATCGTGACCGGGGGCGAGACGAACCTGCAGACGCGGCTTGCGCCGCCACGGACGGCCCTGCGACGGGCCCGATTTCAACATCGTCTGTTCGCGATCGCCGGGTGGGGGGCCACCTGGATCAGGCACCTTGCGCACGACCTCTTCGGACAGCAGCAGGAGCACCGAGCGGGCCAGATCGGCGACGTTAGAGTGCCGGCGCAAGGCCAATTCGCTCACCGCGTCGCGAAAGGCGCTTGAACAGGGGATCGTATACGAAACCTTGTGGGTCTGATCGGGAAGATCCCTAGAAACGGTATCCATACCGAGTTACCGGGATGCCGAGAAAACGCACGGATTTCGCGCCGAAAAAACGCCATTGATAGCGGTAAGAATGGTCGGTACCCCCATGATATTGCGGAATTTTGCCGTCATGAGGCCAGCTTGTCAACTACGAGCGTTGGCCGGTTTTTAGACATGGAGATTACGTCTGAAAAATAAACTGTAAATATTTGATTTTAAATGATTTTATATGCAATCAACCAAAAAGAGTTAACGAAGCCTTGTCAAAACCGGTGACAATCTCCTCATCTAGTCTGTAAAGAGCTACGAATGTAGCTATTGGTATCGCGGGGCTTTCGGACAGGTGGCCGCACCCATGATCGGACCCTGATCAGACGCCTGAAGGAGGACCGCGCATCCCTCACCGGGCGGGAGGTCGAGTGGATCGACCGAGAGTGTATCGGTGGCGAGTGGCCAATCCGCCAGGTGAATCATACCGGTTACGATATGATGATTAACCAGAATCTGACCTCGATTCTCGCCAGCCCGGACCCGGGTCGTCTCTTCGGATAGATAGCGCACCAGCCAAAGCTCGGCCGGAGCCGTCGCGCCGGCCGCACCCCGAATCGCCAAACCTCCCGCATCGGTTGCCGTCACCATGAGCGGCGTGCGCGACCGTTGGCGGGCGGCGGCAATGTCGCGTTCGATATCGTCCGCACGCGAACCGATCGCCTGGGCCCGTCCGTCGATCACCATTTGTGGGGTATAGACTCCACCGCCGAGGCGCCGGCCATAGGCGCGTCGGCGCGCGCTATGGACCGGACTGGAATGAACGTCCGTCCAGCGCCCGGCCGCGCCGTGGACCAGGTCGTTCCAATAATCGACATGGAATTCGAGGGCGATGAGATCCGGCCGCCCAGCGAGCTTGCCCAACAGCGCCTCGGCCGGCGGACAGGACGAGCAACTCTGCGAGGTGAACAATTCGACCACGACCGGCCCAACTACGACCGAGGTGGGCGCGAGCGCCGAATCCGCGGCCACGGGACCGGCCCAGAAACCCAGTAGCGCACAGATCCCAAGGACCAATTTCATATGGTGCATCCTGTGTTCAAACCTGTTGAACCTACTATATATTGAGGAATACAAGGTTTCATGATGGCTTCCGGTTTGCGCCTTTATCTTCTATGCCTCGGATCGCTTCTGCTCGCCGCATGTTCGTCGCCGCAGACGGCGGCGCCCCAGCGCGACGGGACGGGCTTACGCACCTCACCGGTCATCGGCCCGCTGGCCGCCGTCTTTTCCTCACCCGTTGTCGATGACGAGTTCGCCGTCGATGCGCGCGAGGTTACGCGTCGCGCCACAGCGCCTTCGCCCTCAACCGGAGCGGTCCGGCCGGCCGCGCTCCCGAAGGCCGGGTCGGGTGCATCGGCACCGCCCAAGCTCAATGTGCTGTACGTCTCCAACGGGCGCATCCGCGCCACCGGACCCCAGATCTGGATTCGCGGCACGGTCGAGGACGATGCCGAGGGTGTCGATGTGACGATCAACGGGATGCGCGCCAGCGTGAAGGAAAAAAGTTTCCAACGCCGCATTTCGGTGCCACCCGGCGAAAGCGACGTGGTGGTCCGCGCCGAGGATGCCGACGGCAATGTCGTGACCACAAAATTCCTGCTGGTGCGCAGCACGCCCGGCCAAAGCCTACCGGCCGCCCGGCCGCCCGTCGAGATCGCGCAGCCGGAATATCGCCTCGTCGAACAACCGGCCGCAGACAAGATCCCACGCATCGAGGATATCCCCCAAGCCGGCGTCTATATGGTGTTGATGGCGGGCACGCCGTCGGCCCATTTCGTCAAGATGCCGAACCTTGCCCAGTGCCGCGAGGCCGTCGAATATACCGAGAACGCGGCCTGCACCTTCCATCGCGGCCGCGACTGAACGCGATAAACAGTCCTTCCAGGAGGATCCCGTCATGAAGATCGCGCGTGTCGCCGCGTATTCCGTCAATCCGCGCTTGACCCTCGACATCCTGCCGAAAAAGACGGAGACCGCGCAGGGCTTCACCCGATCGCAGAAGATCGTCGGCATGGCGGCGGCCTTCAACGTGCCCTTCGCCAATGGCGGCGGCTGGCCCTATGAGAACATGCATCTGGTGGCGGGTGCGGCAAACGGAACCCTGGTCGAGTTCCACTACATGGCGACCGAAGCCTGCAAATCGATCTTCGACGGCCTGCCCGAACCGAAGGACGGATTCTTCGAGATGTCGATGAAGCCCGGACTTGGCTATACGTTGAACCGCGACAAGCTGAAGGACGTGCTCAGCCCGAAAGGCGACTAGGCAATCGAAAATATGCATCTTCGACGGTCGGTTTGATCTGGGTCAATTGTGGCATGAAATAGCTCACTAGTATCTCGGACATGCTTGCAGGGATGAGACCGCCAGTCACCGTCGCAGCGCTTTTGGGGCTCGGGCTGGTGATGGCCGCGCTCGTGGGTCCGTCGCGCAGCGAAGAAGCTCCGCCATTGCTGGAGGTAATCGACCAATGCGCGACCTGTCATGGAAAGGTCGGACACGCGATCAACACAAATATCCCCAATCTTGCCGGGCAAAGCCTCGAGTACTTGATCAATCAGCTACAACGCTTCGCCGGCCTAGCGCGGTCGGATTTTGTCGAAGATGCGGTCGATCCTCCGGTGGCCCCCGATCCGGACCGATCGCGTCAACGCCGGTCCGAGCTGATGAAGCAGCACACAAGCGCCGTCGCCACCAATGCTTTACGCGATGTCGCCGAGTACTTCTCCAGTTTACCGTGCGTCCAAGCGGACAGGCTGCCTGAACCGGACGCGACGCAGAGCGGAATTGGCTGGTGTGCCGATTGCCATGCGCCCCAGAAAGTCCAGGCCATTCCGAGCATTCCATATATCTACGGGCAGAACCCAGATTATCTAGAAGTTCAGCTATTGGCGTTCAAACGGGCCAATGCAGATCCGCCACAAACGGGCTCCAAGGAGCGCACGCACCCAGCCATGGATCTGTTTCTCCGCGATATACCGGACGCACGCCTGCGCGAGGCCGCGCAATACTACGCGCGGCTCGATTGCTCTCCGCAATAGCCCGCGGCCTCATTAATAAGTGGCCGCCTCTAAGCCTCCGGCCGGGCCGGGCCGAAATACCCATCGACGTCGTTGCCGAGTTCTGCGCGCCACGGGCGCCGGTTCTCCATCACGATCAGGATCACGACCAGCGCGCCGGCGAAGATCAAGGCTCCCGCCCAATAGGGAATGCCGAGCAGGTCGGTGAAGACGATCTTTCCGGCGCCCTCGCCGAGAAAGGTCTTGGACAACATCGGCTGCGCGTAGGTATAAGCAACCGCGCCGAAAAGGCCGCCAACCAATGTGTAGATCGCATCGCGATAACCCGCGCCGACCTGTGCCAAGGTCGTACCTGGGCAGGCGCCGGCCATGGTTATGCCGACGCCAAGGATCAGGCCGCCGATGATATCGGCATAATAAAGCGCCGCCTTGGGCGCCAGCTTCACAAACCCGAAGCCATTCAGGACCGCGAGCACCACCGCCCCAGTGGCGACAGCGGTGAGAAACACCTTAAGCATGATGAAGGTGCGTAGCTGCATCTGGCCGACGATCACGCCGGGTTCGAAGACGCGCGATTTTTCCAGCGCAAAACCAAAGACCACACCCATCGCAACGCCGACAATCACCGCGGTTAGAATCGACATGATCTTTCTCCTATACCCGCTTGAACAGCATCGCCGCGCCGATCCCGCCGGCGAACATGGCCGCGACCGCCACGGTGGAGCCGACCGACAATTGCGCCATGCCCGATATGCCGTGGCCGCTCGTGCAGCCATCGGCGATGCGGGCGCCGAACAGCATCACGAAGCCGCCGAGGAACGCCATCGCATAACGCGGCTTGGACGACGCGGTGCCGATCGCGCGCGACCAGATCGGCGAAATCGCCGCGCGGCGCGCGCCCGAAAGTTTCATGGAGACGAAAGCGCCAATGGCGATCCCGCCGACCATCGCGACCTGCCACCAGTTCTTCGCGGCGGCCGAGACGTGACTCGCCGCGTAACCGATGCCGGTGATGGATGGATCGACGTAACCGGTCAGCCATACACCGATCGTCACGTAGGACGACGAGGCGCCAAGCGCGGTCTCGACGATCAAAAATGCAGGTATCTGAAGGAGACCGATGACGAGTCCCGCGAGATAAGGCGACCAGGCTTTCTGCGTGAGCATAGCGCGACTCCGTCGAGTTATCGCACACGACGCGACCCGGTCATGCCGACCGATCCGCTCGCCGCGAGGACGTTTGGCAACCATAAGGATTCGGCGGCCGGCCACCTTGACTCACGTCAAGGAGCCCGGCCGCCCCGAGGGCCAAGCTTGAAGGATGTATCCGAGAGATGACCGCATGGACAAACCCCGCCTTCGCCGCCGCGAATTCCTGGCATCCGCCGGCGCGGGACTGATCGCGGCCACGCTGCCCCTATCCGGCGCGGCGAACGCGGTCCGCACCAAGGCGCGGATCGTCATCGCGGGGGGCGGGGCCGCCGGCCTGGCCGTCGCGTCGCGGCTCGCGGCCCAGTTGGACGGCGCCGAGATCGTCTTGATCGAACCCAGCGAGGAGCATTTCTACCAGCCCGGCTTCACCTTGATCGGCGCCGGGGTCAAACCGGCCAGTTATTCGGTGCTGAAGACGAAGGACTATATCGCGCCCGATGTCCGCTGGATCAAGGAGCGGGTCGCGGAATTCGATCCCGAGGGGAATAAGATCGTCACCGAGTCCGGCACGGCGCTGCCATACGACTTTCTGGTCGTGACGACGGGGCTGGCGCTCGATTATGCCGCGATCGTGGGAATGGATCTGTCGCTGATCGGGCGCGAGGGAATTGCCAGCGTCTATGCGGGTCCGACTTACGCGGAAGCGTCGTGGCGGGCACTTGCTGCGTTCGCGGGCACCGGAGGCACCGGTCTGTTCGGCCGCCCGGCGACAGAAATGAAATGCGCCGGCGCGCCGCTGAAACAAGCTTTCCTGGCGGACGATTATCTGCGCCGCAACGGCACACGCGCAAAATCCAAGATCGTCTACAACGCCCACAATCAAACCTTGTTCAGCGTTCCTCTGGTCGATGCCAAGGTTCGCGAGTTGTTCCAGCGACAGGAATTCGAAACGAATTTCGGTCACGTGCTGAGCGCCATCGACCCGGCCCGGCATATCGCCACCTATGCGACGCCCAGCGGGCCTATCGAAATGAAATGGGATTTCATCAACGTCATCCCGCCGATGCGGGCACCGGCGGCCGTGCGCAAGAGTCCGCTGCGCTGGCAGTCCGGCCCGTTCGCGGCGGATGGATGGCTCGAAGTCGATCGGGCGACGCTCCGCCATTCGCGCTACGCCAACATATTCGGCGTTGGCGACATCAACGGCGTTCCCAAGGGCAAAACGGCCGCGAGCGTGAAATGGCAAGCTCCCGTCGCGGTCGATCATCTGATCGGCACGATCACAGGAAAGGGCAGCGCCGAGCGATATAACGGCTATACCTCGTGCCCCCTGATCACCAAGATCGGGCAGGCGATGCTCGTCGAGTTCGACTACGACAACAACCTGACGCCGTCGTTTCCGTTTATCGCGCCGCTTGAGGAGCACTGGATTCCGTGGGTCATCAAGGAAAAAGTGCTGAAGCCCAACTATACCGCCATGCTGCGGGGCCTAGCGTGAGGATCGAGCCATGAAAGATTTATCGCCAGGTACGCTGGTCGCCATTCTGCACGAGATGTTCGGCTTCTTCTTGTGGATTCTCCTCGGCGTCGCAGCGCTGATGTTGGTATTCGGAGTCGTTTTCCTGTTCCAACGCCGTCGCTTTCGCCAAAACAGGTTGCAGGTCGTTCTGATCGCGGCAACAGCCATCGGGATCGGCGCGGTTCTGATCGCTCCCATGCTGACGAACGCGAGCTTCGCCAATATTCACGGCCTACTGGATTGGGCATCGTTGGGCGCAATTGCACTGATCGGGTTCGCGTCCGTTTTATGGATGGCCTATATCGGGCTGTCGCGACCTGATCGTCGACCGTTGCGAACGGAACCGTAACGGCCTTCGGTTACTGTTCCATCACCGATGGCGCGAATATTTCCTCGAGCTTCATCAATCTCGGCGTCAGGCCCTGCTCGAACGAGAATTGCGCCGCCGTTTCCAGCACCTTGCGGTTAGCCTTGATGCCGTGCGCGATCAGCGGCGTTTCGAGCGCCTTTTTGTACTGCGCGGGGATGAGGCCGCTTTCGAGATGGTATTCGACCGCATCGCGGCGCGCCTTTTCGGAGATCGCATTCGCCTGATCGAACGCCTTGAGGATATTGAGGACGGCCCAGGGATGCGCCTCAGCGATCTCGCGCTTGATCACCATGCCATGATTGATCGGATAGATACCGGTCTTGGCGAAATAGCGGGCACCCTCGGCGAGCGGATCGGCGAACAACAACTTAAAATCGGGATGGTGATTGAGATCGGCCGAGCTGCGATCGACGAGGTTGTTGGTGCCGGCGAGATACAGCAGGGCGCCGTCAATTTTGCCTTCGAGAAGCATTTCGCCCATGTCGGTGCTCGTCGGGATATAGGAGAGGTTCACACCCGGAGGCGCCTTGAACCCCATCTTGCCGCCATGGCTGTGTTCGGGATTGCGCTCCATCCACCATTCGCCGATGTCCGTCGGAGAAACGCCGAATTCGTGTTGCAGGATACCTCGCGACCATAAAGCGGCCGTTTGCTGATATTCGGGAACGCCGATTTTCTTGCCCTTCAGATCCGACGGCTTGTCGATTCCGCGATCGCGCCGCACCAGGACCCAGGTATGGAACATCTTGCGTGTCGTGAAGACGGGAATTCCGACCCACCGCTTGTCGCCACTCGCGATGGCCATCATCAGCGACGACATCGACATTTCCGAAATATCGAAATCGCCGAAATGGAGTTGGCGCCAAAATAATTCGGAGCCATGAACGGGCGAGCAGATCAGGTCGATGCCGTCGGGATTAACCCGGCCGTCCATGATCGGATAGGTACGTGGATTGCTGGCAAGGCCGGCACTCAGCTGAAGTTTCATTCTCGTTTCCTTACTCTATTGATAAAACCGGCTTATCTGCCGACAACTTCCTTGAATATCCGAACGACGGCATCGACTTCCTTGGCACCCTCGTTCGTATGGACCCAGACATAGTCGCGGGCCCTGGCGAAATCCGGCAGATCGCGCTTGTGCAACGGGTGCGGCTCGACATCCTTGCGCATGCTGACGGCGCCGCTTTCGTTCGCCGCGGCCCATTCCTTGACGAACACCTCCTGGCCTTCCTTGCTGAGAACCCAATTGACGAAGATTTTCGTGGCCTCGGGGTTGGGCGCGTTCTTGAACACGGACAATCCGCGCGACGAGACGGCCTCCAGATGGGCGATCGGTTTGATATTCTTGCAGCCGCCGTCCTTCACGCATTGCGCATAGGCGAAGAATTGCATGCCGAAGGCGATCGCCGCGCCGCCGCGCATCATCGTCGAATCGATCTGTTGCGGATTGTCGAGAACGCGGGGATCCTGATCCTTGAGAAACCGGGCAACGAACGCCTCGCCCTTGAGCGTGTAAAGGGGCGCCAGGGCCGACGATCCTGAATTAGGCTGCGACGCATCGCGTACGATGATCCTGCCCTTGAGCCGCGGATCGAGAAGGCCATCGATGGAGTCGGTATCGAGGTCCGGCACGATCTCCGTATTGCGATAGGCCGAAGCGGTAACCTCGTGCGCATGCGTGAAAACCATGCGCGCCGCATCGCCATAGATGTAGTCCGGATGGCGCCATTTGGAGACATCCTTGACCTCCGGAAGTATCAGGAAATCTTCAAACTTTTGCAGCATTCCCGCCGGGCCGGCCGTGCCCGTCATGTTGGACGTCGTGGCCCACCACAAATCCCATACATACTGACCGTTCGCCTGCTCCGTTTTGACCCGGGGCAGGATGACCGTCGGCCGCGCGACCGTCGCTTCGACCTTGATACCAAACTTTTTCGTGAAGGCTTCGATCGTCTTGTCGAAACCCGGGCCGCCCTGGTTCACCATGACGAGTGTCTGGGTTTTGGCCTTGGCCAACGTAGCGTCCCAGATCATATCGCTGCTTTGCGATTGCGCGATCGTGGGGGCCGCACACAGCAAAGCGCCACATAATAATACGAATGTGCCGAACGCGCGTTTCACCATCAAAGACATCGAACCTCCTGTGGAGCCCTGGTACTCTTATGAGTCCCGATTGCTCGGCCTACTTCACCCATCCCATTTGATTAAACCCAAATCCCTGGCCGCGGATGATCGGGGTATTGTCGAATACCAGATCCTTGGTATGCACGATCAAGGACGGTGCCGGGATAAGCGGCGCGATGTAGCGTTCTGCATTCGCGATGCCGAACAGCTTGTCGTAGATCTGGCGGCGCTTGTCTTGGTCGATCTCCTCGCGGCCCGCATCGGCGAGCTTGGCAAGATCTGCCGACTGAACGTAGTTCTGCGGGATGTCCGCGCCGAAGAAATAGTTGGCGGTGCGTTCGATATCGGGCTCGCCGCCATTGTCCCAGATGGTGATCTGCATGACCGCCTTGCCGTCGCCACGCAGCTTGGTGAAGACATTGCGCGCCGCGTTGTTCACGGTGGCGCGGATGCCGACCTTGCGCAACTCGCCCGCCACCGCCTCCGTGACGATCCTGGACGGAGACCAAGTGAGGATTTCGACGTCCAGGCCCTTCGCCCCAAAGCCGGCCTCCGCCAGAAGCCTTTTGGCGCGCGCCGGATCGTAATCGGGAAGTTTCACGGACAGGTCCGGCGTGCACGGATCGAGCATCGGATGACACATGGACGAGAGGGCCTGGTCGGGCTCCATTTTCGGCACATAGATTTTGGCGAAAGCATTGAGATCGAGCGCCGACAGCACCGCCTCGCGCAGGCGCTTGTCGCCGAAGGGGCTGATCCCCGAACGGTTCGCGGTGTCGAAGTTCAGGAAGAAAAAGCCCGCGGTCGGCGAGACGTGCAAGCGATAATCCTTGTTCGATTCGACAACCCGTTTCGCCTGGTCCAGATCGATGTCGAAGATCATATCGAGTTCGCCAACCAGCACCTTGGCGATCTGCGTCTGTTTGTCGCCGATGGTCGAGAGCGTGACCTTGTCGATCCGACCCGCCGGGAACGAACTGCCCCAGGAATAGGCCGGCGATTTCTGAAAGACGACGCCGTTGGAATCCAATGACGCCAGACGATAGGGGCCTGTGCCGACGGTTTCGCGCGCGAAGGCCTCCTTGTTCTCGTACTTTTCATGAACCGCCACGGGTAGGATGGGGGGATAAGAGCTGAGATTGATTAGATCGACGCCCGAGCCTTTGGTTAGATGAAGGCGCACGGTGTATTTGTCGAGCTTCTCCATGTTTTTGACGAAATTGTAGCGATCCTTGAGACGGAATTTGTATTTGGGATCGATCGCGTGCTGGAAGGTATAGACGACGTCGTCCGCCGTGAAATCCTGGCCGTTGTGGAACTTCACGCCCTGGTGCAGCTTGAAATCGATCGTACCGGCATCGACGCGTTTCCATTCGCTTGCCAATTGCGGCTTCAATTTCTTCTCGACCGTATCCCAATAAACCAGAGTGTCCTGCACGATCTTGTTGGTGATGAACCCGTCGAACCCGGCGAAGTACAGCGCGTCGACGCCGGCAATGGAATCGGTGACGGCGACGCGGAGCGTATCTTTCGATTTCTGCGCGTGCGCCGCGCCGGCCATGGTCATAAGTGCCACTGCGGAAATCGCGCCGTACTTTGTGCCAGACTTAATGACTTGGCCAATCATGTCGTTGCCTCCCAAACCTGTTTCGTGAACGCACGATAGATTGCGTGCAGGTATGCTTTATTTATTGCCGACTTATATCTTTGTCGGCTCTGCGCCGAACCCCATGGCATCGTCATAGGCGAGCGTGATCTCAGCGGGTTGGCCCGCGAGGAACGTGAATCTCTCGCGGCGCGGATGATCGGGATTGTCCTCCCCGTCGCGGAACAGCTCGAGCCCGTCGATCGGGAATTGGATACGCGCCGCCTGCTTCGGATCGCGGTAGATCGCTTTCGGATCCTCGCCGCGAGCCACTGCCTCCATATCCTTGAAATAACGCTGGCGGATCATGGCGATACCTTTGTCGGAGCGCCCCAAATGTTCCTGCGCGCGATCCGCGAAGGTGCCCTGGCCGACCCAGGCCACGAAATCCTGGTTCATCACATGGCTGGTGATCCAGCGCCCCGTTTTCGGGTCCTTGACCGGCGCGTACCAAGACGGCACCGAATTTTGCACATAAGGCTCGCGCGCCTTGGGTACGCGATCGAAGAACCAGCCGACCGAGAGCGTCGTTTCATCGTCGATCGGGACGCGCCATTCGATGTGACTGCGCGTCGCCAGGGCATAGGGCCATAGGCAGACGCGCCCCAATGCCCACATGGCGTGGTTCTCATCGGTATCGGTGCGGATGCGGCGATAGATGAAGCCATGCTCGAATTCGTCGAAGTCCACCTTCACGTGCGACGGCGAATAAGGCCCCAGCTTCCCCTTGAGCCGGACGTCCCAGTTCGAATGCATCCATTCGAAATGAACGGGATCGATCGAGTTCTCCTGACACTGGAACCAGTTACAGGGAATTTCCGAAAAGACGATCTGGCGGAATCCGTTCTGCCAATGGAAATGCTCGTAGGACGGTGCTTCGGGAACTGGGTCCGGCCCCAGATAGGCCCAGATAAGCCCGCCGTTCTGCGCCACTTTGTAGTTCTTGATCTGGATGGTCTTGCGCAGCTTGCCGCTCGGATCCTCGACGTCTTCGTAGGGCTGCGCGAGGCACTTGCCATCCTTGCCGAACAGCCAGCCGTGATAATTGCAGCGAAGGCCGTCCTGTTCGACATAGCCATACGACAGATCGGCGCGACGATGCGGGCAGTGCCGGTCGAGCAGACCGTAAGTACCGCTCAGATCTTTATATAGGACGAGATTTTCGCCGAGCAGGCGGACAGGTTTCGTGTTCTTGTCGGAAAATTCGCTCTCGGCGGCGACCGGATGCCAATAGCGGCGCATCACCTCGCCCATCGGCGTGCCCGCGCCCACTTCCATCAACAATTGATTGCGTTCCGCGTCGAGCATTGCTGGTTCTCCCGTTGCGTTGACGTGCCGATGCATTTGACGACCGGCATATGCGCGAATGTTAACAGGAGCAAAGATCACGCGACAAACAAAATAAGCCGGGCGATAATTCGCCCGGATTACGCGGATTTATCTGAAAGAACGGTTGCAACGGAGGCACGCCATCGTCGTGTCAGACGACGCACAGATGGTTGTCCCAGAGCCAGTCTGACGTCGAGATCGGCTGGTTTGCGTCTATGCCGAGCCGGAGCAGCCGTCGGAGGCATCGCCGGCACGGCGTGCCGCCCGATACCGCCGGAACTGAAATAGCCGATGCGCGCATAGCTGAGCGCCGCGTCGAAGACGGCGATCAAACCAGCCCCCGTCGGATCGTCGTGTTCGCAGACAAAGGGCCGTTCGCCGTCGGTCGAATAGGTGCCGTGGCCGTAGAAATTGAGCGCCCTCGGCGGCGCGATGGTCGGTGCGATTTCGCAGGCCCGCAGATCGATGACACAAGCGAACGATCCCATTCGGCGCCCGAATACCGTGCATTGATCCGCCAGGAAACGATGGGCGAAGCCATGGCCGCGCGCCGGCAAAGGCAATTTGAAATCGATCCGTCCCGCATCGTCGAATCCGACGACGAAATGACGCCGCGGCGGACTCGGCCGCCCGTGCCCGGGAACCCTTGAAACCGGGCAAAAGTAATGCCGCGGTCATGGCAGAAATGGACAGGCGCATCGTTCCCTCGATTTATGCAAATAAGAATTGTTTGCGATATGCCGACGGGCGCGGGAGAGCGCAAGTGCTACTCAGTTCAGCCGCAATCTTCTGTCGTAAGCGGGCCGGGCCGGCTAAAGAACATTGAAAAGGTAAAGCAGAATGAGGATCGGAATAGGAATACCCAGAAGCTATAAGAAGATAGCGCGCATGGTCCGACTCCAGTAAGGACGACGTGACGCTAAACGCCGTCCCCGGGGTCGGGTTCCGCCGGGCCGCACTTGCCCGTGCCTTTGCAGCCCAGTTATGACTAAAATTCGTCTAATCAAAATTGAGGGAGAAAAACTATGGCCGACAAACTCGAGATCGTGCGCAACTTCATGGACTCCGTATCCGCAGGCGCACCGCAGGCCGAGCTTCTGAGCGACAACGCAGTGTTTCGCGCGCTCAATTTCAATATCCCGGGCAAACAGGCCGTGCTCAAGCGCCTCACCGACGAGGGCACGAGCAAGGTCTATAAGACGGTGACGTGGCAGCCGCCCTTTGCCGACACGTTCGACGGCATCCAGATCAAAGGCACGCCGGCCAGCGGCGCCGGCGGCGTCATCATGACGATGCTCTTCGAGGGCGATAAAATCTCGGCCGTGCAGCAACAGAACGTACCAGGTGCATCGCGCGCGCCGAGCGAGATGAAGCTCACGCCCACGATCAAGAGCTTCGTTACCGAAGCGCTCGCAACCAAACACCCGATGGTCGTCGCCTATACCGACGAGGCCGGTCAGCCGGTGCTCAGCTATCGCGGCTCGACACAAGCCTTCAGCGACGACCAGATTGCCATGTGGGTGCGCAACGCGGGCGGCTCCTTCCTCAAGTCGATCCAGAAGAACCCGAAGATCGCGCTCATGTATCGCAATGAGGAGTCGAAGGCGACCTATCAGTTCCAAGGCCGCGCGAAGATCGCGACCGACGAGGCGACGCGCGAGAAGGTCTACCAGACCATGACGCAGGTCGAACGCGATCACGATTACGCCCGCACCGGCGTGGCCCTCGTCATCGATCTCGATATGGTGCAGGGCCAAGCCGGGCTCGGCAATACCGGGCCGATCGAGCCGGTCCGCCTGGTTCGCAGCAAATAGGAAACGAGAGGAGGAAATACCGAGCGTGGAGTATTTCCTCCAACAGACCATCAACGGCATCACGCTCGGCGCGGTCTATGGACTGATCGCGATCGGCTACACGATGGTTTACGGCATCGTCGGCATGATCAATTTCGCGCACGGCGAAATTTACATGATCGGCGCCTTCATCGCGGTGATCGCCTTCACGCTGCTCGGCATGATGGGGGTCACCTGGGTGCCGGCGGCCGTGCTGATCGTGCTGGTGACGGCGATGTTGTTCACCGCCGCTTATGGCTGGGCGGTGGAGCGCATCGCTTACCGCCCGTTGCGCGGCTCCTTCCGTCTGGCGCCGTTGATTTCGGCGATCGGCATGTCGATCTTCTTGCAGAACTACGTGCAACTTTTGCAGGGGGCGCGGGTCAAATCGATCCAGCCGATCGTGACTGGCGCCATCCCCTTGATCGAGACCGGGCATTTCCAGGTCGCCGTCACCTATATCCAGATCCTCATCGTTACGCTCACGATTGCGCTGATGATCAGCTTCTCGCTGCTGATCACGCGCACGCGCTTCGGTCGAGCGCAGCGCGCGTGTGAACAAGATCAGACGATGGCGGCGCTGCTCGGCATCGATGTCGACCGCACGATCTCGATGACCTTCATGATCGGCGCGATCCTAGCGGCGGTCGCCGGTGTCATGGTCACCCTCTATTACGGCGTGGTGGATTTCTTCATCGGCTTCCAGGCCGGGATCAAGGCGTTCGCCGCGGCCGTTCTGGGCGGTATCGGCTCGCTGCCGGGCGCGATGCTGGGTGGCTTCCTGATCGGCCTCGTGGAAGCCTATTGGTCGGCCTACTTCTCGATCGAATACAAGGACATCGCGACCTTCTCGATCCTCATCCTCGTGTTGATCTTCCGCCCCTCCGGCCTGCTCGGCCGGCCCGATGTGGAGAAGGTCTGAGGTGTCGCGCGTCACCACGTCCCGTGGCGCAAACCACATGGCCGTCGCCGCGCTGAAGGACGCCGGTCTCGCCGGCTTCGTCGCCCTCATGCTCGCCGTGCCTCTGGTCGGGTTCCGCACGATAGAAGTCGGCAGCGGGCTTGGATTGCAGACGCGCTTCGATTGGGTCGCTTATTGCGTGATCGCGGTGATCGCGGGACGGCTGATTCTCAATTTCTGGCCGCCTCATTGGCGCATCAGGCGCCGTGCCAAAGCGCCGCACGTCTCCAACGCTCAACATCGAACCACGATGAAACTGGTGGCGCTGGGCGGCATCGGTTTCGCCGTAGCACTTCCCTTCCTGCCCTTCGCCGATCGTTACGTCATCGATCTCGCCATCACGATCCTCATCTACGTGATGCTGGGTTGGGGATTGAACATCGTCGTCGGCCTCGCCGGGCTGCTCGATCTCGGCTATGTCGCCTTCTACGCGGTCGGCGCCTATTCCTTTGCGCTGGGGTCGCGCTACTGGGGCCTCAATTTCTGGGAAGCATTGCCGATGGCCGGCGCGCTCGCCGCCATGCTCGGTGTGCTGCTTGGCTTTCCCGTGTTGCGTTTGCGCGGCGACTACCTCGCCATCGTTACGCTCGGCTTCGGCGAAATGATCCGCCTGCTTATCATCAATCTGCAAAGCTTCACCGGCGGACCCAACGGCGTTTCGGGCATTCCACGGCCAAGCTTTTTCGGCTTTCCCTTCGCGCGCGAAGCCGAAGCGGGCGGTCCGATGCCGTTTCACGAATTGTTCGGACTCGACTATTCGACCCAGCATCGTTTCATCTTTCTCTATTTCATCATTCTCGCGTTGGCGCTGATCACGAACGCCTTCACGCAACGCATCCGCCGCATGCCGATCGGGCGTGCCTGGGAGGCGCTGCGCGAAGACGAAATCGCGTGCAAAGCGCTCGGCATCAATCCGACCAACACCAAGCTCACTGCGTTTACCATCGGCGCCATGTTCGGCGGCTTCGCCGGCGCGTTCTTCGCGACGCGCCAGGGATTCATCAGCCCGGAGAGTTTCAATTTCCTGGAATCCGCCTTCATCCTCGCCATCGTCGTACTGGGCGGCATGGGCAGCCAGATCGGGATCGTAATCGCAACGATCCTGTTGGTGGCACTCCCCGAAGTGGGCCGCGAGTTCGCCGAGTTCCGCATGCTGTTGTTCGGCGCGGCCATGATCGCGATCATGGTGTGGCGCCCCTACGGATTGCTGTCGCGCCGTTCACCGACGATACAGTTGGGGAGCGGCGCATGAACGGCGTACTGCTCGATGTCGCGAACCTGACCATGCGGTTCGGCGGCCTGACGGCCATCGACGATCTGTCATTCAGCGCGCAAGCCGGGCACATCACCGCAATCATCGGGCCGAACGGAGCCGGTAAGACGACCGTGTTCAACTGCATCACCGGGTTCTACAAACCGACGCTCGGCCGCATCGCACTCGCCCGTGACAGCGCCACCTTCGACCTCGCTCAGATGAGCGGACATAAGATCGCGAGTGCCGCGCATGTCGCGCGCACCTTCCAGAACATCCGCCTGTTTCCGCGCATGACCGTTTTGGAGAACCTGATCGTCGCGCAACACAACAAGCTGATGTGCGCATCGGGCTACACCATCGCAGGCCTGTTCGGCTTGCCCAGCTATCGCAAGGCCGAACGAAACGCCGTCGCCAAGGCGCGCGGCTGGCTTGAGCGCATCGGCCTGGTGGACCGCGCCGACGATGAGGCCGGCACTTTGCATTATGGCGCACAACGCAAATTGGAAATCGCGCGCGCGCTCTGCACCGATCCGGTTCTGCTCTGCCTGGACGAACCGGCAGCGGGATTGAATGCGCGCGAATCCGCCGAACTCAATCGCCTGTTGCTCGACATCCGCGCCACCGACGGCGTGTCGCTGCTGCTGATCGAGCACGACATGAATGTGGTGATGGGCATTTCCGATCACATCGTCGTGCTGGATTACGGCAAGCGCATCGCCAACGGCACACCCGACGCGGTACGCGCCGATCCGGCCGTTATCCGCGCCTATCTCGGCGAGCCCGACGCCGTGGAGAGTGCCTGATGCTGGAGATCGCGGGCCTTCATGCATCCTACGGCCCCGTCGCCGCGCTAAAAGGCGTCGACCTCATTGTCAACGCGGGGGAGATCGTGGCGCTGATCGGAGCCAACGGCGCCGGCAAATCAACATTGCTGATGACCATCTGCGGCAAGCCGCGCGCGCAGACCGGACGGATTATCTTCGACGGCACCGACATCACCCATGAACCCATGCGCGATATCATGCATCGCGGGATCGCCCACGCGCCCGAAGGGCGGCGTATCTTCGCCCGCCTCAGCGTACTCGAGAACCTGCATCTGGGTGCGACCATCGCCGGCGAGGCGCATGTCGCCGAAGACACCGAACGCATGTTCGAAATGTTTCCCATTCTGGGCACGCGGCGCGATCAGCGCGGCGGCACCTTGAGCGGCGGCGAGCAGCAGATGCTCGCCATCGCACGTGCGTTGATGGCGCGGCCGAAATTGCTGCTGCTGGATGAGCCCTCGCTCGGCCTCGCCCCGCTGATCACAAAGCGAATTTTCGAGGTCATTCGCGATCTCAACCGCAACCAGGGCCTCACCGTCTTGTTGGTCGAACAAAATGCGCATCAGGCGCTGAAGGTCGCGATGCGCGGATATGTGCTGCAGACCGGATCAATCGTGCTCGCCGGCACGGGGGCCGAACTTTTGGCCAATGGCGAAGTACGCGCTGCCTATCTTGGGAGCGGCGCCACGTGATAGGATTTTCCCATATTCATTTGGACGGAGGGTTTCATGCGTAAAACGCTTTTCGGGTTGGTGGCTGCCGCCGGGTTGGCCGTAGCATCCACGGTTTCCGCCCAGGAGATTGTCATCGCCGTCGCGGGGCCGATGACCGGGTCGAATGCCAGTTTCGGCGAACAGTTCCGCCGCGGCGCCGAGATGGCGGTCGCGGACATCAACGCGCAGGGTGGCGTCATCAGGCGCAAACTGCGGCTTGAGGTCGGCGACGATGCCTGCGATCCCAAACAGGCCGTTGCGGTCGCCAACCAGCTCGCTTCCAAAAAGGTCGTTTTCGTCGCCGGGCACTATTGCTCGGGCTCGTCGATTCCCGCCTCTGAGGTCTATGCCGAGGAGGGGATTCTCCAGATTTCACCGGGTTCGACCAATCCCGTGCTCACCGAACGCGGCGCCAAATTCAAGAACGTCTTCCGCGTCTGCGGGCGCGACGACCAACAAGGCGGCGTCGGCGCAGACTTCGTGATGGAGAAGTTCAAGGGCAAGGTCGTCGCCATCGTCCACGACAAGTCGCAATACGGCAAAGGCCTCGCCGATTTCGCCAAGGCACGCTTCAACGAAAAGGGCGTCAAGGAGGCGCTTTACGAAGGCATCAATGTGGGCGACAAGGATTTCAGCGCACTGATCAGCCGCCTGAAGCAGGCCAAGGTCGAAGCGGTCTATTTCGGAGGTTACCACACCGAAGCGGGTTTGATCGCCCGTCAGGCGAAAGAGCAATCGCTCAATATCGCGCTGATCGGCGGCGACGCGCTAGTGACCAATGAGTTCGCCTCCATCGCCGGGCCGGCCGGCGACAGCGCCTACATGACCTTCGATGCCGATCCGCGCAAGAATCCGGTCGCGCAGCAAATGGTCGCGAAGTTCAAGGCAGCAGGATACGATCCGGAAGGCTATACGCTTTATGCCTATGCTGCGGTTCAAATCTTCGCCCAGGCCGCCGCGCAGAAGAAATCGATCAAACTTGACGACCTCGTCGCCGCTATGCGCGCGACCAAATTCAGCACGATGCTGGGGGAGATCGGCTTCGATGGCAAAGGCGACGTCACCAGCCCGGCTTACAAAGTCTATGCCTGGAAGGGCGGCAAATACGACTACGCGAACTGATCGTCGAGAGTTCTCCATCGAGAGCAGCGGACCGGTGGGCAGCCGGCCGCTGTCTTTCTTTGACACCTTTAGGACACGCGACAGGGTTGAGTAACGGGCTAGGGTCCCGCGCATGCCCCTTCGCCGTTTCTTATGGGTTTTGGCCCTCGCCGTCGCGCTCGCCGCCAGTTTGGCCGGGCGTAAAGCCGCCGCTGGGCCGGCAGCGCACTTGGTCGAAAACTTCAACGCTGCCTTCATCGCCATCGTGAAAGCTGACGATCGGACGCTGCGGCCGAGCCGCTTTCAGATGCTCAACGATCGATTGATCGAAAGCTTCAATCTTCCGGTGATGATGGAACGCGCGACGGGGCCGCGTTGGCAGACCGCCAACGAGATGGAACGCGCCCTAGTGGTCGATGCCTTCGTGCGCATGAGCATCGCGACCTACCTCTCCCGGTTCGAGAATTACTCGGGCGAATATTTTAAAACCATCGATGAAGAACGACGCGCCAACGGCGTCACGCTGGTGACGACCCACTTGGTGCGGCCGCGGAGGCTCGACGCGACCGTGACCTATGTAACGGAAAAATTCGACGATGATTGGCGGATTGTCGATGTGATCATCGGGGGCGGAATCAGTGAGCTGGCGCTCCGCAAATCTGAATTCACCCACGCACTCAACCGGGGCGGCATCCCGGAACTGAGCGCACGCCTGGACCAACAGGCAGTCAAAATCCTAGCGCAACTGCCGGCAAAGGCGCAGCGCGAGGTCGCGTCGCAAAGCCTCTCTGCAGACAACTGAGCCGTCGCAGGCATCGCGCGACGATGCATAACGAGGATCGCGATGGAGAATCAATCCCAGCCCGTTGCCCATCCGATCGCCGGACAACCCTAAGATCGGCATATCTTGTGCGGGTCAAATTTTGTGATTATTTTGTTCACGTCACTGGGGAGTAGCCAGCCGTCCACTCGGGACGGGCACCGCGTCAACATGCTCGGCATAACGGCCGTGGCGCGGTCGGAGCGTAGAACCGTTCAGGCGAGACCAATGGCGTCGCAGCCCCGCTTTTGCCGGGCGGGCAGGTGCGATGTCATCGGAATCGCGATACGCCCGGCACTGGAGCACACTATCAATGGAAGCCTTGCTCACATCGACCGTCATCGTCGCTCTCGCCGAAATGGGCGACAAGACTCAATTGCTGGCGATCGTCTTGGCGACACGATTCCGCAAGCCCTTGCCAATCATCGCCGGCATCTTCGTCGCCACCGTCGCCAACCATTTCCTCGCGGCCCTTCTCGGCTCGCAAGTCGCCGCCTTCCTCGACGGTGAATGGTTCCGCTATCTCGTCGGGCTCTCTTTTATCGCCATGGCGATCTGGACAGTCATTCCCGACAAGTTCGACGACGCAGGCGACAAACCGGATGTGTTCGGCGCCTTTTTGACGACCTTGATCGCGTTTTTCCTGGTCGAGATGGGCGACAAAACGCAGATCGCCACCATTGCGCTCGGCGCCCGGTTTCACGAGGTCGTCGCGGTCACGATCGGTACGACCCTTGGCATGATGATTGCCAACGTTCCGGCGATTTTTTTGGGCAATGAGTTAGTGAAGCGGGTTCCGCTAAAGATTGTCCGCTTGATCGCGGCCTTGTTGTTTTTGGTCATCGGGATATGGCTGCTCGTTCAGACAGCGGGGTTGATCTAAATGTTACCTAGAAGCGACTGATGTACTTAACTATAAAACCATCAACGATCCACGTCACATAATCTGGTTCAAATTCGAGGTTCACCATGCCGCGCATTAAAATGCTGTCCGACAAAGCCGACCTGCCAGCCGAGCAACATGCCGAATACGACCATATCGCCACAGTGCTGCATGGCGTGCGTGGGCCGTTCCAGATTTTGCTGCACAGCCCGGGCCTGGCACAGAAGGTCATGGAGGCCGGCGCGCAAGTCCGGCTCGGCTCGACGCTGACCCAAGCCGAACGCGAACTTATCATCATCGCGGTCGCACGCGAAAAAGATGCCCGTTACGAGTGGGCCGCGCATGTCAAAACCGGCCGCTCCGTCGGCCTGCGCGAAGAGGCGATCGAAGCCGTCCGTCACCGCAAGGATGTCAACGGGCTCACGCCCGACGAACGCGACATCGTGCTGTTCGTGCGCCAATTGTTGAAGACCAATCGGGTCGAGCAGCCGTTGTTCGAAGCGCTGCAGACGCGCAAGGGGACGCGTTGGGTCGTCGAGCTCGCCGCCACGATCGGCCAGTATCAGTATATCGCGGCCATCAATGGCGTATTCCAGGTAGAGCCGGCTGCGGACGCCGATCAACTTCCCGTCTAGAGACACACGATTCGTTGCTTCTCTATTGTAAATTGTAGCTCCCAAACTACCTTTTATGTAGGGGCGAGCAACGAACCCTCAAGAAAAGTCTCAGGACTAATATCGCCAAACGGATTCGAAACGATCCGTCGTGCTGAGAAGCCCATCCGCTCGTTCGCCATCACTTCGATGTCATGACCGACTGACTGCGCCGTTCATTTAGCGACGACGTCGGCAGCCGCGCGACACCTATCGCGCGCAACGGGACGGCATTTCGAAGACATGCTGAACGCGCCGCCGGCATTCGCCTTCGACGTTCGATCGCCACAACTCGTTTGGAGAACATCATGAAACTCATTTCTCTATCTATCCTGGCCGCCGTTGCCCTCTTCGCATTGAGTGCCTGCGGATCGAGCACTTCGGATCGCGCGCTTTCGGGTGCCGGTATCGGCGCGGGCGCCGGTGCGGTTGGCGGTCTTCTGCTGGGCGATCCGGTGACCGGCGCGATCGTCGGCGGCGCGCTAGGTGCCGGTGCCGGCGCGCTCACGGATGAAAACAAGATCAATCTCGGAAAGCCTGTGTGGCGTTAGTCAAATCCGGCCGGCATTCATGCCGGCCGGCCGTTGCGTCGATAAAAAAGAAAGCAGCACTTCGTCATCCTTAAACAAAAATCTCTCGGAATTTTCGTCGGTACGCTGGCCGATGTGAGTGCGCTCGCCGCGTGCGATGCGATGTCGGGCCGCGACAATCTGATCGTCAGATAGACGCCGTATCCGGTGGAAGCCGGATCTAGGAAAAATTATGGATATCGGTCGCTCCCTTGGCATAGCCGTTCTGATGATCGGCGTGGTCGTCCTGAGGGTCGCCTATCGCTTTTCCGGGGCACCGATGGAACAGCTCTCCAATACGCTTACCGGACGATACACCGATACGGCGATGGCCTATTTCATCGCCGGGATTGCGACGGTGTTCGGCGGCTGTCTCTTTGTGCTGTTCGGAAAACGCATCTAACGCTCGCAGACAGGCGCCAAAGCGGACGCTCCTCGCATGAATCGGCGGCGGTTTCTGGGCCTCGTCACAACCGCCGCCGCGATGCCGCTCCTGACATCACGAACCATCGTCTCGGTCCAGAGCGCGACCATCCACAATGGCGCGAATCTCTAGGTTTCGGGTTATGCCGCCGCGAACGGTTTTCGCATTCTTGGCGAAGACGGGCCGTTCCTCGCGGGGGCCAACCTTCTCACCTCGAACACCTTGTGGGACAGCCGGCTTGTCAGCGAGAGCAAGCTGATCGACGTCCAGTGCGGCGGCGAAGTCGGTCTGGCCGCGAAGCTGCTCGGCGAGGAGGCAGTCGCTACGTTGCAAGGGCCGGTGCGCGCGTTCCGCCATCGTATCATCACACCACATTATGCCGGCAGCCTGTTCTACGACAGCAACGGCCGTTGGGTTAAGGGCTTGATCGAGCAGATCCTCGAATATGCGCTGGACAGCTAGATCGCGTCCCAATGTATGGCGGCGCGTGAGGGCAGGTTGTGGCCTGAGTTTCCTCGCCGTCGCGATCCAGGCCTGCGCGTTTCATATCGATCGTCCGAAGGTTGTCATCGGAACCGGTCGACCGAGTGGAATATACTATTCGTTCAGCGGATCCATCTGCCGGCTGGTCAATCTGGAAAGCCCCAATGACGTGCGGCGCTGCGCCGCAACGCCCGCGGTCGGTCCGGTCGCGAACGTCGATGCGCTACATAACGGCCGCGCCGATATCGCCATCGTGCCGTCCAACATGCTGGCCGACACGGTCGCGGGCGAGGGGCCGTTTGCCGCTCGTGCGCCGGAATCGGGCCTACGCGTCTTGTTCACCGGCCATGCCGACACCTTCACGATCGTGGCGCGGCGCGAGCTCGGCATCCATAGCGCGGCGGAACTGCGCGGCTGGCGGATCAACATGGGAAGCCCCGGTTCGGGCGAGCAGCTCGGCACGGCGCGTATCATGACGGCGCTTGGCGTCAGCCGGAAAGATTTCGCCGAGGTGCGAAAGCTGTCGCTCGCCGAGCAGCATCGCGCACTTTGCGCCAACGAGCTTGATGCCATCGTTTTCTCGGTCGGCCATCCGAACGGTTTGATCCAGGGCGTCATGGGAACATGCCGGGGCGTTCTCGTCGGCATCAACGGGCCTTCGATCGAAGCGATGCTGGGGCGCCATCCCGAATATGAACGCACCGTGATCCGCGGCGGCACTTATCTGGACAATCCAATCGACGTGCAGACGATCGGCGTGCGCGCCGTGGTCGTCACGACCGCGCGGTTGTCCGGCCGGAACGCCTACGAGATCACCAAATCCGTGTTCGACGATTTCCGGCGCTTGCATCCGCTCTTTGCGACGCTGTCGGTCGACGACATGGCCGATGTTGCGGTCCGCGCTCCCGTCCATTCCGGCGCCGCGCGCTATTTTCGCGAGCGCGGTTGGATGGAGTGGGGGAAAGAGAAAATGGTGCCGCCTGCAGGACTCGAACCTGCGACCCTCGCATTACGAAAGAATAGTTCGTCTATAAACCATTATAAAACAACGTAATTTTATACTATAAATCTATTTGTGAACGAGATGTGTATCACAGATGGAGCATAAAATTGTCAAAACGCGCTGTCATTTACACCAGAGTTTCGACGCAGCACCAGAACACCGAGAACCAACTCATCGCGTTGCGGCAAACGGCTGCGAACATGGGTTGGATCGTCGTAAAAGAACTCACCGATAACGGTATCTCAGGTGCGAAAGGGCGCGATGGTCGCCCTGGTTTCAATGCGCTTCACAACATGGTCCAGCGCCGTGAGATCGAAGTAGTGATGTGCTGGGATGTATCGCGGCTTGGGCGCAGCATCCAGGATCTCGTCGCGTTTATGAATGAAGTCCAAGCCGTCGGTGTAGACCTGTTCATTCAACAACAAGCAATCAACACAGCCACACCCAGCGGTCGGATGGTATTCAGCATATTCAGCGCATTGGGCGAGTATGAAAGAGAACTGATCCGAGATCGGATAAACGCTGGATTGAATAGAGCGCGGAGCGAAGGGAAGAAGCTCGGGCGCCCCTCAATGGTTAATGACGCGCTCGTTACGTCCGTGAAGATGCTCCGTGAAGGTGGACATTCCATTCACAGCATTGCGAAGCAGCTAAAGATTGGCGTTGGAACTACGCAGAAGATATTGAAGGCTGCTGAGAACGCGTCTTGTTCCGACGAGCACGATTTGCACAAAAACCGCGATTACGCCCCCCCTCTTTACTACCATAAATATTCGGCTCCTCGACGTTTCAAGTGGATTTGAGGATCTCGGGCAGCGGAGCGGCTATTAGGTAGATGACGGTTATGAATGTGGCGGTTTTCCGGTAACCGCGGGCGCGAGCCCTTGCCGCCTTGAAGATGGCATTGAGGCCCTCAAGACGAGC
>CAMDWJ010000039.1 GCA_945877815.1 Caenispirillum bisanense
TCGTCTTCTTCGCCGCTGCCCGAGATGACGATTTCGCCGGAATCGGCGAGGGTCTTGGCGGTGGCCACGACGTTGGCCTGCGCCTCGTCCACTTCCTTCAGGCGCACCGGGCCCATGGCCTCCATGTCTTCGCGCATCATCTTGGCCGCGCGTTCCGACATGTTCTTGAAGAACAGCTCCTTCACATCGTCCGATGCGCCCTTCAGGGCCATGCCGAGCTGATCCTTCTCGACCTGGCGCAGCAGCACCTGGATGCCGGCCGGATCGACCCGCAGCAGATCTTCGAAGGTGAACATCAAGGCCTTGATGCGTTCGGCCGATTCACGGTTGCGTTCCTCCAACGCGCTCATGAACCGGTTCTCGGTCGAGCGATCCAGGTTGTTGAAGATTTCGGCCATCTGTTCGTGCGAGTCCTGGCGCTGGGTGCGCGCGAGGTTGCTCATGAATTCGGCGCGCAGCGTCTTTTCGACGCCGTCCAGGATATCCTTCTGCACCGTCTCCATGCGCAGCAGGCGCATGATTACTTCCATGGCGAAGTTTTCGGGCAGGACCGACAGCACGCGGGCCGCATGATCGCCCTTGATCTTGGACAGCACGACCGCGACGGTCTGCGGATATTCGTTCTTCAGGTAGTTGGCCAGGATCTGCTCGTTCACGTTGCCGAGCTTGTCCCACATCGTGCGGCCGGCCGGACCACGGATTTCTTCCATGATCAAATTGACTTTGTCCTGGTCCATGCTCTGGAGCAGGAGGCGCTCGGTGGTATCGAAGGAGCCCACCAGAGAGCCTGTCGACGACAATTGATCGGCGAATTCGACGAACAGGCGCTCGACCATGGTCGCGTCGATCATGCCGAGATTGGCCATGGTCATCGACAGTTCTTTGATCTCGTCGTCGCTCATCAGCCCGAAGAGCTTCGCCGACAGAGCCTGGGGCAGCGACAACATGAACATTGCCGCTTTTTCCGGTCCGCTCAAACCGCGGTAATTGTCCTTAACTCGAGCCATGGCTAACCGGACGCACTGGTTGAACGTTTAAGAGGACACCGCTCGTCATGCTTACTTACGTGCGATTCCCGAAATTATCAAAGCTTCGTGGAGTCTTTCAAAGCTTTTCGGATTCGAAACTCAGATGCAGCGTTTCGGTGGTGTTTTTCAAGGTCGCGAGGCACGATTCAGCGCTCGCTGCGGGGATGAAAACCGCAAGTCGGATCACATAGGTGCCACGCGGCTCCTCGCTCGCGCGCGCGTCGAGGCGCACGATATTGGCCCGGAATTCGATGAAAACCTCGCAAATCCGCGCGATCAAACCGGGCTGATCGCCTCCCCGGACCGTGATGCGATGCGTGACTTCGCCCATCGGTCCGTGACGAGGATCGAGGGTTAAAGGGCGATACCTTGATCTCGGCCGGCCCCAGCTCGTCCAGGTCCTTCAATTGATCTTCGATCTCGTCCAGCGATAGAGCGTTCGGACATTCGCAGACCGTCGTCAATTCGGCGCCGCTGCCTAACAATGAAAAGGATGTGTCACCCAAATTGACGCCGAGATCGAACAACCTCCCCGTGACCACGGCGACCAGCCCCGCGCGATCGGGGCAAAAAACTGAAACTAGGGCGAAATGAGCCATTCAGTATCCTAACGTGTGCGTCTAAAGCGGAACCAGTGATTGCGACTCCCGGATCACCCGCACGGTTTCCGCCCACAAGCCCAATTTCGGCAGATCGTCCAACCGGAACCAGCCGACCCCCATGGCATCGTCGCCCGGAACGGCTTCGCCGGAAACCCAGCGCGCCGCGAAATCGACCAGCGTAATGTGAAAGGCGACCCGGCCCTGGGCATCGCGGCGTACCGAATCGACAACATCGATCAGGCCGCCGACGGCGATCTCGACGCCGGTTTCCTCGCGCACCTCGCGAATGGCGGTATCGCGCACCGTTTCGCCCAATTCCTGTCCGCCGCCCGGAATGCTCCACTCGCCGAGCCGCGGCGGTTTGCCGCGCTGGATAAGCAGAAATTCATCGCCGCGCCAAACGACGACGCCAACCCCGACCCACGGACGATCGGGATAGGCGCGCGGATCGGCGCCCGGTTTTAGCTCCGCTACCGGTCGCGCTTTGGCAATCTCCGTCATGGCAGTATGATGTGACGCGTATAGGCATGGAACATGCGCGAAAGCCTATTCGAATTTCCCGAGGCGCGCTACGAAGAACGGCCGACATGAACGATACGAAAAAAATCCTCGACCGCCTCGTCATCGCCGAAGGCACGTCGGTCTTCAATGAAGGCGACCGCGGCGACCGCGCCTATGTCGTCCAAGACGGGGTTATCGAAATCTGGCGAAAAGACGAATACGGAAATCCGATCGTGCTGGGAAAAGTGGAGAAGGGCGGCATCTTCGGTGAGATGGCGCTGATCGACGATCAACCGCGCATGGCAACCGCGCGCGCCCTGATCGCGACAACGGTGATATCGGTTCCGCGCAACGTTTTTTCCGTGAAACTTGCGAAGTGCGACCCTTTCATTCGCGGGCTACTTGGGATATTCGTACGTAATATCCGCTCGATGGCTCAAAATCACTGACTAGAACCATTGAATTGGGCCTCCGAGCCTTGGCGTAACATTTCCGAACAGCATGACCGACGAACAATCACCAGGCAGCGAGACTAGCCAAAGTATCGGCATCGACGCGCAGGCGATGCCCGTGCATCGCAGTGTCATGAGCCGCATCCGCGCCTATTTCTTGGCCGGCGTTCTGGTCACGGCGCCGCTCGGGATTACCGTCTATTTGGGCGTCATCTTCATCGGCTTTATCGACAATTCGGTCGTCCCGCTTATCCCGGAACATTACTTGCCGTACCGCATCCCCGGTCTCGGCCTGATCATCCTGGCGATCGCGCTGACCCTCATTGGGGCTTTGACCGCCGGCCTGTTCGGCCGCTGGCTGGTGCGTACCGGTGAGCGAATCTTGAACCGCATGCCCGTCGTGCGCAACGTCTACGGCGCCATCAAACAAATCTTCGAGACGGTTCTGGCCCAGAAATCGCAGGCTTTTCGCGAAGCGGTCCTGATCGAGTTTCCGCGCCGCGACGCCTGGTCGATCGGCTTCATCACCGCCCAGACCGAAGGCGAGGTCGCGCGCCTGATGGCCACCGACGGCTTGGTGACCGTCTATGTTCCGACCACGCCCAATGTGACCGGCGGCTACATGCTCTTCGTGCCACGCGCCGAAATCATTCCGTTGAGCATGAGCGTCGAGGATGCGTGGAAAATGGTGATATCCATGGGCATCGTGACTCCGCCCGAACGGATTTCCGATCTCGCCGCCGCGCGAAAGCCGAACGGCCGCGTCACGTTCGAACAGGTAGAGTAGGGCGCGCGTAGCTACGCTCCGCGCCATCTCAGATCATCATCGGCATTTCGCAAACCGCCCCCGGATTCACCCCGGAGGGCGACGCCCCTGCGTGCGCTAAAGGACAGCGCGAAAGCCAACCTCTATTGCCGACCGCCTCGCTGACCAAATCGGCGGTATCACATAACATTCATTTGCCAGCGACATCTATTTCGATAAACTTGGAATCATGGAAATTGATGACGCTGCCTCTGCACTCGCCGCCATTGGCCAATCGACCCGCCTCGAATTGTTGCGAGCCCTATTGAATGCCGGCCCATCCGGTTTGGCGGCGGGCGAGATCGCAGCGCAATTGGGCGTTCCGTCGTCCACCTTGTCATTCCATTTGAAAGCCCTCGATCAAGCAGGGCTGATCGTAGCAACGCGCCAAGGCACGAAACTGATCTACGCACCCAAGATCGACAGGCTTCGGGCGCTTTTCGCTTTCGTCTCCGAGACGTGCTGCGGAGGGGAGCCCAGTCTCTGTGGCGATCTCGGCCGCCTAACCGTAAATGAAGGAAAAGTCCGCATGCCCCCCGCCAATTTCACCGTTCTGTTTCTATGCACCCGAAACTCGGCCCGCTCCATCATGGCGGAAGCCATCTTGAATAAACTCGCTCCCGGCAAATTTACCGCCTTCTCGGCGGGATCCGAACCGGCTGTCGAGGGACCAATGCCGGAAGTGTTGAGCCAGCTAAAAGCGCTCGGTCACGACGTGTCGACTCTGCGCTCGAAAGGTTGGGAAGAATTCACGCGGCCCGACAGCCCAAAAATGGACTTTGTGATTACGCTCTGCGACATGCTTGCCGGGCAAGTTTGCCCCGATTTTGGCGAGACTATGACCATAACCACCGCCGCATGGCCGATGCCGGATCCGGCTAAATTCGCAGGCAGTGCAGTCGAACGCGCGACCATGCTCAATGAGCTATATGCGGGTCTTCGTCGCCGCCTGGATATTTTCTCGAACCTGCCCGTTACGACTCTCGACCGGATGGCCTTAAAAGCCCGCGTCGATGAATTGGCGGACCCGCATGCGGCGGCCCTGCGCTAAGGAGAATGGGAATGCGAGTCGGCATCAGTGGAATGGGGCGTATCGGGCGCTTGGCACTACGCGCCGCGATGGGAGCCGCCGAACGGCAAGACGACGATCCCCGGCGCGACAACCGCCTGGACGTCGTGCATGTCAACGAGATCAAAGGCGGAGCGGCGGCCTGCGCTCACCTCGTCGAATTCGACAGCGTACAGGGGAGGTGGCGGGCTGCGATCAGCGCAGAGGACAATGCCGCCATTCGCATCGGCAACCAACGCCTGACCTTCTCCGAGCATACAAAACCGGGTGACATTCCTTGGGGCGATCTCGGTGTCGATGTCGTGTTGGAGTGCACCGGAAAATTTCTTTCGCCCGAAACATTGAACGGCCATCTCATTCGCGGCGCGAAGCGCGTCATCGTCGCCGCGCCCGTGAAACATGACAGCATTTTGAATGTCGTGATCGGCGTGAACCACCAAGATTACAATCCCGCGACACATCCGATCGTCACGGCTGCTTCCTGCACGACGAACTGCTTAGCGCCCGTTGTGAAGGTCGTGCACGACGCGATCGGCATCCGGCATGGGCAGATCACGACCATTCACAATCCAACCAATACGAATGTCGTCACGGATGCCCCGCACAAGGATCTGCGTCGCGCACGGAGCGCGATGTTGTCGTTAAGCCCGACGTCGACGGGAAGCGCCACGGCCATTGCGCTCATTTATCCCGAACTTAAGGGCAAGCTGAACGGTCACGCGGTCCGCGCACCCGTTTTGAACGCTTCGATCACCGACTGCGTGTTCGAGTTGAAACGTTCGACGACGGCAGAGGAAATCAACGATCTCTTTCGCGACGCTGCGGCCGGACCGCTCGCCGGTATCCTCGGTTATGAGCAGAGGCCGCTGGTGTCAGCCGACTACGCACGAGATACCCGTAGCAGCATCGTCGATGCACCCAGCACGATCGTCACTGACGGCACGATGTTAAAAGTCTATGCTTGGTACGACAATGAAATGGGCTATGCCTGCCGCATGGTCGACCTCGCCTGCCACATAGACTCAGTCGGTATTTGAGATGACGAGCAGCATCGCACTTCCCTCGCCAGCAACTGTCGCTGCCCGCAACTATGCCATTGTCACAGCCGCCTATTGGGGTTTCACCCTGACCGATGGCGCGTTGCGGATGCTGGTGCTGCTCCATTTCTTCCGGCTGGGCTATTCGCCGTTCACGCTGGCATTCCTCTTCTTGCTGTATGAAGCGGCGGGAATTGTCGCCAATCTGATCGGCGGTTGGCTGGCCACAAGGTTCGGGATTGCCCGGATGTTGGCAGTCGGCCTGACCACCCAAATTGCCGGTTTCCTGATGCTGTCGGCCATAGCGCCCGAATGGAGCGCCGCGCTGTCTGTTGCCTGGGTCGTTGCGGCCCAAGGCATCTGCGGCGTGGCGAAAGACCTCACCAAGACGGCAAGCAAGTCCGCCATTAAGCTGACGGCCGGCGAGGCCTCGGGACGGCTGTTCCGATGGGTCGCTTGGTTTACCGGCAGCAAGAATGCGATGAAAGGTGCAGGCTTCTTCCTCGGTGGCATGCTGTTGGAAGTATTCGGTTTTCGTCTCGCTCTATGGGGCATGGCTGCGATGCTGGCCCTCGTGTTGATCGGTGTGATTCTTTCTTTGCCGCCGATGATGGGGAAAGCGAAGGCGTCGAAATCGGCCAAAGAGCTGTTCGCAAAAAATCGCGGCGTGAACCTGCTCGCGGCTGCTCGGATTTTCCTCTTCGGGGCACGCGATGTTTGGTTCGTTGTCGGTCTTCCCGTGTTTCTCTATGCCGCCGGTTGGTCCTTCACGATGGTCGGTGCGTTCGTAGCGCTTTGGACCATTGGCTACGGCGTGATACAGGCCGCGGCGCCGGCTTTCGTGCGGCGCAGTTCGGACGGCCTCAGTACCGAAGTGCCTGCCGCCCGGCACTGGTCGTTGTTGCTGGCGTTTCTCCCGGCCGCACTTGCGACCGCGATGCTGTTCGAGCCGCCCTATGCGGATATCGTGATCGTCGCGGGCTTGACACTTTTCGGTTTCGTCTTCGCGGTAAACTCGTCCGTCCATTCCTATCTCGTCTTGGCCTATGCAGGCAGCGAGAAGGCGGCGGAAGATGTCGGTTTTTATTACGCCGCCAATGCGAGCGGTCGGTTCGCGGGCATTCTGCTGTCCGGCCTCCTCTACGGGATCGGCGGAATAGAAGCCTGTCTTTGGGGTTCGGCAGCCATGTTGGTTATCTGCTGGATCGTGACGCTTCGCCTTCCCGTAAAAGCCGAGGCGACCGCATGACCATCGACGTCGCTGGCACCACCGTGAAACGTCCCGCCGCGCTCGGCCTCTTCGAGCGTTATCTGACCATTTGGGTCGCGCTCTGCATCGTCGCGGGCATAACCCTCGGCCAATGGATACCGGAGCCCTTCCACGCGCTCGGCGATATGACGTTCGCCGATGTCAATCTTCCGGTCGCAGTGCTCGTCTGGCTGATGATCGTGCCGATGCTGCTCAAGATCGATTTGAAGGCGCTGGGGCAGGTGCGCGAACATTGGCGCGGGATCGGCGTGACGCTCTTCATCAATTGGGCGATCAAGCCTTTCTCGATGGCGCTGCTTGGCTGGTTCTTCATTGGATGGCTTTTCCGCGACTATTTGCCCGCCGATCAGATCGATTCCTATATCGCTGGGTTGATCCTGCTCGCGGCAGCACCTTGCACGGCCATGGTGTTCGTGTGGAGCCATCTTGTCGAAGGCGAGCCGCATTTCACGCTCAGCCAAGTGGCACTTAACGACACGATCATGGTCTTCGCCTTCGCGCCCATCGTCGGACTTTTGCTGGGTCTCTCTGCGATCATCGTGCCTTGGGACACGCTGATCCTCTCGGTCGTGCTCTATATCGTCGTGCCCGTCATCGTCGCGCAGCTTTGGCGCTCGCACCTTCTGCGTTCCGGTGCGGAGACGTTGGCGCACACTCTCAAGGCGCTTGGGCCGGTCTCGCTCGTAGCACTCCTCGCGACCTTGGTTCTGCTCTTCGGCTTCCAGGGCGAGCGCATCATCGACCAGCCACTGGTGATTGCGCTTCTCGCTGTCCCGATCCTGATCCAGGTCTATATGAACGCTGGGGTTGCCTATCTTCTGAACCGCAAGGTCGGCGCGGCGTGGTGTGTGGCCGGCCCCTCGGCTTTGATCGGGGCGTCTAACTTCTTCGAATTGGCGGTGGCGACCGCGATCGCGCTCTTCGGCTTTCAGTCGGGTGCCGCGCTGGCAACGGTTGTCGGCGTCCTCATTGAAGTACCGGTGATGTTGTCCGTCGTGCGGATCGTCAATAGCAGCAAGACTTGGTATGAGCGTGGCCCCGCCGTAAAGGCGCGGCCCGGTGCCTGACGCCGGCCTTCCGACAAGCGAAACGCGAAGCCTGCCCAAGCAAGTCGTCATCGGCGGCCTCGGACTTGTTCAGATTTTGTCATGGGGCAGTTCCTACTATCTTCTGGCGGTACTTGCCGGCCCGATCTCATCGGACACCGGCTGGCCGATGCCCTGGATCATCGGCGCACTGTCGGCCGGTCTGCTGACCGCTGGGGTCGTTTCGCCCTGGGTCGGCCGCGCCATCGGCCGCAACGGCGGGCGCGGGATACTCGCACTTGCGGTCCTGCTGCTGGCGGGCGGCCTTGCGATCATCGGTATCGCTCCAGTCTTGCCGGTTTTCATTTTCGGCTGGCTGGTGCTCGGCGTCGGCATGGGGGCGGGTCTTTATGACGCCGCCTTTGCGACGCTCGGCGGCATATATGGGGCATCGGCGCGGCGTGCGATCACCTATCTCACGCTGTGGGGCGGGTTTGCGAGTACGGTTTGCTGGCCGCTTTCGGCCTTCTTTGTCGAACAATTTGGATGGCGCGGCGCCTGCCTGAGCTATGCCGCGATCCACATCGCAATTTGCCTACCGATCATTCTTTTCGTCGTTCCGTCGTCCGCAGCAATCCGTTCGACGACGGATATTCCCCACGCCGTCGCCGATGACCGGCTGCACGGACCGGAACTCCGTTCCTTCTTCCTGTTCGCCGCCGTCTTGATGGTGGGCAGCATCACGATGTCGATTGTTTCGGTTCATTTGTTGGCCTTGCTGCAAGCCCAAGGGGTCACCCTCGCGGTCGCCGTCGCGCTCGGCGCCTTGATCGGTCCGGCCCAGGTGGGGGCAAGGGTGATTGAAATGCTGTGTGGCGCGCGCCTCCATCCGATATGGACGCTGGCGGCGGCCGTTGGCCTTGTCGCACTCGGCCTTATCCTGCTCGCGGCAGGCTTTCCAATCGTTGCCTTGTCGCTGCTGCTTTATGGCGGCGGCAACGGCCTTTATTCGATTGCGCGCGGAACGCTTCCGCTCGCTCTCTTCGGCCCGCAACGATATGCGCCAATACTCGGCCGCATCGCGATGCCAAATCTGATCGCCCAAGCGCTCGCACCGTCACTGGGCGCTGTCGTCATAGCTCAAGTTGGGGCACAGATTACAATGTCGATGCTTGCGGCACTTGCAGTGGCCAACTTCGTCCTTCTTTTTGCGCTCTTCTATGTCTCGCTGAAATTGCGGTCTGTTCGCCCGGACTAGAACCTGATTTCCGCCGGCACAGTCTCCGATCTAGCCGCCCCGCAACAACCGCACGGCGGCGTCGCGCTCGAACAAATAGAGGAGGGCGCGGAGCGCCGGCCCGCGTGGCCCTTCCAGATCCTTGTCGCGCGCCAGGATCAGCCGCGTGTCGTCGCGCGCGGCCTCCATCAGATCGGCATGCTGCACGAGATCGGCCATGCGGAATTCGGGGAGGCCGCTTTGGCGCGTGCCCAAAAGTTCGCCGGCGCCGCGCAAGCGCAGATCCTCCTCGGCGATCCGAAAACCGTCCTCGGTTTCGCGCAGGATAGCGAGGCGCTGGCGCGCCGCCTCGCTGAGCGCGTGGGCATAAAGCAGCAGACAGGTCGATTTGGCGCTGCCGCGCCCGATGCGGCCGCGCAGTTGATGCAATTGCGCGAGGCCGAAACGCTCGGCATGTTCGATCACCATGACCGAGGCTTCGGGCACATCGACGCCCACCTCGATTACCGTCGTCGCCACCAGGATATCGATGTCGCCCGAGACGAAGGCCGCCATTACCCGGTCCTTTTCGGCCGCCTTCATGCGGCCGTGCACCATGCCGACGCGGTTGCCGAACAGTTTTGCCAGATGGGCGTGGCGTTCCTCGACGGCGGCGACGTCCAGAATCTCGGATTCCTCGACAAGCGGACAGACCCAATAGACCCGCGCCTTGGTGGCGAGGGCGCGGCGTAGGGCATCGACGACCTCATCGAGCCGGTCGAGAGCCACGGTGCGGGTATCGACCGGCAAGCGACCCGCCGGTTTCTCGGTCAGGCGGGAAACTTCCATATCGCCGTAAACCGTCAGGGTCAGGGTGCGCGGGATCGGGGTTGCGGTCATGACCAGCACATCGACGGCGCGGCCCTTGGCGCCGAGTGCTAAGCGCTGATGCACGCCGAAGCGATGCTGCTCGTCGATGACGGCGAGCGCCAGATCGTGGAATTCGACGTCCTTTTCGATCAGTGCGTGGGTGCCGATGACGATCCCGATCCGCCCGTCGGCGATGCCGCTGAGGATCGAATCGCGCCCCTTGCCCTTGTCGCGCCCGGTGAGCAAGGCGGCCTCGATGCCGGCGGCGCGCGCCAAAGGCTCGATGGTGGCAAAATGCTGGCGTGCCAGGATTTCGGTGGGCGCCAGCAAGGTGGCCTGCGCTCCGGCCTCGACCGCGCCGACCATGGCCAGCACGGCGACGACCGTCTTGCCGCTGCCGACGTCGCCCTGCAACAGCCGGTGCATGCGGAACGGCTTGCCCATGTCCGCCAAGATTTCCCCGATGGCCTCGCTCTGCGAATAGGTCAGGCGATAGGGCAGGGCTGTCTCGATCTTGGCGCGCAACTGGCCGTCGCCGTTCAGGGCGCGGCCCTTCAATTCGCGCAGATTCTGGCGGATCAGCGCCAAGGCCAATTGGTTGGCGAGCAGCTCGTCATAGGCGAGGCGGCGGCGCGTAGGCGTGGCCAACGACAGGTCGTCCGCGTTGGTCGGAGCGTGCCCGCTGCGGACCGCGTCGGCCCAGGCCGGAAACAGGTTTTTACGCAAAAACGCAGGGTCCTGCCATTCGGGCAAATCCGGGATACGCTCCAGCGCCGCCGTCACTGCCTTGGCCACGACCCGGAGCGACAGGCCCTCTGTCAACGGATAGACCGGCTCCACCGATTGAATGCGCTCGCGCTCGGCCAGGGTGACGATATGGTCCGGATGGGCCATTTGCAGCTCTTCGCCGAATTTCTCGATCTTGCCCGAAATCACTCGCGTTTCGCCGGGCGGCAGTATCTTGGCGATGTAGTCGTCCTTGGCATGGAAGAAGACGAGTGTGATGCGCCCGGTGCCGTCCGTGCAGGCCACCCGATAGGGCAAACGCTTGGTGCGCGGCGGAGCGTGGGAATCGACCGTGACCGTCAGGGTCGCGATGGAGCCAGGAACGGCTTCGGCGATGGTCGGTGCGTAACGGCGATCGATCAGGCCGGAGGGCAAGTGCCACAGCAGATCGACGACCTTGTCTCCGGCCACGGTGGAGACCAGCTTGCCCAGACGCGGCCCCACGCCCGGCAGGCTGGTGACCGGAGCGAACAGCTTGAACAGGCTTTCTGGGCGCATCGTGGGGCGAACTGACAGTGACAGGACCGATTTGAGGTCTTATATCCTGCGCCTCCCAGCGAGTACACGAAACCATGGATGACAGACGCAAGCGCCTGCTGTATCGCGCAACCCATCGGGGTACGCGCGAGGCCGACCGGCTCGTCGGCGACTATGCCGAAGCTCATCTTCTCGATCTGGATTCCGAACTTCTCGATACGTTCGAAGCACTTCTCGGTGAAGCCGACGTCGATCTCGTTGGCTGGATTTTCGGCAGGATTGCGCCGTTTCCGGCGAAATACCGCGAAATCCTAACCATGATGATCGACTTTCAAAAAAATCTGTAATCATATGATAAATATTGAAAAAATAGAGAGCGGGTCGCGCCGGGCCACACTCAGTGGCGTCCCGGAAGGTTTCGACGGACATGTGCTCGCGGAACTGGCGCATGGCCGCTCGATTCTATTCGTGGCGCGCGACGACCGACGCACAGCATCGCTCGCCGGCGCGCTGGCATTTTTTGCCGTAGGCATTGAAATCATTGAATTTCCGGCCTGGGATTGCCTGCCTTACGATCGCGTCTCGCCACGCCCCGACATCGTCGCCCGGCGTATCCAAGCACTGACCGCACTAGCCACTCGCCCCACGGACGCACCGCCGGTCATCATCCTGACCACGGTTTCGGCCGTTACCCAGCGCGTGGCACCGCCCGCCTCCTTCCGCCAGGCGGTCCGAGAGATTGCCCCAGGCGCCGGCGTGACACGCGAATCCTTGCTCGATTATCTCGCACGCTATGGCTACGGCCGCGCCGAAACGGTGATGGAAGCCGGCGAATTCGCCGTGCGCGGCGGCATCGTCGATGTCTACGTGCCCGGCTACGACACTCCGCTGCGCCTCGATTTCTTCGGCGATACGCTCGATACGATCCGAACCTTCGACGCCTTGACCCAGCGCACCGTCGGCACGCTCGAAAGCTTCCAGCTCAAACCGATCGGCGAAATCACGCTGGACGAGGATTCAGTGAGCCGTTTTCGCGTCGGCTACCGGGCCTTGTTCGGCACGACCGACGACGACGCGCTTTACGAATCCATCTCTGAGCGCCGCCGTTTCTCCGGCATGGAACATTGGTTTCCACTGTTCTTCGACGGATTGTCCAATGTGCTCGATTTCGCGCCGGACGCTGTGGTGGTCCTGGATCATCAGGCCGACGAATCCTTCGAGGCCCGCCATACCCTTATCGCGGAATGCTACGACGCGCGCGCCAGTATCGGGGCGCGGGGCCTCGCCATCGATACGGCGCCCTATCATCCGTTGCCGGCCGACCGCCTCTATATCCCCGCCGCTGAATGGGACGCGCTGATCGAAGCCCGCACGCGACTCAGTCTCCACCCCTTCGCGGTCCCCGAAGGGGCAAGCGAGGTCATCGATGCAGGCGGCCGCCCGGCCCGCGATTTCGCTGACGCACGTGCCCGACCTGACATGAACGTCTATGACATCGTCCGCGCCCATATCGCAGAGGAACGGGCCGCCGGACGTATCGTCGTTCTGGCTGCGGTCAGCGAAGGTACCCGCGACCGCCTGCTCAAGGTTCTGGGCGAGCACGGAGTGACCGCGACCCTGTCCGACGGGCCGTGGTCGGCGATCGCCAAGGCCGGCAAGGTCGAGGCCTGGGCCGTCGTCTTCGACATCGAACGCGGCTTCACCGGATCCGGCATCAGCGTCATCGGCGAACGCGACATCCTGGGCGACCGCGTCGGCGGAACCGCCCGGCGCAAGGTGAGGGCCGAGAATTTCATCGCCGAAACCTCGACCTTGGACGAGGGCGATATCGTCGTCCATGTCGATTACGGCATCGGCCGCTACACGGCGCTGCGCACGCTTACCGTCACCGGAGCCGCGCATGATTGCCTGGAAGTCGAATATAGCGGCGGCAAGCTGTTCGTCCCGGTCGAGAACATCGAGGTCTTGTCGCGCTACGGCGAGGATACCGGCGATGTCCGTCTCGATTCTTTAGGCGGCGCCGGCTGGCAGGCGCGCAAGGCCCGCCTCAAGAACCGTATCCGCGAGATGGCCGACAAGCTCATCCAGATCGCCGCCGAACGCGAGATGCGCCCGGGCGAGGTCTATAGCCCGTCCGAGGGTGTCTATGACGAATTCGCGGCCGCCTTTCCCTATCAGGAGACCGAGGATCAGGCCAAAGCGATCGCCGATGTGGTCATCGATCTCGCCAGCGGACGACCGATGGATCGTTTGATCTGCGGCGACGTCGGTTTCGGCAAAACCGAAGTGGCACTGCGCGCGGCCTTCATCGCCGCGATGGAGGGGCGTCAGGTCGCCGTCGTCGTGCCGACCACCTTGCTCGCGCGCCAGCATCACCGCAATTTCATCGCCCGGTTCCAGGGCTTCCCCATTCGCATCGGACAATTGTCGCGTCTGGTCGCCCCCAAGGATGCGAAGATGGTGAAGGAGGGCCTCAAATCGGGCTCCATCGATATCGTCATCGGCACCCACGCCGTGCTCGCCAAGGACATCCACTTCAAGCGCCTCGGCCTGCTCGTGGTCGACGAGGAGCAGCATTTCGGCGTCGCTCACAAGGAACGCCTAAAGGCGATGAAAACCGACGTCCACGTTTTGACGATGACGGCGACACCCATTCCGCGCACCCTGCAATTGGCACTGTCGGGCGTGCGCGAACTCAGCCTGATTACCACGCCGCCGGTCGACCGACTCGCCGTGCGCACCTTCGTGCTGCCCTTCGATCCCGTCGTGGTGGCCGAGGCGATCCGCCGCGAACGATTCCGGGGTGGGCAGATCTATTACGTCTGTCCGCGCATTGCCGATCTTGCCGCCATCGAAGAGACACTCCGCGAGATCGTTCCCGAGATCAAAATCGCGATTGCACATGGGCGGCTCGCCGCGACGCAGCTCGAAGACGTGATGACCGCCTTCGATGCCGGGCAGTACGATCTGTTGCTGTCGACCAATATCATCGAATCCGGCATCGACCTTCCGGCGGTCAATACGATCATCATCCACCGCGCCGATATGTTCGGCCTGGCGCAGCTTTATCAGTTGCGCGGACGCATCGGGCGATCGAAGCACCGCGGCTATGCCTATCTGACCCTGCCCGCCGGACGCATCCTAACCGCCTCGGCACAAAAGCGGCTGGAGGTGATGCAGACGCTCGACTCGCTCGGTGCTGGCTTCATGCTGGCCAGCCACGATCTCGATATCCGCGGCGCGGGCAATCTGCTGGGCGAAGAGCAATCCGGCCACATCCGCGAAGTCGGCATCGAGCTTTATCAGCAGATGCTTGAAGAAGCTGTCGCCGAGGCCCGCGAAACCGGCGGCGATCGGTTGGCGCATCCGACCGAGGAACAATGGTCGCCACGAATCGAGGTCGGCATTCCTGTGCTGATCCCCGCCGACTATGTGCAGGATCTGGGTATCCGGCTCAGTCTCTACCGTCGCGTCGCGCAGCTCACGCGCCAGGACGAAATCGATGCCTTCGCCGCCGAACTGATCGATCGCTTCGGATCATTGCCGCCTGAGGTCGACAATCTAATGGCGACGGTCTCTATCAAACAGCTCTGCAAGGAAGCCGGGGTGTCGAGCGTGGATGCAGGGCCCAAGGGCGCCGTCATCGCATTCCACAACGATCATTTCGCCAATGTCGAAAAATTGGTGAAGTTCATCACCTCGAATGTCGGCACGGCCAAACTTCGGCCGGACCAGAAACTCGTCTATATGCGGACGTGGGACGATGCCGATGCGCGCCTGAAAGGCGTCACCTATCTACTGGGCGAGTTGGCGAAAATCGCCGCTTGAATCGCCGCTTGGCGCGGACGTTCATCCGGTCACTTCGCCGACGAGAACCTCGCGCCGGCGTTCGCGCGCGATATCGAGCAGACGCCCGAGCACGGCCGGTTCCTGCGCGCCGGAAATCGAGAATTGTCCGTCGATGATGAAGGCGGGAACTCCGCTCACGCCGAGACGATGCGCGCGCGCATTGTGATCGAGCACGGTCTGGATATTGCTGGAATCGTCAAGGTAGGAGCGCAAGCGATCCTCGTTGAGGCCGATCTGGCGGCCGATATCGATCAGGACCGAACGTTTCCCGATATCGCGACCTTCGAGAAAATAGCTCTGGAAAATCCGCTCGACGGCCTCGACACCGCGCCCCAGATTCTGCGCGTAGTGAACGACACGGTGCGAGTCGATCGTGTTGGGTGTCCAGTCGATCTCGTCGAAATTGAAATCGATCCCCACTGCGGCGCCGGCCCGCGCGATAGCGCCGTAGACCCGCTGCGCGCGCGATTCACCGCCGAACTTGGCGCGCAGATAGGCGCGGCGTCCCATGCCTTCGGGCGGGATATCGGGATTGAGGAGAAACGCATTCCAATGGATTTCGATATCGTCGGCGCCATGCTCGGCTATGGCGGCCTCAAGCCGACGTTTCCCGATGTAACACCAAGGGCAGACAGTATCGAAAATGACGTCGATGCGCATGACCGAAGGCTATCCGGCTTCGGATGGGGAAGCAATGTGCTGGGCCCGCCAATCCGCGGGCGACGTCGTCAAAGGAGGAGGTGGTGGTGGCTCGTCGCGATCAGCCGGTGGAGAGCTCGACGCACTTCATTCCTTTGGCTTCTTCAATGGCTTTGAATCCGATTTTCTGGCCTTCGGTCAAGCCCTTCATACCGGAGGCTTCGACCGTGCTGATGTGAACGAACACATCGCTGCCGCCATCATCCGGCACTATGAACCCGTAGCCTTTGGCATGATTGAACCACTTAACGGTACCGGTAGTCATCGCTCTCCCCTTTGTAACAAACGTGAAGCCACGAGGGAGACCACCCTTGATTTCATCTTATCAAGATTCTGGATTTTCCCGATCTTGACTGATCAAGTTAACGTGAGACTCCCGCCAAGAATCTACCCGGTTATCAGATTTACGTACAAGTGGAAATTTCCCAGAATGCGGTGGGAACGGCGATAACATCAAGAAATCAAAGACTATTCGCCAAGTCAAAGAGCTTCGCGCATTTTCAATTTCATGCAGACGACGGCGTAGATCGACAGTCCCGTAATATTGGCGATCTCGTCGAACGGTAGTCGCGTTTCTTCCAGCAAGACTTCGGCGTGTTTTACAGGGTTGCGGCGCGCCTTGCTGTTGCGACGGGGCCGCTGGTCGGCGCGCGTATCCATCGCTTCACGATCGAGACCGCGGTCACGTGCTTTTTGGACCGCCTCTTCCCAATGCGTCTTTTCGCGACTTGCCGCTTGCTGTTGGGCGTAGGCGAAATACGCGGCGCGGGGATCCTGCTTGCGCACTTCGGTCGCATAGAGGGGTGCACGCGGCTCCAGCCCAGTCCGCGCGGCCTCCTCGAGCGACATGCCGTGCCGGGCCGCCAGCCGGCGCGCGGCATCCAGCGCATTCGCGCGCTCGCCCTCGAATTTGCTCGAATTGGCAAGCTCGAGAAGATTGCGGAATCGTGTCCGTTCAGCGGGGGTAACTTCGTCGGAAATCACAGATCTCCCAAAAAATGTCCAATATACCATCGGACACCGGGAGCTCCCGCGAAAATGTCGCGAAAACGGGAAATTTTTGACGCCGAATTGGGCGCTGTCCGCCGCCCAGCGCGCAGGCACACGCAGGGAAAAGCCGCGGACAGCGCCCTCGGTGCGCCCACCGTTGGGCTACGCGGGCCTCTCGGCCACGCGGTCTCCAAGTGGTCTCGCCTGGGGAGAAGCGGAACCACGGTCGTTAAGAATTTAGCAACCTTTGTGCCAAGACCGAAAAATGGCGGCGGCCTGCGGTTATAGGTGTCGTCGCTCCGCGTCCGATCAGATGGAAGCTTGCTGCTGCCGGGCAGAAACTACCTACCGAGTCTCATTTCGGGCGGGGAAAGTAGGTCGCCTTCATGGCTGGCCGTTCGTTGAACGCCGCAATCCAGGCCGCGAGCTTGGGCCGTCCCTCGCGCCACAGATGGGTCGTCAGCCGGAAATCGGCGTAACCGAGCGCGCAGGCGACCGCGATCTGGCCGATATTGATGACGCCGTCGAGTTGCGCCATATCGTTTTCCAATACCTCGGTGGCCGCGCTAACCTTTGCCCACTGGCGCGCAATGGCGCCGTCGGAGCGGAGATTGTCGGGACGGGCGATTTCCCCGCCCAGCAACGCGGCAGCATCCCCAATTCCATCGCCCAATGCCTGCAGACACAGCACGCGCCACTTCGCGAAACCGTCGCGCGGGAACAGCTTGGTTCGTTCGTGCATACTGTCGATATATTCGCAGATGACCCGAGAATCGTAGAGCGGCGTGCCATCATCGAGAACGAGAACCGGGATCTTGGACAATGGGTTGAATTGAGAGACCGCCCTGTGGGAGTCTTCCGGCGTCTGCGCAATGACAATCTCAATTTTTTCGATCACGCCGGTTTCGATGGCCGCGACGCGGACTTTCCGCACGAAAGGCGAGGCGGGCCGCGCGTACAATTTCATCATGTCAGTCTCCCGGCGAGGAATATGGCGCCATCGTGCCTGTTCGCGTGCACCTGGGCAAGATCGCCCAGGCGCGCTACGATTTGCCAATGAACAAGATTTTCATCCTCACAATTGTCTTCAGCCTCATTTGGGCCGTTGGGGCGGCGCAGAGCCAAACCGCTAGGGTTGAAACCGCAGCCAAACGATTTAGCGTGACGTTGGAGGAGCCGGAACGTCCGGTTGCGATCAACGTCATGCATAGCCGCATCGTCCGCATCACCACGTCCAACGGCGCGGCGATCGCGGATGCCAAGATCAAGGTCGACGGCGGCATGGCTGCACACGGCCACGGCCTGCCGACCGCACCTCAGGCGACCCAATATCTCGGCGATGGCCGCTATCTCATCGAAGGCGTCAAATTCAATATGAGCGGAAAATGGCAGCTCAAGCTGTCAATCGATGCGGCCGGGCAGAGCGATACCGCATCCTTCGAGCTGGCTTTGAAATGACCATGCGCCGCGGCGGTGCTTTTGTCGCACTGCTCCTCACGCTTTTTGCAAATACGACACCGGCCGCCGCAACGGACTGGACGGCCGAGGAAATGGACGCGTTGCGCTCTCTATGGATCGGCAGCTTGCCGCCCGTGCCGGCCGATCCGAGCAATCCGGTCGCCGACGATCCGCGCGCCGTCGAATTTGGACACCGGCTGTTCTTCGATACGCGACTGAGCGCAAACAATGCGATCGCCTGCGCCACCTGCCACAAACCAGAGCTCGCCTTCACCGACGGCAAACTTGTCGCAGAGGGAATCGCGACCGCGACCCGCAACACGCCAACCTTGCTCGGCATCGCCTATAGTCCTTGGTTCTTCTGGGACGGACGGAAAGACAGCCTGTGGTCGCAAGCCCTGGGGCCGCTCGAAAATCCGGTGGAACACGGGATGGACCGCGCGGGCGTCGTGGCTGTGGTGAAACACGATGCGGATTATCGACGCCGCTACACCGACCTGTTCGGAGCACTTCCCGAACAAAGCGACGCGGCGGACCTAGCGCGCGCTTTTGCCAATCTCGGCCGTGCAATGGCCGCTTACGAACGCAAGCTCGTGCCCGGACCATCGCGTTTCGATCGATACGTCGCAGCCACTCTTAAAGGCGAGCTACCCGAACCGGAGGGGCGGCTGACACCAGACGAGATCGAAGGCCTGCGCGTGTTCATTGCCGATAATAAAGGCCAGTGCATGCGCTGCCACAACGGTCCGCTTCTGACGGACAATTCCTTCCACAATATCGGCAGCGATATCGAATCCGTGAAAGAGGAGGAGCAGGGCCGCTTCGACGGAATTCGCCTGGCGTTGGCCGATGAATTCAATTGCCTGGGCAGCTATAGCGGCGTGCCGGTTGCGGCATGCGCCGAGCTTCGCTTCGCCAAGCAATCGAGCGAGGAACTTTTAGGCGCTTTCAAGACACCGACGCTACGCGGGCTCGCGCAAACACGTCCCTATATGCACCGTGGACAATATTCCCGCCTCGAAACGGCTGTACGGCACTACATGGCTCAGCCGCAATCGTCGATCGGCAAAAGCGAATTGGAGCCGCTCGCTTTGCCGCAATCTATTTTCGATCAAATCGAGGCTTTTCTGCTCACGCTAGACAGCCCCGTAGCAGCGCCCGATGAACTTCGCATGCCGCCGCGCGGCCGATAGCGTTCGCTCGGCTGCTTTTTAAGCACGCACGAACGGTATCCGGCCGCAGCCGCTCAAAAAAATCAGTCGCTGGCGAGGTAAACCGACGTCTGGCCGCTTTGCTCGGCAGCCTGGACCGCGTACTCGGAGAGCCAAACGGACCAAAGCCAGCCTGAAACGACAAACGGAAGAACTGTGACCCCGATGAGGACTCGGTAAGTTATTCTACTCACTTTAGCACCTGTATCATTTCTTGATACCCAGGCGCAGATTCTCATCCAATTCATTAACAACCCGTTAAAATTTGTTAAGGGATGGCATCCATATCGTCGTTCAGACATCGGGGGATGAGGAGGGTGACGGCATGGATGCCTGGGGAAAAAGTGAGGAAACGAGGTCACGCGACATTCGCGGCCCGGCTCCGCACAGGGCTGAGGCGCACGCTTTCTTCGAAGCGGCAGGCTGCGACGTTCGCGTCTTCTTCGCTGCGAAAACTGCCGAGCATCATGAAACTCTGCGTATCGAGCACGACCCAATGGTCCGTCGGTTTCTGATATTGAACCGTATAACGCATTCTGCATTCCCTGGTGCGGTTGCTCACGAGCGCGCACCATACGGGACCGGTCGTTAATGTTCGGTGAAAATGATTATCCGATCCGGCGACGGAAAAAAATCGAGGCTGCGCCAAGGGTAAAAGTGGCGATCAACAGCAACGGAATCGAATGGGTCAGCAATTCGTTCGCCGGCATCGCGCTCAAAAAGACGCCCTTGATAATAACCAAGAAGTGACGGAGCGGATTGATCATCGTGAAGGTCTGCAACCAGTCAGGCATATTGTCGATTGGCGTTGCAAACCCCGACAAAAGAATGGCCGGTGCGGCGAATAGGAAAACGCCCAGAAAGGCCTGCTGTTGGGTCTGCGCGATCGACGAGATGAAAAGCCCGACGCCGATGACGCAAACGAGATAAAGCACCAGTGACAGATACAGCATAATCAAGGAACCGCGCAGCGGCACCTCGAACAAGAAAACTGTCGCTAGAACGAACATGGTCGAGTGGAACAAACCGACCACCAAAGGTGGCAAGGTTTTTCCTAACAGAATTTCGTGAACGCGCAGCGGCGATACCATCAATTGTTCGTGCGTGCCGAGTTCGCGTTCGCGCGCGACTGACTGCCCCGTGACCATCAGCGAAATAAGGAGCGCGATGCTCCCCACCAGATTGGGCACTGTGAACCAGGTGAATTCGAGGCTCGGATTGAACCAATATCGCTCCAGCACATTGTCGCCTGCGACACGGCGGCCCTGACGACTCGATGCCTCGGCATTCACTGCGTTGGCGATCTGATCGAGATAGCCGTTCACGATCTGCGCGGCATTGGATCTCCGGCCATCGAGCATGATCTGCAGATCGGCCGGCACGCCGGCTTCGATATTGCGCGAAAAGTCGGCGCCGAAATGTACGGCCGCGATGACCTTCTGATTGTCGATCGCTTCGCGGATATCCGAGATCCGATGAAGAGGCGTGATTTCGCGAAAAACAGAAGAGCCCTGAATTCGCGAGATGAATTCGACGCTCCAGCGGCCGGGATCCTGATTCAGTACCCCAATTGAAACATTGGTAACATCAAGTGTTGTCGCATAGCTGAACAGAATGAGTTGCAGCAGCGGCGGACCGATTAGCAGCACACGGCTCTTTGGGTCGCGCAAGATGACCAAAAGTTCTTTACGGATCAAAGCCGACAAACGTCGCCACATGTCAGTCCAGCCTCTTTCTCGTATTGCGCACGGCCGCCACGAACAGGACGCTACCGATCAACAGCATCTGTCCGATATTCGGCAGAAACAGCGACCAGATATCGCCGGCGAGAAAAACCGTCTGCAGACAGGGGATCAGATAGCGCGCAGGAACAATGTACGAAATCCATTGGATCACGACGGGCATGCTGTCGATTTCGAAAATGAACCCGGACAGCAGCATCGCCGGCAGAAACCCCGACAATAGCGCCGCCTGCGCGGCAACGAATTGATTCTTGGTCACCGCGGAAATCAAAAGCCCTTGGCCCAGTGCCGGAAACAGAAAGGCCGTCGCGATCACGAACAAGGCGAACACCGAACCGCGCATCGGCACGTCGAACAACAGTGTCGCGATGATCGTGCAGACCGACATGGAGGCGAGCGCCAGCACGTAGTAGGGGATCAACTTTCCCGCCAGCAATTGCAGAACCCCGACCGGCGTCGCCATCATCGCTTCCATTGTGCCTCGTTCCCATTCGCGCGCGACGACGAGGGCCGTGAGCAACGTGCCGATCAAAGTCATGACGATGGCGATGGAGCCCGGAACAAGGAAGTAGCGGCTTTTGAGCTCGGGATTGAACCAGACGCGCGCCTCCGTCCGCACCAGGGCTTCCCTGCCGCCGGTTTCGGCGAGCATCTGGCGCTGCCAATTGCCCCACACGCCGCGCGCATAGTTTGTCACGAACCGAGCTGTATTGGGATTAGAGCCGTCCGCGATGATCTGGATCGTCGCCGTTTCCGGCGAGCGCGCGAAATTCTCTCCGAATTCCGCCGGAATGACGACGATACCCTTTAATCGCCCGGCGACCATCTCACTTTCCAGCTCGCGCCGGTCGCGCGCGCCGACCGCGTCGAAATAGGGCGAAATGCGAAAGGCCGAAGCGAGCGCATTCGCGGGCGCGCTGTTGCTTTCGATTGCGATTCCGATTTTCACGCGGGTCGCATCGAGCGAGATGCCGTACCCAAAGAGGAATAGCAGGATCAACGGGAGGACGACCGCGATCAAAATACTCGACGGGTCGCGGACGATCTGCAGACTTTCCTTCCGGAGCAGGGCGGCGAACCGGCGGACGGCGAGGTTGGCCATGTCAGGCGGCCGCGGCGTCGGCGTCGGATGCCTCGACCATCGCGATGAAGGCGTCTTCGAGCGTAGGGTCAGGCAGAGAGGGCGTCGCCGCTTGGGCCTTCAATTCATCCGGCGAGCCGTTGGCGATCCGGCGGCCCTGATAGATGAGCGCGATGCGGTCGCAATATTCGGCCTCTTCCATGAAATGGGTGGTCACAAGAACAGACACGCCGCGTTCGACCAGGCCATTGATATGGGTCCAGAATTCGCGGCGCGTAATGGGATCGACGCCCGAGGTCGGTTCGTCGAGGAACAGTGCTTCGGGTCCGTGCATCACGGCGCAGGCGAGCGCCAAGCGTTGCTTGAAGCCGAGCGGTAGTTCGCGGGTCGAGGCCTTCAGATGGCTCTTGAAATCGAAGGCATCGGTCATCGCGTCGATCTGGCGTTTGCGCTCCGCACGCCCGAGACCATAGACGCCGGCGAAGAATTCAAGATTTTGCAGGACACTCAAATCGCCGTAGAGCGAGAATTTCTGTGCCATATAACCGAGCCGGCCGCGCGCATCGGCGCGCGCACGGCCGAGATCGAATCCGGCAACGCGCCCTTCGCCCGACGTCGGCGGCAACAGGCCGCACAGCATCTTGAAGGTTGTCGATTTGCCGGCACCATTCGGTCCGAGCAGGCCAAAGATTTCGCCGCGCGGAATCGAAAAAGTCATGTCCTGCGCCGCAACGAAATCACCGAATTTCTTGCACAGCCCACGCGCCTCGATGACTGGTTGGCCGCGATCGGCCACGATCGCCATCGCCTCGGCCAGCTTCGAGTATCCGCCCGGTCCACCACCCAAATGATCGACAAATGCGTCCTCGAAGCGCGGTGCCGCCGGTTCGATATCGACGATGTCCGATTTCTCCGACAGCACACGTTTGATGTCTTCGGTGTCCATGCCGGCTTTGAGGACAAGGCGGATCGAGCTTCCCTGAATGACACCGTCCACGACGCCCGCGAGCCCGAGCGTCGTTGCCAATAATTTGCGCCGACGACCCTGGATGTTGGTCAGTCGGACGACGCGCCCCGCCACACGCTCGGTCATTTCAGCGGGTTTGCCGCAGAAGACCATGGTGCCTTCGTTCAGCAAGATGACGCGGTCGCATTTTTCCGCCTCGTCGAGATAGGAGGTGGACCACAACACGCCGATATCCTGTCCCGCCAATTCCTCGATCATGCGCCAAAGCTCGCGCCTCGAGATCGGATCGACGCCGACACTCGGCTCGTCGAGCAGCAGCAGCTTCGGCGTTTGCACCATGGCGCACGCAAGGCCGAGCTTTTGTTTCATGCCGCCCGAAAGCCGTCCGGCAAGACGCTCGGTGAACAGTGCGAGGCCGGTGAAATTGAGCAGACGGGCGAAGACGGCCGCGCGTTCGCCGGCAGGTAGGCCACGCAAATCGGCATAGAGTTCAAGGTTTTCGCGGACCTTCAAATCTTCGTAAAGGCCGAAGCGTTGCGGCATATAGCCGACCGAAGCCTGAATGCGCTCGGCGTCGTGTTTCGTATCCAAACCGAAAACCGATATCGTTCCGTTGTCGGGCATCATCAGTCCGGTCATCAGGCGCATCAGCGTCGTTTTGCCGGCGCCGTCCGGCCCGACCAGACCGGTGATCGTTCCGGGCTCGACGGCCGCGGTAATATCGCACAACGCATGCACGTCCGCGCCGAACGATTTCGAGACATCGGCGATCTGGACGAGGGTCGTCATTGCATCTATCGGCTCGCGGCCGTTTCGGCTTCGGCGAGGCGCACCGTCACCGGCATGCCCTGGCGCAGACTTCTGTCCGGATTGGTGACGACGACGCGCAGGCGATAGACGAGGTCGCTGCGCAGGTCTGCGGTTTCGACGGTTTTCGGCGTGAATTCGGCGACCGGCGAAATATAGCCGATCTGGCCGTTATAGGGTTTGCCCGGCGCGCTGTCGGTGAAGACCTGCACCTTCATGCCGGGCGCGATCCGCCCAAGCTGCGGTTCCGAAACATAGGCGCGGATCCAAACCGGATCGATCAGCGACAAAGTATAGACCGTGGCGCCGGCCGCAACGATCGCGCCCGGTTCGCGCACGCGGCTCAGGATGATCCCGTCGTCGGGGGCGTGAAGCTGGGTATCGGCGAGACTGGTCTTCGCGGTTTCGACCCGCGCGCCGGCGGCGGCGAGAGTGGCCTTCGCCGCCTCGATGTCTTCTTCGCGAAAACCCGCCGTCACGAGCTTGAGCGATTCCCGCATCGATTGGAGACGCGCGCGGGCCTCGTCGCGCGCCCGCACGGCATCTTCATATGCCTCGCGCGAGATAGTACCGTCGCGCACCAGCGCCGTACGCCGTTCGACCAAATGAGTGGCATTGGCCAAGGTCGCCTCGCGCTCGGCAACGTTGGCACGCGCTTGTGCGATTTCTTGCGGCCGCGACCCACCGGCGAATTTCCGCATATCGGCTTCGCGGGCCGCGAATTCGGCGCTCGCCACATCTAATGCGTCCATGAACGGCCGGTCGTCGAGGCTCGCCAGAAGGTCGCCTTTTTTGACCGCGTCGCCTTCCTGAAGGCGAAGCTCGGCGATCCGGCCGGCGACACGAAATCCCAATTCCACCTGACGGATATCGACATTGCCGTAGAGGGTAAGGCCGTTGGTCTTCGTCTCGATGAGGCCCCATCGTTCAAGCAGGCCGAACTGCCAGGTTGCGTAACCTCCGAGTCCAATGAGAACAACCACTGCGACACCGAGACGTCGTTTCATGATCATCCTTCCTTCGGTGCCGGCCGTTGCAGCACTCCGTTGAGCAAAATATCGGCATAGGTCCGCATGTATTCCTCGGCATCGATGGTCTGCTTCGCATACGGCTCCAGAACGTTCTTCCACAGAACCAGCAGGAGAAGCGGCCCGGCGATGATGGGCGCGGCGAGGGAAGGGTCGAGCGGGCGGACTTCGCCGCGATCCATGCCGCGCTTGAGGATCGCCGCTATGATCCGCATTCCGCGCCCCGCGACTTCGCGCGTGTAGAACTCAGCGACCTCTGGAAAATTGTTGGCTTCGCCAATGATGAGCTTGGGGATCGCCGACAGCTTGGCACCCGCCACAGAACCTAAGAAGCCGCCCACCACCTCCAACAATAGCTCGCGCGTCGTTCCCGTGCTGATCGCCAGCCGTTCCTCGGCTAGCGCCAGATTCGGAACCATCGCCTGCTGGATGACCGCCTTGAACAGCTCTTCCTTGCTCCTGAAATAGAGATAAAGCGTGCCCTTGCTGATACCGGCGCGCTCGGCCACGTCTTCCAATCGAGTTGCCGCGAAGCCGCGCTCGGCGAAGGCATCGAGGGCCGCATCGACAATTTCGGCTGGCCGCGCTTCCTTGCGCCGCCGCCATTTCGGAGATGTGCCGTCCCTTGCCATTTCATATTAATAACCAACTGGCCAGTTATTAGCAAGAATTTTTATCAACTCATGGAATTTCTGACACTGACAATCATTCTCATTGATAGTCATTCGCATCTTTGCGAAAAGAATTACGGCATGGAGGACACATGTGCGTTAGCATCTGCAACGACTATCGCGACTGCGAGCATCAAGCCCTGGCCAAACAAGGCGTGCGCTCGGCCCACTCTGCCAGCCATTCGCTCGGCGCCGGGCGGCGTTGCCGCCGCTGCCTGCCGATTGCCCAGAGCGTCATCGATGAGCATGGCGAGCAGATGAGCGTGTCAAACCGGGCGGGCATCGCTCAATTGGCGGGATGAGAACCGATGTTCGCCTGGCTCACGTTTAAACGCTCGCCGCTTCTCGCCGCGGCCCACGCCATTGGCAAATCGTCCGACCGCAAAAAGCCGGTCGTGCGCGGCGCGTCCAAACCAAAAATCGTCGCAGCAGCTTAATCGCTCGCCGACTTGCCCTGCAGCTAAATGCAATTCTCCAATGCCACCCGCGCGATCATCTCGGATTGCGTTTCGATCCAATCGACATGTTCCTCCTCGCTTTCGAGGATATCTTCGAGCAGTTCGCGCGTGATGTAATCGGCGACTGTTTCGCAATCGGCGATGCCGCGCTTCTGTGCTGACATCGCGTCAAGTTCGACAGCAAGGTCGCTCGCCAAAATCTCTTTCACATTTTCGCCGATCCGAACTGCCCCTTGGCTAGTTCGGCGAACAGATTTCCTTGCGCGACCGATTCACCGAAGCTTCCGCGTTCGACTATGCGACCGTCCCGCAATACGAAGATCACATCGGCTTTGCGCACGGTCGAGAGCCGATGTGCCAGGATCGGCTCGATGAAACCGATCCCGGCAGGCCGAGATTGCCCAGCACGAGGGTGACCGCAAGCCATCGCTCGTTCCGCAGCAAGCCGATCACCCGGCGGTAGATTCGAAGGAATTCCGCGCGAGAACGCCGCGCCGGTTACTTCCGTTTGCTGGTTTTGCCGGACGCCTTCTTTGCCGCGATCTTTTTCTTCGCCTTGATTTTCGCTTTGACCTTGGCTTTCGCCTTCTTCACAGGCTTCTTCGCCGATTTTGGGGCGCCGACCCGATAGACCTGCAAAGTCTTAAAATCCGGCTGGCGGACGATGCCACGCTGCTTCTCCAGCTTGGCGATGACGGGCAAAGCCTTCTCGAACGCCATCGAGCCCTTGTAGAACAGGACATAGCCGCCGGGCTTGATCTTATCGATCAGGATTTTCGCCATCTCGAGATCGGTGAGCGCGCCATAGGCGTCGTTCTCCGGCGTGCGGAATTCGCACAGATGGAACAGGGTCACCACATCGAATTCGGGCAGCAGGCGTTTGTCGAGCTGATAGATGTCGCCGAAATAGGCCTTATAGAAATTGCCGACCCGGGGTTCCTCGGTGATCAGCTTCACGTAGCTGTCGTATTCGCCGACCGAGGCGGTGATCGCGAAAACCGCGTTTTTACGCCCATCCTCGGCGGCCTGGATCCCGATCACGTGGTGCGAGCCGGTCCCGAAATGGAAGATCGAGGCATTCTTGATTTTCTTGTCGGTGACGAAATCGTTGAAATGCACATCGCAGGGGCAGACGGGTACGTCGAGTGCCCAGGTGTCCTTGTAAAGATTCAACATGATGTCACGGGTCCTTGTCTTAGGTTAGTGGGAGGAGGGAGAGGCGGTTGAGTCCCTGAAACGCGCGCCGCCGGGCGCCTTGACCAGAGTCAGCGTACGGTCGTGGAATTGTTCCAGCCCACCATGCTGCGCGACGGTGATCGCGGTGATCTCGCGCAAGTCCTTGCGCAGCAGCTGCATCATCTCGGCCTGGCTCTCGTCGCCCAAGGCGCCGAGTGCGTCGTCGAGGATGACAATGGTCGGACGTTGCAGCAAAAGCCGCGCGAAGGCGAGGCGCTGGCGTTCGCCGTTCGACAGCAATTGATCCCAACGTTCGACATCGTCGAGGCGGGGTGCCAGATGCCCGATGCCGCAACGCGTAAGCGCCTCGCCGATCGCGGGATCGTCTGCATCGAGCCGTTCGAGCGGATAGCGGATGGTATCGCGTAGCGAGCCGAGCGGCAGATAGGCACGCTGCGGAACAAAACTCATTGTCGCTCCGGCCGGCAATTGCACCAAGCCCGAGCCCCACGGCCACAATCCCGCGACCGTGCGCGCGAGCGCACTTTTGCCGGTGCCGGACTCGCCGGTGAGCATAATTTTCTCGCCGGGCAAGACGATCATGTCGACATCCGAGATCAACACCATGCCCTCGCGATTCGTCACGGTCAGACCGCAGACGTGAATGCGGCCGTCGGCACTATCCATGACCTCGATCGAACTCTTGGCCGGATCGTCGAGATCCTTGTCGAGATCGTCCATCGACTGGATAAGTCCGGCGACGCGCCTCGCCGAGGCATGCCAATTTGATAGCGCACGGAAATTATCGACCGCCCAGGCGATCGCGGTCTGGAACGGGAGGTACGCGCTGACCAACTGCATGACCGCGCCCAGCGACAATTCACCCGACAAATATTTGGGTGTGGCCAGCAGCAACGGGATCATCGACAAAACGACGCCGTTGCCGCGCAGGATCCAGGTGAGCTGTCCGTCCTGACGTACCACGGCCATCCAGCGTTTAACCAGGGAACCGAGTGCACGCCACAGGATCGCGCGCTCGCCGGATTCGCCGTGCGTCATGGCGACGCTGTCGGAATTCTCGCGCACGCGCATGAGGGCCAGTCGGAAATGCGCTTCGGCTTCGTTGCGCGCCGCCATGTTGGCCGGCAACTTGCGTCCGACCAAAAGCATCAAAGCCATCAGGATGCCGGCGTGCAGCACGCCGGCCACCGCCATATAGCCAGGAACCGTGATCGACATATCGCCGACGTTGAGGGTTATCGAGCCGCCAACGATCCAAAGGATGCCGACGAAACTGCTGATCGAAACCGTGGCGCCGAGAATACCGATGTAAAAATCCATGATCGGCTCGGTCGCCCAACGGATATCGTCGGCGATGCGATATTCCGGCACCGTCGCCTCTTCGTCATCGGTCGCGTTGAGATGGAAGAAACGCTGGCGCGCCAGCCATTTGTCCATCAGCAGACGGCTGAACCAGGCGCGCCACCAGACCTGAACGGTTTCGCGCGTGAGTACGAGGGTGACTTCGGCGCTGGTGGCGATCACCGCGATGCCAATCAGGCCGAGCACTGACCAGCCGACGACGGCCGCGTTCTTCTGTTCCAGCGCGTCGAAGAACCAACGGTTCCACCAGGAAAAGGCAACGCCCGAGCCGATGGTGAAGAGCACCGCGCAACCGAGCCCGAGGGTCAGTGCCCAGGCCTGGAATGCGGTCTCGCCCTTCCAATAGCCGATCGCAACCGGCGTGAAGACACGCGCCACCATACGGTCTTCGACCACGCGTCGCGGATCGGCAGTTGGTGTGTCGACCAGGTTAGCCCCCAAATTGGCTGCCGCCGAGCTTTTCGGCGCGATTGCTTGACCTTAAAGCGCCCCGCCTGCCACGCTTGTTCAGAACTAGCTAATATCCGGGATCGCTAGCCTGTGGCAATGGCTTAGGCCCGGACGGCCGAACGTTTGTTCTCAAGAATGATATGCCCGACCGCGGTGTTGGAGGCGGCCACATGATAGAAGCGGTAAATTTCTTCAACCGCGTCGTCGAGCGCACCGCGCATGATCAGCCACATAATCAGTTCGACGCTTTCGGCACCTGCTTCGCGCATATATTCGAGATGCGGCATGGCGACGAGGGCGGCGGGATCGGCGGTGAGGTTATCGAGGAAGCGCGCATCGAAGTCGCTGTTGATCAGCCCCGCGCGCGGGCCGTGGATCTGATGCGACATGCCGCCGGTGCCCATGATCACGACGCGCAGATCTTTCTCATACGTCTCGACCGCCCTGCGGATCGCCTGGCCGAGCGCGTAGCAGCGCCGCCCGGTGGGGAAGGGATATTGCGTGACGTTCACGGCGATCGGCACCACCCGGCACGGCCACTCCTTTGGCTGGCCGAACATCAGGGACATTGGCACGGTCAGACCGTGATCGACCGTCATGTTGTTGATGATGGTGAAATCGAATTCGTCGAGGATCACCGATTGCGCGATGTGCGAGGCGAATTCCGGATCGCCTTTGACGACGGGAACGGGGCGAGCCCCCCAGCCTTCGTCGGCGGGCAGGAATTCGTCGGCGCAGCCGATCGCGAAGGTCGGCACGACGTCCGGCGAAAAGGCGCACGCATGATCGTTATAGACCAGGATCGCGACATCGGGCTTCATCTTTGCAAACCACGCCTTGGTCGGCTCGTAGCCCTTGAACAGCGGCGCCCAATAGGGCTCGGCGGTTTTTCCGTTGTCGAGCGCGGCACCGATGGCCGGCACGTGCGAGGTGGTGACGCCCGCGAAAAGATCAGCCATTGGCCCACTCCGATTTGCTGCGGTTGCCTTCGATCGAACGTCCGCCGTCGAGCAGCATCTGCGCGTATTGTTGCGCCGTCATCCCGGTCATCGCACCGGCCAATTGCTGCACCGACATGCCGTCCGAAAAGGACAGCTTGAGCATGAAGAAGATATTGCCGCCGAGCCGGATCATTTCGTTCCAATCGCGCGCCAGAACCGCGGCACGCTGTTCCTCGGTCAGGCGGAAGCGGCTCATATAGGCTGTCTGATCCGCTTTGAAGACATCCCGGTTCTCCTGTTTCATCAGCGTGAAAAAGAAGGTGTTCAGGTGATAGCCTTTACGCGACAGATCCGCGTCGAACACCGTGGTGCCCGGAATATCGTCGTAATCGTGTTTCAACTGTGACATCGGGTCTCGCGTTCAGGAGGGGCCGAAATTGATCTGGCGGGCCGAGCGGCGATTATAGCGGTTCGCGCGGCTAGGGCGAGACAGATAGGGCGAGGGGGCGGGTGACGCTATTTTTCTCGACATTCTCCCGGATTTCCTCGGGCAAAATGTAGAGATGTCTCAACATTTCCTCGACATCGTCTCGACATTTCATAGGCCGATATAGGCTTTTCATAGGCCGCATCTCGACATTGTGTGACCCCTGACTCGACAGAATGAGACCTAGGCTCGGGTAGACAGACGCGCGCGCTTGCGTGCCGAGGAGCGGACCAGCGCAGTGAGAGCCGCGCGCCGCGCCTCGTCCGACGGGCCGGCCGGCAATTGCGGAGGTTCCCCTGAGGCCGCGTTCTCGCCGTCGTCGCCTTTGCCAGTGGGTCGACCGGCTATGAAGCCGTTCAGTTTGGCCTGCAATTCGAGCACGCGGACGGCGGCATAGCAGTTGCCGTCCTTGATTGCCCGCTTGAAGGAGGTTTCGAGCTTGGCCAGCAACACGCCGACGCTTTGGGCCTCGTGGGCGGCCAATTCCTCGCGCAATTCGCGAATACGGCGCTGAATCTGCGGGCGGCGCAGCAGGCGATAGCCCTGCTGATGCCGGTTTTGATAGGAATATCCGGCTTCTTCCGTTGCCTCTCCAGCATTGGGGAAGCGGACATAGGAATAGCAGAAGGTTTCGTATTGGCGTTTGCGCAGGGTGCCCATCGACGCTGTCCTATATTGGAATAAAATTATAATTTAGCCGATATTGTGCAGCAAAATCAAGAAATTAATTCCAATAAATCAAGATAGTGTCAGACATGTCCGTGGCGATGGTGGAGATCCGGGTAATGCGGATGGCTGTGGACGAGGTCGCCGTGACGGTGCGGGTGGCTGTGCGGCTCCCCGGCCGGATCGTTCGAATTGTGGGGATGCGCATGATGTTCATCGTGGGTATGGAGATGTTCATGCTCTAGCGGTTCGTGGGCATGCTTATGTTCGTGACGTTCGGCAAGATGCAGCCAAAGTCCGACAGCCATCAGCAAGCCGGCCAGAACCAAACGCTGCGTCAGCGCCTCGCCCAGCAGGGGGATCGAAAGCGCCGCTCCGATAAAGGGCGCCAGCGCGAAATAAGCCCCGGTGCGCGCCGTGCCGAGATGGCGCAGAGCCAGAATAAACAGCACCAAACTGACGCCATAACCCAGGAATCCGACAAGCCCTACCGCGAGCACGCTGTGCAGCGCAGGAAGTTGCGCGCCGAGCGACATCGCCAAAACGAGATTGGTGCCGCCGGCGACAAGCCCTTTGATCATGGCGATCTCGACCGGATCTGCCGCCGAAAGTTTGCGCGTCAGATTGTTGTCGATCGCCCAGCAAATGCAGGCGGCCAACACGAACAACGCGCCACCGTCGATGGCGAAACCATCGCCGCCCCAAGACAGCAGCACGGCACCAGCGAGTATCGCCATCGCGCCGATGAAAAGGCGCGCATCGACATTCTCGCGAAACGCTACCCAGGCGATGGCGAGCGTCGCGAGACTTTCAAAATTCAACAACAAAGATGCCGTGGCGCCCTGCGTGCGCGCCAAACCGAGCATGAGCAGCAATGGGGCAATCATGCCGCCCAGGGCAACCACAGCGGCGAGCAGGGGCAAATCGCCTCGGCGCAACGGGGCTTGCACATTCAGTCGGCCGGTTGCCCGCGCGATATAACGAACCGCCAAAAGACCGATACCTGCGCCTAGATACAGGAGCCCCGCCATCAACCAGGGATCGACAGTGACGAGCAGCAGCTTCGCCAATGGCGTACTCGCCCCGAACAAGACGGCCGACAACACGGCAAAGGTGATACCAGGCCAAAGCCGCGACCCGATCACATTCATTTCCGAACCCAATTGGCTGTCTGTTAACGTGTCGAAAGTTTATTGTGACACGGCCCACAAGGGGTCGCCACGCCGATGATCGAATATCTGGTCTCCGTCCAAAGATGGCTCTATCAAAGCATGGCGTCCGGCATGGGTGAGGCCAGTCACTCCGGCGTTTCGTTATTTCTTCTGGTAACGGCGACCGGCTTTGGCAGCCTACACGCACTCATGCCAGGTCACGGCAAAGCCGTACTGATCTCGTATCACGTCGCGAATCCCGGACGGCTGCTCGGCGGTTTGTTGAATGGCGTCGTCCTCGTGCTGGCCCATGTAGGCTCGGCAATTGTCCTAGTATTGGCGGGGATTGCCGTCATCCGCGCGAGCTTCGGGCGAAGCGCGCAAACGACCGCTATCGAAATCGCGAGCGCGGTTCTCGTAATTGCGGTCGGTCTATGGTTATTGTCGCGTTCCGTTCGGGGGCATCATGGTCATACACGCTCAAGCGACCCCGTTCTGGCGTTCGTAACCGGCCTGACGCCGTGTCCGCTCACGACATTCATCATGACTTACGCGATCGTGAACGATGTCGTAGCCGCGGGCTTACTAACCTCCGCAGCGATGGCGGTCGGAATGGTTGGAACCATCGGTGGATTTGCCTTGGTTTCGATTGTCGCCCGCCAACGCCTCACCGATCTGGTTGCCCGCACAGAGGTCTGGCGCAGGCATATTGGCAGCAGCCTCGAAGCCGCCGGAGCTCTCGGCGTAATAGCGATCGGCACGGTGAGCCTAATACAAAGGCTCCCGACATAAGCGGGAAACCGCGTCGTCTGATCAAAGCGAAGGCCCACGACGAGTGCACGCGACAGCACCGGCACATCGCGGATAGGATCGAAGGCACCATGACCGACGGTTGGAAAATCACATTGGGCGTCGCCGGGGCAGCGGCTCTCGTGCTCGTCATTTTCCAGTTCGTCGTCGGCGTGACGATCCTGCAACTCCTCTATGATGTCGTCGGATCGTTTTTCGGTGTCAATTCCGGAATCTGAGCATCGGAGTCCTCCGCAGCGCGACGACGAGCCAAATCGATCAACCCATCAAGCGCGACAAAAGAGACTCTTTGCGCTTTCGATTTCCTCGCGCTCCAACCGCGTCTCGAATTGTTCGATTGCGAGCGCCAACTCCTTGGCGACCGGATGATCGCTCTCGATGATTTTGACAAAATCTTGGACGATTTTACTCTCGCCCATCGGAACCGTGATGGTGACGTCGCGGTGCGACCCAGACTTCTGGCCGGATAGGCCCCGCTTGCCGCCCTGAAGATATGGCACATACCGCATATCCACGCCGAGAATATGCTCGGACAGCCAATTCGACAAAAAATTAAGCACTTTCTCGGCATCGATCTGTTCCGGGTTCGATTTGTTCAAAGCCCGCAATCTCGAAATTTGTCGAGTCATTCGCCGATGTTCTTTTATGTGCTCCGTCGTATCGGGGTAATGCGCCCCGACAAAGAACGTCTCTTCACGGCCGAAATGCTCGCGGCAATATGTCTCAAGGCAGGCGATGGCATTATCGACGTGCTTCTTATCGGCACCGGAAGCGATTGCCTCACCGAGAAAACCGATATCCTCGAACAGACCCTTGTGATCGTTGTCGATCGCACGAATGCCGGTCGCGTATTTCTCGGACCATTTCATGATGTTCAAGCTTTCCATAACCAGCTTCCTTGGGCTGAGCTGAGCCGAGCCGAATGGCGACCAATCTCATGACGCCGCCGACAGGGCCCGTGTCGGCATCAGTTTAGTCGGCGCTCATCCTCGACGACTTGATCCGGATCATGCCGCAATTGTTTGTCCGCTCGGATTCCTATACGCGGACGCCCCACGGTGCTAGGGTTGGCCCCATGAGCACCAATCAACGCCGCGACACGCGCTACAACGCCAACCTCCCCGTCGAGGTCCAAGGCGGCGACGCCAACTTAGCGGGCCAATTGCGTAATCTGTCGGTCAGCGGCGCCGCGGTCGAGTTCGCGCCCTCGCTCGGCAAACCGATGGTGTCCTTCGATATCGGCGATGCGGTGGCAATGCAGCCGCGCGGTGCCGATCCCGTGCGCGGCGTCATCGTGCGCCACGATTCCGAAGGCATCGCCATCAAGTTCGACGCACCCGAGGAAGATTTGCTGGCCGAGATCGTCAACGCCGTGCAACAGGTTCTCGATCGCAGCTGACCACAACCCACGCAACCTTTGGGTAGGCCGAACGAACTCGAGTAGACATCGGGGGGCCTGAACGGCTGCTCGCCGTAAAGATCGGAGACACTGATGAGCGTCAACTCCCCGGGCGATGCCCTGCCATGCAGCATCCCGCAAGCCTATGCCGAGAAGCTGCGCGCGATCGGCGCCAAGGCGGCCCCGACAACGGGCGGCGCGAGCGAGGCCCAAGCACCGGGGGGACGCACCGTTCCCCTGGCACCCCAGACCGCGGTCGGCCGGCTGCTCGATCTGGAAGCTTAGCCGTCTGGCCTTAATCTTTTGGCAGCGATTTCCTGTTACTTGCCACTGATACTGGCAGTGTACCTCTGTCTGTGCGTCAAGCGAGTAGAGGTGCCCAGGCCAACTTAAAAATGGCGAACTGGAAAAACGATGCGGGTTTTGTTGGCGCTATTCCTTGTTGCTACGTGGGTCATGAGCCCCATGGCCTATGCCGACGATAGACCAGCATTGCAAATCCTGGTCGACGAGCCGGGAGACGAAGGGATCAAATGCGGCGTGACCCAGCAGACGATGCTGGCGCCGGCACTCCAAGCCCTGAAGGACATCGACGCCGATTTCCAAAAAGAATTCTCGTCGCCTTATCTATATATCCAAGCCGATTTCCGGTTTCGCGACGAGCCGCGTTTGTGTTCCTGGCGCGGCGGCCTCAGCATCCGCGCATTGCCGACAACCGATCGGCACGAGCGATTTCCCCAAAGCGGATTCGAGCGGGTGTTGCTCTGCGAAGCCGAATTGTCCGGCTCGGCGTCGAACAATGTCTCCAAATCGCTGTCCGACAATGTGCAAGACTATCTGAAAGCTTGCCTCGCCGCCGTGAAGTACTGAGGCCGGGCGCCGCGACTAGCGTGCGCCGAATATCTTCACATAGAGGATGATCGCGGTGAGCGATCCCGAGACGAAGTTCGCGCCGATCAGCGGATAGTCGTTGATGGCAAAGCCGTAACTCAGCCACAGCTGTCAACGCCGGAGACAAAATGCATCGGTAGGCCGGAGTAAAGATGCATCAGTGAGGCTGGCAGGAAGGCCCCCCGCGGGGGGCCTTCCTGCGTTTTGCAATTAGGCTTGGCTTGCGTCGTCCGGCTGAT
>CAMDWJ010000040.1 GCA_945877815.1 Caenispirillum bisanense
ATTGTCGGGATCGAGCCACAGATGCATGTCCGTCCCGTCGTGACCATGATCGTGATTGGCACCTTTCTTGGCGGTCTTTTTCGCCGCCGTTTTCTTGTCATGAGCGTGACCGGCATGGCCATCATCTTTGTGCTCTTCGAAAGCGCCGCCCGTGCGTGTCTTGAGCAGGGTAAGGCCCTCGATGTCCATCAGTTCCATGATCGCGGATTTACCGGCCAGAGATTTTAGCGGCTTTTCCAGATAGTTCTCCAGACCTTCGCCAACCCAAACGACCAAATTGGCCGATTGCAGCATGCGCGCGTCCGATGGCTTGAGTGCGTATGTATGGGGCGAAGCACCGACGGGGATCAGAAGCTGGGGTTCGGCGATCCCATCCATGACGCCGGCGACCAACGAGTGGATCGGCACGATGCTGACGACGACCTTGGGTGCGGCTTCGGCGGATAAGGCGGTAAATAGCGAAAGGGCGCCGATTGTAGCGGCCAGAAACCTCGTCATTTTGCGACTCCGATTGGAATATTATAACGTATGTGACTATGTTATAAAGTAACGTAATTCTGTTGTCCACCGGAGGAACCATGTCTCATATCGATGCCGGTTGGTCAGGCCGCCACGATCATCAATCGTGTGTCGCCGACGCAATGGAAACGGCCGAAACGGTGTGCCGGAGCCGTGGGACGAGGCTGACACCCTTGCGGCGCAAGGTGCTGGAATTGATCTGGAGCAGTCATCGTCCGATTGGAGCCTATGCGGTCCTAGGCCAGTTGCGCGACGAACGCGAAACTGCGGCCCCTCCGACGGTCTACCGCGCACTCGATTTTTTGATGGAGGAGGGACTCGTACATCGTATCCAAAGCCTCAACGCCTTCATCGGCTGCAGCGAACCTGACCACGCCCATTCGGGCATGTTTCTGATTTGCGGCACTTGTGGCGACGCCCTTGAGATCGAGGACGAGCGCCTCGACGATTCGATCCGCAATGCGGCCCAAGCACATGGGTTCGTCTTACAGCGGCGCGTGGTCGAGGCGACGGGTCTGTGCCCGGGTTGCGCCGAAAGTCAGCCTGCATGAATCAGAACCGTAAAATCGAACCGGGCGCCCTGGTCGAGGTGTCCGGTCTGGAAGTTCGCGCGAAGAACCGCGTACTGGTGACGGGGATCGATCTCACGGTTGCGGCCGGCGAAATCGTCTCGGTGATCGGGCCGAACGGCGCCGGTAAGACGACCCTGATCCGCGCCGTTCTTGGCCTGATACCGGCAACGTCGGGTCGGGTGCGCATCCGTCCGGGAACACGGATCGGCTATGTGCCGCAGCGCCTGACGCTCAATCCCAACCTGCCGCTCAGCCCGCGTCGCTTCGTTGGCCTCTCTGGCGCCAAGATGAAGGGGCGTCGCCAGGCGGTGTTGGACGAAGTGGGCATCGGCCATGTCGCCGATAGTTCGATCCACGATATTTCCGGCGGCGAATTGCAGCGCACCTTGCTGGCGCGCGCGCTGCTCAGCGATCCCGATCTGTTGGTGCTCGATGAGCCGGCCCAGGCCGTCGATATCACCGGCCAGACCGAGCTTTACGCGCTGATCGAGAAAATCCGCGACGAACGCGGCTGCGGCGTGTTGATGGTTTCGCACGATCTACACCTTGTGATGTCGGCGACCGACAAGGTCGTGTGCATCAACGGGCATTTATGCTGCGCCGGGCGTCCCGACGCGGTGAGCCAGCATCCGGAATATGTGGCTTTGTTCGGCGCCGAGGCCGCGCGCGCCTTGGCGCTCTATCAACATCATCACGATCACACGCACGATGTCGATGGCCATGTTCACAACGAGCATGGCCACGATCACGGGCATCACGCTCACAATCACGACGGCCACACTCATGGATGATTTTTTGGTGCGCGCCCTCGCCGCCGGCCTCGGCGTGGCGGCGGTGACCGGTCCGCTCGGCGCATTCGTCGTGTGGCGCCGCATGGCTTTCTTCGGCGATGCCTTGGCTCATTCCGGCCTGCTCGGCATCGCGCTCGGGTTGCTCCTGCATATCGATCCGTTCATCGGGGTCGCTGTCGTCGTACTCGCGGTGGCAATCGTGCTGGTTCTGCTGAGGCGGCGGCGCGAGCTCGCCGCGGACACGATCCTCGGCATTCTGTCGCACGGCACCCTGGCGCTCGGCCTGGTCGCGGTCTCCTTCATGGATGGCGTGCGCGTCGATCTGATGGGATTCCTGTTCGGCGATATCCTCGCCGTCAGCACCTCCGATCTTTTGTGGATCTATGGGGTCGGCATCTTTGTGTTGGCGAGCCTGCTCGTATGGTGGCAGCCGCTCTTGGCGGTAACGGTGCACGAGGATCTGGCCGCGGTTGAAGGCGTGCCAGTGGCTCGTGTCGAATTATTGTTCATGCTGCTGATGGCGGTTGTCGTCGCCGCCGCGATGAAGGTGGTCGGCATTGTTCTGGTCGCAGCCATGCTGGTGATCCCGGCCGCCGCCGCGCGCCACTGGTCGAAGAGCGCCGAGCAGATGGCGATCCTGGCCGCGGTGTTCGGGGCGGTCGCGGTGTGTGGCGGGCTCAGTGGATCATGGATGCTCGATACGCCGGCCGGACCGTCGATCGTGGTCGCGGCCTTGGTGCTGTTCGGTTTGAGCGCCGTGCCGCCGCTGCTTAAAGCTTCGCGTTGAACGCGGCCAGGCCTTCGCCCAAATCCTCGATCAGATCGTCCGGGTTTTCCAAGCCGACATGAAAGCGCACGCATCGGCCGTCGCCGGCGAAGGGCACCGCGCTGCGCGCGACATTCGTCGGCAGGACCAGACTTTCAAATCCGCCCCAACTGCCGCCGAGCGCGAAGAGTTCGAGGCGATCGACCAGAGCCTCGATCGCGGCAGGTGTCGCCTTATTTAAGACGACGCTGAACAGGCCGGACGAGCCGGTGAAGTCGCGTTTCCAGAATTCATGGCCGGGGCAGGACGCGAAGGCGGGATGCAGGATGCGTTCGATCTCTGGCCGGCCGGCCAGCCATTCGGCGACCTTCAAGGTGCTCGTCTCGTGACGCTTGATGCGCACCGCGAGCGTGCGCATACCGCGTAATCCGAGATAGGCATCGTCCGGCGCCACATTATAGCCAAGCACATGGATCGAATCGAACAGGGCGTCGATGGTCTCTGTCGTCCCCGTGATCGTGCCGAGCATGGTGTCGGAATGGCCGACGAAATATTTGGTCGCGGCATGGACCGAGACGTCCACGCCATGCTCGAAGGGTTTGAAGAAGACGCCGGCCGACCAGGTATTGTCCATGATCACTTTGACGCCGCGCTTGTGCGCAGCCTCGCAGATCGCCGGAACGTCCTGCACCTCGAAGGAGTGAGAGCCCGGGGATTCGACATAGATCACTTTAGTTTCGGGGCGGATCAGCGCAGCGATGCCTTTACCGTCGATGAGCGGATCGTAATAGCTAGTGTTCACCCCGAAACGCTTGAGAAAATTTTCGCACAAATTACGCGTCGGGCGATACGAACTGTCGCAGACGAGCACATGATCGCCTTGACTGACAAAGGCCAGCATGGCGCCGACGATCGCGGCAAGTCCGGAGCCGACGCAAATGGTGCGCGCACCGCCTTCGAGCGCGTTAACGGCTTCTTCGAAGGCGAAACTTGTGGGCGAGCCGCTCCGTCCATAGACGAAACTGTCGTTCGGCGTTTTGCGCGCTTCGTGTTGCGCCGCCATGGTCGGAAACGCGACGGTCGAGGCGTGATAGACCGGGGGATTGATGATGCCGAATTCATGCTCGGGATCGCTGCCGACATGCCCCAAGAGCGTGTCGCGCTTCCAAGTTCCTCCTTTTCTGGGCGCCTTCATGCCGCACCGCCAAGCCGTGCGAAGCCGGCTTCGAGATCGGCGATCAAATCTTCGGGGTCTTCCTGGCCGGCATGTAGGCGAAGCAGCGGCCCCGCCGATTGCCATTTGGTCGCGGTGCGGATGGACGTCGGGTTTGCCGGGATCATCAGGCTTTCGAAGCCGCCCCAGCTGAATCCCATGGCGAAAATCTCCATGCCGTCGAGCATCGCTTCGACACGTGCCGCCGCAACTTCGTTTAAGACGATGCTGAACAGGCCGGACGATCCGGTGAAATCACGCTTCCACACATCGTGCCCAGGGCACGACGGCAGGGCCGGATGCAACACCGTGGCGACCTCGGAGCGCTTGGCCAACCAGTTCGCGAGCAGCAGCCCGGTTTCCTGATGCCGTTCCATGCGCACGTCCAGCGTCTTGAGCCCGCGCAAGGTTAGATAGCAATCGTCGGGACTGGCGCAATAGCCCATCAGGGCGCTTTGTGTTTTGAGCGCGTGCCAATCGTTTTCGTTCTTGGCGGTCACGAGGCCGATCATCACGTCGGCATGGCCGGCGATATATTTGGTCGCGGCCTGGATCGAAATATCGACGCCGTGATCGAAAGGCTTGAAGAAATGTCCGCCCGCCCAGGTATTGTCCAATAGGACCTTGGCGCCGGCCGCGTGCGCCGCTTTGGCGATGGCCGGAATATCCTGCACCTCGAAAGTGAGCGAGCCCGGCGATTCCGTGAACACGACTTTGGTATTGGGGCGCATGAGATCGGCGATGGCGCCGCCGATCATGGGATCGTAGAAGCTCGTTGCGATTCCCAATGTGTCGAGGAATTGCGCGACACGCCGCGACGGATCGTAGACCGTATCGGCGAGCAGAACGTGATCGCCGGATTTGAGAAAGGCCATCAGAGCCACGGTGATGGCGGCGAGGCCCGAACAGACCGCGACCGAACGGTGTCCGCCTTCGAGGTCCGCCATGGCTTCTTCGAGCGCGAAAGACGTCGGCGTGCCGTGGCGTCCGTAATAAACCGTATCGAAGCGGTTCTTGGAGGCTTCGCGAAGGGCGGCGACGGTCGGAAAGACGACCGTCGAGGCGCGATAGACGGGCGGGTTCATGACGCCGCGGAATTTTTCCGGATGGCTCCCGACATGGACGATGCGGGTCTCGCGTCGCCTATTCCCCTTCATGAGCGATCCTTCGAGTGAGAGATGTTAGGTTTCGATCGGCACGTCGGCGCGGCCACCCCATTCGGTCCACGAGCCGTCATAGACGGCCGCCTCGTCGCCGATCAGATGGAGCGCAAAGGCAAGCACGCAGGCGGTCACGCCGGAACCGCACGAAGCGACGATCGGTCGGTTGCGGTCGATGCCGGCCTGATCGATCGCGCGCGCAATATCCTTGGCCGAGCGCGGCACCATGTGATTGGCGGGGTCCAGCAGGACGGGGAAGGGCAAATTAGTGCTTCCCGGAATATGTCCGCCGCGCAATCCCGCGCGCGGCTCGGGCTCGGTGCCTGCGAAACGCCCGGCCGAGCGTACGTCGATCAATTGTTCGTGGCCTGAGCCGATATTCATGCGGACGTCTTCGATCGATCGGATCAGGCGCGGATCGATGCGCGCATAGAAGACAGCCGCATGCGATTGCGTCGTTTCGCCACTTTCAACCCGGCGCGTCTCGGCCAGCCATTTGCCGAAGCCGCCGGCCAGCACGGAAACACGCGTATGCCCGAAGAGGCGGAACATCCACCACGCGCGCATGGCCGCACCCGCGCCGCCGTTCGCATCGTAAACGACGGCATGGTGATGATTGTCGATTCCCAAGGCGCCGACCATGCGCGCAAAAGTCTCCTCGTCGGGCGCCATATGCGGCAGCTTCACCGTGGTATTGGCGATCGTGTCGATATTGAAGAAGCGCGCACCCGGAATATGGCGGGCGCGGAACTCGGCGATTGCGTCGCGCTTGGTGGCCGGCATATGCCAGGAGGCATCCAGGATGACGACGTCCGGATCATCCAGGCGCGTCACCAGCCAATCGGTGGCGACGAGTGATTCGGGACGCGCATAGGACGAAACCGCCATTCTTGGTCGGCCTAATCGGGCAGCCAATCGGGATGTGGCAGTCCGCGTTCCTTGAGGAACTTCGGGTTGAACAGTTTGCTTTGATAGCGCGTGCCGTAATCGCACAGGATCGTCACGATCGTATGGCCGGGCCCCAATTCCTTGGCGAGCCGCACCGCGCCCGCGACATTGATTCCCGACGAGCCGCCGAGACACAGGCCTTCGTATTTCAAGAGATCGAAGATATAGGGCAGGGCTTCCTCGTCCGGAATCTGGTAGGCGAGATCGATGGGTGCGCCTTCGAGATTTTTGGTGATGCGGCCCTGGCCGATGCCTTCGGTGATCGAGGAGCCTTCGGATTTGAGCGTGCCGGTCGTGTAATAGCTGTAAAGGGCGGCGCCCATCGGATCGGCGATCGCAATCTTGATGTTGGGGTTGCGTTCCTTGAGCGCCATGCCGCAGCCGGCCAGCGTTCCGCCGGTGCCGACCGAGGCGACGAACCCGTCCACCTTGCCGTCGAGCTGGTTCCAGATCTCCGGGCCGGTGCCGTGATAGTGCGCGTCGCGGTTGGCGACATTGTCGAACTGATTGGCCCAGATCGCGCCATGCGGATGACTGGCTGCCATTTCCTCGGCGATCCGTTGGGAGACGTGAACGTAATTGCCGGGATCGCGATAGGGCACGGCGGGCACCTCGCGTAGATCCGCGCCGGCGAGCCGCAGCATGTCCTTCTTTTCCTGGGCCTGGGTATCGGGGATGACGATGATGGTGCGATAACCCGATGCGCAACCGACGAGGGCGAGGCCGATCCCGGTATTGCCGGCCGTCCCTTCGACGATCACGCCACCTGCCTTAAGCGAGCCCTTGGCCTCGGCATCCTTGATGATATAGAGCGCGGCGCGATCCTTCACCGATCCACCGGGATTCAGGAACTCGGCCTTGCCATAAATGTCGCAACCGGTGTTTTCGGACGCCTCGCGCAGACGGATTAAAGGCGTATTGCCGATCGCATCTCGAAATCCGTCACGCACGTTCATGTAAGGCTCTCTATTTTTTGAGGGAAATGAACCTGGATGGAATGAAAGACTAACGGCCCCCCCCGGGGTGATCAAGCGTTGCCCATGATAGGGAGGCCCTCATCGTGAGCCTGTCGAAGGATCGGGGCCTTCGTGCCCAGCGCGCATGGCGCGCACATAATCAAGCGCGCGGCCGACCGCGCGACAAGCTCAGCATGAGGCGCATTTTTATGAGGCGTCGCCCCACTTTTCGCGCAGCCGGGCGCGGTGATGGCGCAGCCAGTGCAAGGCGATGATCGTCATGCCGTTTTCAATGCGTCCCGAATCGAGCTGCCGGAAAGCCTCCTCGGCAGTGACGGCGAAGACGCGGATATATTCGCCTTCGTGCGCCAATCCGAAGACGCCGCCGACGCCGTCCGCTTCGATGCGGCCGCAATACATGGTTATGGTCTCCGACGTGCAGCCTGGACTGGTGAGATAGCGGTGGACGGGTTCGAGATCGAGAACCTTGGCGCCGGCTTCTTCCTCCATCTCTCGGATCGCTGCCTGTTCGGGCGTTTGATAGGGCTCGATGATCCCGGCGACGCATTCGATCTGCCAGGGCGACATATCGGGCGCAGTATAGGCGCCGACCCGGAATTGTTCGATCAACACGACCTCGTCGCGCGCGGGATCGTAAGGCAGAACGGCAACTGCGTGCCCGCGCTCGAGAACCTCGCGCGAAACCTCATCGCTCCAGCCTCGGTCGAACACCTGATGGCGCAGCTTGTAGATATCGAGCCGCATATAACCGCGATAGGGTGTCGTGCGGTCGAGAACCTGGACGGTATCTTCCACGATATCTTCCTCTGGCATTCGATCTCCATTCCCTCTTGCTCGCGTCATATCAGGATGTAGGTTAGTTTGCGGGAATTGACGAGAACAGAGGACGTTCCATGGATATTAGCGTGCAGGATTTACAAGCGATGCGGACGGAAAATAAGCCGCATATGTTGCTCGACATTCGCGAACCCCAGGAGGTTGCGGCGTGCGCGATCTCGGGCAGCGTCCATATCCCGATGAACACGATTCCCGACAACCTTGCACGCCTGCCCAAGGACCAACCGCTCGTCGTGATGTGCCATATCGGCGGACGCAGCGCGCAGGTCACACATTGGCTGCGGGCGCAAGGATATGACAACGCCGTCAATCTCGACGGCGGCATTTCGGCATGGATTGCCGAGATCGATCCGAAGGTCGCGCATCGATAAGATCGAAGGCCCGCCAGAAGCACCGGGACTTTCCACCTTCGCGATGTAGCCGAGATTCGGACTCCAGAAAAAAGGGTTCGTCATGGCCGTACTTGTTACGGCCATCCACGAATCGGAGATCGGATCATGCAGGGCCGGGCCGAACATCCACACGTTTCAGGGTCTTTTCGCGCTATTGCGCGTTCGTCTGTAGATGACCGTGACAAGCGCTGTCATGGCGGCTGATTTGAACCGGATACCCACGGGTCAAGCCCGCGTGCGACGATTTTCTTGTCGCCTAAACCGTAACCACCTGATCGACGAATAGAGTCCAATTGTCGCTGGGCGGCGGGTTCTTGGTATCCAGCCATTTCACCGTTTCGCTGCCGTCCGAAAATTGCGCAGGCAGGATCATGCCGCGCATGAAGCGCGTGCGCATGGTGGGGGCTGCACGCGCTACCACTTCATCGGGGCCGATCTCCCACCACGGATCGCCGGGTAGGCGCTGTGTGACGGTTTCGGATTTCTGTTCCGCGCTGAAGGTGCCTTCGAGCAGGCAGCGGATGCCGGGGCCGGGATGGACGTGCGGATCGGTCACACGTCCCGCCGCCATCTTGATGCGATCGAGGCGGAACAACCATTTGCTCCCGCTCGACATATCGAGCGAGGTGATCTCTCGCGCGAGTCGTTGGATCGAATAAATTTCCGCGCCGCCAAGCAGATAGGGGGCTGAGCCCGTGGGCTCCAGCTCCCAACGCCAAATCATCGACCAGTCCGCCTCGCCGGCGATGACGATTTCGCTCCCGGCGTAGACCGCGTCCATCTCGCCTAAGCGTTTGCCGTTCACGCTGACCGCGCCGTGGCGGACCAGCAGCATACGCGGGCTGGGCGCAAGCGGCGCCGATTTGGACCCTTTCAGGATCTGGTCTTGATAAAAATAGAGCGAGTTCGTCATTTGAAGTCGCGCTTATACAAAGCGTCGAGCTTCGTCATCGCGGCTGGGGGCAATTTGCCGAGGGTGAGCGCCTTCAAGCCTTCGGGCAGATGTTCGGGCTCGCCGATGGCGAAATCGACGCAGGATATTCCGGGAACCGTGAGCGCGTAACGCAGCGCGGTCTGCGCGCGAGTGCCAAAGGTTTCGCCCAAAGCCGCATGAACGGCATCGGCTTTGCGGATCTCGTCGGCGGGATCGGTATTCTTGGTCAGCAGTGCGCGGGCATGCGGGGTCGGTGCGCCGGCAAGGGCGCCTGCGGCCAAGGTGCGGATCGCGATCACGCCGACGTCCTTCTTCTTCGCGGCATCGATCACGCCAGCGAAATCCTGCCCCGAAGCAGGCGCCGGTTTGCGGCCTTTCTTATGTGCCGCCGTCGGATTGATGGCATTGATGTAAACCTGGCAGGAATCGAGTCGTCCGGACGATAGAACCTCTATGATGGCATCGGTATCGCCGAGACAGGTGATTCCGATCCATTTGTACTTCCAGCTGTCGCGCAACTTTTCCATCGCATCGAGGATGCCGTTAGGCCGCAGGATCTGTTCAGGCGTCAGCGAGCGCGGAGCACCGTCGGTCGATATCCGTCCATGCAGTTGATAGAGATCGATATGCGTGCCGAGCCGCGCGAGGCTTTCCTCGCAGGTGCGGGCCATCTGATCGTAAAAGGGTTCCGGGCTGTTGGCATCGACGGTGCCTTTGGTCGAGATATGGACGTGGGTGCTGAGATCGCGCAGCACACGCCCAAGATTTTCCTCGGATTTGCCGTCGCCGTACATGGCGGCGGTATCGAACCAGTTGATGCCGGCGGCGATTGCATCGGCGGCGGCCTTGAGCATCATGTCGTAGGGTTGGCGGATCATCATGCCGCCGACATTGCCGCAGCCGAAGATGAACTCCGATACATAGGCACCGGTACGACCGAGCTGACGATATTTCATGGTTCAGGCCTGTTTGGCGCCGAAGTCGCTCTGATAGAGATGATCAAGCTCGGCGAGGATTCCTGGATCGAGGTGGCCCATCGCGACCGCCTCCACACCTTCATCGAGATGTGGGATCGTGTTGGCCGTATAGTCGATGGTGTGTAGGCCGGGGAAGGACAGTGCGAAACGCACCGCCGCCTGGGCGTAATTGCCGCAACGCTCGCCCAAAAGCTTGCGTACTTCGCCCGCTTTGCGCGCCACGTCTTCGACGTCGGTGTCCTTGGTGACGATGCGCGAGGCATAGTCGGTCATGAAACCGACGAGCGCACCTGCCGCGAGGGTGCGAATTCCGATGACGCCGACGTTTTTCTCGATGCAGGATTCCAGCACCCCGGTAAAATCCTGCCCGCGGCTCGCCTTGCGCGCGGTTTGGGCAAACGCGTTGCGGGGGACATGGTGGGCCGCAGTCGGATTGATCATATTAAAGAAAACTTGCGCTGTATCGATCCGCCCCGACTCGATCAGCCGGCGACAAAGTCCCGTATCGCCGAGCGCAGTGATACCGATCCATTTGGCGAGGCCTTGATCGCGCATTTTTTCGATGCTCGCGATGGCGCCGACGCGTCCTAGCACGTCCTCGGTCTTGAGCGCGTGTTCGGTCGAAACACCTTCGATCCAATTGCCGAGCTGATAAACTTCAACCTTATCGACCTTGAGGCGCTTGAGGCTGTCATGCAGCGCGCGTTCGATTTGGCCCGGAATATCCTTGGTGTTGGCGGGATCGAGATGGACCTTGGTGGAAATCATCGGCTTTTTGCCGAGGGATTGGAGGATATTGCCGAGATTGGTTTCGGCCTTGCCGTCGGCGGCGCGCGCGGCGGTATCGAACCAGTTCACGCCGGCATCGATCGCCCGTTTGACCAGGACGGTCATCATGTCGATATCGTCGCCGGACATCAGGCCCGGGGTCTCCCCGCAGGCGAAGATGATCTCGGAGATCTCGGCGCCGGTGCGCCCAAGCGTTCTATATTTCATGCCCTCGCGAGACTCTTATTGGTATCGTCGAACAAGATCGTCCGGATCGAGACTGTCCAACTGCCGCATTGCCGGAAATATTCTAGCAAAAAGGGCAACCACGCAAATAGTTCCGATACCGCCAAGGACGACGGCGGGCACCACGCCGATCAGCGTGGCCACGATCCCGGACTGGAATTCGCCGACTTGGTTGGACGCGCCGATGAAGACCGAATTGACGGCGTTCACGCGTCCCCGCATTTCGTCCGGCGTAATCAGGGAAATGACGTTGTTGCGAATGAAGATCGAGACCGAATCGCCGAATCCGAGGATGGCGAGGGCGGCGCAGGAAAGCCAAAACTCGGTGGACAACGCGAATGCAACGGTGGCGATTCCGTACACGGCCGTCGCGACCAGCAATTGGTGGCCGGAGCGGCGGCGGATCGGGAATTGTGTGAAGAGTACCGAACCTGTGAACGAGCCGACCGTGACCGAGGAGCGGAGGATGCCGAGCCCGACGGAGCCGACCTGAAGGATATCCTTGGCGAAGATCGGCAGTAGCGCGGTGGCGCTGGCCAGCAGCACGGCGAACAGATCGAGCGAGATGATGCCGAGGATGAGCTTGCGGTTATAGATGAAGCGCAGGCCCGCGAATACACTGGAGAAGGTAATGCGTTCGCGGCTCACGACCTGCGTATTGGCCTTGATCAATAGCGCCATAATGAATCCGGCCACCAACATTCCGACCACGGTTGCATAAACGACGTGTTCGCCGACGATGAGCAGCAAGCCGCCGACGGCCGGGCCGGCGATGCGCGCACCGTGATTCCCGGACGTCGTCCAGGCGACTGCGTTCGAGAAGGCGCGGCCGGGGATTAGAAGCGGGATAATGGCCTGCTCGGACGGAAGCTGGAACGCGCGGAGCAGGCCGGCGCCGGTGAGAATCAGGATGATGATCGGAAAGGTGATTTGGTCGGTAAAGGTGAGGTATGTGAGCGCGCCGGTGCAGATCACCTGCCCGCCGATACAGCAGGCGATGACGCGGGCGCGCGGGAAGCGGTCGGCGGCGAGGCCGGCCAGCGGGAATAGGACCATGAAGGGCAGGATCTGGACGAGGCCAACAAGGCCGAGATCAAAGGCGCTGCCGGTCAGGTTATAGACTTGCCAGCCGATCGCGGTGGCCTGCATTTCGAAGGCGAATCGGCTGATCGAGCGCGCGAGGAAATAATTGCGGAAATCGGTATATCGAAACGCAACAAAGCCCCGTCCCGGGCCCTCGGCGGTCTCCGGGGTCGCGTCGCTCACTTTGTCGGTGTCCTTGGGATTATCGATACGGCCAAAGCGCGATCATTGTGACTAGTAATCCTAGCTTGTCCAGGGGAGGGCCGCAGATTTGCGGCCTTCAATGAAAATCGCGCGAACTCGGCACCAGTTTTGCCCGCCCGCGGGGATCGCCCTGCACCGGCTCGCGGTCGGAGGGCGAACGCGGCGTGAGGTATCCCAGGCGATGGCTCATATTGAACAGTCGGTCGGCGACGATATGGGTGACGATGCCTTCGCGCTGTAGCTTGCCTTCGACGCAGAGCAGCGACGAGCCCAGGACTTCGCGGCGGAAACGCTCCATCATGCGTTGCCACACGATGATATTGGCGATGCCGGTTTCATCCTCGATGGTGATGAAGATGACGTTGCCTTCGCCTGGGCGCTGGCGAATCAGCACGAGCCCGGCGGCGCGTACCAGCGTTCCGTCCGGCGTGTCGAGCAGGGCTGCGCAGGCCAGCGTGCCCTCGCTATCGAAGCTGCCGCGCAGCAGCTTCATTGGATGCGCCTTCAAGGAAAGTTTCAGGGAACGGTAATCGTCGGCGACCTGTTCGCCGAGACTCATGTCGGGGAGCATGACCTCGGCCTCGGGATGGATCTCGGTATCGGACAGCGTTTCAAACAGGGGCAGGGGCGCGGCCTTGTCGATGCCTTTGACCGTCCACAGCGCGCGGCGGCGATTGAGATTGAGAGTCGTGAAGGCATCGGCGCGGGCGAGTTTTTCGAGCGCCCCCGTTTTCGGTGCGATGCGGTTGAGAATTTCGCTGACATGTTCGTAGCCGTCGCCACGATTTTTTGCGATGCCCTGGGCGGTTTTTTCATCGACGCCTTTGATCTCGCGAAAGCCCAGCCGCACGGCCGTTGCGCGATCGTGCGGGGAACGCCAGGCGGGGTTGCCGATTTGCGGCGCATCGGCGAGCGCGGGCGCGGTCTTAGGCGCGGGTTCCAATGTGCAGTCCCAGTCGGAGTGATTGACGTCGACGGGCAGCACTTCGACCCCATGCTGGCGCGCGTCGCGCACGATCTGCGCCGGGGCATAGAAGCCCATGGGCTGGCTGTTCAGCAGCGCCGCGGCAAAGACCGCCGGGTAATGGCATTTGAGCCAGGCCGAGACATAGACGAGGTTGGCGAAGCTCGCTGCGTGCGCTTCGGGAAAGCCGTAATCGCCGAAACCCTCGATCTGCTTGAAGCAATTTTCCGCAAAATCCAGTTTGTAGCCGTTCTTGATCATGCCGGCGACGAACTCGTCGCGAAAATTGTCGATATCGCCATTGCGGCGAAAGGCGGCCATGGACCGCCGCAGCTTGTCGGCTTTCTCGGCGCTGAACCCGGCGGCAACCATCGCGATTTTCATCGCCTGTTCCTGGAACAGCGGAATCCCCAGGGTGCGGCCAAGCACCTCCTTGAGTTCGGGTTTCGGAAAGATGACCGGCTCCAGGCCCTGACGGCGGCGCAGATAGGGATGCACCATGTCGCCCTGGATGGGGCCCGGCCGCACAATCGCCACTTCGATCACCAGATCGTAGAATTCGCGCGGGCGCAGGCGCGGCAGCATGTTCATCTGGGCGCGGCTCTCAACCTGGAATACGCCGACAGAATCCGCTTCGCACAGCATGTCGTAGGTTTCGGGGTCGTCTTTCGGGATGCTGTCGATCTCCAGGCGCGGACCGCCGTGCTGCCGTTCGATGAATTGGAAAGCCTTGCGGATGCAGGTGAGCATGCCGAGCGCCAGGATATCGATCTTGAAGATGCCGAGCGCGTCGAGATCGTCCTTGTCCCATTCGATGACGGTGCGATCCTCCATCGCGGCATTTTCGATGGGCACGATGGTGTCGAGGGGAGCGCGCGTGATCACGAAGCCGCCGGTATGCTGACTCAAATGCCGTGGGGTGCCGAGAAGTTGGCGCACGAGGGTCAGGGTTTGGCGCACGGTCTTGTTGTCGGGGTCGATACCGGTCTCGCGCAGACGCGTGGTTTCTTCGGCGCGGGCATTTTTGCGGGCCGGCGGATCTTGTTGGTTGTCCGGAGCCTTGCCCCATCCGCGGCCCCAGGCCGATTTTTGCAGGGCGACGATGGTGTCTTCGGACAGGCCCATGACCTTGCCGACATCGCGGAGCGCGCTTTTGGTTCGGTAGGTGATGACGGTCGCGGTCAGGGCGGCGCGGTCGCGCCCGTATTTGCGATAGATGTATTGGATGACCTCCTCGCGGCGCTCATGCTCGAAATCGACATCGATGTCGGGCGGCTCGACCCGTTCGGTCGACATGAAGCGCGCGAACAAGAGGCCCGATTTAACGGGATCGACCTCGGTGATGCCGAGCATGTAGCACACGGTCGAATTGGCGGCCGAACCGCGTCCTTGGCACAGAATGCCTTCATTGCGCGCCCACCAGACGATATCGTGGATGGTCAGAAAGTAGGGGGCGTAACCTTGCTCGGCGATCAACCCCAATTCTTCGGCGATCTGTTTCGTCATTTCGCCGGAGACACCGTGCGGGAAGCGCCGGGCGGCACCATCCGCGACCAGGCGTTCCAGTTCGGCCTGGTGTGTCGTGCCGCGCGGAACCGGATCGACCAAATATTGGGTTTTCATCTCATCAAGGCTGAACGTGCAATCCTCGATGATCTTGAGCGTATTCTCGATGGCGTTCGGATAGTTCTCGAAGAGCCGCGTCATCTCCGCCGGGCCCTTCAAATGACGCTCGGAATTGGCGAATAAGTTGAATCCAGCGCTCTTGATCGTGCACCCCTCGCGGATGCAGGTAAGGACGTCCTGAAGAGGGCGCCGGCTGGGGTGGTGGGCATGGACATCGTTGGTGGCGACCAGCGGGATGGCATGGCGTTCGCCAAGCTGGGCGAGTTCGGCAATCCGACGTTTATCGTTTCCATAATATAAATTATTAACAGATAGATATAGATTATTTTTAATCTTATTTCTAGTATGGACAAGGGTGTTTTCAAAGGTCGCATCGATAGTATCCGGCGCCAACAAGATAAGAACCTGACCGGCGCCAAGTTCGAAGATTCCAGTTTCCAATATATCGGCCAGAAAAAGCCGGCATTGCCCTTTTAGCGTGCGTTTTTTGCCGCGCGTCAGTAGCCGGATGAGGCGTCCATAGGCGTCCCGGTCGGTCGGATAGCAGAGGAAACTCGGCCCATCTTCGAAGTCCAGGCGGGCGCCGACGAGAAGTCGGAGTCCCACGGTTTTCGCCGCGACATGGGCGCGCACCACGCCCGCCAGGGTATTGCGATCGGCGATCCCGATGGCGCGAAGACCGAGATGGGCCGCCTGGCGGACAAGGTCTTCGGCACTCGAAGCCCCCCGCAAGAAGCTGTAATTGCTGGCGATTTGCAGTTCGGCGTAAGCGGCTTCAGAACCGTTGGGCGGCGGCTTGGCGGCGGGGAATTCGATCGGAACGACGTTGTCGGTCATGCGAAGAACCCGTGCAGATACCAGCCCGGCGCCTTTTCGGGCAGGTACAGGCCTTCGCGAAAGACCCAATAGCGGCGTCCTTCCTCGTCCTCGATGCGGTAATAGTCGCGCACCTCGCGGGTGAGCGGACGGCCCTCGGTCATCCACCATTCCGGCGCGATGCGTTCGGGGCCCTCGGCACTCACCACCCGGTGGCTGCGCCGGCGCCAGCTGAACTGCGCGGGGGGGCCGTCCGGGACTTGGGCCACCACTTTGATCGGCAAGGGCTGGCCCAGCAGCCGCACCGGGCGTGGCGAGCGGCGGGGTGCCTCATCCCATGCGGTCGGTCGGGATGTTTGTTTCGTTTGTTTGCCGGCCATCATCGGCCGTTCGCGGCAGGCGCGTTCGGGCAGATGGCTTTGTTCGGCGGCGAGGCGGGTGACATTGGCGGGACCGAGCCGATTGGCGAGGCGATCGACGAGGCGGGCGGTCTCGGCCGGATCGGCCCGCGCGGTCTGCGCCTCGGAATCGAGTGCGGCCTGGCTGTGCGATAGCGGCTCGGTGACGCGGGCGGCCAGAACCACTACCTCGATGCCGAAACCCGGATCGACCTCGGCCAGTTTTTCGCGGAACAGCCGGGCGAGATGAGTGGGGTCGCGCACCGGCCGGCTGGTTCCGACCTCGATGGTTGCATGGCTGTCGTCGACCCGGTGCAGCACGAGATCGAGCCTGCGCACGCCCTTGCCGTGGCTTTCCAGCCCCGCGGCGAGCGCCGGGAGTAGGGCTGCCAGCGTGTGCTCGATATCCTCGATGCGGCCGATGGGCTCGGCAAATACGCGGCGCACGACATGCACGGATGGCGCCTGACGGGGCGAAAGCGGCTCTTCAATGTCGCCGAAAAGCTGGTCGAGCCGGTCCAGCACGATGCGGCCGAAACGCCGCGCCAAGGGTGCCCGCGGTAAATGGACGAGATCTTCGATGTGTCGCAGCCCCATCCGATCGAGCCCCTCGATTAAGTCGGCATCGAGGCGTAGCGCTGCCGTGGGAAAGGGCTTGAGTAAGGCTCGCTCGTTCCCGGCAAGCGTGCGCATGCGATCCGTGCAGCCGAACCGGGCCAGGGCCCAGGCCGCCGCCGGTGTCGCGGCAATGGCGGTCCGGGTGCGGAAACCGGTGCGGGCAAAGCGGGCAGCGACGTCGTTCAGCAAAGCCTCTTCGCCGCCGAACAGATGATCGCACCCGGTGATGTCGAGCCAGAGACCGGCGCCCTTGCCCCGTCCGCCGCCGTGTGGATCGAGCGCCGCCCAGGGAGTATAGCGTTCGCAAGCGGCGCAGAGCCGGTCGAGCATGGCAAGATCGGCTTCAGGATCCGCCGGATGGATGGATATGGTTGGGGCCAGAGCGCGCGCGGTGGCGAGCGGCATCGCCGGCGCCAGACCCAAGGCTTCGGCCGCGTCGTTTACCGCGGCAAGGCGTTGGCCGCCTTGGACCGTCTCGACGGTTGCGAGCGGTCGGTGCGGATCAGGATGCGACGCGCCAGGGTTCGGCCGGTTGAGCCGATCCGTTGCGAAGCGCGGCAACCACAGAGAGATCACCCGTTTCATCACGCCATTCCACCTGCCAGGTTTTCGGATGGCCGGTATAAGTTGTGTTGCTGTTATGTGTGCTGAGGCGGCAGCGTTGCAGTTCGAGTTGCCAGCGCAGTGGGCCCATGCCGGCTTCGCGACCACCGATCCGTACAGGCTCGCTTGGAGCGCCGCTGACCCGCCAGCGCGTGAGTGCCATGCTGGTGGCGGCCAGTTCGGCCGCTGCCCGCACCCCGGCCATGGGATCGAGCGGGCGCAACAGGAGGCCGAAGCCGCCACGTTCCTCGGCCGCGAGCTGCAGGCGGCGCCCGGCAATGGGCGGAACTTTGTGGAGCATGCCCACAACTCCGCCAATGCCGCGCGCCGCCAGGCCTTCTTCCATGGCCCACAACAGGTCGGTGTCGTTACGGCCATGAACCAGAATGAGTCGTGCGGGATCGAGCCCGAAGGCGGCAAGACCGTGCCCGTAGAGTTCGCGTCCCGTCTGGCACCACAGGATCGGGGCGCCGGGCTTCAAGGTTTCGAGCTGCGCCAACAGGCTGACGGCAAAGCCGGTCGCGGCGGCATCGCCGAAGATTTCGTGCAGGCCACAGGCGGGCAGGCCGCCCCAGGGCAGGGCCTTGTCGATCTCGGCTGCTCCGGCCGAGATGAAGGTATCCTTGGTTTCGGCAGCGACGGCGGCTCCGCCGCGCTCGATCCGCTCGATATCGTTCCGGAGGCCTGCGGCGATGTTGAGATTAGCAGTCATGTTCCGACTCTTCGATCAAATGTTCCTATTTTGTTCTAATCCAACTGATGCCCTGCGTCAACCGTTCCCATCTGGTATGAACGCCCATGGATTTGCGTGCGGCCTTCGAACAAGCTCTCGCTCTTGATGAGACTGGCGATATCGCAGCCGCCGTTGCCTGCCTGGATGGCGTGATCGAGGCTATTCCCGAGCGTGCCGCAGAACTCAAATTCGCCGGCCAGCTCTATCAACGCTTGGGCGCGGACCGACAAAGCCTGGCACTTTTATCGCGTGCGCTTATTTTGGCGCCGGACGATCCCAGCCTGCATTTATGTTTGGGTTATCACTATGTGGATAACGCCGGTCATGAGCGGGCACTTGGCTTTTTTCGCCGCCATCTCGAACTCTCGCCCGCCTCGCAAATCGGCCAGCTATATCTGGGCCGGACGCTTGATTGGCTCGGACGGCTGGATGAGGCAGAGCCTGCCCTGGAGCGTGCGGTCATGCTCGATCCAACCGCGATCGAACCCTATCTTCAACTCGGCCGCGTCCGGCTGCGACGGGAAAAATTCGAAGCGGCCGCTGAGGCTTTCACCACCGCCGACCGTCTCGATCCCAGCAATGTCTTGGCCGAAATCGGTCATCGCCGTATTGCCGCGCTAAACGCATCGCGGAGACGCACCTCACCGCCACGATCGGCGAGCACCATCGTTTGCGTGAAGGCTGGGAGTAAATACGGCCCAGACTATGTGAACCGTCTGGCGGCCATGGCGCGGCGCAACACGTCGCGTTCTCTGCGGGTCATTTGTTTCACTGACGATGCAACGGGACTGACGGGAGATGTCGAAGCGCGACCGCTGCCGGCTGACGGACTCGCCGGATGGTGGAACAAGGTTGCCTTGTTCCGCGAGACATTGCCCGGCGTTTCAGGACGCGTGCTCTATCTCGATCTCGACGTGGTGATCACCGATTCGCTCGATCCACTGCTAGATCATCCCGGCGATCTGGTCGTGATGGACAACGATTACGTTCCCGGTTTCAACAGCTCGGTCATGCTTTTCGAGGTCGGCGCGCGCGCCGAAATCTGGAACACTTTTTCGCCCGCCGCCGCCGCGCGCATCGACGGCGATCAGGATTGGGTGGCGCTCACCGCTCCCGATGCCGAACTTTGGCCCGACGGCTGGTGCGTTCCCTATCGCCTGCGCGCGGCGATCGCGCCGCCGGCCGAGACCAAGGTGGTGGTTTTCTCCGGCCGTCCAAATCCCGACGAATATCCGGCGGATTGGATCCGCACCTTGTGGCGCTGAAGCGGAACGGGAACGCGACGATCCGTCAAGGAGCTAGGCGCGCGAGTTTGTCCGACTGCAGACTCCAGGTCGCGAGCGATCCACCGTCGACCCTGAGATCGGTGCCGGTACAAAACGACGAATCATCGGATGCAAAAAAAAGGACTGCCTTCGCGATCTCATTCGGATCGCCGAGCCGGTCCATCGGGACATCGGCATAGAAATTCCTGCCGAGCCTGAGTGCCGCGGCATTGCCGCTCTTGCGCAACGCTTCCGTGGTCAATCCCGTCTTTGTTGGCGTTACGGAATTCACGCGAATGCCATATTTGACGAGATCCATCGCCATGGCGCGTGTCATATTTAATGTGCCGCCTTTGGCGGTGCAGTAGGCCAGATCGTCGGCGCGCCCGCGATGCCCGGATGTCGAAGCGATATGGACGATCGAGCCGCCGCGGCCTTGCTCGACCATGCGTTTCGCGACCGCGCGACTCATCAAGAACGAACCGGTCAGGATCACCTTTAGAACCTTTTCCCAATCGGCGAGCGTCGATTCCAAAAGGCCCTGGCGCGCCAACTTAAAGGCATTATTGATCAAGATATCGACGCCGCCGAATGTTTTAACCACGCTCGCGACGAGGTCTTCGACTTGGGTTTCATCGGTGACGTCGGCGGCGACGCTGATTGCCTCTCCACCCGCATCGCGGATGAGACGCGCCGTCTCTTCGGCATGTTCCTCGCGTATATCGTTACAGGCGACGCGGGCCCCGGATTGCGCGAGTGTACGTGCGATCGCTTGGCCGATGTTCGGTCCAACGCCCGTCACAATTGCCACTTTGCCGTCGAGTTTCATGCCATCCTCCCCAAATTTTTCTAAAACCTGTCGACGCTGAATTTTGTCAGATCGATGGCCGGTATCTCGCCGTCGATAAGATCGGCAAGCGCTTGGCCCGAGCCCGCGGCAAGTGTCCAGCCGAGCGTGCCGTGACCGGTATTGAGATACAGATTGGGATAGCGCGTCGTACCGATTACCGGCATGCCATCCGGCGTCAATGGGCGCAGTCCGGTCCAGAATTCTGGGCGATCGAAATCGCCGCCGTTCGGGAATTGCTTTTGCGCATGATTAAGGATCACGCGCGCGCGATCCTCGCGCAGTCCCGTGTCGTAGCCCGCGAATTCCGCAGTGCCGGCGACGCGTAAGCGATCTCCGAGTCGCGAATAAACGATGCGATGATCGATGTCGGTGATGCTGACGGTGGGTGCGCCTTTGCGCCCGTCGACCGGTATCGTCACCGAATATCCCTTGGTCGGGAAGATCCGCGGATTCACCTTGAGCGGACGAAGGAGGAGTTGGCTGTAGCTGCCGAAGGCCATGACATAGGCATCGGCAGTGAAGGAGCCCTGATCGGTGACTATCCGCGCGATACGTCCGTCTTCGGCTTCGACGCGGTCGACATTGACGCCATAGGCATAGGTTACGCCTCGCTCGGCCGAGGCGCGGGCAAGTTCGCGCGTGAAAATATGTGCATCGCCGGTTTCGTCGTCCGGCGCGTAGACGCCGCCGACGATACCAGATCCGGTATCGCGCAATGCCGGCTCGACAGCGAAACAGCCGTCGCGATCGAGCACGAGTTCCTTGCAGCCGAGCCGGGTTAAAATCTCGGCGTTGCGCGCGACATTGTCGAACAAGCGCGTGTCGCGAAAGATTTGCAGGATGCCTTGCGTGCGTTCGTCGTAGCGGATGCCGGCCTTGAGGCGGATATCGCGCATCAAGGATCGGCTGTAGAGGCCGAGCGCCAAATTGTGTTCGGTGTTCGCGGTGTAGCGCGCTGGCAGGCAATTTGCCAGGAAGCGGAGCCCCCAAAGCCATTGCTGTGGGTCTGCGCGCAGCCGCCACAGTAACGGTGCGTCGCGACGGCCGAGCCATTTCAGCATCAACAGGGGGGACGCCGGCGAGGACCAGGGCGCCGAATGCGAGGCGGAAATTTGTCCGCCATTTGCGAAGCTGGTCTCCAACCCGGCGCCGGGTTGGCGATCGACGACAAGCACCTCATGTCCGGAGCGATTGAGGAAATACGCTGTCGTGACCCCGATGACGCCTGCGCCGAGAACCAAAATCTTCATGGCGCGGACCTTAACGTTCCGTGCTTGTCCCGGCCAGCCCACAAGGTGTTAAGATCGAACCATGACAAAATTGGTCGGATTTTCAGGAAGTTTGCGCAAAGGGTCGTTCAACGCGTCGATGTTGCGCGCGGCGGTCTCGTTGGTGCCGGACGGCGTCACGCTGACGACGGGGACGATCAGCGGCATCCCGCTTTATAACGCCGACGAGGAGGAAGCAGCGGGTATTCCACCAGCCGTCGCGGCGTTGAAGGAAATAATTGTGGCCGGTGACGGCCTTCTTCTGGTGACACCCGAATACAATAATTCCATCCCCGGCGTGACCAAGAACGCGATCGATTGGCTATCGCGTCCCCCGGCCGACAGCGCGCGACTTTTTCGCGACCGCCCGGTCGCCATTCTGGGTGCGTCGCCGGGCGGCTTTGGAAACATTCTCAGTCAAAGTGCCTGGCTGCCAGTGCTGGCGACGTTGGGTACGCGACCGTGGTTCGGCGGTCGTCTTATGGTGTCGCGCGCGGCTACGGTGTTCGACGCGAACGGTCAATTGATCGACGAAGGCATCAAGACTCAGCTTCAGAAGTTCCTGGCTGGGTTCGCCGACTTCGTGAAAGCCAAACCAAAAGCATGACATCGTCCGACGTCGAATTACTGACTGTCGCGGAGATGGGCCAGGCGGACGCTCTGGCCGTTAAGGCTGGCATTCCATCGCTCGATCTGATGGAGGCGGCCGGTCAATCCATCGCAAAACTGATCGCCGACGAATGGTCGCCGCGCGCGGTCGCAGTGCTCTGCGGGCCCGGCAATAACGGCGGCGACGGTTTCGTCATCGCGCGTCATTTGCGCGCCGCCGGATGGCCGGTTCGCCTTGGCCTGCTCGGGGCGCGCGAAGCCCTGATAGGTGACGCCAAGGCGAACGCGGATCGCTGGGAGGGGACCGTCGAGCCCTTATCTACTTCGATCCTGGCGGGCGCCGAACTCATCGTCGATGGTCTGTTCGGCGCCGGGCTGACGCGTCCGCTGGATGGTGCGGCGCTGGCTGTTGTCGAGGCGATCAACGCGGGCAGCGTGCCCTGCGTTGCGGTGGATATTCCTTCGGGTGTCTTCGGCGATAGCGGCGAGATACTGGGTGCGGCTCCGCAATGCGTACTGACTGTGACGTTTTTCCGCAAGAAGCCGGGACATATCCTGCAGCCAGGCCGAAGCCTGTGCGGGCGTATCGTTGTCCCCGATATCGGCATTCCAACAACCGTCTTGAAATCCATCCGGCCGCAGAATTGCGAGAATTTGCCGGAGCTCTGGAAGACACATTTCCCGTGGCCGTCGCCAAGCAGTCATAAATATACGCGCGGCCATGCTCTGATTATCGGGGGCAAGACCATGACCGGCGCCGCCCGCCTCGCTGCGCGTGCCGCGCGCCGGGTCGGCGCGGGTCTTGTGACCATCGCGGCACCGCCCGAGGCCGTTCCCATTTATCTTGCCGGCGATCCGGGGCAGCTCGTGATCGAACTTGCCGACACCAGCGATATCGAAATCTTGATGCGCGAGAAAAAACGCACCTCTGTTTTGGTCGGGCCTGGGAACGGTGTCGACGCTCTGACGCGGCAGCGGACGATCGGCGCCTTGCGATCGCGCGCGCCCGTCGTCATCGATGCCGATGCGTTGAGCACGTTCGAAGGAACGGCGGAGGATCTGTTCGCGTGGATAGAGGGGCCTTGCGTTCTGACACCTCATGACGGCGAATTCGGACGGCTCTTCGAAGTCGCGGGCAACCGGTTGGAACGGGCACGTTTGGCCGCTGCACGCAGCGGAGCGGTCATCGTGCTCAAGGGCGCCGATACTGTAATCGCAGCGCCGGATGGACGGGCGGCCATCAATGACGGCGCCTCGCCGTGGTTGGCGACAGCCGGGACTGGCGATGTTTTGGCCGGCTTGATCGTCGGATTGTTGGCCCAGGGTATGACAGCCTTCGAGGCTGCTTGTTGCGCCGTCTGGCTCCATGCCCGTGCTGCGGAGAAATTCGGCGTCGGTCTCATCGCCGAAGATATCGCGGAACAATTGCCCGCAGTGCTGACGGAGCTTCAAAACGTCACATGACCGACGGTGGCTTAAGGACAGGGGGCGTGATAGCTTTGGGTCGATGGTGCTGGCAACCAAAATTTTCACGCCCATATTCTAGTTCAGTCACTAGATAGACCGAAGCTGAGTTTCTTGTCTGATCCGTCGATGAATATTCAAAAACCTTCAAGCTTCTGGGACCGCGCATTCGCAAACCTGCGCGGTATGTGGGGTAAAATCGCCTCGGGTTCCGAGGGCGGTTTCAATAGCAAGGCCGCGTGGTCTCCGGATCTTGACGAAAAAGACCAGGAACGATTGATCGAGCAGATGCGGGCCTGCCTTGAGGCACGCGGCGGCGAAGTTTCGGCACGCGGCCGGGCTGCGGCCCTCGGGCATGCCTATCTTGCTTTGAACGAGCTTGGCCGGAAGCGATTTTTGCGGGTGCTGGCCGATACGTTCGATATCGATCGACGCCAAGTGGATGAAGCGGTGGCCGCCTTGTGCGCGGTCTCCGATCCGGTGGAACGCCGCAAGGCCGAGGGCTGGTTGCGCCGCACGCTAATTGCATCCCGCGTGAAACTCTTGACCCAGTTCAATGCCCTTCCCGAAGGGGTAAAATTCCTGGTCGACCTTCGCAACGAATTGCTTGATTGGTCGAACGGGGATCCCAGCCTGGCGGACCTCGAAGCCGATCTGAAGGCGTTGCTTGGCACATGGTTCGACGTTGGCTTCCTGGAAATGCGCCAGATCACCTGGTCCGCGCCGGCAAGCCTACTCGAAAAACTGTTCGAATATGAGAAGGTGCAGGAAATCCAGAGCTGGGACGATCTGAAGAACCGTCTCGCTGCGGACCGGCGCTGCTTTGCCTTTTTCCATCCCCGTATGCCCGACGAGCCGCTCATATTCGTTTGGGTGGCTCTCGTCCAGGGTATGGCGACCAATGTTCAGGTTTTGCTCGACGAAGATGCGCCGCAGGGCGATGCCAATATGGCCGATACAGCCATTTTTTATTCGATTTCCAACGCCCAAGAAGGGCTGCGAGGGATCAATTTTGGAAACTTCTTGATCAAACGAGTCTTGGATCGACTTTCGGCCGATCTTAAAGGGCTCAAGACCTTCGCGACGCTTTCGCCGATCCCGGATTTCATGAGCTGGCTCAACAAGGGACTGACTACCGAACTCATGGTCGAAATCGTGCCCGAGACCGAGCGTACGATCTTGATGGGGTTGGCCGCGAACAATCAGCCCGATAGCGCGCTGAAGGCGCTCCTCGCCATGCCGGCATGGCACAGCGACGAACAAATCGCATCGGCCCTAAAAATGCCGGTTTTGCGCCTGGTTGCCCATTATCTGATCGACGAAAAGCGTTCCAGCGGCACGGCGCGGGATTCGGTCGCCCATTTCCATCTCAACAACGGGGCGCGGATCGAGCAATTGAACTGGCTGGCCAATACAAGCCCGCGCGGTTTCGTGGAATCGGCGGGCGTGATGCTCAATTATTGTTATGAACCTGAGCAAATCGAGGCGAACCACGAATTCTACCGAGGCAACCAGGCGGTCATCGCGGCGCCGAAGGTGCGCGAATTGCTGAACAATAAGCAGCGGCCGAACGGCGCCGCCGCAAATGGGCGCGCGCGCCAAGCTGCCAATTGACAGAACGGCCTTTTTCCTAGAGTTTCGCGCCTCCGCTGCGGGCGTGGTGGAACTGGTAGACACGCCAGATTTAGGTTCTGGTGGCTTAGGCCGTGGGGGTTCGAGTCCCTTCGCCCGCACCAGGAATTACAGCGGCGATACCGCTCATCCAAGGTAGAGATAAACAGATGCAGGTCACGGAAGTCACTAATGAGGGCTTGAAGCGCGGCTTCAAGATTGTCGTCCCCGCCGACGATATCGAGCGCAGGCTCACCAGCCGGCTTTCCGAGATGGCTCAAACTGCTCGCTTGCCAGGGTTCCGCCCGGGCAAGGTGCCGGCAAGCCTGTTGCGCAAGCAGTATGGCAATGCGCTACGTGGCGAAATCTTGGAAACGACGGTCAACGAAGCAACCCAGCAGGCGATCACCGAGAAGGATCTTCGTCCGGTCGGTCAGCCCAAGGTCGAAATCCAGAGCTTCGAAGAGGGCAAGGATCTCGAATATTCGGTTGAGCTTGAGCTATTTCCGCAGATCGATCTCGGCAATCTGTCAGATATCCAACTTGAGCGGCTGCGCATTCAACCCGACGAGTCGCAGGTCGATCGTTTTCTTCAGCAGATGGCCGATGGCCAGAAGGAATCGACGCCGATCGCGGAAAATCGTCCGGCCCAAACCGGCGACGTCGCAGTGATCGATTTCGTCGGCCGAGTCGGCGGCGAGGAGTTCCCCGGCGGCAAGGCGGATGGCTATCACCTGGAATTGGGTTCGGGCTCTTTCGTGCCGGGCTTCGAGGAGCAACTCGTCGGCAAGTCGGTCGGCGATGAAACCATCGTGAAGGTGACCTTCCCTGAGAACTACGCCGAGACCCTGGCCGGCAAGGATGCCGAATTCACCGTCAAGGTGAACGAGATTCGCAGTGCGGTCCCGGTTGAGATCAATGACGAACTCGCCAAGAAAATGGGCGCCGAGAATCTCGAGGAAATTAAGAAGACGCTGCGCGGCAGCCAAGAAAAAGAATTGGCCGGCCATGCGCGTCAGCGCCTGAAGCGCGATCTGCTCGACGTGCTCGACAAGACGCACAAATTTGAACTGCCGGGCGGCATGGTCGGTGCCGAGTTCGATGCCATCTGGCAGCAGATCGAACATGCGCGCGAGCATCATCCCGATCAGCTCGATGCCGAGGACAAGGGCAAAAGCGACGACGAGTTGAAGGCGCAGTATCGCGAAATCGCCGAACGGCGCGTTCGTTTGGGCTTGCTGCTCGCTGAGATCGCGCGCGTCAACGAGATCAAGGTGACCCCCGAAGAAATCAGCCGTGCCATTGTCCAGGAAGCGCAGAAATATCGCGGCCAGGAAAAGCAGGTTCTCGATTATTATCGCGGCAACCCGCAAGCCGCCGCAGCCCTTCAATCGCCGATCCTCGAAGACAAGGTGGTCGATTTCATCCTCGAAATCGCCCAGCTGTCCGACAAGGAAGTGACGATGGAACAGTTGATGGAGCTGGAAAAGGCTGAACGCCCCGACGACCTCAACCGCGATTTTAGCGGCCATGCCGGTGGCGCGCACGATCATGACCACGATCATGACCACGATCATGACCACGGCCATGACCACGGCCACAATCACGATCATGACCACGGGCACGATCATGGTGCCGAGTCGGCCGAGACGACTAAGGCCAAGGGCGAGACGAAGAAGATAAAGTAGGAAAAGGCGGCTGGATCGGGGCCGGTTACGACCGGCCTTGACCCACCGGCCCGTTAATGGTCGCGTAGGCGGATCGACGTGACTATATGATGAGCGTTTAGCGCCGACCGGAATTCCCCGGAAGCCGAAATCCCAGAGTTTCCAGTCCCATGAGAGACCGCGACCCGATCGAAATTTACGCCAATACCCTGGTGCCTATGGTGGTGGAAACCACCAACCGAGGCGAACGGGCTTATGACATCTATTCGCGCCTCTTGAAGGAGCGGATCATTTTCGTGACCGGCCCGATCGAGGATTACGGCGCGAGCCTGATTTGCGCCCAGCTGCTGTTCCTCGAATCGGAAAATCCGAAGAAGGATATCTCATTTTATATCAATTCGCCGGGCGGGGTCGTGACCTCTGGCCTCGCGATCTACGATACGATGCAATATATCCGCCCCGATGTGTCGACCGTATGCGTCGGCCAGGCCTCTTCGATGGGGTCATTGCTGTTGGCGGCGGGACAAAAAGGCAAGCGGTATGCCCTGCCAAATGCGCGAATCATGATCCATCAGCCCTCCGGCGGTGCCCAGGGACAGGCGACCGACATCGAAATCCAGGCCCGCGAGATCCTGGCGCTGCGGCATCGTTTGAACCAAATCTATGTTCACCATACCGGCAAGGAATTGAAGGACATCGAGACCTCGATGGAGCGCGATCGCTTCATGACACCGCAGGAAGCCGCCGAATTTGGGCTTATTGACGAAGTAGTAACTCAACGTCCGGTATCTTCGGGTAGTGACGATGACAAGCGTGGGAGCAAGGATTGAGGCAGGAGTCAGTAGGTCTACTGAGAGAGGTCCGATCTTTTAAAGATTGTACTGACGCCCGACCGGTGCTTACAATTATTTCAAATATGTTGCGATATGGCCGGATAGGCGTACTGGAGGGCCAATGAATAAGACCAGCGGCGGCGATTCTAAGAACACGCTCTACTGCTCTTTCTGCGGTAAGAGCCAGCATGAGGTTCGCAAGCTCATCGCCGGTCCGACCGTTTTCATATGCGATGAATGCGTCGAACTCTGCATGGATATCATCCGTGAGGAGAATAAGACCCATATCGTCAAATCGGGAGATGGCGTTCCGACACCTCGTGAAATTTGCACCGTTCTCGATGATTACGTGATCGGGCAGGAACATGCGAAACGCGTTCTTTCCGTCGCGGTGCACAATCATTATAAGCGGCTCTCGCACAGCACGAAAAACAACGATGTCGAATTGGCGAAATCCAATATCCTGCTCATCGGTCCGACGGGCTGTGGCAAGACGTTGCTCGCACAGACCCTGGCGCGCATACTTGATGTGCCCTTCACGATGGCCGACGCGACGACCCTGACCGAAGCTGGTTATGTCGGCGAGGATGTCGAAAACATTATTCTGAAGTTGCTACAGGCGGCCGACTATAATGTTGAGCGCGCCCAACGTGGCATCGTCTATATCGACGAAGTCGACAAAATCAGCCGCAAATCGGACAACCCGTCAATCACACGCGACGTGTCGGGCGAAGGCGTGCAGCAGGCGCTGCTGAAGATCATGGAAGGCACCGTTGCCTCCGTGCCGCCGCAGGGCGGGCGCAAGCATCCGCAGCAGGAATTCCTGCAGGTCGACACCACGAACATCTTGTTTATCTGCGGCGGTGCTTTTTCGGGCCTGCAGAAGATCATCTCGTCGCGCGGTTCGGGTTCGTCGATCGGTTTCGGAGCCGAAGTGCGCGGTCCGGACGAACGTGGTGTGGGTGAAGTACTGCGTGAAGTCGAGCCCGAGGATCTGCTTAAGTTCGGTTTGATTCCAGAGTTTGTCGGCCGTTTACCGGTTATCGCGACCTTGGAAGATCTCAACAAGGATGCTTTGATCAAAATCCTGACGCAGCCGAAGAACGCGCTGGTGAAACAGTATCAGCGTCTGTTCGAGATGGAAGACGTCAAGCTGACTATTCGCGAGAATGCCTTGGGCGCAATCGCGGAGAAGGCGGTCGAACGTAAGACCGGCGCGCGCGGCCTACGCTCTATCATGGAAGACATTCTGCTCGAAACCATGTTCGAACTGCCCGATCTCGAGAATGTCGAGGAAGTGGTCATCAATCGTGAAGTGGCGCAGGAAGGGGCACGTCCGCTCTATATCTACGCCGAGCGGAGCGGTCAGATGGATTCGTCCGCATAGTGGACGCTGGCCCATATAGATCAGCTCGCGTGGCCGGACGCTTTCGGCCGTGCGATTCAAATTTCTCAGCTTATAAGATCGTGCGCGGAGTCAATTCCGCGCACAATTTTTTTGTGGGTATTTATGCCGCTCGCCGGAATTTCAGCAGGTGTCGGTACCCAAATATCGCACCGATACCGTCCGGTAATTACCAGCCCTTGATCTTGGCGGAATCGGATATAACTGTTGTGGAGAAAGTCGGGGGCCGTCGCCGGTTGCTTGAGAAGAAACGGCACAAGCCCGCCGCAATTATAGGAGAAGCCGAAGTTGGATAGTAAGTCTAGCCACGCTTACCCGGTGCTGCCGCTTCGCGACATCGTGGTCTTTCCGCATATGATCGTTCCGCTCTTCGTCGGGCGTGAAAAATCTGTGCGCGCGCTTGAAGACGTCATGAAAGACGACAAGCAAATTCTGCTCGTGGCGCAGAAAAATGCGGCCGAGGACGATCCCTCCGCCGAGGATATTTATACGGTCGGCACCGTATCGACCGTACTTCAGCTTCTGAAGTTGCCGGATGGCACCGTGAAGGTGCTGGTCGAAGGCGGTTCGCGCGCGCGTGTCGTCAATTTTGTCGAGAACGAGAGTTTCTTCGAAGTTGAAGCCGAACCGCTGCCCGAGACGGACACGGAATCGGAAGATCTCGAAGCCTTATCGCGCTCGGTAGTTTCCCAGTTTGAGCAGTACATCAAGCTCAACAAGAAAATCCCGCCCGAAGCGCTCGTCTCGGTCAATCAGATCGACGAATACGGCAAACTCGCAGACACAATCGCGTCGCACCTCGCGCTCAAGATTTCGGAGAAGCAGGAGCTTCTCGAAATCGAGTCCATTTCCAAGCGCATGGAGCGGATCATCTCCTTCATGGAAGGTGAGATCGGCGTGTTGCAGGTCGAGAAAAAAATCCGTAGCCGCGTGAAGCGCCAAATGGAGAAGACCCAGCGCGAGTATTATCTGAATGAGCAGCTCAAGGCCATTCAGAAGGAGCTGGGCGAGACCGAGGAAGGCAAGGACGAAGTCGCCGAGATCGAGGAGCGCATCAAGAAGACGAAGCTCTCCAAGGAAGCCCGCGACAAGGCTTACGCCGAGGTCAAGAAACTCCGCACCATGAGCCCGATGTCCGCCGAGGCGACTGTCGTGCGCAACTATCTGGATTGGATGCTGTCCATTCCGTGGAAGAAGCGCAGCAAGGTGTCGACCGACATCAAGAAAGCTGAGGCGATCCTCGATGAGGATCATTATGGCTTGGAGAAGGTGAAGGAACGTATTGTCGAGTATCTCGCGGTACAGACGCGCACCAAAAAGATTAAAGGCCCGATCCTGTGCCTCGTCGGCCCTCCGGGCGTCGGTAAGACGTCGCTCGGCAAGTCGATCGCACGGGCCACGGGCCGGCAGTTCTTGCGTATGTCGCTGGGTGGTGTGCGTGACGAAGCAGAAATCCGCGGCCATCGCCGGACCTATATCGGCTCCATGCCCGGTAAGATCATCCAGGGCATGAAGAAGGCGAAATCGTCGAACCCGCTCATGCTGTTGGATGAGATCGACAAGATGGGCGCCGATTGGCGAGGTGACCCGGCGTCAGCACTGCTCGAAGTGTTGGACCCGGAACAGAACGATACGTTCCAGGATCACTATCTCGAGGTGGATTACGATCTGTCGGACGTCTTGTTTGTCACCACGGCCAACTCGCTGCGTATTCCCGGCCCGCTGATGGATCGAATGGAGATCATTCGTATCCAAGGCTATACCGAGGATGAGAAGGTCGAGATCGCGCGCCGTCATTTGATTGAAAAACAGATTGAGGCTCATGGCCTCAAGGCAACGGAATGGTCGATCTCGGATGGCGCGTTGCGCGATCTGGTCCGCTATTACACGCGCGAGGCAGGCGTTCGTAGCCTTGAACGCGAGATCGCCGGCCTGACGCGGAAGGCGATCAAGGAGATTCTGACATCGACTGTGAAAAAGGTCGCCGTCACGAGCAAGAATCTCGAGAAGTATGCGGGCGTTCACAAGTTCCGCTACGGCGAAACCGAGTCCGAGGACATCGTCGGCATCGTCAATGGTCTTGCTTGGACCGAAGTCGGTGGTGAGATCCTGACGATCGAAGCAGTCATGCTGCCGGGTAAGGGTAAGATGACCATTACCGGCAAGCTCGGCGACGTGATGCAGGAATCGATTCAGGCGGCGCGTTCGTTCGTGCAGTCCAAGAGCATCAACTTCGGAATCAAGCCGACCCTGTTCGATCGCAAGGACATCCATGTCCATGTGCCCGAAGGGGCGACCCCGAAGGACGGTCCGTCCGCCGGCGTTGCGATGGTGACTTCGATCGTATCGGTTCTGACGGGCATTCCGGTGCGCCGCGACGTTGCGATGACCGGCGAGGTTACGCTGCGCGGTCGTGTGCTGCCCATCGGCGGCTTGAAGGAAAAGCTTCTGGCGGCGTTGCGCGGCGGTCTCACCACAGTGCTGATCCCGAAGGATAACGAGAAGGACTTGGCGGATATCCCCGACAACGTGAAGAAGAAGTTGGAGATCGTTCCGGTAAGCATGGTCGAGGAAGTTCTCGCCCGTGCTCTGTCCAAACCGCTCGTGGCGATCGAATGGGACGAAGAGGAAGAAGAGAAGAAGCTGCGCCGCAAGCCGAGCGCGGAAGACGACGATCACAGTGGTGTGGTGCATTAAGCGCCGCCGATGGTTCGCTTCTCTCAAGTCATTTCGCGCGCGCAGGCAACTGCGCGCGCGTTTTGTTTGTTATGAATTCGACGCGTCTTGCGCAAGATAGAGACCCAATGCCCCGCCAAGGCGCGGAAATCCGCCAATTTTATGAAAAAAACATGTGGAAAACAGTGCGTCTTTCGTTGACGCACCAACCGACTCATACCTAAACTGCCCGCGAATTTAGGACGCTGACTGCGTGCTTAATATTCGTAGGAATTTTTCCTTCTCACTTTATAGGGGGCCCCAAGGTGAACAAAAACGATCTCGTTGCCGCAGTTGCGGATAATGCCGGTTTGACGAAGGCCGATGCGGGCAAGGCGGTCGATAGCTTGTTCGACTCAATTGCCGATGCGCTCAAGAAGGGCGGCGATGTTCGTATCGTCGGCTTCGGCACATTTTCGGTCGCGAAGCGTAAGGCGACCACGGGTCGCAATCCGCGCACCGGGGAAACCATCCAGATCGCTGCTTCCAAGCAGCCGAAATTCAAGGCCGGCAAAGGCCTGAAGGACGCCGTCAACTAATAGACGCGTTTTTTCGAATTTCAAATGCCGGCCCGCTGATGCGCGGCCGGCATTTTGCTTTTCGGTCCGGTTATTCGAGACCGTAATAGCTTCGAAGCGACACAACGCGGGGTTCGGACAGGCCGAAATACTGCGCGATCTGATGATCCGAAAGTCCCAAGTCGACAAGGGTTCCCAAAGAGCGCACGCCGAGCGACGGCTTGGCATTGGTCCCGAAAGTCTCCGATGCAACTTGGTTTTTTTGTATTTCCCATTGGACGGCGTTGAATCCCGTTTCCATCTCGACCTCCCATTTGGATATCGGTGCGGCTGACTTAGAGATATTCGAAGGATATTGCCGATAACTATATCCCTCTAGATGCTACAACAGCGTGATATTGAGGCGACATTGCCGATCAATTTTGCGCGAGACGATGTTGCGTTGCAGAGTAAGCTAAGGCCCGGTATTGGCTTATGCACTTGATCGCGGAAGCCATCTTCCGTATTCAATCGGGCAGGGGGCGGTTAGCTCAGTTGGTAGAGCGCCACGTTTACACCGTGGATGTCGGCGGTTCGAGCCCGTCACCGCCCACCAAATCCAAAAACAACCCAATTTACCGTAGTCTATGCCAACCTATAATTTGGCGGATTATGGTACTTTTTTGTCCGGAACAGTCTTTCTTAGGCTATGGTCATCCGAAGATGGTGGGGGGATATGGGGGTATAGACCTTCACTCGTCTAGATTGATACC
>CAMDWJ010000041.1 GCA_945877815.1 Caenispirillum bisanense
ATCGAATTCCATGATGTCTTCGGGTTCGACAAGTTCGGGGCTGCGCGAGCGCGACAAGAAATAATGATCGGGATTGTCCGGATTGCGCACGCTGATATGGCCCCAGGCATCGACAATGCCTTCATTGGCGAGGATGCGGTTGCCGGCGACGAGTTCACGGATGAGTGCTGGTAAGTCGGTCATATTTTGTCCAATCCCATTGCTTTTTTGATCTTCTCGACGGTCTCAGGCTTGATGGCCATGATCTCGTCCACGAAATCGCGGATTTCCGTGCCGGTAATCGGCGCGATTTCGAATTTCAGCTTCTCGGCCTCGGCGAGGAATTCAGGATCGCGCAAGTTCGCCATATAGGCTTTTTCCAATGCGGCGACGCGATCGAGCGGCACGCCGGGAGCTACGGCCAATGCACGGTCTTCGATGCCCCATTCGACGAATTTCATGATCTGCCGATCCTCGTCATTGCGCGCGAATGACGACAGCAGCGGCACGTTCGGCAGATCGGGGTGCGGCTTGGAGGCGAACTGGACCAGATGGGCCAACTTTCCCTCACTCACCCACTGCGGTCGGGTGCTTTTCCAGCCGTCATATTGCGCGCATAGCCCGTGGACTTCGTTGCGCTCCATGGCGATGCGCACTTCGTTGCCGCCGGGATAGCCCAGGACCATCTTGAATTTTGTGCCGATCAGATTGTTGGCGGCGAGTGGATAGGTATAGGTCAGGCTGCCTGTGTCGAAGGAGCCGATGATATCTTCCTTCAGCTTGGCATCCGTGACGGTGAGTGTCGGTGCGGTATTGAGCACCGTGCAGGTGACGACCACTTCGCCCCAACCGCCCAGCCAATGCCATTTCCGCGGATCGTATTTGGGTGCTGCATCGCCCAGCACCACGCGTTTTGCGGTCTGGCTCAACGGCGTGATCAGGACGGTACCGTCCTTGGGCAGTACGTTATAGACATTGTTGAGGGCGACGACGCCGCCCGCACCCAATTGGTGTTCGACGACTATGCGCGGGTTACCGGGGATATGCTTGCTCATATAGCGCGACAAGGTCTGCGCGAAGGTGGAATAAAGTCCGCCCGCTCCAACGCCGACATAGATGCTGAGCGTCTTTCCCTTATAGAAATCCTCGACGGTATCGGCCTGTACGACGCCGGGGGGCGCGATGAAGGCGAACGCGGCGAGTACTGCGAGCGCAGCCGGGACTCCCTTGATCACGGTATCCTCCCTGGATGTCTTGTTTTGACGCGCGTTTAGCGCGCTTGTTATTCGGCGGCGTGGGCTTTGACGGCTCCTTGGCGTATCAGTTCGATGGTTTCCTCGGCGGTACGCACGTCGCCGAAGGTCTCGAAAACATTGTTGAGCGTGGCCAGATGATGATCCTCGATTCGCGCCGCGTTGGCATCTGACACCATAATCATACGAAAATTCATCATCATCGCGTCGATCGCTGTGGTCATGCAGCAGACGTTGGTCAACGTGCCAACAACAACAACGTTTTCGTTGCCGCGCGCCCTTAGGATTTCGGCGAGATTCGACGATTCCGGCAGAAAGGCGCTATAGCGCCGCTTGGGCACCCACAGGTCGCCGGGTGCCGTGTCGAGTTCGTGCCACAGCGCATGCATGTGGCTGCCGGCTCGCAATCCGTCGAGATCGCCCTGGGTTCGTTCGGCGGAATTCAACCGTTCATAGAAGACCGACCAGGATTTCAGATCGTTTTCGTCGTGGGTCATTTGGATCCACACGACCGCGCTGCCGGCGGCACGCGCTGCGGCAGTCAGGCGATTGATCGCCGGTACGATCGCCCTGGCACTCGCCACCTCGACGGGAGCGCCCGGTTCGACGAAATAATTTTGCATATCGACAACGATCAGGGCCGTCTTGTCGGCGGCGATCCGGCTGATGGTATTGAACTGCCCACGCCGCTGTAAAACGCGCTCCGCGACGTCGGGACGGATCGGATTCGATGTCATGTGGCCTTCCCGATTTTTATCGTCTCGCCGATCATATGCGCCGCTTCCCGTCCGTGCAAAGGCGGCAAATGACTTCGTGCGTAGCGAAATCTGAACCGGGGGCTGTACGTAGCGTTCATGGTAAGTTCCACTTTCGAAACCTCTCGTCTCGCTTCGGCTACAGTTGTAAGGTCGCCCTAACGAACTGTACGGCCTATCGAAGTTTGGGGGAGATAGAATGGCTGATGGCGCGGCGACCGTGGCTGATTTGCTCGCATCGAAAGAGAAAAAGCAGATTATTGCCACAGACGAGACAGCGACGTTGGCGGAGGCTGCGGGGATCCTCACGCGCAACCGGATCGGTTTGCTTCTGGTCATCGACAAGAACAAGGGGTTCAGGGGACTGTTGTCGGAACGCGACGTGGTCAAGGCGCTGGCCCAACGCGGCGCCGAAGCGGCGGCGACGACGGTGGGCGATGTCGCGACCCATACGGTGCGCGCCTGCGACCCGACCCGCACGCTTCAATCCGTTCTTCAAACCATGGAAGAGGGTCATTTTCGCCACATGCCGGTGGTCGAAGGCGGACAAATCCGCGGTGTCCTCAGCATCACGGATATCCTAAAATTCCTGAAGGGCTGACGAGGCGGAAATCTTCGCTGTTTGAGATGACCGTTCGAAGATAAACGTCCAATAAGAACCCGGATTCAAATCCGGAACATATTAAGGGTGTATGACGTGGCGAAACCATCGGAGGTCCGGTACGAGGTTCATGTCAACGACGGTGGACGGTGGACCGTGTTCACTGATGCCTCGACCCGGGGGCGCGCAATAAAAGAAGCCCAAGCGCTGCTCGGCAACGGCAAGTTCGATGCCGCCAAGGTGACCGAGGATCGCGGCCAAACCCGCGAAATTCTGGTTTGGCAGAAAGAAGCGCAGCGCGTCCAAAAAGCCGAAACGATAACGCCGGTCGAGGACGCGCCGGTTTGCGAAAAACTCGACGATTTTTATGTATTTGAAGCCCGCATCACGGCGGGTCGCTTGCTGCGCCAATTCATGGATACCCGCGCGATAACGCCGCTCGAATTTTTCCATGACACTGGATTGATCCGCGAGTTCACGCGCAACGACGACATGAAATTGCAGGCCATGCAGTGCATTGCCGGCATTCTCGCGCGCAAGACCAAGAAGAAACCCGTCGAGATGATGGATTTCCTCGAGAATATCGCCGACGAGATGACCAAACGCGCCCAAGCACTGGACGATCTAGACCGCTATTCGGGGACATTGGACGGCGGCATCGGCGCTTCGGTCGCCGAAATCGCAAAAATGGTTGGCCCTGGCGAACGCGACGTCGCGCTTCGCGGTGTGCTTGCGAGGCGCTTACGCAAATCGCGCGATTGGGAAGGCAAGCTGATCGCGATGCTCGATCTCGCCGATAAAAGTACCGGCCAGGACGGGTTTGCGCTGATCGACGAGGCGATTGCCGAAATTCTCGACGGGTCCGAAGCGGTCCAGGAATTATTGGGCTATCGGCGCAATTTGGCCACCGCGCTCGAAGTGATGATCCAGGTGGTGACCGGCGCGCACCGCCAAGGTGGCGACGACGCCCCGACGGTGCTGTCGCGCCTGAGCGCCACGATCGAACGCGGTCAATTGCCCCGCGCGCGCGCCAGCCTGACCGATCGAGTGATCCGGACGCTCTCCAGTCTGGCGCCTTTGACCAAGGGCGATCGGCGCGTACAACAAGGTGCGTTCCGCACCCTGGCGCAACAGCTGATCGGCTCGACGATGTTCGTCAATTCCGGCGCACTGTGCGTCGCGGCGACGCTCCGCGCGAAAAGCGTGATGAAGGACGAATTTGCCGACGAAAGCACCGACGAGGCGATCCAGGTGATGATCGCCTTGCTTCCGACATTCGCGACCAAGTTGGGTTACCTCCTCGATCTCCATGGAACGGATTTCGGCGCGCGCTCCCAGGAACACATCATTTCGTGTTTGGCCGATCTGCTCGCCAGCATCACCTCGGTCGCACAGATCGAGGAGCGGGGGGCTTCCAACGAACGGATCGTGCGGGCCGCCGCCGGTATCCGCGATCGGCTGCTGGCGACCACACTGCCGCAGGAATGGCGCCAAAGGTTCGCGAAGCGCATCTACGATTTGTTGATCACCCACGCCAATCCCAGTGTGGTGGCACAGGCTGCGCCTGCTGCGCGCCAAACCCAATCTGTGGCCCAACCGACAAAATCGGACCAGGTTGCGGCAAATCGTGCTGTGACGGCACCGGCAAAGTCGGCGGCCGAAGAGGCCAAGCGCACCTTTGCGGCCGGAGAGATTCTTTTCAGCGAGGGTGAGGCCGGCGACATCGCCTACCTCATCGTGTCTGGCTCTGTGGACATTTTGAAGCGCGCGGGCGAGCGCGATATCGTCATCGGCCAAGTCGGGCCGGGCGATATCATCGGCGAAATGGCGCTCATCGATTCCCAGCCGCGCATGGCGAGTGCTCGCACAACGGTCGAGACGATTGTGAATGTCATCCCGCGCGAGGCGATCAAGGCGCGCTTGGACAAGCTTGAGAAATTCGATCCGGTCTTGCGCCGTTTGATGGGCACCTTCGTCGATCGGATGCGCGATTTCCGCTATATCTCGGCGGATTCCTAGGCCCCACCTTCAGATGAAGCTCTAAATGCCGTCATTCCCGCGAAGGCGGGAATCCAGGGATGTTTGAAAAGGACTGGTTTCCGGCTCTCGCTTCGCTCGGCCGGAATGACGACGGAGTAAAAATCGCGATTGATGCAGAGTTTCCCTCTGACTTCGGCCGGCGTGATTTTTCTTGACCCAAGGCTGCCTTTTCAGGCATAATGTTCTTGTTTTGTACTATAAATTAGATGGTTATTCCAATAGCTCGTCATCGCCCGGTTGATCTGGGCGATCCATCGATGGATGCCCCGGACAAGCCGGGGCATGACGGGTGAATGGATAACCCGAGCCGATTACCAAATAACGATGCGAAGAAATACACACTCCATGCACAGTAAATGCCTAGATCATGCCCATAAGATGCACACAAAATGCGAAGATCATGCCTAGATGAATGTGCATTTAGCCGAGGTTGAGACGGCGGATTTCCTGGCTTTTACCGACGCGATGCCTAGAAATGTACATAAATGCCTAGAGATTCGCGCAGATTGAGGCTTCGGAAGAAATGAGGTCCAATTCGACGCAGCAAAACAGGGAGGCAAAAATGCGCGCTCGTTTCGGTTTCAAGCTCTGGCTGTCCGTCTGCTCCGTGCTCATCGGTCTCGCCGTTTTCGCCGACCTGGCTGCAGCGCAGGATGCCAAGTTCTTCTACAAGGGCAAGACGATCAAATTTCTCGTCGGTTACGGCACCGGCGGCGGGTACGACGCCTATGCGCGCATGCTGGCGCCGCATTTCGCCAAGGCGCTCGATGCGACCGTCATCGTCCAAAACCAGCCGGGTGCGGGCGGGCTCGTGGCGCTTAACGGTGTCTATGCCTCGTCCGGCGACGGCACGCAGATTATGATCGTCAACGGAACCGCGGCCGGCCTCTCGCAGCTCGTCGGCGATTCCAACGTGCGTTACGATCTCACCAAGGTCAGCAATCTCGGCGTCGTGTCCTCCTCGCCCTGGATCTGGGTCGCGGGCCCGAAATCCACGCTCACCAAGCCTGCGGATTTCCTCAAGCCCGGCGCCAAACCCATCTGGGGCGGCGGCGGCCAGATCGACGGCCTTTCGGACGGCGCCGCGATCACGTGTTTGGCGCTCAAGCTCGATTGCAAGATCGTGCGCGGCTATGAGGGCAGCGCCCAGGTGGCACTCGCGCTGGCGCGCGGCGAAGTCGATGCGCTCTATGTTTCCGACACCTCGGCCAACAATTACGTCAAAGCGGGCAACGCCATTCCAATCCTCACCATGTCGGCCGACAAATCGCAGTTCTTCCCCAATGTACCCTCGGTATTCGATGCGGTGAAGCTGACACCCGATCAGAAATGGTGGTTCGAATTCCGTGCGACCCTCGACGATCTCGGACGCATTCTCGTCGCCCCGCCGAATTTGCCCAAGGAGCAGCTCGCTTATTTGCAGGACACGATCCGCACCGTGTTGGCCGATCCCGAAGTGATCGCCGAGGGTGCCAAGACCAATCGATATATCGGCTATCGAGATCCGGCGGCGACCGCGAAAATGTTGGGCACGGTGCTGACCGCAATCACGCCGGCGCAGAAGAAGGCGCTGACCGACGCGGTGATGAAGGAATAGAAGCGGAGGATTCCCCCCCTCCCTGTCCCTCCCCCTGTCGCGCGTTTTCGCGCGCGCGCGCGTGGAGGGGAGGGTTGGGGGGGGGGGGGGGTGATCGCGGTTACCGGAATGCCCTCTACGCCACCCAGAGCGCTTCGGCGGCGGGCAGTTTGCCGATCGCCGAGAGCGGCTCGCGCCCCGGCAGGTAATATTGCAGGAGGCTGCCGTTGATATCGCGCACGAAAACGCTGCGCCGCGCACCGTGCTCGGTGACGCGTTCGACATCGACGCCCTTGGCCTTCAGCCTGCGTTCGATATCGTCGAGATCGTTCGGATCGTTCAATTCGAACGCGCCGTGATGTAGACCGGGCGCCACACCCGCGATCGGCGCGAAGATCGAGAGACTTTGTTCGCGCAAAGATCCGCCCAGAATGACAAAGGGCGTATCGGGGCCGCCGACCAACGGCGTCAGGCCGACAAGGTCGGTATAGTGGCGATAAAGGACCTTGTAGTCCGAGGCGACTAGGGTCGCGTGCGAGGCCTTCTTGGTATGCAACACCGCTTCATGGACGCGCTCGATCGGCGGATCGACCGGATAGCAGCTTTCGGCGACGGGCGGCGTCGAGCCCGGCGTCCACTGATTGCGGCCGCGCGCATCGACGTCGCCGGTGCGGCGCTCGCGCCAATTGTCGAGCACGTCGGTATAGACCTCGAAGCGATTGCCGTCCGGATCGCGCCCGTAGCAGCAATGCGCGATGTCGGCCGATAAGGTGAAATCGAACTTGAAGCCGTATTCGGCGATCCGCTCGTAGCCCTTCACCAGCTCGATCTCGTTTTCGAGTTCGAAGGCGAGGTGGTGCAAGCCCGGCGTCTTGCCTTGGCCCTGCGGCGTGTCGAGATCGAACACGGCGGAGTCGTGATAGGTATTGCCGTTCGAAAGAAAGGCGCCCTTCAGGTCGGTACGGCGATAGACCTCCTGCAAGCCCGCGATGTCATTGTGCCATTTGGCGGCGGCGCGCCAGTCGTCGACCCAATAGTTCACATGGGTGAGGCGGCGCGGGCGAAAGATCGGCTCCATTTTATCTCTCCTCAGATCAGGCTTTTGCCTTCGAAACGTTTGCGCCAGGCCGGCAGCGCATCGGGGTTGACGACATGGCGGGGGATTTCGCCGCGAAGAGCGGCGAGCGCCGCGTTCGTCGCCCATTGGATGTTCTGACCCTGTTGGCCGCCGCCGCTGCCGCCGACCATATGGGGCGTCAGCAGAACTTTGTCGCCGAGGCTGAGCAGGGGCGATTGTTTGGGCACAGGTTCGACATTGAACGCATCGAGTGCCGCTCCGCCGAGGCGGTTCGCCTCCAGCGCGTTATAAAGCGCATCCTCGTCCACCAAAGGCCCGCGCGCTGTATTGATCAGCAAGGCCGTGGGTTTCATGAGTTTCAGCGAGTCCGTGTCGATCAGCCCGCGCGTTTCCTTATTGAGATCGCAATGTAGTGTTACGACGTCGGATTCTTTGAGCAGCGTGTTGAGATCGGTCGGTGTCGCGTTGTGATGCACGAACTTGGATTCGTCTACATAGGGATCGTAGGCGAGCACACGTACGCGCCACGGTTCCAGCAGATCGGCGAGGCGCGATCCGATGCGCCCCAACCCGACGATGCCGATGGTGATGCCAGCGTAGCCATCCTGACGGCGGCCGAGAAAGGTGCCGTTCAACTCAGCCTTGCGCCAGCCGCCGCCCCGAACCTCGCGGTCGAGTTCGGGAAGCCGCTTCAGCATCGAGAGCATCATGGCGAAAGCACCTTCGGCGACTCCGCCCCAATTCGATTCCACCGGCGCATGGGTGACCAGGATCCCCATCTCGGTGCAATCGTCGAGATCGATATCGTCGTAGCCGATGTTGTAGCGCGCGATCACGCGCAGATCGGGGAAGGGGGTCAGGAGTTTGCGATCCATCATCAGCCCTTCCATGCGGGCCCCCAGCATGGCCACCGCGCCGGGACCTTTGGCCTGAAAGGTCGGGAGTGTCGCGCCCAGTGCCGCGCGCCAAGTCGGATCGCCGAACATCAGATCGCAGCCGACGCTTTCCAATTGCTTGTGAGAGGCGCCGTCCTTGTCGCTCGGGATGTAGACGTAAACTTTGGGCCGCGCCATGTCAGACCCCGATCATCGACATCATCGCATGGTGCAGTTCGCTATCGGCATTGGCGAACTCGCGCGACATGGCGAAATGATGTGCGCCGGGCACGACGATCTCGTTGACCGAAAGCCCCGCCGCCTTCCACGCCTTGGCGAAATCGGCGCTCTGGCGCTTGAACTCGGGCAGTTCGGGCGCGCCATAGCCAATGATCAGGGGGCCGAACGACTTCGGCAGATGAAAGATCGGGCTGTTCCGCTTGGCCTCGGCTTCATCCATCTTGAGCGCATCATTGGCACCGCCCGGTCCGGCCAATTGCAGCGCCATCATGTCGTAGACGCCGGACATCGCGCATGCACCCTTGACCACATTTTCCGGCACGCCGTATTTCGCATGCCAACCAGGCATCAGGGTGGTGCCGGTCAGATGACCGCCCGCCGAATTGCCCGAAACGAAAATGCGGTTCGGATCGCCGCCGTAGCGCGCAATGTTTTTGTAGATCCAGGCAACGGCCGCGCGGACATGATCGACGATGGCGTCGAGCTTAAAAGCAGGCGCAAGCCCGTAATCAATCGGGACCCAAGTGACGCCTTTCGGCACGATCGCTTCGGCCGAGAAGGCACGCGCGTTCTTGCTGCCCGCCGTCCAGCCTCCGCCATGGATGTCGATCAGGACCGGCGCGTTGGCCGTGCTCGCCGGAAAGATGTCGAGCTTCTGGATTTCGGCCTCGCCATAGGCGACGTTGCGCTCGCATTTCAGGGTGGCGCTGACGCGTTTGCTCTGTTCGGCGTTCCATTGTTGGTAAGCGCCGAGATCGCTCACCGTCGCGGCCGGATTGTATTGGACGGTCAGTTCCTGCGCAGTGTAGCCACTATAGATTTTATCGGCGTCGGGCATGGTTTCCTCCCTGGATATCGTTCTTATCGCGGAAGCATGCCTCCCTCGGAGGGGGCGTGCAATCCCCGAGACTGCAAGGGTTTTGGCCGAGGTTGATCGCGTTCAAGCACCCCTTGCCCGCTCAATAGAACGGCGATACCTTAAATTGTCCAATTGACGATGCGGGAGAGTTCGAGGGCGCGTTGCCATCTCGACGCCGAAGGAGCAACCGCCCCGGAAACTCTCAGGCACCGGAACCGTTTCGTCAGGACGATCTGGAGAGAGGCACCTGAAAAAAGGTGTCCACCGAAGGGGATGTTTGTCCGCAAGGCGCGCGGACGGCAGAAGCTCTCAGGTACCGTGACAGAGGGGGCGCTGGGGAACCGAAGGTTCGGTTCGAAGGCGATGCTTGTCTATCACGGGGGAAACTATGAGCGGCTTAAACCATGGCCTGCGGGTCGCGCCGGTTCTTGCTGAACTGATCGAAAAGGATATCGCGCCCGGAACGGGAATCGCGCCTGATGCCTTTTGGGCGTCTTGTGCGGCGATCTTTACCGATCTCACGCCACGCCTGCGGGCGTTGCTGGACAAGCGCGATGCGCTGCAGACCAAGATCGATGCGTGGCACCGAGAACGCAAGGGCCAGCCGATCGACGCCGCCATCTACAAGAAATTCCTGATCGAGATCGGGTACTTGTTGCCGGAGGGTGGCGCGTTCGCCATCAATACTTCGAAGGTCGATCCCGAGATCGCCGAGATCGCGGGGCCGCAGCTCGTCGTTCCCGTCACCAACGCGCGCTATGCGTTGAATGCGGCGAATGCACGTTGGGGCAGCCTGTACGACGCGCTCTACGGCACCGATGTGATCTCCGAAGACGGGGGCGCCGAAAAGGGCAAGGGCTATAATCCGGTGCGCGGCGCAGCAGTGATCGCCTGGGCTGCGGGTTTCCTGGATGAAGCCACACCATTGGCGCGGGGGAAACATGCCGACGTCGTCTCCTACAGGATCGTGGACGGACGCTTGGTCGCCGATTTCAAGGACAGCTCGGAAACCGCGATCGCGAGCCCCGAGAAGTTCGTTGGTTTCGTGAAGGACGACACAGGCGAGCTGTCGGCGATCCTGGTGCGCAATAACGGACTGCACATTGAAATCCAGATCGATCGTACCCACCTGATCGGTCGGGATCATGCGGCGGGTGTGAAGGATGTGGTCCTTGAGGCAGCGATCACGACCATCCAGGATTTGGAGGATTCCATTTCGGCAGTCGATGCCGAGGACAAGGTGCTCGCCTATCGCAATCTGCTGGGGCTGTTTAAAGGCGATCTCGCGGCGAGCTTCGAAAAGGGCGGATCGAAGATGGTCCGTAGCTTAGAGCCGGACCGCATCTATACCGCACCCGACGGCAAGCAACTGACGCTGGCCGGTCGCAGCCTTCTGCTTGTGCGCAATGTTGGCCACCATATGTGGACCGATGCGGTGACGCTGGGTGGCAAGCCGGTGCCCGAAGGTATACTTGATGCGATGGTGACCGGCCTGATCGCGCTGCACGATCTTAAAAAATCGAGCGGCCCGCGCAACAGCCGCGCCGGCAGCTTCTATATCGTGAAGCCCAAGATGCACGGGCCCGAGGAGGTCGCTTTCACGGCAGAGATTTTCAGCCGCGTCGAAAGCATGCTGGGCCTCGCCCGCGCGACCCTCAAAATGGGCATCATGGACGAGGAGCGGCGCACCACGGTGAACCTCAGGGAATGCGTGCGCGCGGCGGCCGACCGCGTGGTCTTCATCAATACCGGTTTTCTCGACCGCACCGGCGACGAGATCCATACCTCGATGGAAGCCGGACCTTTCGCGCGCAAGATGCAGCTCCGCAAGGAACCCTGGATCGGTGCCTACGAAGATTGGAATGTCGATATCGGACTCGCCGCCGGTTTTCGCGGCAAGGCGCAGATCGGCAAGGGCATGTGGGCGATGCCGGACGAGATGAAGCAGATGATGGACGCCAAGATCGCCCATCCCAAGGCGGGCGCCAACACGGCCTGGGTGCCGTCGCCGACCGCGGCGACCCTGCACGCGGTCCATTATCACCGGGTCAGCGTCGCCAACCGCCAACAGGAATTGATGACGCGCGCGCGCGCCAGCCTCGACGCCATCCTGACGATCCCGCTGCTCGGCGGCGTCAACCTCTCCGACGCAGAAGTACACGCCGAACTCGACAACAACGCGCAAGGCATCCTCGGTTACGTCGTGCGTTGGATCGACCAGGGCGTCGGCTGCTCCAAGGTGCCGGACATCGATGATGTCGGCCTAATGGAGGACCGCGCGACCTTGCGCATCTCCAGCCAGCATATCGCCAACTGGCTGCACCACGGCGTGTGCACCCAGGGTCAGGTGATGGAGACCTTAAAGCGCATGGCCGCAGTGGTCGATCGTCAGAATGCGAATGACCGCGCCTACAAACCGATGGCGCCGAATTTCGACGCCTCGATCGCCTTCCTGGCCGCGTGCGATCTTGTCTTCAAGGGCAACGCGCAGCCCAACGGCTATACCGAATTCGTCCTTCACGACCGCCGCCGCGAGGCGAAGGCTGCGCAGGTGCGTTAAGCGGGCGAGCGTGCGTATGCGAGGGGGTATTGTCGCCGCCGCGATCTTACTGATGGGGACGAACGTGCAAGCCGAAGATTCGTTCTTCGTCGCCAATACCGCGAAGGCGCGCATCTCATTGAGCGGACCTTGTCGCGGCGCGGCGTAGCGACGTGAGTTTCCTGATCACGCTCGGCGGGCACGCAGTGACGGGGGATCGTTTGCTGCGCGAACAGTTCAATGAGTTGCAGGTTCTCTCAGGTGCATCCGCGCAACAGATCGTGCGTAACGGACGCAATACCCGCCGGCTGATGGATGCCGCGCTGGCGGCGCCCGATGCCCTGCCATGCGAAGCCGAAACGATCCGCGCCGAATTGGGCGAAAGCGCGCAATGGGCGGCGGCGCAGGCCGCTTTCTTCGGCGCGGCCTGGACGCGTTGGATATTGGCTTACGATCCCGCGCCGACACTGGCGGCGCTCAAGATCCCTGTGCTGGCGCTGTACGGCGAAAAGGACCGCCAGGTTTTGCCGACATCGAACCGGGGTGCCGCCGAAAGCGCGCTGGCCGGCAATCCTCGTGCGCGTATCGAGGTCGTTCCCGGCGTCAATCACCTGTTCCAGACGGCCGGGACGGGGCATCCATCCGAATATGCTGCGATCAAAGAAGATATCTCGCCGAAGGTCCTTGAGTTGATCGCCGAGGGGATTCGCGCGCTACCCCCGAAGTAGTCACAAGCCCAGCAATCCCTGCGCCGGAGGTTCCGGACCGACGCGCACGCCTTCCAACTCAAGCATGCGGAGCTTTGTCTCCGCGCCGCCCGGCGCCGAGAAGCCGCCGATCTTGCCACCAGCCGCGAGCACGCGGTGGCATGGAATGATCAGTGGCACGGGGTTCTTGCCCATGGCCTGGCCGACATCGCGGGCACCTTCCCAATCGTCGATGCCCAGTTCTTTCGCGAGTGCACCATAGGTGGTGGTTTTTCCCCATGCGACGTGCCGCAACGCCAGGTAGATGCGTTTCGAGAAATCGCTCAGGTCACTGAGATCGACCCGGATGTCCGAGAAATCGATCGCCTCGCCGTCGTAGTATCTGTGCACCGCAACAATGATCTCGGATATTTCGGGTGTCGGTGTCTCCGGCGCCGCGCCGGAGACACGGCGCAGAAGGTTGCGCGCGGTCGTATCGGCGCTTTGGCTCGGCAACTGGAAATGCGTGACGCCGATGTCGTTCCAGGCGATGGCGCCAAAGCCATGCGCCGTTTCGAAGACATGGTAGCGGTGATGGGCTGCGGTCATATCGCGTTCTCCTCGCGCATATGAAGCCACGTGGCGCACGTGTTGTCGTTCCGATTCTTGCGCTGCCGGATCAAAACGGCCGGTCTGGTTGATCCGCTGCGAATCGCGCTAGAGTGACGCCGCGCATCGCGTTAAGTTGCGCAGATAAGCCGCCGAAGCGGTAGCCGTACGTCAAACTGGGGTGGGATTGCAGTCCGCGATAAGGGGGGACCGGCATGACCATCGATCTAACGGGTAAGGTCGCCATCGTGACAGGCGGCGGGCGGGGGCTTGGCCGAGCCATGACCTTGGCTCTGACCGAGGCGGGGGCCGACGTCGTCGTCGCCGGCCATATCCCCCACGATCTCGATCCGATCAAATTCGATGTGGCGCGGCAGGGCAAGGGACGGTGCCATCCCGTCCTTGCCGATGTTCGCAAATCGGACAATTGCGAGCGCGCGGTGGGGGCTGCGATCGACCGCTTCGGCCATCTCGATATTCTCGTGAACAATGCCGGTTTGGGGATGACGTTGGTCAGCCCGACCTTCACCTCGGACCCGCCGAAATTCTGGACGGTCACACCCGATGCATGGCGTTCCATCATGGAGACCAATGCCAATGGGCCCTTCAATATGGCGCGAGCGGCGGCGCCTCATATGATGCGCCGGGGCTGGGGACGCATTGTCAATGTGACCACCGGCATCGACACGATGCAGCATCGCGGCTATTCGCCTTATGGCCCGTCCAAGGCAGCGTTGGAAGCCGCCAGCTATGCCTGGGCCGGCGATCTCGAAGGAACCGGCGTCACCGTGAACGTCCTGACGCCGGGCGGCCCAACCGACACCGACCTCCTGCCCGGTCGAAAGGGCGATCCGAACCGCGATGGGACTGGGCGCACCCTATTGTCGCCCGACGTCATGAAAGCCCCGATCGTCTGGCTCGCCTCGGAGCTGTCGGACGGGGTTTCGGCCTTTCGGTTCAGCGGGCGCGAGTGGGATTCCAGCCTGCCGCCGACCGAAGCGGCCGAACGCGCGGCCCGGCCGGCCGGGTTCACGGAACGGCTCTGACCGGCCCGAATCCGCATCCGACCCCGGCGGCGCGTTGAAACAGCGATTGATGTAGGTTAAGGAGCGGTAGGTCCGGTGGGGTAGTATTGCGGCATGCAGGATGGATCGAACGGCATAAAGGGCGCGCCGGTCACCAATGCGTTGGATGACGACGAAGTCGATGCGGGCGGGGCGTCTCAGCAGGCGGGCGTGCAGTCGGTCGAGATCACCGCGCGTATCTTGAAGGAGCTGGCGGCGGATGGGCGCCCGTTACCGCTCAAAGGCGTCGCCAAGGTTGCGGGCATGTCGCGGGCGCACGGCGCTGTGATGCCTGGCGTCGATGCGCTCGCGGCGCCGGTGTTCGACCATTCCGGAAAATTGATCGCAGTCGTCTGTACGTTCGGCCGTGCGGGTGCCTTTGATTCGCGATGGAACGGCCGGTGCGCGCGCATACTTGCGGTGGTCACGGAGGGCCTGTCGCGACAATTCGGCTTCGTCGATGCGATTCCGGAGAGGTAGGAAAGACGATGGACATTTCGCATTCCCAGGATGCGGCGCCTTATGGCCTTGCCGATCTGCTGGCGCCCCTGACGACGCAGGAATTCTTCAATTCCATATACGAGAAGAAGCCGATCCATATTCAGGGGACGGCTGAAAAATTCGCCTTCGCGATGTCATGGGATATTCTCAACGGTATCCTCAACCAGTCCTCGATCTGGACGCCTCAGTCGCTTCAACTCGTTCTGGATACGGACACGGTGCCGCCGCAGCAATATACGCGCGAGGGCCTGGCGCTCAACGGCGGCACGACCTTACAGATCGATTTCGAGAAAGTCCGGGCGCTTGTCGGCAGGGGCGCCTCTTTGGTCCTCAATTCGATCGAGGGGCTGACGCCCGGGGTCAAGCGGATCGCCGAACTTCTCGGTCGCGAGCCCGGCGGCAAGGTGCAAACGAATTTGTACTGCTCGTGGCAGGCCCATCAGGCGTTCGACGTGCATTTCGATACGCACGATGTTTTCGCGATGCAGGTGACGGGTGAGAAGAATTGGAGGATCTATCAGCGCCACTTCCAATATCCGATCAACCATCCGGCCTTCAAGATGCTGCCGGTCTCCTATCATCATCAACACAAAGGCCCGCTGTTGATGGAGTTCACCATGCGGCCCGGCGATCTCGTTTACATCCCGCGCGGCTATTATCACGAGGCAATGGCGCAGAGCGACAGTACGGTCCATCTGTCCTTCAGTGTCGTGAAGATGATCGGCGTTGACGTCCTCACGGTCCTATACGAACACGGCGTCATGGATGACGTGTTCCGTGCGCATCTGCCGGATCCAACGGCGCGCGAGGGCAAGGCGCTTGATGAGCATTTGATGCGCATCGCGGGCCGCCTGCGCGAATTGCTGCGCGAGCCGAAGATCCGCACCCAAATCGAATCCGCGATCACCGGCTTCCGCTATCCCGTCGACCGGATCAAGCTGCCGGACGACGCCGGCAAGAAGTAACCCAGATTCTAATGCCGTTTTAGCGTGAGATCGCGCATCCAGCGGCTCATGGCGATAAGGCGTGAGTCCGCCCGGTGGAATCCGCTGAGATGCACACCAACGGGTAGGCCCTCGACGGCGAGGAGCGGCAGCGTAACGGCCGGCATGCCGATCACCGAGAAGGCATCGAGGAACGAGGCATCGCCGGTCGGCATGCCCTTTGGCGCGGGGGCCGGCACGGTGAGTGTGATGCAGCCGTCCGCAAAAGCGCTCAGCGCCGCATAGGCCTCCTGCATGTCGCGGCGGCGGCGCAGCGCATCCTCGTAGGATTTCGGCGTAGCCGCAGCGATTTCATTTTCCGTGCGTCCAATGCTTGCAGGCGTGAGCTTGCTCTTGTCGCGATCGTAATAGGGGAACATCGGGTAGCGTGCTTCCCAATCGCGAATGCCGTCGGACACTTCCATGATGTCCGCGATCAGGCGCTCGAACCGTTCGACGTGCGACGAGTCCTTGCGGGTTACGATCTCGACGCCTTGCGCACGAAGATGTGCGAGCAGCCCATCGAACGCCAGTTGAGTCTCGGGCGTCACGCGCGGCCAGGCGACGGTATCGAGTTTTACGAGGCGCGCTGGTTTCTGCGCGGCCGGCATTTCGGTTTTGCCCGGCAGCGTGGCATGGCCGGGCTCGCCTCCCGCGTTGCGCGAGATGTAATGCAACGTGAGCCACATATCTTCGAGCGTCGATGCGATGGTGCCTAGGTGATTGATGCCGCGCGAGAACGGCAAGATGCCCTGGTTGGTGATGGTGCCGAAGCTCCCTTTCATGCCGTAGGCGCCGCAATAACACGCCGGGCGCAGCACCGAACCGCGCACCTGCGTGCCCAAGCCCACTGGCGCCATTGTAGCGCCGACGGCGGCGGCCGAACCGCTCGACGAACCGCCCGGCGTGCGGGTGATGTCCCAAGGATTGCGCGTCGGCCCGGGCGGCTGGGTTGCGAATTCGGTGGTCACCGTCTTGCCCAGAACATAGGCGCCGCCCTTGCGCAACCAATAGACACAGGCGGCATCCCAAGCTGGTCGGTTCCCAGCGAACAATTTGCTGCCGTGCTCGGTCGGCAGATCCTCGGTCTCGATCACATCTTTGACCGCGACCGGCATGCCGTCGACGAGTGACAGGGGCATTCCGGCCTTGTAGCGCTCGGTGGCTGCGTCGGCTGATTTGCGCGCGGCACCGAGATCGAGCGCGACGAAGGCCTTGATGTCTTGTTCGCGGACCTCGATCGCCTCGATGCACGATTCGAGATAGACGCGCGGCGTGGTTTTGCCCGAGATGAAGTTGGCGATCTCGCTATGGAACGGGCGCAGGCCCGGATTGGCGGGATCGTAGTTACGTTGCTTCGTGCTCACGGGCGTGTCCATCTCGTCTCTCCCTGCGGTTCTATCTTAAAAGATTATGCTCTACGCTTGCGGTCAAGAACAGGGAGGGACGGCATGAGAAAAGTCCATAATCTGCATCACGTAAACATCGAAACCTCGAAATTCGAAGAGACTCGGGCCTTCTACGAAGATCTGCTCGGCCTCACTGTCGGTCGGCGCGCGCAATTTCCGACGCGCGGCTATTGGATGTATCTGCGCAACGAGCCGATCCTGCATCTGCTCGAAATTCCCGAAGGCAAAGGCGCTGTGCCGAACCGCGACAGCCATCGGGTGAACCGCGTCGATCATTTCGGCGTGATGGTCTCGGGCTTGCAGGAGAGCGTCGAATTCATGGAAAAGGGTGGTTACAAATACGCGCGAGGGGATGTTCGCGACGACCGTATGCTGCGGCTGTTCGTCGAAGATCCAAACGGCGTGATCGTCGAATTGTCGTTCTTGATGGAAGCCGACGGCTTGACCGAGGCGAAAAGCCGCAGGGACGATTGGTCGCACGGCGCCCAGTTCTTCGACGCCGAGGATCCAACACCGGGGCCGTAAATTACTCGGTGAAAGCGGCCGCGCCCGGAACGAACAGATCTTCGACGCTTGGCGCCTTCGAAATCAACCCCTGCTCGTGCACGTAGCGCGTCAGCGCGGCGACCTGCTCTCGATTTTTCGCGGTCAGGCCGTGCGGCATGGGATCGCCGCCGAAGAATTCCATCGCATTCGCCCAATGGCGATCGCCCCACGGCATCAGCGTGGCGCCGAGCTTGCGCTTGTAGGCCGCCTTCTTCGCCGCGCCATAGGCCGATATGATCGCACGCGGAAGGTCCGGATGTGTCTCGGCCAAGGCCCGGTCGATGACGACCGTGTGATTTATCGGATAGAACCCGGTCTTGCCGTAATAGGTGCGTTCCTCGGCCTCCGGGGCTGGCAGCAGCGGACGCAGTTTGCGCATCGCCGGCGACAAGGCATTGTCCTTCACCTGGACGGCGAGCAACGCGTCGAGCTTGCCGTCCAGCAGCATATCCTCGGGTTCGTCGTCCACCGTGGTGACGTCGGCTTCGCTGGGCGGCGGGAAGCGCTGCACGCGACCGCAATACCAGTGGATGTCGCGCCAATCGACGCCGTATTCGTCCTTCAGCATGCCGCGGAACCACACCGCAGCCGTTTGCGAATATTCCTTGGCGCCGACGCGCTTGCCCTTCAGTTCGGACAATTTGGTGAGCGGACTGTCCTTGCGTACCAAGACGACCGCGTGACGGAAAGCGCGGTTCAGAAAGACGGGTGTGGCGACCATCCAATCGGCGCCGCGGTCGCGCATCATCAGGTAGTTGGCCAGCGAGAATTCGCAGGCCTGGAACGGCTTGTGCTGCAAAATGGTGCCGAACGAAACCTGCACGCCGGCCGGATTGTAGCGTAGCGCCACTCCGTCGTGGGTGCCGCTTAGTCCGAGCGTGAATTCATAGTCGCCGCCAATGATTTCGATGGATTCGCTCATGTCATTTTCCGCTCCCCACGGCTGAGAAAATAGAACCGTCCGATCAGGAACGTGGCCGATACCACCGAGGCAATCAAAATGGCATCGAGAATGCCGCTGACGCCGCGATTCATATGCAGGGCGAATATCCAGGCGCATGGCGCCAGGACGGCGAAATAGGAAATCAAGTGGGCTGCGACCGGCGCCCAATTGTCGCCGCGCCCCCGCAGCGCCAGCGCCATGACCGCCTGACAGGTGTCTGGGATGACGACGATCCCCATATAGGCGATGAGGGAGACAGCAATCCCGATCAAAGCCGGATCGGCGGTGAAGACCGGCGCGATCCAGGGTGCTGCGAGGCTGGTCGTGCCACCGATGCAGGCAACGATGCAGACATTGACCGCGAGGCCGAGCCACCCGGCGCGCGCCATCTCCGCCGTGTCGCCGCGGCCCCTGGCGTGCCCGACCAGAACAGCCGTCGCCGAGCCGATGCCCAGCGCCACCATGAACATGAGGCCGAGAATCTGGAAGGTGATCGAATAGGCCGCGACGGCCAGGGTGCCGAGCAACCCCGCGATCAAGGTGAGCAGGCTGAAGGCGGAGGCCTCGATCAATTGGCTGGCGCCCGCGCCATAGCCGATCTTGCGTTGCGAACGCCACGACGCCCAGCCGCCGCGCGCGGGCCGGCGGATGCCCAGGCTGTCGCGGTCGGCGAGGTTCCATATGTAGAGCGCGATGGCGCCCGCGAGGATGACGCGCAGTGCGGTCGTGGCCCAGGCCGAACCGAGCGCACCCATCGCGGGAAAGCCGAAATGGCCGTAGATCAATATCCAGTTAAAGAAGATGTTGAGGACGTTGGCGAGTAGCATCATCAACATCGGCATCGTCGGGCGCTTCAGCCCTTCGAGGAAATAGGCCGAATTCATATAGACGATCATGAAGGGCAGGCCGAGTGCCAGGACGCGAACGACCTTGCCGCCTTCGCTGGTGAGCTGTTCGCTCTGGCCGGAGAAGGCGAGAATCAGTTCGCCCGCCAGCGCGACGAGCAGGCAAATACCGCCGACGCCGAACGCATACAGCACGCCGCGCCGCCAGGTGGCACCGCATTCGGCGGGTTGGCCGGCGCCATGCGCGCGCGCCGTCTCGACCAACGTACCCAGCAGAAAGCCGCTCGCTCCTACGAATAGCGGCATGATGACGGCCTGGGCGATGCTGAGATAAGCAAGTTCCTCGGCCGCGTAATGCCCGACAAGAACCGTATTCACCACGGCCATAACGAGTTGGCCCGAGCGCGACACGATGACCGGCACCGCCAGGCGCAGCAATTCGGCGATCCGACCGCCGAGCGTGCGCGGCGCCGCGCGCGCGGGCGAGCCCCGCGAGGTGTGGGTCGTGTCGTCCATGGCATGTCCGCTTCGAGTGCGGCCGAACCTTATAGGGGCACCGGCGTTAAAGCCAGCGCCGCACGTCTGACTTGTACTCGTGGTAAAGCTCGCCGAACGTCCGCTCCAGCTCGGCTTCCTCGTGCGGGATCACTGTACCCGCGACGACGATATGGAACGGTGCCAGCATCGCCAGTAGCCAAAGGCTGTCGATCGCGAAGGCGAAGCCGAGAAAAGCGATATGCAGCCCGAGATAGATCGGGTTGCGCGAATGGCGGAACACGCCGCGCGTCACCAGAATCGGGATCGAAAATCCGCTTTCAAGCCGAGTATCGGCATCGCGAAATTCGTGCAGGGCAAGGGCGACGATGCCGAAGCCGATGAGGATGAAGATGCCGCCCGTGGGCACCGACGGAATGTGACCCGGTATGAAGGGAAGCGGATACAGGAAATCCAAAATCCATCCTACAATGACCAAGCCTAACCAAATTGAGTAGGCGGAGAGGGGTTGATCGGGCGTTTCGGTTTCGGTCATCGGCGCGCCGTCAGGCGGAAGGATCGACGATCTCGATCTCGTGAGTGATCTCGGCGACGGCGCCGAGCATGATGGTCGCCGAGCAATATTTGTCGGCTGACAACTTTACGGCGCGTTCTACTTTGTCGCGGCTCAGGCCGGTGCCGGTGACAATGTAGCGCACGCGGATTTTCGTGAAAATCTTCGGGATTTCGTCGGCGCGATCTCCCTCGATCTCGATCACGATATCGTCGACCGGTTCGCGGCCGCGCTGTAGGATATCTATGACGTCGAAGGCGGTGCAGCCGCCGAGCCCCAACAAAAGCATCTCCATCGGCCGCACGCCGAGATCGCGGCCGCCAGCGTCGGGTGCGCCGTCCATCACGACCGTATGGCCGCTGCCGGATTCACCCAGGAAGGTACGCTGTTCGACCCATTTGACGCGCGCTTTCATCTGCGCCATCGCAAAAGCTCCTAGCGGGAGACTTAAACCGTTTCGACCTTGCGGCTATTGCGCTTGCGCTCGTTCGAATCGAGATGGCGCTTGCGCAATCGAACCGACTGCGGCGTGATTTCCACCAACTCATCCTCGGCGACATAAGAGAGCGCCTTTTCGAGTGTCATCGTGATCGGCGGAATCAAGGTCACCGCCTCGTCCTTGCCCGACGCGCGGATATTGGTGAGTTGCTTGCTTTTCAGCGGATTGACCTCGAGATCGCTGCCACGCGCATGCTCGCCGATGACCATTCCGCTATAGACCTTCTCGCCGCCGCCGATGAACAACGGCCCGCGTTCCTGCAAATACCACAAGCCGTAGGCGACGCTGACGCCGCTCGCCATCGAGATCATGGACCCGGTGCGGCGCTGGTCGATCGCGCCCTTATAAGGGGCGTAATCGTGGAACAGGCGATAGAGAACGCCGGTGCCGCGCGTATCGGTCATGAACTCGTTATGATAGCCGATCAATGCGCGCGTGGGCGCCAGGAACCGCAAGCGATTCTTGCCGGCGCCGGTCGGGCGCATCTCGATCATTTCGCCGCGCCGGCCGCCGAGCTTTTCGACCACAACGCCGGAATATTCCGCATCGACGTCGATCACGACCTCTTCGATGGGCTCCAGACGCTTGCCGTCCGCGTCTTCCTTGTAGATGACACGCGGGCGGCCGACGGCGAGTTCATATCCCTCGCGGCGCATGGTTTCGATCAGGACGGCGAGCTGCAATTCGCCACGTCCGGCTACTTCGTAGGTATTGGCCTCGTTGGTGTCGGTGACGCGGATGGCGACGTTGCCTTCGGCTTCGCGCATCAGTCGCTCGCGGATCATGCGCGAGGTGACCTTGTCGCCTTCTTGTCCGGCCAGCGGCGAATCGTTGATCGACAGCGCGATCGACAAGGTGGGCGGATCGACTCGCTGCGCCGCGATCGGCTCCTTCACCTGCGGATCGCATATGGTATCGGCGACCGTCGTCTTCTGCAGGCCCGCGATGGCGATGATGTCGCCCGCTTGCGCTTCGTCGACCGGCACGCGTTCGAGACCGCGGAAGGCGAGCAGCTTGGTCACCCGCCCTTCTTCGATCTTGTCGCCGCCAAGATGCAGCGAAATGATCGGCATGTTGCGTTTGGCGATGCCGCTTTCGATTTTGCCGGTCAGCACACGGCCGAGATAAGGATCGCTCTCCAGCGTCGTCACCAGCATTTTGAAGGGGCCAGTCGGATCGGCCTTGGGTTCGGGCACGTGATCGACGATGACCTGGAACAGCGGGTCCAGATTGTCCTTCGGTCCGGCCTGCTCGAGTGCCGCCCAGCCCTGCCGGCCAGAAGCATAGAGGGTCGGAAAATCGAGCTGATCGTCGTTCGCATCCAGCGCGGCGAACAGATCGAAGACTTCGTTGAGGACCTCGTTGGTGCGCTCGTCGGGGCGGTCCACCTTATTGATCAGCACGATGGGGCGCAGGCCGAGCTTCAGCGCCTTCGCGAGCACGAATTTGGTCTGCGGCATCGGCCCTTCGGAGGCGTCGACCAGCAAGACCACGCCGTCCACCATGGACAAGATACGTTCCACCTCGCCGCCGAAATCGGCATGGCCGGGGGTATCGACGATGTTGATCCGGATGCCCCGCCATTCGACGGAAGTGCATTTGGCAAGGATGGTGATACCCCGTTCGCGCTCCAGATCGTTGGAATCCATGGCGCGTTCGGCGACGTTCTGGTTCTCGCGGAAAGAGCCCGATTGGCGCAACAAACCATCGACCAGGGTCGTTTTACCGTGGTCGACATGGGCGATAATTGCGATATTGCGCAAGCTTTGCTGGCTGCTCATTATATATCCTGGGCTCTGGGAAGGCAGGGGCGAATATCCCAAAGTCGAGATTTTCTCAAGCTTATTGATAAATAATCGCGGAATTATGACAGAACCAGTATCCCATGAGGCCCTATCGTCCGTCCCGGCAACGTCCGTGGAGCCGCGTTTCGTGACCTGCCGGATCGGCGGGCTCCTCTATGGTGTGCCGCTCGAAGTGGCGGGCGATATGGTGGTGCTGAGCTCGTTAACCGTCATCCCGTTCGCGCCGTCGGTCGTTTGCGGGGCGGTCAATCTCAATGGCCGGATGACGACGGTAATCGATGCGCGGTCTGCGCTTGGGCTGCCGCCGTCCCCCTCGGGTTCGATCATCGGCTTGACGGTCGAACATGGCGGCCATGTTTATGTCCTGTCGGTCGACGAGGTCGGCGACATCGCCGGTGCCCATGACGGGTCCGCGCCGATCCACCCGCTGAATTTGGGCGCGATGGTCGCAGCCGGGTAGTCGTTATCCCGCGCCGGCGCGCGACCCTATTTTCCGAACAGGCCTTTGACGGCGTCCTGGGCGCCCTTCACGGCGTCGCCGCCACCGGCGCCACCGACGGCCGGCAGGCCCTTGGTGGCGGAATCGATGGCGCCCTTGGCAGCCCCCATAAGTTTGTCCGCACCCATCGATTGGGCGGCACGCGCCGCACTTTGCTGGATTGCCGTGATCAATTGATCCACGACCTCGGCCGAGGTTGCGCCGCCCTTGGATTTGCCGATGTCCTTGAGGGTGATGGTCGGCAGGCCTTGGCTCATTTGCTGACCGGCGATGGCGGCGGTCAATTTGGCATCCTGGATGCGCAAATTCTCGATGATCAGTTTCTTACCGCCGTCCGCGGGGGCCGATTTCGCGGCGGGCGATGTCGGCGATTGGGTGGTCGGTGAGGTCGTGGGCGGCTGGGTCCCCGTATAGGCATCGACGTTGCGCTTAATGGCGTCGATGTTGCTGCCGCCGGTCGCGTATTCGTAGGTGATCTCGGGGGCCCGGATCAGGATATCCTTGATGACGATGACGTCGTTGGTGATCGTCGATATGTCGATTTTGATCGCGGTCTCGCCGAGCTTCATCGCCGACTTCGTGGCGAACCCCTTGGGATTGCCGATCAGTAGTCCTTCGAGCCGGCCTTCGCCGGTCGTCGTCGAAAGTGTGACCTTGTCGAGCTTGACCTCAGATTGGGTCATTTTAGGCCCAAGATTTTCGACTGCCGCCTTGATGATCGAATCGATCGAGGCGAAGACCACCACGACAACAATGACGACGGCGACGATAAGGCCGGCGATGACGCCGCCGACTATCCAAAGCGGTTTGCGACTGGCCATTAGAAGAATCTCCGTGATTAGTTGGTTTTAGTGGTGCCGCCGCCGGTCCATGAAGCGATAGCGACTGTCGGATTGCACCACAACATCCATGTCCTCGCCGTCGCGGCGCAAATTTAAGATGACTTTCACACCGGCTTCGCCGAGCGACCACATCTGACGGTACATCTCGGTCAACGTGGCGACCGGAACGTCATTAACGCCGGTTACCAAATCGCCGGATTCGATCCCGGCCCGGGAGGCAGGCCCTTCGGGGACCATGCCGGACACGAAAAGCCGTCCCATTGATTCGGCGGTATGCAGGCCGAGCCAAGGCCGGGTCGGGATGCTGGATCGTCCGAGCTTGATCAGATCGTCCAAGATGGGTTTTAGAAGGTCGATCGGCACGAACATATTGCCGGGGCTCTCGCGACGGCCGGCTTCGGCATCGTTGACCCAGAGCGAACCCACGCCGCACAACGTGCCGTCGCGGCGCAAGAGGGCCGCGCCGCTCCAATTCGGATGGATCGGTGCGGTAAAAATCGCGTTATCGACCATATATTCCCACGATCCGGCGAAGACCCGACGCGAGACGACTGTGGCGGAAATCGAATGTTGGGTTCCGCCATAGGGGGCGATGATCACCGATTCCTTTTCGGCCAGATCCTCGGCAGTACCGATCTGCAACACCGGAATGTCGAGCGGCGACAAAGCGCGTACGATGGCGAAGCCCGATTCATGATTGTAGCCGACCAATTCGGCCTGGATCTGTTTGCCGCCGCGCGCCGACAGGGTGATCGATTTCGCATCGACGACGAGATAGCCGATGGTCAGGCAATAGCCTTCTTCACCGATGAGGATGGCGTTGCCGTGCCGCTCGGTCCCGAGTGTGCGTGCGCTATAGGCCGTTTCCGGCACCTCGGAATTGAGCCTCAGCACCGACGCCAAGGTGCCGTCGAGATCGAAGGAGACTTCTTCCTGGCGCGGATGAGGCGCCAATTTCAACGAAGGGTCCAATAAATGAAGAAGGCCGCTTGGCCGATGGCCGTTGGCGCGTTCGATGCCTGACATGCTTGCCCGATCTGCTTCAGCCGTTGTTTTTCAATACCGAGACTAGTCCCGCGTGCTCCGCTGTGGCCAGCCTTTTTAGGTGTTGGCCGCCAAACCGGCCCAGCCTCAGCTGTTACGGTTGGGCCGTGGCGCGCTTGGCTTTCGCTTCGCGGCGCAGGATGAAGGCCGTTGCGATCACGATCACGGCGGCGCCGATCCAGGTCGAGGCGCCGGAAATTTCGCCGAACGCGACGTAACCGATAATCGCGGCCCAGAGGAGGCGCAGGTAGTTGAAAGATTCGACGGCTCCGATTTCGGCCGTGCGGAAAGATTCGACGGTGAGAAACTGGGCCAACGCCACCATGATCCCGACAATCATCATGGCGCCGAGTTGAACGGCACCGGGTGTGGTCCAGACGAATAGGGCGAAGACGAAAGAAAACGGGGTCTGAAGCATCGCGACATAGGCGCTACAGGCGAGCGGACTGTCGGTCGCGCTCAGCTTCTTGGCGATGATGCGCGAGCCGGACGAAAATATGCATGATCCCAGCACGAAAATGTAACCAGTCGAAAATTCGGCGAAGACTGGATTCACGATAATCAGGGCGCCCGTCAATCCGACCATGAGGGCCAACCAACGCTGGATCTTCATCGGTTCGCCGAGGATCAGGACGGCACCCAATGTTGCGAACAAAGGTGCGGTGGCCGACAGCGCTGTCGCGTCGGCGAGCGGCGTAAGCGACAGCGCCCAATACCAGCACGAGATTGACGCGACGTTGAACATGGCGCGCAGAGCGTGAAGCGGAAAACGACGGGTATGCATGACGCGAAAGCCGCGCCGCAAAATCCACGGTACGAAGAACAGAGCCGAAAAAAGGTTCGACAGAAACGCCATCATCAGGGGATGCATGCCGCTGCCGACCCAGCGCACGATGCCGTGCGAGCCAGTGAAAAGCAGCGTGCCGAGCGCCATAAATCCGGCGGCCGCGAGAAACGAGGTGTCGATCGCGCTGAAGGTGCCGACTTTGCGATCGTCGTGCGGCGATACGGGCGGCGGCTGGTCCATGAAGCCGGTTAGACTCGGCCCGGTCGAGTGTCAAGGTTGCGGGACGTCAAGAGGACCCCGCCGCCGTCTTGGGGACGGCGGGGCCGCCTTGACGTGGGCCTGCCTTAAAACTTGTAACGAACGCCCATCAGCATCATGTGCGTGGCATATTCGTAATTGACCGGAATTCCATTCGAATCGCTGAACTCGGGTTCCTGTGTTTCGAAGTAGCGATAGGAAAGATCGAGCGTCACCCGGTCTGTAATATCGGTTGAGACGCCTGCACCGGCTTGCAGCGCAAACACATTGTCGCTGCTGTCGATGGCGGTGCCTCCGCCGGGTGTAGAGATGTTGTTCGCCGAGACGACCGCCAGACCCGCGCCACCGAAGATATAAGGCGTAATCGGATAGGCGGTAACGAAGTCGTAGGCGACGTTAGCCATGAAGCCGAGCATGGAGATGTCTCCGGTGGCTCGGCCGGAATTGACGGCCGCGCCACCCAATGTTCCGGTGATTGCTTTGGCGCTGTTGCTGGCATAGAGAACTTCGCCCTCGATCCTGAAATTGTTCTTGAGATCGATGCCGAGGCCGCCGTTCACCATCCAACCGAGATCGGTTTCAACGGCAGCGTGGGTGCCACCGCCTCCGACCGCCGTTGCCTCTTCGAGCATGCCCATTCCCGCAGAAGCTTTGACATAGAGCAATCCGCCGAAGGCGGACTTCGGTTCGGCCATCGGTGCGCGCGGTGGCATGGACTGGGCCGGGGGCGGGACGGCTTGCGCCGTTTGTGAGGGCGCGGTGGGCCGGGCAGGCTGATTGGGCGTCAGGGTATAGGCTTGCGCCACCTCAACAGGTGCGGCCGCTCCGATGTTGGCGGGGCCGGCCACCATGCGTTGTTCGCGCGCAATATCGACCGGGGGAACCATCGCCGGTGTCGTGGCGGCGGCTTGCGGCGCAGCCGGTTTGGCCGCCGCGGCTGCCTTGGTCATCCGCGCCATTTCGAGATCGGGGGCGAGATCGATCACGATGCGGTAGCCTTGCGTGCCTTCGGGCGACACGAAAAAGGGTTTCTTGATCCGGATCGGATCGCTTGCGATCAGGCTGAGTTGTAAGCCGTCAGGGGTGGACGACTGGCGGAAATCGACCAATAGACCTTTGGCATGTTTCGCGGCAAAAGTGCCCGCGCGCCAATCTGCTTCGGGCAGGGCGACCACCAAAGTCTTTCCATCCGCCGAGACGTCGAACGTCGCGCCGGTCGGCTGCGTGATGTCGAGCACCACACGCGTTGCGTCGGGATGTTCGCCGACGCGCACGTCGCTCACCGTTGCGGGCGCGGCCTGAGCGCCTGCTGCAACGAGCGACAAATATAAACCGGCGGCCAAGGCAGCCGGGTAGCTATGGCGAACGATCTTCCGAGACATGTACTCTCTCCGGGATCGAAACGCCTGGGGACTCGTAGAATGCGGGGGTATTGGTTAAGATATACATAATGCGGTCAAACCGCCGCGAGAGCACCAATTCTAGTAAAATAGGGAGTATTTCATGGCGCGTGCCGCCGATATCTTGGTGGATTGTCTGACGCGTCACGGCGTCGAACGGGTTTTTTGCGTGCCCGGCGAAAGTTACCTCTCTGTCATTGACGCGATGTACGACGCCAAGTCGATCGATGTCGTCACGGTGCGCCAGGAGGGCGGCGGCGCTTTCATGGCGATCGCTGATGCCAAGCTGACCGGCAAACCGGGCGTTATGTTCGTTAGCCGAGGCCCCGGCGCCATGAATGCGGCGATCGGTGTGCATGTGGCGCAGCAGGATGCGGTGCCGTTGGTTCTGTTCGTCGGCCAGGTGGCGCGCGAGGATCTCGGACGCAACGCGTTCCAGGAGGTCGATTATCCGCGCACATTCGGCGCGATGGCCAAATGGGTCGTCGAGGTTGCCGACGGATCGAAGCTCTCCGAAACCGTGCGCCGGGCTTTCCATCTCGCGCAAAGCGGCACGCCTGGTCCTGTTGTCGTGTCCTTGCCCGAAGATATGCTGGATGACGAGGTTGCTGGCCCCGGGTTTGGCGCCGGCCCACTCGCCATCCCGTACCCCGATGCAGCGCAGGTGCAAGAGATTGCCGAGCGGATCAAACGCGCGGAACGCCCGATCCTCATTGCCGGCGGCCAGATCGGTCTCGATGCCGGGCGCGCCGCCTTGCGTGCCGTCGCTGAGGCCTGGCGCATTCCGGTGGCGCTTTCGTTCCGCCATCAGGACCTGTTCGACAATCGGCACCCGCTGTTTTCGTGCCATCTCAGCTTCAATATGCCGCCGGTCTTTCGCGACACCTTGAACGAGGCCGATCTTGTGATCGCCGTTGGCACGAGGCTGGGCGATGTCGTGACCCAAGGTTATCGCATTCCCGAAGCGCCGCATCCGCGCCAGGATCTCATCCACGTCTATCCCGACGCGTCGGAGATCGGCCGTACCTTCGCAACCAAACTTGCGCTCGCTGCCGATGCGACGGCGACTTTGGAAGCGCTGGCACGGTTGAATGCACCCGAGCCACCCGCTGGACGCGCCGACTGGATTGCGCGCGCGCATGCGCTGGCGGCCGATCGTATGGTGTGGGATTGGAAAAGCGCCGCAGACGGCGTTGTCTTCGGCAACGTGATCCAGCATCTCGGCGAGGTCATCGCCAACGATGCTGTTCTCGCGGTCGACGCCGGCAATTTTTCCACTTGGGCGCATCGCCTTTTTCCGTTCCAGGCCTCGCAGCGCCTACTGGGCGCGGTCGCGGGTTCGATGGGTGTCGGCATCCCGTTCGCGGTGGCGGGTGCTTTGCGCGAGCCGAAACGCCAAGTCGTGTGTTTGGTTGGCGACGGCGGCTTCCATATGACCGGCAACGAATTGTCCGTTGCCGTGGAGCGCCGTTTACCGATTAAAGTGTTCGTTTCGGACAATCGCAGCCTAGGGACGATCCGCCTTTATCAGGAACGCGACTATCCGGGGCGCACGCTGGCCACGAATCTGTATAATCCGGACTTTGCCGCTCTGGCAGAAGCGCACGGCGCCCGCGGCTTCAGGATCGAGCGCGACGAAGATATCAAGCGTGTCGTTGGCGAGGCTTTGGCCGTTGACGGGCCCGCGTTGGTGCAGGTCAAAACCAGCCTGGAACATATCGCGGCCTATACCACGATGACGCAACTCAGGAAGAATTGAGATCGCAAGGGAGAATACGGCGATGGCAAATCCGGTGATTGGACTGATGAGCCCCGGCGACATGGGGCACAAGGTCGGCGGGGCTATCCGCGCAAAAGGATTTCGGGTCGTCACCTCGGTGACGGGGCGTAGCGCGCTAACCAAAACGAGGGCGACGCGCGAAGGGCTTGAGGATCTGGGTTCCCTCGCGGCCATCGTCGGTGCGGCCGATATCATCTTCTCGATCATGCCGCCGGAAAGTGCGGAAGGTTTCGCCCGCGATGTCGCCGCTGAAATGAAGCGCCAGAACAAGGCCACGCTATTCGTCGATTGCAACGCGATCGCGCCGGTGACGATGAAAAAGATCGCGAGCCATATCCAGACGGTTGGCGGCAAGTGCATGGATGCGGGCATCATCGGTTCGCCGCCCGGCGGCAAGGTGGCACCCCGCCTCTATGTCAGCGGCCCACATTTAGATGCGTTGCGGTTTATCGACGGCGACAGTATTCGCTTCATGGAGATGGGACCCGAGATCGGCCGCGCGTCGGCGATCAAGATGTGCTACGCCGGCCTGACCAAAGGGACCAATGCCTTGCGTACCGCCGTCCTGGTGGCGGGCGAGATGCTGGGTGTGGGGACGGAACTGAAATCGGTTCTGTCCGAAACTCAAAAGCAGCAATGGGATGCCATGAATGCGGCCGTGCCGTTTCTCGCCTGCGATGCGGGGCGCTGGTCGGGCGAGATGGAGCAGATCGCCGAAACCTTCGACTCGGCCGGTGTGACGGACAAGATCCACAAGGGGGCCGCCGACATTTTTCGGTTTCTCGATTCGACACCATTGGGCGTCGAGACGCGCGAGACGCGGGACAACAGCCGCACGCTCGATCAAACGCTGGCAATTTATGCCGAAACCCTGCGAGGCAAAAAAGCCGCCGAATAGCGCTCGACTTGAGATATGCGCGGTTCGGACTTAAGTATTCCGTTCGAAGCGCAAGCTAAGACTTTGGAGTGAAGTTATGGACCTTACCGGCGAATACAGAATCCCGGCGCCGCGCGCCAAGGTGTGGGATGCGCTCAACGATGCCGCCATTCTCAAGCAATGCATCGACGGCTGTGAAGAGCTGAACAAGGAAGGCGGCAACGCCTTCACCGCCAAGGTGACGGCCAAGGTTGGTCCGGTTAAGGCGAAATTTGTGGGCAAGGTCACGCTCGAAAACATGGATCCGCCGAACGGCTATACCATTCGCGGCGAAGGACAGGGCGGCGTTGCCGGTTTCGCCAAGGGCAGCGCCGATGTAAAGTTGGTCGACGACGGGGCCGGAACAGTCCTCACCTATCTGGCGCGCGCCGAGGTTGGCGGCAAGCTGGCGAGCGTCGGCAGCCGTCTCGTCGAGGGTGTCGCCAAGAAGACCGCCGACGACTTTTTCGGCAAGTTCAGCCAGATCGTCGGGGATAACGAATCCGCAGGCGCAGCGCCGCAGACCCAGCAAGGTTCGATGCAAGCGGCTCAGGATGCTCCGCTTGGTATGGCGGCAGTCTCGGTTGCGAGCGATGCGTCCGGCGCATCCCAGACCGTCGCTGCGAGCCAAGCTGGCTCTGCTCCCGAGGCAAAGTCAGGCGTGTCTCCCTGGGTGTGGGGCGTCGCTCTGGTCGCGGTAATCGGCGTGCTTTGGTACGCGTTCGGCCGCTAGTCGGACTACATTTGTATAATTATAATAAATAATATAAATATATGAAAATAATTGATAATTTTTCTTATCATACAGACTTGACTTGATTTCTGAAGGCCGTTTTTGTAATATTCGCTAACTGGAGGGGGTTGCCGAACGGGATACCCTCCATGCGCACCGGTCCTAATGGAGGGTGCACTGTTAATTCCGTCATATTGCTTCAAGCGAGGATGTGACCATGACTAAATTCCGACACATTTTCTGTCCCGAATAGCGACTGGGGCCGGACAGATCGTCCGGAACCTTTTCGAGCAGTGCGGATTAAACCTTTATCTAATCGGCACTGAGAGTTGGGGCATCCCGTGGGACGGGGGCCCATTAGAACTTCGGGAGTAGAATTATGGCGTATTCATTACCCATTTTATCGTCAGGTGACGGCGGTTTATCCCGTTATCTTAATGAAATTAAAACGTTCCCCGTGCTGAGCTTGGAAGAAGAATATATGCTCGCCAAGCGTTACACAGAGCATGGCGAGAGCGCCGCAGCGCATAAGCTGGTAACGAGTCATTTGCGCCTGGTGGCCAAGATCGCGATGCAATATCGCGGATATGGCCTGCCGGTGGCCGATCTGATCTCCGAGGGCAATCTCGGCCTGATGAAGGCGGTAAAGAAGTTCGAGCCCGAGAAGGGGTTCCGGCTTTCGACCTATGCCATGTGGTGGATCAAGGCCTCGGTTACCGAATATATCCTGCGCTCCTGGTCGCTCGTCAAAATGGGCACGATGGCCGCCCAGAAGAAGCTGTTCTTTAGCCTGCGCAAGGCGAAGCGCCGGTTGGACATCGCGGATTCGCGCGATATCGATCCCGAGCATGCCGCGATCCTGTCCAAGCAGTTCGGCCTGTCGGCGGCCGACATCGTGAATATGGATCGTCGCATGACGGCGCGCGATATGTCGCTGAATGCACCTGTTTCTCAGGAAGAAGACTCGATCGAGTTCCAGGATACGCTGGTTGATGACGGCCCGTCGCCGGAAGTCATGATGGCGGACCGCGAAGAATCGACCGTCCGTAACGGGCTTTTAAAAAACGCTCTTAGCGAGTTGACCGACCGCGAACGGCATATCTTCGTCGAACGGCGCCTGCGCGACGAGCCCATCACCCTCGAGGAACTCGGAAAAAGCTATGGAATCAGCCGTGAACGCGTCCGTCAGCTCGAAAATCGAGCTTATGAGAAGGTGGAGCGGGCCATTCGCACGGCAGCAGCAGCCATTCCCGCTGCCGCTGTCGCGGCGGCTGCGGCTCGTCAGGCTCACAGCTAAACGGCTTTTCCCAACCGTCGGGGCAGGAAAAATATCGTCCTGCCCTTGACGGGCCTGGGCACTACGAATACATGGTTGGCACTCTCGATCCGGGAGTGCCAATTTTTTTGACCGTCGTTGTCCGCGCTCCTGGGGTCAGAGGTGCGGAACGACCGGCAGGGGAGAAGAATATGAGTTTCAAACCATTACACGATCGCGTCGCCGTCGAGCGCGTCGCCGAGGAAGAGAAGACCAAAGGCGGGATCATCATTCCCGACACCGCCAAGGAAAAACCCTCCGAGGGCAAAGTCATCGCGGTCGGCAACGGCTCGCGCAACAAGGACGGCAAGGTGACGCCGCTCGATGTGAAGGTCGGCGACCGGGTGCTGTTCGGCAAATGGTCGGGCACCGAGGTGACGATCGACGGCAATAAAATCCTGATCATGCAGGAAACCGACATTCTGGGCATCGTAACCGGCGCCCGTAAATAAATTAGAGGAGCATCACACAATGGCTGCAAAAGAAGTAAAATTTGAGGGCGATGCGCGCGCGCGGATGCTGCGCGGCGTCGATATCCTCGCGAACGCGGTTAAGGTGACGCTGGGTCCGAAGGGGCGCAACGTGGTCATCGACAAGTCGTTCGGCGCGCCGCGGATCA
>CAMDWJ010000042.1 GCA_945877815.1 Caenispirillum bisanense
GAAAAGGCGGCGGCGGGTGCGATCCTGTTCGATGCGGCGGAGGCCGCGCGCCGGTCCCATACCGTGATCAACGCGGTCATGCTGGGTGCCATCGCGGCGACCGGGTTACTCAAGATCGATGCCGAGCATTTCATCGCGGCGATCGAGGAGGAGGGCAAGGCGGTCCGCTCGAATCTCGCCGGCTTCCGCATGGGCTACGCCATCGCCAAGGGCGAGCAACCGTCTCCGGTTTCCGTCGATCTCGCCGCCTATCCGAAAGAGGCGCGCGAGGTGATCGAAATCGGCATCGCCCGGCTGACCGATTATCAAGATGCGGACTACGCCCAGCTATTCGTCGATCGACTTGAGCCGTTCCGCGGCGGCGATCCGACGTTGTTGCGCGAGATCGCGCGTCATTTGGCCGTGCGGATGTCCTACGAAGACATCATCCGCGTGGCGCAGGCCAAGATTCGCAGCTCGCGCTACGAACGCATCCTCGGCGAGGCGCGCGCGGATACCGACGATATCGTGACGGTGACCGAATTCTTCAAGCCGGGATTCGCGGAATTGGCCGATATGTTGCCGCCGGCTCTGGCCCGCCGCTTGATCGAATGGGCGCGGCGGACGAGGCGGCTGGAGAAAGTCGGCTGGGCCATGCATGTGCGCTCGACCAACGTCACAGGCTTCATGAAAATCTGGCTGCTCGCCAAACTGAAATTCTGGCGTCGCCGTACCTATCGGTTCGCGGAGGAAACAAGCGAAATCGAATCCTGGCTTGGCATCGTCGCCGTTGCCGCGCAACGCGATCTCGCGCTTGCGCGCGAAGTGGCCGAACTTGCGCGCCTCATCAAGGGGTATGGTTCGACGCATCGGCGCGGCCTCGCCAATTACGACCGTATTCTCGGCGCGCTCGTTATGCCCGCGCTGGCCCGCACGACGATCGCGCCTAAGGCGGCCGAGCGCGTGGCGCGGGCGCGTGAGGCCGCGCTCAAGGATCCCGACGGCAAGGCGCTCAGCCAGACGCTTGCTTTCAGTCCGGACGTCGCCGAAGTCGTCGTCCGCGCGGCGGAATAATTAAGAGGACATGATTGACCAATTCTCAGGTTACCTGATAATTTGTCAGGAATACTGATATAGACAGAGCAACGGTACTTGCCTAAACAACGTGCCGGCTAATAACGGGAGATCCTGGGTTCCGATAGTTACATCGTTGAATTTGCGCCCGGATTCCGCTCGCCCGAACGGTCGCGTGGTTCGGTGCGGATTGCATCAGATTGGAGAGAGAGCAGATGTCTGAAGACTTGGTCACTTACGAACTCGACGGCGACATGGCAATTATTGGACTTAATCGCCCGGAAAAGCGCAATGCCTTCAACCCGGACCTCGCAACCGCCATTGCCCATGCGGTCATCCGCGCGAATGAGGAAGCGAAGGTCGGTGTTCTATTCGGCCACGGCGATCATTTCTGCGCCGGTCTCGACCTCGAGCATTTCCGCAACCGCATGTCCAAGGGCGATGCGAAGCAGCGCCGGCGCAGCCAGATTATCGGACCGGGCGGCGCACGCGGCTTCGATCTCATCGCGCGCGGCGATATCCCATGGGTCTCGGCGCTCCACGGCGCGGTCATCGGCGGTGGTTTCGAGATGGCGGCGAGCACGCATATCCGCGTCGCGGATACGACGGCGTTCTTTGCCTTGCCCGAAGGCCAGCGCGGCATCTATGTCGGCGCCGGCGCCTCGGTACGCGTCTCGCGTTTGATATCGGTTGCCCGCATGACCGATCTGATGCTGACGGGCCGCGTGATGAAGGCCGAGGAAGCCGAACGCAACAACGCGGTGCAGTACGTTGTCGAGAAGGGCAAGCATGTCGAAAAGGCGAAGGAACTGGCGAAAGTCATCGCGTCCAACCGGCTGGAATCGAACTTCGCGGTCATCAACTCGCTGCCGCGTATTGCCGATCTTTCCTACAGCGACGGTCTTTATGTCGAAGGTTTGGTCGCGATGGGTATCTATAGCGAAGAATCGACTAAGCGTCTCGACGACTTCCTGGCCGGCAAGGCCAAGCGGTTGAAGCCGACGGAGTAATCGGCTTCGTTCCGAAATATGGCAAGGGAATAACCGTATGCGCGACACCGCAATCGTAGCATTTGCCGAAACGAAGATCGTTGAAAAGGGCGATCTCGACGTCTGGGAACTCGGCGCCGAGGTGATGGAGACGTTGCTGCTCCGCACCGGCATCGAAAAGAGCGAGATCGATGGTTTGATCCTGTCGTCTTCGATGACGGGCGCGGGCAATGCCTTCTGGTCTCAGGCGACCGCCGAATTTCTAGGCCTTGAGCTTAATTTCTGCCAGACAGTCGATATCGGCGGTTCGTCGCCGAACGGGGCGCTCGCGCGTGGCGTCGCGGCAATCGAGGCAGGATTGTGCGAAACCGTGTTCCTGCTATATGCCGATACGCAGTCGAGCGAAAGGAACAACCAGCGGCCGCATTCCTTCAATCTGGAATTCGTGGCGCCGCAGGGACTCATGGGCCCTCCGGGCGCCTTCGGCTTCATCTCCAGGCGCTACGAACACGAATTCGGGCTCGACTTCAAATCGCTCGCCAAGCTGGCGGTGACCCAACGCGACCATGCCGTTCTCAACGACAATGCCTGTGAAAAGCTGCGTGTGCCGATCAGTATCGACGATTATATGAACTCGCGCATGATCTCCGATCCGATCCGGCTTTTGGATTGCGTCATGGTCTGCGACGGCGCCAGCGGCTTGCTATTGATGAGCAAGAAGCGCGCTAAGGAAAAGGGTCTGTCCAAGATCGTTACCCTTGCCGGCTACGGCGAGCGCACGAATTACATGGCGACCGAATTGCTCTTCGATCCGACGAAATCGGGTCATGCGGTTGCGGCGGAACGGGCCTTCAAACAGTCCGGCCTGACACCGAAGGATATCCATTCCTTCCAGCCCTATGACGATTTCATCATCGCCAACATGCTGCAAATGGAAGCGATCGGGTTTTGCAAGCGTGGCCAGGGTTGCGGCTACATCAACGAAACCAATTTCCATTTCGATGGCGACTTGCCGTTCCAGACCGGCGGTGGCCAGATTTCGGCCGGGCAAACCGGCTTGGCCGGCGGCGGCGTAAACCTCGTCGAAGCCGTCCGACAATTGTTCGGCGAGGGCGGCAAGCGTCAGGTGAAGAAAAGCGAGACTGCTTTGGTGACCGGCATTGGCGGCATCGGCTACGGCCGCAACTGGACGACCAGCACCGTGGTCATTCTCGAGCGAGAGGGCTGAGATAATGAGCGAAGAGATGAAGCCCCAAGGAAAAGCTCAGGGAAAAGAATTGAACAACACGTTCGACGTCGAGCGTTTCCCCGTCACGCCGATGTCCTTCACCAAGCCCTATTGGGATGGCACGCGCGAGAAGAAGCTCGTCATCCAATATTGCCCGGGCGCCAAGAAGTATCAGTTCTACCCTCGGCCCACGAGCATCTACACGGGTAAGCGCAATCTCGAATGGCGCGAAGTGGCGGGCAACGGCCAGATCTACAGCTATACCATCACGCGCCGCACGCGACCGCCCTTTCGTGGCCACGAGCCTTTCGCGATCGCGATGGTCGAACTGGACGAGGGCGTGCGTATCATGGCCGATCTGGTCAACGTTACAGAGGATCAGCTTAAGATAGGCTTGCGCGTGAAGCCCTATTGGCATCCGCTGCCCGATGGCCAACACGTTCTGATGTATACCCCCGCTTGATCGGGGCAAAACGACGCATTTGGAGAGTTAGAGGGTTCGATGTCCGATATCAGAAATGAGCCGAGAACACAGTCTGTCCGCCGCATCTTGAACCCGCGCTCGATCGCGGTCATCGGGTTTTCGGCCCGTCCGGGATCGCCCGGTCAATCAGCTATCAAGAATCTGGAGACCAACGGTTATAAGGCAGACCTCTATCTGGTCGGCCGCAGCGGCGGCGAGGTCGATGGACGCAAGGTCTATACCAGCATCGATGAATTGCCTGAGGGAATCGATCTCGGCATTTTCACCCTGCCGGCCGCCGGTGTCGCGGAGGCAATCGAAGCCGGCATTCGGCGCAAGATGGGCGGCGCGGTCTGCTTTGCATCCGGTTTTGGCGAAACAGGCACCGAAGGCAAAGCCCTGGAGCAAAAGATCATCGCAATGCTGCGCGGCAGCGATTTCGCGCTGGTTGGGCCCAACTGCCTCGGCTTCACGAATATTCTGACTGGCCTGTCGGTAGGCCTGTTCGCCGGACCGAAGGTCGAGCGTATCGAGCCCAAGCCGCGCTCCGCCGTTGCGGTACTCGGCCAGAGCGGCGGTCTAGTCGGCCATATCCGCCAGACCCTGGCCGCCCGCGGAATTCCGGTCGCCTATAACGTTACGACCGGCAACGAGGCTGGCCTCGATCTGTGCGACTTCATCGATTTCTTCATGGATGACCAAACGGTCGGAACGGCTGTCATCTATACCGAGCACATCAAGCGTCCGGCGGCATTCCTGAAGGTTGCCGCGAAGGCCCGCGAGCTGGGCAAGACCATCGTCATGATGCATCCGGGCCGCAGCGCAAAGGGCGCAGCTGCGTTTCAATCGCACACGGGCGCCTTGGCCGGTGACTATGCCGTCATGCGCACCATCGTCGAGGCGGCCGGCGTCGTCACCGTGAACACGCTCGAGGAATGGGCCGACGTCAGCGAGATCATGGTGCATTATCCGAAGCCGCCGACGAAAGGCACTGGGTTGATTACGTTCTCCGGCGCGCTGTGTGGTATCGCACACGACCTTTCGGAGGGCATGGGCATCGAATATCCAGACGCTTTGCCGGAAACCATGGCGATACTGGAGACGCGTCTGCCGGACTTCGTGGATGCGAAAAACCCGGCTGACCTCACGACAGTGCCTGCCTTCGAGCCGGACCTGTTGGGTTTCGCGACCAAGGCTTTCCTCGATGCCCCCAATTTCGGGGCGGTCGCGATTGCAGCTCCGCTCGGCAATACGGCTGACAAATATCTGGACGGCATGATTCCGCTTCTGGCCGGAAACCAGAAGCCGCTGACTATAACGCCATTGGGCGACGGCCGGCCGATGGCCCCAGATATCGTCAAACGTATCTACGATGCCAACATCGTGCTGTTCTATTCGTCCGAGCGCATGTTGCGCGCCGTCGCGCGGATCACGCAGCATGGGCAGTTGATGGAGATGGCGGCGAAGCGCGATGCGGTGAAGCCTTTCGACAAGCTGCCAGATCTCGGCAAGGGCGCTATGGCCGAATGGTCGGGCAAGAAGGTTCTGCAGGCCATCGGGGTCGCGACGCCGGCTGGTCAGTTGTGCAAGACGAAGGACGAGGCGATCACGGTGGCCGACAAGATCGGCTATCCGGTCGTCGTCAAGGCGCAGTCGCAGAAACTCACCCATAAGACCGAGGCGGGTGGCGTCATCGTCGGCGTCAAGGACAAGGACGCACTCGCTAAGGCGTGGGACGACATGCACAAGAATATCGCGGCGCATGCACCGGGCCTTGTACTGGATGGTCTGTTGATTGAAGCAATGGCAGGCAAGGGCATCGAACTCATGCTGGGTGGTCGCCGCGATCCGGCCTGGGGCGCCGTGCTGCTGCTGGGTCTCGGCGGTATCTGGGTCGAGGCGCTGGGCGACGTTCGGCTTCTGCCGGCCGACGCGCCGGAAGATTGGATCCGCGCGGAGATCATGAAGCTCAAGACATCTAAGCTGCTCACCGGCTTCCGCGGCACGCCTGCGGCCGATATCGATGCGGTGGTTAAAGCCGCGCGTGCGCTCGGCCGTCTGATGCAAACGCGCCTCGAGATCGCCGAGATCGATATCAATCCGCTGGTTGTCCATGCCAAAGGCCAGGGGGCGACGGCTCTCGATGCCTTGATCGTGACAAACTGATCACGATTGGCGGCTAACGTTGACGGCGGATTTTTCGGCAAGCGGATTCATAGGAGCTGTTTGATCGGGCGTATCATCGATAGACCATAAGCCAGTGCGCAACAGGGAGGCAGTCATGAATAAAGCTGTAGTTGCAGGGATGGCGGCATTAACCGTATTCACGGTGCATACCGCGTCGGCGCAGAAGTCGAAAGATACGGTGCGTGCTGTGGCGGGCCAGCCGATCGGGCTGATCGATCGCTATTACGCGGGCTCGCCGGCTGTCACCGTTATGACCCGGGCCCTATTCGACTCGATCGTCCATTACGATCCGATCGCACGCAAGTTCGAGCCGTTGCTGGCGAAGTCTTGGACGCAGCTGGGACCGGACACCATCGAATTCAAGTTGCGGGAAGACGTGAAGTATCACGACGGCGAACCGTTCGATGCCGACGACGTCGTTGCTCTTTTCAACTTCCTGACCGATCCTAAGAGCACGTTCGCTAACCGAGAGGCGACCTACGGCTGGATCAAGGAAGCTCAGAAGATCGATAAATTCACCGTCCGGGTCGTTGCGACCGGGCCTCTGGCGCCGATGATGGCGCGCCTGAATTTCCCGATCTATCCGGAGCATCTGCATTCCAAGGATCCGAAGAATTTCGGCCAGAATCCGGTCGGGACGGGATTCTATAAGGCGGCGAACCTGGACCGCAATACCGGCCTGACCATGGTTCGCAACGATTCCTACAACATGACGACGCCGACGCGCCCCATGCCGAAGATCGGCAAGGTCGAATTCGCTCAGCCCATGGATATCCAGACCCAGGTCGCGCGCATGATGCGTGGCGAACAGGATATAATGACGAGCGTGGAGGCCGATCAGGCGAACGATCTTGGTGCCAATCCGAACTTAAAGGTGACGGTCGAAGAGACAATCGGATTTTCTCTGCTCATCATGGATGTGTCGGGGCGCAGTGGGGTGGCGGCGCTCAAGGACGTTCGTGTGCGCCGCGCAATCGCGCATGCCATCGATCGTCGGGGTATTCAGGATACGCTTCTGCCTAAGGCGGCAGCGAATATCCCGCTGCCGGGCGGAATGTGTCACAAATGGGTGACGGGTTGCGATTATTCAACGCCACTTCCCGAATACAATTTGGAGAAGGCGAAACAGCTTCTCACCGAGGCCGGGTATCCCAACGGGTTCGAACTGCGCGTCACCACCTGGGGCCCGAACAAGCAATTGGGTGAATTGATCGGCGGTCAACTCCACAAGATCGGGATCAAGGCATCGACCGAGCATCTGATCTACACCGTCTACCAGCAGAAGCAACGCAGCGGCGAACTCAATATCGCTGCCTCGTGGTGGGACAATGGATCGACGAGTGACGTCGAAAGCACGTCCGCCTGGTGGTATAGCGCGGATCGAGGGCCGAACGATTATGTTCGCGACCCGGAGCTTTATGCGATGCATGCAAAAGGTCGCACGATCATGGATCCAGCCGAACGGCAAGCCCATTATAAGGTGCTGTTCAACAAGGTGAATGAACAGATTTACCAGCTGCCGATGGCCTCGACCGCCGCGGTGACGGTCCATCAGAAGGATCTGGTGGTCCGTACCGGCTATAAGGAGCCTTTGATCTTCAATTATCTCGAATGGGCAAAATAGGCCGGTTCGAAATCCGTACAGTCCCGATGTAAATGGAGATGAAAGTGCCTGATCTCGTCCGTTCAGAAAAATCCGCCGGCGTGGCCGTCATTACTATCGACCACGCTCCCGCCAATGCTTTGAACGATGCGGTCGTTGCCGCCGTGTCCAGGGCGATCAAGCAGGCGGCTGCGGATAAGGCCGTCAAAGGTATCGTGCTGGCCGGCTCGGGACGAACCTTCGCCGTATCGGCCGAGGGCGGGTCGACGAAACTCGGGGATCTGGTTCGTCTGGTTGATGACTGCCAAAAGCCTATCGTCGCGGCGATCGGCGGAGCCTGCATGGGCGCCGGGCTCGAACTGGCGCTGGCATGCCACTACCGGGTTGCCGGTATGGTCGCGTCGTTGGGCTTGCCCGATATCAAGCTCGGTCTTTTGCCCGCAGCGGGCGGAACGCAGCGTTTGCCGCGTCTCGTCGGCGCGCAGGTTGCCCTCGACATGATCGTTCAAGGCAATGCGCTCAAGGCCGATCAGGCGATGCAAGCAGGTCTCGTCGACGAAGTGACGAAGAGCGATGTGGTCGAGGCGGCGGCGGCCTGCGCGCGCCGTTCAGTCGGGGATGGGGCGGCGTTACCGCTTGCATCCCAGCGGGTCGACAAATTCGGTAAGGGCAAGACCGAACCGAATGTCTTCGCGGAGTACCGCAAGTCGATCGCGCGGCGCCAGCGCGGTTTCGAAGCGCCGTTCCAGGCGCTCGATTTGCTCGAAGCGGCCGCGTCTGCATCGTTCGCCAAGGGCTTGGCGGCGGAGTCCAAGGTGGCCGCGAAAGCCGCCGCCTCGACGCAATCGAAGGCGCAACGCTACATAGCTTTCGCTGAACGTGAATCGGCGAGAATACCGGACGTCCCGCCGGATACGCCGACCAAGGAAATCAAGACCGCCGCCGTTATTGGCGCGGGTACCATGGGCGGGGGTATCGCCATGTGCTTCGCCAATGCCGGCATTCCGGTGACCGTCATCGATGCCGACAAGGAAGGGCTCGATCGCGGTTTGGCGCGTGTGAAGTCCAACTACGATTTCTCGGTCAAAAGCGGCCGCTTCACCGAGGCCGATGTCGAGAAGCGCATGAGCTTGTTCACGCCGTCGACCGATATCAAGGACATCGCAACTGCCGATGTGATCGTCGAGGCGGTATTCGAGGATATTAATCTGAAGAAGGATATTTTCGGCAAGATCGATGCCTATGCGAAACCCGATGCCATCCTCGGGACCAATTCCTCAGGCCTCGATATCGACGTTATCGCCCAGGCGACCAAGCGTCCCGAATCCGTGATCGGCATTCATTTTTTCGCACCGGCCAACGTGATGCGCCTGTTGGAGAACGTGCGCGCCACAAAAACCGGCAAGGTTGCCATTGCCACGACGATGAAGCTCGGTCGCACACTCGGCAAGATGCCGGTCCTTGCCGGGCTCTGCCCGGGTTTCATCGGCAACCGCATCTTGCGCGTCTATTTCGGCCAGTGCGACAAGATCATGTGGGAAGGGGCCTATCCGGACGAAATCGATAAGGCGATCTTCGATTTCGGCTTCGCGCAAGGGCCTTATTCTGTGCGCGATCAGTCCGGCCTCGATATCGGCTATCAGGCGCGCAAGGCGCAAGGCGGCTCCAACGAGCGCCGCTTCCTGTTGAGCGACAAGCTGTGCGATATGGGTCGTCGTGGCCAGAAGACGGGCGCTGGCTTTTACCGCTATGAGAAGGGCGACCGCACGCCGATCCCCGATCCCGATGTCAATAAGATGATCGACGATCTGTCCAAAGATCTGGGCATCACGCGCCGCAAAATTAGTCAGGATGAGATTATCGAACGCATCATCTATCCCATGATCAACGAGGGAGCCAAGATCACCGAAGAAGGCATCGCGCTGCGCGCCTCCGACGTCGATGTGACCTATATTCACGGCTACGGCTTTCCGCGTTATCGCGGCGGCCTGATGTTCTATGCTGATACGGTCGGGCCGAAGAAGGTCTATGAGGTTATGAAGCGACTTGAGAAGGAAGAAGGCGAAGCGATGGCCCCCGCCAAGCTGCTCGAAAAATTTGCCAAGAGCGGAGGGACCTTCACCGGACAATAAAAATGTAGGTCAATGCGCTTATGCGCGTCGGGTTGACGAACTGTGATCGTGAAAATGTCAGAGCTCATTGTTGACGCACGCGTCCGAATCTTCGCTAAAGTTGCACCTTTTGGAGGGATCACCATGACCTCGCTTGTCGCTCGCATTGCCGTCGCTGGATTATTCGCGTTGACCGCGCTGTCGACCGCCGCCGTGGCGGCGGAGGCGAAGAAAGATCCGCCATCTTGTTCGGCTATCACCTTCCGTCCGCTTGCCGACGGCGCGGCCGACGGCGAGGACGAGGCCGGTCTGTATAAGTCGCGTTTTGGCCGGATCGTCGTGAACGGAACGATCAAGGGTGGGCAGGTCCAGAACTACTATGTCACCGTGAACGGCACGCGTCCGGTCGCTGCTGCGGGAGCCTTGCCGGCTGCGGTCGCGAGTTGCGCCACGACCAAGAAGCTGCCGGTTCCGGGTAAAGGCGTCGAGCCATGCCTCGGCGATCGTTTCCAAGTTCTGGTCAGCCATTCTGGCAATGCTCGGCATGTCCTGTTTTACGGTCGTCAGGCCGGCAAGTGGCAGATGTGCAGTGCAGGAACGGCCTAAGAACGATCGTTCGTCGCTAGAAGCGGGGCGTCAGTAACGCTCCGCTTCGACGGACTCGATTACAAAACCACGGTCTGCGGGATATTTTCGCGCGATCTTCTGCTTCGCGGCCTCGATATCGAGGGCTTCAATGTCGAAACAATGGATGTCGCTCCAGTCGTCGGACAAATCGCGATGTCGCCGGCCTTCTTTCATGGCTTGGCGCACCTCTTCGTTGTAAATCCCGATTTCGAATTTTGCCATTTTGCTATCGTAGTTCGCTTCATCCGGAAGTCTGGTGATCTTAGATCACACTTTTTAGTAAATTTCGAAAAAATATTACCCGCCAGGGTGCAGTAGGGCAAATTCCAGCCCGTGCCCAGCCGCCGTGTCTCCCAGGTGTCCCTTGCCCGTCATGGCATGGCCGGTATGATCTTTCCGCGTTAAGAATTATGGAGGCGTCCCGGTGACCTACGTCATGCCCACCCGTTTTGGAATCGGTCAGTCGGTGCTGCGCACGGAGGATCCTCGTCTGTTGCGCGGTCGGGGTCGTTTCGTCGATGACGTGAATATAGCCCATCAGGCTTACACGGTGTTCGTGCGCTCGCCTCATGGCCATGCCGATATCTTGTCCATCGAAACGACCGCAGCCGCCGACATGCCGGGGGTTTTTGCGATACTGACCGGGGCCGACTATGCTGCCGACGGATTGGGTTCGATCACAGGCGCATCGCCTTTGCAGAAGCGTGACGGCTCTGCCATGTTGCGCCCGCCGCGCCCCGCCCTCACCAAGGACCGCGCGCGCTATGTCGGCCAGCCGGTCGCCATGGTGATCGCACAGACATTGGCTGAAGCCAAGGACGCGGCCGAAGCTGTCGTCGTTGATTACAAGGCTCTGCCAGTGAATGTGTCGATCGAGCGCGCGAACAAGGGTGCTCCGGCCATCTGGGAAGCGGCGGCCAACAACGAATCATTCTATGTCGAGCGCGGCGACGGTGTGGCCGTCGAAAACGCGCTCGCTTCGGCCGCGCATGTCGTGCGCCAGAAGTTCGACATCAGCCGCCTCACGGCCAATACGGTGGAGCCGCGCGGCGCGCTTGGCATCTACGACGAAGGCAACGATCGCTACACGATTCATACCGGGGCGCAGCGACCCTACGTTTGGCGTCAGACCCTCACCCAGGCCCTATTCAAAATCGACGAAAACCGGCTGTCGCTGATCACCGGGGATATGGGCGGCTCGTTCGGGATGAAGGGCGCCATCTACAACGAAATTCCACTGGTTGCCTGGGCCTCCAAACGCGTCGGCAGGCCGGTCAAATGGACATGCGAGCGCTCCGAAGGACTGCTGGTCGACGATCATGCACGCGACAATCTCAGCGAGGCCGAATTGGCGCTCGATGCGGACGGAAAATTCCTGGGCCTGCGTGTAACCACCATCGCGAATCTCGGCGCCTACCTATCTTTCTTAGGCACCGGCCCCTCGACCGGTAATATCGGCGGACTCGCCGGTGTTTATAGGATACCGGCGATCCAGAGCCGCGTGACCGGCGTCTTCACCAACACGGTGACCTTGTCGCCTTATCGTGGCGCCGGGCGTCCCGAAGCCTCCTATATCATCGAACGGATGATCGATCTCGCAGCGCGTAAATTGAATATCGCGCCAACCGAGCTGCGCCGGCGCAATATGATTCCGCCCGATGCCATGCCCTATAAAACGGCGCTGGTCTTCACCTACGATTGCGGTGAGTTCGAGAAGCTGATGGACAAGTGCCTGGCCGCGGCCGATGCCAAGGGATTCGAGGCCCGCCGCGTCGAGGCGAGGGCGCGCGGTTTCCTGCGCGGGTTTGGCGTATCCTGCACCATCGAGCAGGCCGCTGCTCCGCAAAGCGAGACCGCCGAGCTGCGTTTCGATCCGTCCGGCACGGCGACTCTGCTGGTCGGCACCACACCGCACGGCCAGGGGCACGAGACGATCTACAAGCAGCTCATGTGCGAGAAGCTCGGCATCGATCCGGATAAGGTTCGCGTGATCGAAGGCGATACCGACAAGGTCTCATTCGGCACCGGTACCGGCGGCTCGCGCTCGGCGACCATCGGTACCATGGCGGTGCATGACGCAACCGTGAAGGTGATCGAGAAGGGTCGACCGCTCGCGGCGCATTTGCTGGAGGCCGCGCAAGGCGATATCGCGTTTGAGGACGGCGCCTATTCGATCGCCGGCACCGACCGCAAGATCGCCTTTCTCGATGTCGCCAAGGCTGCCTTCGATCCGGCGAAGCTACCCAAGGGATTCGAACTCGGCCTGTACGAGACCGCGACCTACACGCCGCCGGCCGCGAATTATCCCAACGGCTGTCATGTCTCCGAGGTCGAGATCGATCGTGAAACCGGCAAGGTCGAGATCGTCAAATATACGGTCGTCGACGATGTCGGATTCGAATTGAACCCGATGTGCGTGCACGGCCAGATTCATGGCGGCGTTGCGCAGGGCATTGGCCAGGCTGTGATGGAAGCCATCGTCTATGACGAGGCCGGTCAGCTGTTGTCGGGCTCGTTCATGGATTACGCGATGCCGCGCGCCAAGGATTTATGCTCGATCGAAACCGGCAGCCATCCTGTCTTGACCAAGACCAATCCGCTCGGTGTGAAGGGCGCGGGCGAGGGCGGCACCGTCGGAGCGCTTCCCTCGGTGATGAATGCGATCAACGACGCATTGGCACCGCTCGGCATCGTGCACCTCGAAATGCCGTGCACACCCGAGCGCGTATGGCGCGCGATCCAGGAAGCGCACGGCTGAAGCGTTTTCAGGCGATTTTCTAACGACGAATGAGATCCAAGTTGGATCGATATTCGTATACCGGCAGAACGGTATCGTTACGTTCGCAAGAAAGCGACGGCGCTGTCGGAGGATGAAACGAAAATGAAGGTTTGGATCGCACGCATCTCTGCGATTTTCTTGTCGGCAGCGCTGGTCGGCTGTTCGACCTATTACGCGGGCGCGCAATCGCCCCATTTCGACGGCACGCGTTTCTTCAATCCGGCGCCCATGCCGGAACGCGGGTTTCTCGATTTCCTGCGCTGGCGCTTCACGCGCGCGCCGGCCGAATGGCCGGCCAGCATCGCCAATCCTGCGGTCGGCAAACCGGCACCGCGCGTCGAGGGCGATGCGATGGTTGTCACCATGATCGGTCACGCGAGCGTGCTGATCCAGAGCGGCGGGCTCAATGTCGTTACCGATCCGGTGTGGTCGAATCAGGTCGGGCCGACGAGTTTCCTGGGGCCGGACCGTGTCCGTCCCCCGGGCGTGGCCTTCGCTGATCTTCCCAAGATCGACGCCGTCGTTGTCAGCCACAATCATTACGACCACTTGGATATTCCGTCCTTGCGCATGTTGTGGGAGCGCGACCGGCCCAAGATCATTGTGCCGCTCGGCAACGACGTGATCTTGCGCGACAATATCCCCGGCATCGAACCCATCGCAGTCGATTGGGGCGCCAATGTCGATCTCGGCCGCGGCGGCAGGATTATCGCCGCACCCGTTCAGCACTGGTCGCAACGAGGCCCCTTCGACCGCGACAAGGCGTTGTGGGCGGGATACCTGATCGATCTGCCGGGCGGGCTAGCCTATTTCTCCGGCGATACCGGGCTCGGCACCGGCTGGTGGGTCGATGAAACCGTGAAGCTGGCGCCGCGCCAGATCGACGTGGCGTTGCTCGCGATCGGATCGTATCTGCCGCGCTGGTTCATGGCGCCGGCCCATATCGATCCTCCGGAAGCCGTCGGCGTGTTCTGGAAACTGGGCGCGAAATCCGCGCTCGGCATCCATTGGGGCACGTTCCCTCTTGGCGACGATGGGCCGGATCAGGCGGTTAAGGAACTTAAGGCCGCGCTCGCATCGACGGATATTTCCGCCGAGACCTACCGTACCTTGGAACCGGGCGAGATGTGGAAAATCAGATAGCCAAATTATCCTCATGCTTCGACTGGCTCAGCATGAGGTTACAAAAAAGAGCCTCACCCCGAGATTGTCGAGGGGCGAGGCTCTTTTATTTGGACCTTAGCCGCGGCCTTGCGCCGTACGGACGTTGAGCAGCGCCTGCTGGCCGCCATGCACCTTGTCGAGTGCACGTTCGAGCGCCTTCGGCAGTTGGGCCGGATCGTCGACCGCTTCGCCGTACCCACCGCAGGCCTCAATCGTCTTTTCGAAGGCGGGCGAGGGAGCGAGTTCGGTGAGCGGCATCGAGTTGGCTTTCGCTGCATTGCCGTTCGGATACATGCCCAAGGTGGAGGACTTCACCGCGAACCAGATGTTGTTGTTCGCAACCACGGTCAAGGTCGCCAGCTTGTCGGCACGGCCGACGAAGTGCGCCGCGGTCGGACAGCCGAACATATACGAGCCGTCACCTACGACCGTGATGACCTCCCGGTCGCGTGCGGCCAGCTTGGCGCCTAGAGCGCCGCCGAGGGCGAAGCCCAGTGCGCCCGCGCCGCCGGCAGTCACCCAGCCGCGAGGATCGTTGTGCTCCAGGATGTCCGGATTGACGCCAAGTTCAGAGCAAACGATGCCGTTCTTCGACTTCACCTCGTTGATGCAGTGCGTCAGCCAGGCATTGTTGATCGGTGACAGGGTTTTCGCCTTTTCGATGGCTGCGGCGCGTTCGGCGTCGATCTTTTTGCGCTCTTCGCCGAGGCGCGTCTTACGGGCCTCGATGGCGGCCTTCTTGCTCTTCATGACGTCCGCGAGGGCAGCATGCAGAACGACCAGGGTCGGCGCGGCCGAACCCGCCAGCGGCAGGTCGTTATGGAAGCCACGGAACGGATAGCGCGAATACATCGGATCGGGCGCCAATTGGATGATCTTGGCATCCGCCTTGGGCGCGGCCACGCGGGGCATCCACGGAACCGGGCATTCGATGACGAGAATGACGTCGGCGTCCTTCACGTAATTGGCCGAGCGGAAACCGAAATTCATGACATCGCTTGTCAGCATCGACGGATCGCCGACCTGGGTGACTGGGATCGCGTAATCGTTTGCGAATTTGGACAGCGCGTCGAAAAATTCCGCGCCGCCGTTGTGCTTGCCGGTGATGATCAGCGGGTTCTCCGCGCCGGCCAGCGCCTTGGCGGCGGCTTCAAGAGCCGGCTGCGACGGGATAGCCTGGAAGTTGCCCAACGGGCGATCCGGCACGTAATTGCCGAGGCTCTTGATATCGTTGCCCAGCACTTCGCGGGGCAGAGTCAGATAGACCGGCCCGCGCGGTTCGGACATGGAAATGTCGAGTGCCCGTCCGATGATTGTGTCGACCGGCTGGTCGGTGCGCAGCTCATAATCCCATTTCACATGCTCGCGGAGCATGCCGCCCTGGTCAAAATTTTCCTGGCCCCAGTGGATCAGGCCGTTACGCGAGCCGTGATGTCCGGTCTCGGTCAGCGGCGTACGGCCGGCCATGAGGAGCATCGAGGAATTGTCGCGGGCCGCGTTCATCAGCATGCATAGAGCGTTGGCGGTGCCGACATTAACATGGACCATGACCGCAGCCGGCTTGCCGGCGATCTGGAAGTAACCCTCCGCCATCGCGACCGCGACGTTCTCATGTGGCACGGTGACAAACTGCGGTATTTTCGTGTTGGCGCGACGGGAGTTCACGATCCCTTCGATGATCGGGGCGAAGTCGGTGCCCGCGTTTGCGAAAACATATTCGATGCCGCGATCATAAAGCGCGCCGAGCAGGCCTTGGGCGACGGTGTCTTTGGCGACCGCTGTCTGGGGGGTATCGTCCATGTTCCTCATCCCGTTGTTTGGTTGTTGGGCTTGTTTATAGAGGGCCGGGCGTGGGGCGGCAATGCAACAGGCCATCGAACAGCCAGGGAAAAAGGGCGATTGCCCATACCCGTGACGATCGATCGCTTCTGCGGATTTACATGCGATTCCGCATCGCAGTAGAACCATTTGCAACCCGGATAATCGTTGTTGCACGTGTCTATGTTGGTGTTTAATCACCCGTCCAACGCCCAAGTAATGGGCGGATGGGGTTGATGAGGATATATCGCATGGCCAAAGGTTCCGCGACGAAAAGGCCGAAAAAAGCTGCTAAAAAAGTCGCCAAGAAGATCGCCAAGCGTCCCGCCAAGAAAACCGCAAAAAAGGCGTCCCAGCGTGCCGCAGCGCCCGCCAAGGCGCGCCGTGTCGAAATCGCCACCGCCGATATCCCGACACATCCGCAGCCGTTCCCGACCGCGTGCAAGGTCGGCAATGTCGTGTTTTCGTCGGCCATCAGCGGCGAGGATCCGGTCACTCACCAATTGCCGGACGATATGACGCAGCAGGTCGAGAACGCATTTCGCACCGTGCGCCGCGTCATGGAAGAGGCCGGCGGCAGTCTCGATAGCATCGGCAAGGTCGTGGTTTACGTGAAAGACCGCGAAATCCGCCCCATCGTGAATAGCGTGTGGCAAAAGGTCTTCACGAATGAGAAAAGTCGTCCGGTGCGTCACATGGTCCCGTTCGACCTGCCGCCTGGCCGTCATCTGCAAGTCGAATTCATCGCAGTTGTTTAAGGAATAGATCATGGACCAACTCACCGGCTCGGCGACGTCGCTGGACCTCGACCGTTTTTCGCTCCGTCGTTTTGTCGAGCAAATGAAAGAAGCGGGCGAACTGATCGTGCACGACGAGCCGATCGAGTTGGCCGAGCTTGAGAACCATTTGTTCGGTGCGACCAAGGCTGTTCTGTTCACCCAGGCGGGCCCGGAACGCACAGAGGTTCTTGGCAACGTCATGGGCAGCCGCAAGCGTCTGGCGATGGCCTTCGGCGTGTCGGAAGGCGAGTTGCTCAAGGAAGTGATGCATCGGTTGAACACGCCGCAAGACATCGTTCAGGTTTCGCGCGCACAGGCGCCCGTGCAGCAGGTCGTGCTCGAGGGCGATGCAGCCGATCTCACGAAATTACCCGTGCCGTTCCAGCACGGGCTCGACGGCGGCTCCTATATTTCCGCTTCTATCGATTACGTGAAGGATCCCGATACCGGTTGGACCAATGTCGGCATTCGTCGCCTGATGCTGCGCGGTCGCCGCGAAACCGGTATCGATGCGGTGAGTCCATCGGACTTGCGCGCAATTTATGAAAAGGTTGCGAAGAAGGGCGAGCGTTTGCCCATCGCGTTCGAGTTGGGTTCGAATCCCATCGATTTCGTCGCCGGCGCCATGCGCATGCCCGAAGACGAATTGGGCCTGGTCGCCAAGCTGCGAGGTACGACTTTGCCGGTCGTGAAATGCGTTACCAACGATCTACTGGTTCCGGCGGATGCCGAGATCATTCTCGAAGGTTATCTGGACGAAAAGGGCCATCACGAGATTGAAGGACCATTCGGCGAGTTCCTCGGCTATTACGGCCATGTCAAAAGGAATCCGGTTTTCCATCTGACCGCGATCACGGCGCGCAAGGATGCGCTCTATCAAACGGCGACGATCGGCGGACGTCTGCTGGGCCGCACCGATACCGCGCAATTGAATGCGCTGCGCACCGAAGCCGTCGCCTGGGGAGCCGTTATCACCGCGATCCGCGAGCCGGTCGCGATCTACGTCACTCCGTCGTCGGGCGGTATGTATAATCTGCGTCTGTCAATGCGCACGCGCGTGCCGGGCGAGCCTCGCAATGCCATCGCTGCGGTGTTCGGATGCCTCGCCAACGTAAAGAACGTGTTCATCGTGGACGAGGATATCGACATCTTCTCCGACGAGCAGATCGATTGGGCGCTGGCCACGCGCTTCCAGCCCGAACGCGACCTGTTCGTGGAATCGGGTTTCCGCACTCTGCCGCTCGATCCGTCTCTGGCAGGCATGAATACCGGTTCGAAGGCGGGCTTCGACCTGACCGTGCCGTTCTCGCGTCGCGGATCGCTCGAATTCATGCTGCCCGAGCCGCCGGTGTTTGGGCCGAAGAGATTCGACACGGTCGTGCAGGCTCTGCAAACGGCAGCGATGCATTTCGGTGAGATCCTGGGGGCTGTCGGCAGCCGCGATGGACGCGATGTGACGCTGGCGCTCGACGAATTGCGCCAAGCCGGAAAACTTATCCGCCAAGAAGATGGCAAGTACGCCCTGAAATAAGGCTCATATAATTATGCCCGACGGAATTGGGGCGCCGGTTCGGCGCGTCGAAGATGCGCGTCTCATCACTGGGCGTGGAACATATGCCGACGATGTGAATGTTGCTGGCCAAGCGCGCGCCTATTTCGTTCGTTCGCCTTACGCGCACGCGAGAATTCTGAGTGTCGATCTTACGGCGGCTCGCGCAATGCCGGGGGTCCTCATGATCCTCACTGCGCGCGATTGGGCGGACGCCGGCCTGAAGGGCATTCCGCACGGTGCCAATCCGGTCGATATGCTCGATGCCAGTATCTCGGCTTTGACGGATCGGCGCGGTCAGGCGCATTTCATGTGCGACAATCTTCCCTTTTGTTCGGATCGCGTACGTTATGTCGGCGATGTGATCGCCTGTGTTGTCGCGGAGACCGTTGCCGACGCCAAGAATGCCGCCGAAGCGGTCGAGGTCGAATATGAATCGCTTCCCGCTGTCGTTGAGAGCGAGGACGCGGTGGCGCCGGGCGCGCCGCTCTTGTGGGAAGGTGCTCCGGGCAATATCGCTTACGATGTCGAAAAGGGAAATCTGGCCGGCGTCGAGGCCGCGATCGCACAGGCGAAGCATGTGGTCCGCGTGCGCATACGCAGTCCCCGTGTGCAAATCGTGCCAATGGAAACGAAAGGTGCCGTTGCGCAGTTTGATGCGAACGGACGGCTAACGTTCGAAGGGTCCACACAGGGCGCGTCCTTCTATAAGATGATGTTCGCCTGTATCTTCGGTATCGCCGAGGAGACGATCCGTGTCGTCACCAAGGATGTCGGCGGTGCTTTCGGCATCAAACAGAATGTTTCGCCCGAGCATGTGTCGATCATTCTGGCATCGCGCCGGCTCGGCCGCGCGGTGAAATGGATGGCCGAACGGAGCGAAGCCTTCGCATCCGATTATCAGGGCCGCGATTTCACGACCGATGCGACGCTGGCGCTGGATGCGGACGGTCGATTTCTGGCACTTAAGACGGTACATCTCTACAACGTCGGCGCGTACACCGTGTCTTACGTGCCGATGGCCAATGGCTGGCGCGTGACGGCGGGTTGTTACAAGTATGATGCGGTTTATTATCGCAACCGCGCGGTGCTCACCAATGTCGCGCCCACCGCGCCCTATCGCGGGGCCGGGCGGCCGGAGGCGATCTTCGTCATCGAGCGGTTGGTGGATATTGCGGCCCTGCAGATCGGCATGGACCGGATCGAACTACGCCGCAGGAACCTTGTGCGGCCTGTCGATCTGCCGATGATCAACGGCAGCGAACTGCCTTTCAAGAACGACATCGATTTCCCGGCCAATATGGAAGCGGCGCTCTTGCAGGCCGATTGGGCCGGGTTCGAGGCGCGCGCAGTCGACTCGAAACGGCGCGGCAAACTGCGCGGCATCGGCATCGCCAACTATGTGGAGACCCCGACGGGCGCGGTGGTCGAGCGGACCGACGTCACGATCAATTCCGACGGTACCGCGACTCTGGTCATCGGCGTGGGTCCATCGGGCCAAGGCCACGAAACGGTTTTCGCGCAAGTTCTATCGGACAAGCTCGGCATACCGTTCGCGGCGGTCAAAACCATCATCGGCGATACCGATATCGTGAAGGAAGGCGGCGGATCGCACAGCGTGCGCTCAATGCGGCTTGGCGGAACGGTGGTCGTCGGCGCGTCGCAAAAGATCATCGAGGAAGGCAAGCAGCGCGCCTCGCAAGTGTTGGAAGCGGGCGTCTCCGATATCGAATTTTCGGACGGCACCTTCCGTGTGAAGGGCACCGACCGGTCCGTCTCGATCTTCGAGATTGCGGCCAAGGAACCGCTTGCCGCCACCGACCGCATCGCCAAGCGCATCCCTGCCTATCCTTGCGGCGCCGCGATCTGCGAGGTCGAGGTCGATCCTGATACGGGCGCCGTGACGATCGTCGATTATTCGACGGTGGACGATGTCGGGCGCACCATCAATCCTTTGCTGGTCGAAGGTCAGGTGCAAGGCGGCATCGCCATGGGCATCGGCCAGGCGCTGATGGAACGCGCAAGCTACGATCGCGTCAGTGGCCAGCTCCTGACCGGCTCGCTCATGGATTACGCCCTTCCGCGCGCGTGCGATACCCTAAATTACCGCACGGCGCTGCGCGACATGATCGCGGAAAGCAATCCGTTGGGGGTCAAAGGGGCGGGCGAAAGCGGCTCGACTCCGGCTCCATCGGCGGTGGTCAATGCGGTGGTCCATGCGCTGCGCGACTACGGCGTCGAACATCTCGACATGCCGGCCACGGCGGAAAAAATTTGGCGCGCTATTCATTTCATCAATAAGTAATATTGATGCTTCACCAACGACATGGACCGCCCCTTTTTGGCATGCTAAGACGGAAAACAAGGGCGTTTCGAGCCGGTAAAAAAAGGCTGATCGATAAAGAAACGGCAAGATAAAGCCTTCAAACGAGCACACGGAGGAATTCCAGATGATTATCGACGCACACGGGCACGTCAGCGCCCCGGCCGAACTCTACGCTTACAAATCGACTCTCTTGTCGTCGCGCGGCTCGCATGGCCGCGGTGGCGTGAAGCTGTCCGACGACCAGCTGCGCGTGGCGATGGAAGAGGTTGCTTTCGGCCCTTTCAGCCACATGAAATATCTCGACAAGATCGGAACCGACATGCAGGCGATCAGCCCGCGGCCGTTCCAGATGATGCATTCGGAAAAGCCGTTCAAGATCGTCGAATGGTTCAACGAGGAAGTTAACAACATCATTTATCGTCACACCCAGATGTGGCCGAACCGCTTCTACGGCGTTGGCGGCATTCCGCAAGGCGGCGGCGAGCCGGTGACGACGGCGGTGAAAGAGCTTGAGCGTTGCGTCAAGCAACTCGGCTTCAAGGGCATCTTGCTCAATCCCGATCCGTACGAAAACAATGGCAAGGAATCGCCGCCGATGGGCGACCGCTATTGGTATCCGCTCTACGAGAAACTGTGCGAACTCGACGTTGTTGCCCACATCCACAATACCGGGTCGCTGCGCGAACGCGAGCCCTATACGCTGCAGTTCATCAATGAGGAGACGACCTGCATCTATGGCCTGTTGAACTCCAAGGTGTTCGACGATTTCCCGACCCTGAAGATCATGGTCAGCCACGGCGGCGGCGCGATGCCGTATCAGGTCGGCCGGTTCGAGGCGGGCACCATCCGTCTGGGCGCCAAGGATCCGAAGCAGCTCTTCTCCGAGAAGATGAAAAAGCTCTATTACGATACCGTCCTCTATACCCAGGATGCCATTGAGCTTCTGATCAAGACGGTCGGCGTCGATCGTTGCATCTTCGGAGCGGAATGCCCGGGCACTGGCTCGCAGATCCATCCGAAAACCGGTAAGCCGCTCGATGACGTGGCGCCGTTGGTGAACAACATCTCGTTCCTGACGGCCGAGCAGAAAGAAGACATCTTGTGGCGCAACGCCGTCAAGCTGTTCAAGCTCGACGTCGATGCCATGAAGAAAGCGACGGCGAAAGACACCAATAGTCTGCCGACCGGCTCCAAGGCGGCGGGCGGCGGCGGCCACTAAACCTCGGTTTTGGATATAAACGACGATGCGGCGCCCTTCGGGGCGCCGCATTTGTTTTGGGGCGAGGATAGTCCTTGTGGAAGAGTTGAATTGGGTTCACGACGATTTATCGGCCCGTGCCGTAAATCGGTGCTAGATCGCCTCGGACGAATTGGGAATGCCAACTTGAAAAAAATAGTCATCTCGTTGGCCACATTGTTCGTGTGTGGTGCGATGCTCCCATCGTTCGGGTCCGCGCAAGCCCCAGAGCCCAAATACGAAGCGACGGGCCACCCGGTGGTTCCGATCTTGGGATCTTTTGAGAAAATCGAAATCGATAGTCTTGCGCCCGCCTAAAATGGATCGTCCAAGTCCGCTGTCATCACAGGCTATTTGCTTAAAGCTAAAAGTGCGGACAAGGCACCTGGAGCCGTGCTGCATCCAGCCTGCGAGGGACTGATGTCGGACGATGGCCAGGTGAAGCTTAAATATGCGCGTATGGGTCGCTATCTCAACGCCGGCGGATTCACCGTCTTGCTGGTCGACGGATTCAATCCGCGCGGTTTCAGCGAGGCTTGTACTGATCAGAGAACCAAAGACATCGATCCCATAATGCGTTTGAAGGATGTGCTGGGCGGCCTTGCCTATCTGCGCAGCCGCGATGACGTCCTTGGCGACAGGATCGTCATGGTCACCTGGGGAGCTGTGGGCAGTTTAGAAGGGATGAACAAAGCCACGCCGTAGTACCAACCGCTCGGGACCGGGTTTGCCGCAGCCGTTATGTTTTATCCGCAATGCGACAAGCAGGATAAGCGGTTCGCTCCCTATGCCCCGATTCAGGTATTCGTCGGCGAAAGGGATGAATGGAATCCCGCTAAGCATTGCTTGGCCCTGGCCAAGCGTCAGGAGGCGGGAAGTGCGTCGTTCGCGGTCAAGACATATCCGGATACGCTGCATTCGTTCGATGCGCCTCAGGCACCGCGCTCGACCACGCCCAATGCCAGGATCGGGACGGTCATGGTCGGTAACAATTCGGAGTCCACGACCAACGCCTACAAAACGACGCGCGAGTTTTTGGCAAAGGTGCTTAGGCCGGCCGAATAGGCTTCGTCGGCGATTAGTTTCTGAAATGATGAACCCCGTCTAGCGCAGCAGACCGAAGATCGGGGTTCCCAGCCAGTCCTCGCCCTCTTCGTAGACGAGGAAAACTGCGCGGCGTTTGCGGGTAAGCATCAGGCCGCGCCCGCAGGCATCGCGACAATGTTCGGCGAGTTCCTTGCGCGACTCAAAGGCAGCGGCCGAGACCGGCTCGTGGAACAAGATTTCGCAGACGACACCGCGATGCTGAAGAAGGGCCCATAGGTGCGGCATGAGTAGATCCTCGCCGATCCACGGATGGATGCGGCGTTCTTCGATCGGCAGGTCCGCGCCGGTGATATCCTTCGCATAAACGATGCTGACGGGTTGGACCAAATCCTGCGCGGCCTCGAACAAGGTGCTCTTGAAGGGAAGAACAGTGCGTCCCGCCGTGCTGGTACCTTCGGCAAAGAGTACAACTGAGCGACCTGTATCGAGCATGTTCGCGATCATCTCGACCTGACCGACGCAGGCACGGCCACGCCGCTCCACGAACAATGTATTGGCGAGGCGGGCGAGGGTTCCGATGACCGGCCAGGTCGCGATCGAGGCCTTGGCGACGAACGACACTTCGCTCAGCGCGCCGAGCGCCAGGACATCGAGGTAAGACACGTGGTTGGAGACCAGCAGCGTGCCGGGCGCCGCGACATAGCCTTGCGCGGCGATTTGAACACCGACGATGCGCGCCGCATTGCGGTGCCACAGACGCACGACGCGCCGACGGGCATACTCGCCCGCCACTGCGACGATTGCGTAAAGGGCGACCAGGCCGATGGTCAGGCCGACAAGGGCCGCGAGGCGGCTGACGGCGCGCGTATATCCGATCATGACGCGAATTGCTCCATCGTGGCGTTGGTGTAGTGGCGCACGTAACGGCCAGGCACCAGTTGGCTTTCCACCATCAGGCAGACATCGACCGTGTTGAATTCGGGATCTATCACGGCGCCGTCGCCAACCACGCCGCCGACGCGAAGATAGCCTTTGATCAGGGGCGGGATTTCGCGGATGGCGCGGCGCGCATCGACGCGGTCGGCCGGCAGTTGGGCGAGCGGGATGTGGCGGTCGGCGCGCGCGCGCGGGCTCCAGGCCGAGGATGCCGCGTTGTGATAGGCGAGGCTAGAAAGCGCGTGGCTCATTTCGGCGAGGTTGGTGCCGGGGAAGCTGGCGCAACCGAACATCAAGGTGATGTCGTTGGCGACGAGATAGTCGGAGATGCCTTTCCACAGGAGTTGCAGGACCGAGCGGCTGCGATAGGCGGGATCGACGCAGGAGCGCCCCAGTTCCAGATGCTCGCCGGGATAAGCGCGCAACGGGGTGAGATCGAATTCGGAGTCGGAATAGAAGCCGAGCGCTGCCTTGGCGCGGCCGGCGCGTAGCAGGCGATAGGTGCCGACCACCTTGGTATTACCGGGTCCTTGGCTGCGGTCGATGATCAGCAGGTGTTCGCAAACGGGATCGAAGGCATCGAAATCGCGGGCGAGGCGGCGGGCCTCGGCAGTCGGCGTGGCCCCCATGTTTTCAAAGAAGACGCGGTAGCGCAGCGCCTGGGCTGCATCAATTTCGCGTTCGCTGTCGGCCAGCCGAACGATAAGATCGCCTTCGACATTTTGGGACATCCGGCACTTCCCTTCGCAAAATATAGGATTCGATGCCGTCCTTTTTTCAGGTTTGCGCGACAAACAAATGTCGCTCAGGCGACGGACAAATGTCACTTGTGCGACGGATTTGTGACGGTCGGCCCCCCAAGCTTGACGAAGCCGCACCCTGTCGCGACAACTGTGCATCTGTATTGAGGGGGGGATCTCATGGACGGTGCGGACGTCATTGCGGAAATTCTGCGGCGCGAGGGCACGGAATTCATCGCGGCCTATCCGCGCAATCCCTTGATCGAGGCCTGCGCCAAGATCGGTATCCGCAGCATTCTGCCGCGACAGGAACGGGTCGGCGTCAGCATCGCAGACGGCTATTCGCGCACGACCTTGGGCAAGAAGATCGGCGTATTCGCGGCCCAGTCGGGGCCCGGCATTGAAAACACCTTTCCGGGCGCCGCTCAGGCCTTCGCCGAGGCCGTGCCTGTATTGATCGTCACGGCGGGCACCTCGAACGGGCGCGAATTCGTGGCCCCAGTCTTCAATGCGGTCGACAACTTCCGTCACGTGACCAAATGGGCGACCAAGGTGAGTGACGCGCGCTTCCTGCCGGCAACCTTGCGGCGCGCCTATCACCAAATGCGTAATGGCCGTCCCGGTCCGGTGCTTCTCGAAATCGCTCAAGAAGTCTGGACGCAGGAATTCCAGGGCGAGATCGCCTATACGCCGGTCGAGCGTCTGCGCTCCGAGCCCGACCGCGCTGCCGTCGCCAAAGCGGTGAAGATGCTGACCTCGGCCAAGAACCCGATGATCTGGGCGGGGGCGGGCATATTGCGCGCCGAAGCCACCGCCGAACTCGTGGAACTGGCCGAGCTGTTGAACCTGCCGGTCATGACCACCAATCCGGGCAAGAGCGGATTTCCCGAAAACCATCCCCTATCGCTGGGCGGTTCTGCCGTCAATCAGCCGCGCCCGATGACGGAATACCTCAAGAAGTCCGATACGATCCTGGCGATCGGCTCCAGCCTCACGACCTCGCCGTTCAATCCGAACATGCCAGCCGGCAAGACTGTCATTCACGCGACCAACAACGCCGAGGACATCAACAAGGATTATGCGCCGACGCTCGGCATCCTCGGCGACGCCAAGCTTGTGCTCGCCGGTATCCTCGATCAGTTGAAGGCGGCCGGGGCGAAGAAGCCCAATATGCGCGGCGATGTGAAGGAAGCGAAGGAAGCCTGGCTCAAGGAATGGGCGCCGCAGCTCAATTCCGACGAAACGCCGATGAACCAATACCGCATCGTGCGCGACCTGCTGAAGGGCGTCGATCCAGCCACGACTATCATAACCCACGATTCTGGTAGCCCCCGCGAGCAGGTTTTGCCGTTCTGGGAAACCGCGGCGCCCGGCGGCTATATGGGCTGGGGCAAATCGACCCAGCTCGGCCACGGCCTTGGCCTTGCCATGGGCGCCAAGCTCGCCGCCCCGGATAAGCTGTGCATCAACGTAATGGGCGATGCGGCGATCGGCATGGTCGGCATGGATATCGAAACCGCGTCGCGCAACAAGATCCCGATCCTCACCATCGTATTCAACAACGGTGTGATGGCGGCCGAGCGCGATACCTTGCTGATCTCGACCGAAAAGTGGCGCACCATGGATGTGGGTGGCAATTACTATGAATTCGCCAATGCCTTCGGCGTGAAAGGCTTCCGCGTCGAGAAGGCGGCCGATTTTCCGAAGGCGCTCGCCGACGCCAAGAAAGTCGTTGCCGGCGGTACGCCGGCCCTGATCGAATGCATTGTCAAAGAAGGATACGAGTTCACGCACGCTCGTTAGGAGAAAAGGGACACCGATGGTCAACAAAACCGCACTCATCGTCGGCGCCGGTCCTGGGCTCGGCACCGCACTTGCGAAAAAGTTCGCTTCCGAGGGCTACGATGTGGCACTCGCCGCGCGCAATTTGGACCGTTTGGGCTCCTTGGCCGCGGAACTGTCAAAAGGCGGGGTCAGGGCGAAGGCCTTCAAAGCGGACGCGACGAACGAAGAATCCATGACGGCGCTATTCGTCGATGTCGAAAAATCATTGGGTCCGATCACGGTCGTTGTGCATAACGTCAATGGCCGGGTCGTCAAAGATCTGCTCGATCTGTCCGTCGCCGACATGGAGAGCCAGTGGCGGTCCATTTGCCTCGGAGGCTTCCTGACTGGTCGCGAGGCCGCACGTCATATGCTGCCGCGCGGAGCCGGAACCATCGTTTATATCGGCGGCCGGGGCGGCCGTCGCGGAATCGCCAAGTTCACGGCATTCGGATCGGCCAAGGCAGGAGTACGTTCGGTGGCCGAATGCCTCGCGCGCGAACTGGCTCCTTCGGGTATCCACGTTGTCCATATTGCCGTCGAGGCGACGATCGGTGGTCCGAGAGCCAACGCGGAGCAAGTCGCCAAGGATGCGGTCGTCGATCCCACGGCGCTTGCCGAGGTCGTCTACCAGACACACATTCAGCCCAAGAGCTGCTGGGCGTTCGAGGTCGACCTGCGGGCCTGGTCGGAAGCCTTTCTATAAGTCAGAGGCAGGACCTAAGCCGGCCTGGTGCGACGTTATTTGACGATCGCGGCCATCTCGTCGTAACCGCGCAGCCTTGCATGCTGGAGCGGGGTAACGCCGCTGCGGTCGGCGATCTTACGGTCGGCTCCCGCCGATACGAGGGCGCGAGCGGTCTCGAGGTGACGTTTGGCGCCATCGCCTAGGATTACCGCTTCGATCAGCGCCGTCCAACCGAGATTGTTGACGTGGTCCAACGGGGCGCCAGCCTTGATCAATGCTTCGACTACGCCCTCGTGGCCGAGATGTGCTGCTGCGATCAGCGCGGTCCTGTCATAGCGGCTAGTGATCAGTTTCGGATTGCCGCCCAGTTCAAGTGCAAGTCGGACCATGGGGACGTCGTCTTTCACTGCCGCGATCGTGATGACGTCGTAGCGGTCGTTCTCTAGCGCGTTTATGTCGCCACCGCCGGCAACGAGCGGGCGAAGGGCATCATATTGCGACGTAAAAGCGGCCACGTGAAGGGGCGTGCGGCCGGATCGGTCGATGGCTTTGGGATCGGCGCCCTGCGCGAGCAGAGTGCGGATGGCTGTTGCATCGCCGAGGCTTGCCGCGCGATGCAGTCCACTATAGGCAGCGCGCTCGCCGACGCTTGGCGGCGTCTGGGCCTGCGCCGGCACACCAACCAGCAGCAAGCCTAGACCGCAAAGCAATATCGAGATTACGCGTGTCATTTTATTTGCGCGGAGAATTTCGCCAATCCTGCATTGGCGCATGCCTCGTCGCGATCTCCGCTGGGCGCTCCGCCGACGCCGATCCCGCCGACAAGGTCGCTGCCGGCACGGACCGGCACGCCGCCGGCTAGTGAGATCACTCCGGTGATGTCCTGAAGTGCCGCTGTTGCGGGGTTGGCGACACGGGTCGCGAACTCCGCCGTCGTGATGCCGAATGTCGCTGAGGTGAACGCCTTGCGTCGCGCGGTATCGGAGGTATGCGGGCCCGCAGCGTCGTCGCGTACGAGTACCTGCACATTGCCACCCCGGTCGACGATGGCGACCGAAACGCGGAAGCCGTCCTTGCGGCATTGTTCGATGGCGGCCATGGCGATGCCGTTTGCGACTTCCGCGCTCAGTTGCTTCGTCGTTACGACCCCTTGGGCGGAGGCGGCGCCGGAAACGGTCAAAGCGGCGGCTGCAAGAACGGACCGTATATACATGTGATGCATCGTGGCATTTCCTTCAGATTGAAATGGTCAGTCGATGCGCGTGAGCCTAGCTAAGGGGCGTGGCGGCGCATATAAGCAATTATGCGAACCAATTTTGCAAAGTTGCAATGAACGATCTCCACTCCTTCGAATATGTGTCGAGTGTATTGGCCACATTCCGCGCGGGCTCGCCGCTTAAAGCCGCGCGGACGTTGTCGTGCGCGCCATCGACGGTCTATCGCGCCATCGACAGGTTGGAAAAAAGTCTGGGTGCCCTGCTGTTCGACCGGGCATCGACCGGCTGGACGCCGACCGAGATGGGACGCCGGATCATCCGTCTCGCCGAGACCATCGAGGGCGAGGTTGCCGCAATTGAGCTTTATCTTCTCGGGCTCAATCGAAATTTTCCGGGACCGTTGCGCATCTCCGCGTCCGATGGGCTGGCGGAAGGCTACCTCGCCCCAGTATTGGCGGAATTTGCGGTTGTGACCAAAGACCTGACGTTGGAACTTATCGTCGACAATCACTTCGCCGACGTTGTGCGGCGCGAGGCCGATATCGCCGTCCGGCCGCACCACCGGCCAGGAGAAGGGCTTGTCGGGCGTAGGGCGGGAAAATTGGCCCATGCCCTCTATGGGGCTGCGCCCCTTTTGGATACCCAGGGGATGCCGGCATCGCTCTCCGATCTCGGCCGCTTTAAACGCTGCATTCTGTCGCCCGATTTGGATCGACATACCTCCGCCGCATGGTGGGGGGACTCAGTGTTGGGGCGCGGTGATATTTCCTTGATTGCCAATACTGAGATGGGGCTGGCCGCTGCCATCGCCGCAGGGGCAGGTATCGGGGTTCTGCCATGTTTTTTGGGAGATGCCCTTCCGCGCGTAACGCGAATCGCATCGATCCCCGTAGGGTCGCCTGTGGATATCTGGCTCGTTACTCATTCCGCGTTGCGGAAAAACCCCGTTGTCCGTTCTTTGCTTCAAACTTTGGCTGCCGCAATGAAGCGGGATGCGGCTAAATTGTCGGGCGCACCAAGTTGACAGCGCACATCATCGACATCGCGTCAAAGCGCAGAAGACGTATTTATTTCCGCTCAGTAGCAAGGGGTGAGTAAGAAACCCTATAAATGCTAATTCACCTATGCTATTTATTTCCTGGGAGACGGGGGGCTAAATCCCTGCGGATCGGTTTAAAACTAAGCAATCGGCCGATCGGAACAACCGACCATTCGTGTGGATAGCTGTAAAGAGCGATCCAGGAACCACTGGGACCGAGGGAGGGCCCCTTTGTACCGAAACGATCAAAAAGTATCCGGCGGAATCGCGTCGGGGCGCGGGGGCGGTGGGTCCGCCTCGCGTAGGAAAGGGCTTGGGGGAACGGCTCGCCTAACGCAAAACCCAGTCAATCGCCGTGCACTCAATCTTGGATTGGTGCATTTGATCAGACCTTAGGAGGAAGCTATTGTCCCGCTGTCGCCGTCAAAGGGTGGTCTACAGCGACACATATCCGGGAGGATGTGGGGCAAGGCGAGGGAGTTAATCGTGAACGCTGAGAACACACCATGACAACAAAACAAAAAGTCATCGACGTCCAAAATCTGACGGTGGAGATCGACGTGCCAGCGGGCACGTTGCATGCGGTCTCCGGTATCGATTTTCACGTCAACCAGGGTGAGACGCTCTGTATCGTGGGCGAGTCAGGTTGCGGTAAATCCATCACCGCGCTGGCTCTTATGAATCTATTGCCGAAGAAGGCGAAGCTTTCGGCCGACAAACTTGATCTGCAGGGACGCAACCTGCTGACGATCAGTCCGGGCGAATTTGCGAGCCTGCGCGGTGATCGCATGTCGATGATCTTCCAGGATCCGATGACCTCGTTGAATCCGGTTTATCGGGTCGGCGACCAGCTCGAAGAAGTTTACATCCATCACGGCAAGGGTGGCCGCAAGGAAGCGGCCGAGCGCGCGGAATTTCTTCTTGAGAAGGTGGGCATTTCGGCTCCGAAAAGCCGCCTTATCCAATATCCGCACCAACTCTCCGGCGGTCTTCGCCAGCGCATCATGATCGCCATGACCTTGATGTGCGATCCGGCCTTGATCATCGCGGACGAGCCGACAACGGCGCTCGACGTGACGATCCAGGCGCAGATCTTGAATACGCTGCGAAATCTGCAACGCGAATTCAACACGGCGATGATTCTGATCACCCACGATCTTGGCGTCGTCGCGCGCGTCGCCGACAATGTCGCGGTGATGTATGCCGGCAAGTTCGTCGAGACCGGCACCGCGATGGAAGTCTTCACCCAGCCCACGCACCCCTATACGCAAGGGCTGATCGCCTGTATTCCGACACCGGGTAATAGCGGACACGGACGGCTGGGTTCCATTCCGGGCATCGTGCCGTCGCTCATCGGCGATATGGACGGATGCCTGTTTCGTAACCGTTGCGCCAGCGTACGCGCCGAATGCGAGGTCGGGATCACTCCCATCAAACATCTCAGCGAGGGCCGAGGCTATCGCTGCGTCATGTCCGTCGAAGAATGCATGAAGCGGGCGCAAGTACAAATTCTATCGGAGGCGTCATGAGCACCGAAACCATCCATAAACCGCGCGCTGCGTTTCACGGTACGGCGGACAGCGAAACCGTCCTTGAATGCCGTGACGTCAGCCGTACATTCTTGGTCGGCAAGGGCCTGTTCTCGGAAAAGAAAACCCTCAAGGCCGTTCAGAACGTATCTCTGAAGGTCCGGCGCGGCGAAGTCGTTGCCGTCGTCGGCGAATCGGGTTGCGGCAAGACCACGCTGGCAAAGATGCTGCTGGGTCTTTTGCAGCCGAGTTCGGGTAATATCTTCATCGAGGGTAACCCGATTACCGATGTGACGATCCGTCAGATCGCGCGCCGCGTGCAGCCGGTATTCCAGGATCCCTATTCCTCGCTCAATCCGCGCAAGACGCTGGAATCGATCATCTCGCTGCCGCTCAAGGTTCACGACATCGGGGATCGTGAATCGCGCCAGAAGCGGGTCGAGGAAATCCTGGCGATGGTGGAATTGCCGAAGCGCCTGATCCATTCCTATCCGAGCCAGCTTTCGGGCGGCCAGCGCCAGCGCGTCGCCATCGCGCGCGCATTGGTGATGAAGCCGGAAATCCTGGTCTGCGACGAGCCCACTTCAGCACTCGACGTTTCGGTCCAGGCCCATATCCTCAACTTGTTGCAGGATCTGCGCGACGAACTCAATCTGACCTATGTCTTCATCAGCCATAACCTGGCGGTGGTCGAGCATCTGGCCGATACGGTTGCGGTGATGTATCTCGGCCGCTTGATTGAGTACGGACCGAAGGAAGATATTTTCAGGAATCCCAAGCATCCCTATACCAAGGCGCTGCTGGATTCGTTCCTGACGCCCGATCCGACCAAGGACGTGCCCGAGATCGCGCTCGGCCGCGGATTCCCCAACCCGCTCGACCCGCCGACCGGTTGCGCCTTCCATCCACGCTGCGCCAGCGTCATGGATATGTGCAGTAAGGTGCGGCCCGAGCAAACCGAAGTGGACGGCATCAAACTCGAATGCCACCTCTATCCGCAGCCGTCCAAGGCCCAAGCCGCCGAATAAACAAACTCGGTATCGCGCAAGACATATATGGCCGGGTCCTTGGACCCGGCCATTTTCGTTTGAATCCTGTGTCTTGGTCTTTGTGAACTCAATGCGGTCGGCGAATTGGGTGTCATCGAAACATCAACTCCCCGGGCTATATTTTTTTCGACTCTCACGATGATCGCATCGTTCGGGACGATGACGCTGCCGGCCTTTTGCAAAAGAAACGCGAATGAAACTCGTTTTTTTCCTCTTGGGTTTAGTTTTCCTCGGGACGATCGTAGCCGAGACGGATATTGCGCAAGCCGTTGCCTTTCTAAGCGAAATCGGGTGGAGCTTCCTTATGGCTCCTCGACGTTTCAAGTGGATTTGAGGATCTCGGGCAGCGGAGCGGCTATTAGGTAGATGACGGTTATGAATGTGGCGGTTTTCCGGTAACCGCGGGCGCGAGCCCTTGCCGCCTTGAAGATGGCATTGAGGCCCTCAAGACG
>CAMDWJ010000043.1 GCA_945877815.1 Caenispirillum bisanense
GCTCGCCGTGCCGCCCTGCGCAAGGACGATCTCCGCCTCGCGCAGCTTGCCGATAATCTCCTCAGGTCCGTGCTTTTTGCCCATTTTTTTCTCTCCTTCAGCGTCCAATCTAAAATATCAGATGGACCACTCTGAAGGGGGCAGATCACGCAGCGATCCAAGGCCGCTACGATGCCAGTGCCCATCTGCTGGAAATCGATACCGACCACGATCAGGCCGCCGATATGACGATTCAGCTCAATAACGACGTTACCTCGCTGATCTCCTCCGATATCGATCCCGTCAACCATATCTCCTGATTTACCGCGCTAGGCCGCCCGCACGGATGTGATATAGTGGGTGTTCTGGGGGCCTTTTCTGCATGAAAGAATTTTACGCACGTCTGTTCGCACGGCCGGCGCTCGCTGTCGAATTGGTCACGGCGACCTTTTTCATCAGCATCCTGGCGCTGGCGAGCCCTTTGTTCGTCATGCAGGTGCTCAACCGCTATGTGGCGCAAGGCATCGATGCTACCCTGATCACGCTGACGACCGGCGTGTTGATCGCCGTTGCCATGGAATTCATCTTTCGCGAGGCACGCACCCGCCTTGCCGCGCGGGCCAGCGCGCGTCCCGACGAGGATGTCGCCGCGATCAGCTTCGATACCCTCACGCGGTCGCGCCTCGAAGCGCTCGACCGCGTCCCCCCGGAGATGCGCCGCGAAATCCTGAGCGGCATCAGCACGGTCGAGCAGGCCTATAGCGCCAACAACATCTCGGCCATACTCGATGTGCCGTTCGCCCTGCTGTTCATTTTCGTTCTTTATGTCTTGAGCCCGATCCTCGCCACCGTCGTCACCGGCTTCGTCATTTTGGTCTTCGTCATCGGTCTTGTGGGCCAAGCCGCCATGAACGAGAAGACAACCGAACTGACCAACGAGTCCGGCAAGACCAGCTCGCTGCTGTCGACCGCAATCCGCGAGGGCGAAACGGTCCGCGTCTTCAATGCCGGAGCCTTCCTGCGCAAGGGATGGCAATCCCAATCCCATATCGTGCAATCGCTACGGCGGAAATTGAACGATAACCAGGGGGTCGTGCAGTCCCTTACGCAAACCGCCAACGCGCTCATGAGCGTCGTCGTCATCGTCGTTGCCGGCGTGTTGACCGTGCGCGGCCATCTCGACGTCGGCGCCATGATGGGCACCAACTTGCTCGGCGCCCGCGCCATGCAGCCGATCGCCCGTTTTGCCCAACTCGGCGGCACCTTGGCCAAGGCCCGCCAGGCTCTCGGCGTGCTCCGCGAATTCGCCAAGCTCCCGCTCGAGCGCGATCGCGGTTCGGCCATCGCGGCCTATTCCGGAGGGCTCGAATTCCGCGATGTCAGCTTCAGCCATCAGGGCAGCACCAATCCGCTATTCGAAAGCTTGAATCTGAAGCTCGAACCCGGATCCGTGCTCGTCGTGACCGGCGCCAATGCCACGGGCAAGACGACCTTCGCCCGTCTGATCCTGGGGCTGTTCGAACCGTCACGCGGCTTCGTGCTGGCCGACGGGCTCGATCTCAAACAGGCGGCCGCCGAATGGTGGCGGCGCCAGATCATCTATCTGCCGCAAGAACCGTCTCTTCTGAACGCCACGCTGGAAGAAAACCTGCGCATCAACAATCCTGAGATCGACCCGCATCGCGTCAACGAAGTCGTCGACGCAACAGGTCTGCGCAAATTTGTCGACGAGAGCCAGAACGGGCTGGAGATGCAAATTGTCGACAACGGCTGGCGCCTGTCGGAGGGAACCCGACGACGCATCGCGCTGGCACGCGCGCTTCTGTCGGACGGCAAGCTGGTTCTGTTCGACGAGCCGACAGAAAGCTTCGATGCCGAGGGGATCGCAATGGTGCACAATACGCTCGGCCGCCTCGCGCGCGATGGGCGGACCATCATCGTGATTTCGCACGATCCCAAGATTGTGCGGGGGCGCCACATCGTCCTCGATCTCAACCAAAAACCGATCCCTTTGGTGGCCAACGTACCCGGCGTAGTCGCGGGTGAAGCGCCGGCGCCCGAGGGCGGACGACAGGTTGGACGAGGCTAGAACCATGACCATCGGACCCATTGGGAAACTGCTTGCGGACCCACGCTGGAAGGCGGCGATCGATCGAGCCAAAACGAGATTGTCGCCCTACGGAGAACGGATCGTCGCCTGGAAAGCCGACTTCGCCCAGCGCATGAGCACAGCCAAAGGTACGGACGAAACCGTCGGACCACATATCGTTTATGGATTATGCGCATTCACGATGGTGGCCTTCCTGGTCTGGGCTATGGTTTCGACATTGGATATCGTCAGCATTGCCACCGGCGAAGTGATCCCGTCCTCGTCGGTCAAGCGCATCCAGCATCTCGAGGGCGGCATCGTCTCACAAATTCTCGTCAAGGAAGGCGAGCACGTCGCCCTCGATCAGCCCATGGTCGTTCTTGCGCCGACCTCCAGCTTGGCCGATGTCTCGGAACTGCGGATTCGCCTGACCTCGCTCCGCCTCGATGTGCAACGGTACGAGGCCTTGCTGGCAAATACTGCGGAGCCGACCTTCGAGGCCGATCTAGTACGCGAATATCCCGTCCTGGTGCAGCAGGCGCAAAAGGCGTTCGTCGTCGCCCGGCAACGCCATTTGGACGAAATCGATCGCCAAAATCAGACGGTGATCCAGAAAACCCGTGCAATCGAAGAGATCAAAACGCGCATCCGCAATCGCCAGCGTAGCCTGACCCTCCTCAAGGAACAGATCGCCATCAGCGACAGTCTCCTCGCGGAAAACCTGACCAACCGCTACAAGCATCTCGATCTTTTGAAGGACCTGAACCAGCTCGAAGGCGGTATCGAAGAAGACAAGATCACCTTGAGCGTCGCCGATGCCACGCTCGCCGAAGCGGCCGCCGCGCAGAAATCGATCAGAAGCACCTTCGACAACGACAATCGAAAAGCGCTCGACGATTTACGGCTGACGCTCCAGGAGCTCAGCCAACGCATGGGCAAATTCAAGGACAGCTTTGAGCGGACGACCATTCGTTCGCCGGTCGAGGGACTGGTCAAGACGATCTACGTCAATACCATCGGCGGGGTCGTGAAGCCGGGCGAGCCGGTCGTCGATATCGTGCCGGAAGGCGATCGCCTCGTCGTCGAAGCCAAGCTCCAGATCAACGATATCGGCTATGTCGCCGCCGGCCAGCCCGCGACGGTCAGGCTCGCCTCCGCCGATGCGAACCGGTTCGACGGGCTCGTCGGCAAGGTCGTTTCGGTTTCACCCGATGCGCTGCTGACGCCCGACGGCATGCCCTTCTACAAGGTGCGCATCGAGACCGAGGAAAGCTACTTCCAAAACAAAAAGCTTCGCTACAACCTGTTCCCAGGTGTGCGGGTCGTTGCCAATATTCATACCGGCAGCCGTACCGTGATCGAATATCTGTTCGATCCTTACCTCGCGCGCCTGACCGACGCCATGCGCGAACGCTAAAAAGCACTATTTCTTGGTACGGCCCTTCGGCGCGGGAGCGGGCTCCGTAGCGGGCTCCGGTTCGGCCGGAGCGACACGCGCCTGCACCTGCTGGCCGATATCGCGCGCGGCATTGGAGATTCCTTGCAGAATCGGCGACAATTGATTGGCAGGTATAAGCAACCGGACCATTGGCCGGATCGCGTCGCCCTCGGCCTGCTGGGCGAAGGTTATACGGAAGACACCATTGGCGTGCGACATGTTCGCGACGCGCTCGACATAGAATTCCAAAGGTTCGTTATCGGCCAATTCGACTCTCCCCGCATACCAACAATTAACGGCGGTCATCTTATCGCAATCGGCCGAAAGTCCGAACAAAATCGGCCCATAGGGCTAATCCGATGTTCACGGAAAGAGGTTCAGCCCCCCGGCGCCAGTTGACCCGGATGTCTATCGTAAATAGAATTATTAACATTTCAGCGCCCCTATGAGACGGCGCGAGCGAACCGATAGGAGCTAGCGATGCATATTATCGATTCTCACTTCCATTGGTGGCCGACGTCGGTTTTCGAGACGCTGCTGAAGCGCAAGGGCTACCCGCGCGTCGAGCGCGACGGCAAGGGCGGCTACCGATATCTCCGCGAGGAAAACCCCGGCGATTACGTCCTGGGCACCTGGGACGAATGGTTCGACCTCGACAGGCAGCTCGAGCATATGGACAGCCTCGGCCATGACATCGACGTCGTCTGCTCGATCGGCCCGTTCTCCGTCGCCTTCTCCGAACTGCCGCCGGAAGAAGGCCGCGATCTCGCCATGATGTGGAACGAGGAAATGGCCGGCGCGCAACGCAAATATCCGGACCGCGTGTGGGCCAGCGCCGCGATCCCGATGCAGGACACCAAGATCGCGCTCGAGGTCCTCGACCATGCGGTCAACGATTTGGGTCTGATGGGTGTCAACTTGCCGGGCAGCATCGGCAAGGATCCGCGCATCGACGCCGAACGGCTGGAGCCGTTCTACGACCGCGTCGAGCAGCTCGGTCTTCCGATGTTCCTGCATCCGACCGACGCGACGTTCGTCCATGCGCTCGGCGGTTATGACGGCGCACTGTTCCTCAGCCTCGGCCGCGTCGTCGAGGTCAGCGTCGCCGCCATGCGCCTCGTTTTTTCTGGAATCATGGAGCGCCATCCGGACCTGAAAGTCGTGATGTCGCACACGGGCGGCGCATTGCCGTACCAGTCCGGCCGTATGGACAAAAACGGCAAGAAGGCGAAGCTGCCGCAGGATCCCAGCGTCTATATGAAGCGCATGTTCACCGACACGGTTTCGCCGCATACGGCCGGAATGAAATTCGCCATCGAATATTACGGTGTCGATCACGTGATGTACGGCACCGACTATCCGTGCTGGGACCCGAAAATCGCGCTGAAATATTTCGGCGAGATCGGCTTGTCGCAGGCCGACACGGAAAAGGTGATGTATCACAATGCGCGCCACATCCTGAACCTGAAAGACACGGTGGTGAAGAAGGCCGCCGCTGAATAACGCAGACCGTCATTCAAAAGAACAAAGGGCAGCGCCGTGGTGCTGCCCTTTTCGTTTCTGAGTCGGACGCCGGTCCCAAACCAATCAGGCCAACTTGCGCAGGCCCTTTGCAAATTTTTGGCCATTGGCGACATAGGACGCCGAAACGCGCAGGATGCCTTCGCGCATCTGCGGTGTGACTTCGCGAGAAAATCGTCCCGGCGCCCCGAGAATCATCGAATTCTCCGGGAATTCCTTGCCTTCGGTGACGATGGCTCCCGCGCCGACGACGGAACCCTTACGGATTATGGCGTCGTTCATCACGATCGCGCCCATTCCGATTAGGACGCCATCTTCGATCGTGCAGCCGTGCAAGATCACCTTGTGGCCGACCGTGACGTTCTTGCCGATCGACAGCACCTTGCCTGGGTCGGTATGGAGCACGGAATTGTCCTGGATATTTGATCCCGCGCCGATTTCGATCCAATCCTTGTCGCCGCGCACGACCGTTCCGAACCAGATACTCACATTTTCGCCCAGACGCACGCTGCCAACGACCATGGCATTGTCCGCGATAAAATAGCTGCCGCTATCGGGAAGAATCGGGGCAACCCCGTCGAGTTCATACAGCGCCATCGCCGCCGTTCCTACCAATCTACCATCTTGAAACCCATGGCTTCCTCGTAGGCCCGCTTCACTTCGGCAGGTTGCCCGACCAGGTGCTGCATGCGTTTGGGCGTGCCGAAGCTGCGGCCTTTCTTAAGATATTCGAGCGAAACACCGTCGATGAACGAATCCTTATCAATGATCGGAAGATCGATTCGCTCGTTTTCCTTAGGATCGCGGACGATGGCCAGGGGGTCCTCGCCACGCGCGACGCGCTCCATATCCTGGAAATAGCGCTGCCGGATCATGGCGATGCCCCGGTCGCTCTTGCCAAGATGCTCGAGCGAACGTTGGGCAAAGGTACCCTGCCCGACCCAGCCGACGAAATCCTGGTTCATGATGTGCGACGAATGCCAGCGCCCCGTCTCCTCGTCCTTCAGGGGCGAGAACCAATGCGGAACATGGTTCTGCACATAGGGTTCCTTTTCCTTGGGGACCCGGCTGACGAACCAGGCCACGCTCAAGGTGTTCTCGTCGTCGATCGGCACCCGCCATTCGAAATGGCCGCCGGTGAACAGGGCATAGGGCCAGAGACAAACCCGTCCGACGCTCCACAATTCGTTGTCCGTGTCGGTATCGGAACGGACACGGCGATAGATATGGCCGTGGCGGAATTCCTCGAAATCGACCTTGATGTGGGTCGGCGCGTAGGGACCGGTCTTGCCGTCCAGACGGATGCTCCAATTCTGGTGCATCCATTCGTTATGCACGGGATCGATGGAGTTTTCCTGACACTGGAACCAGTTGCACGGCAGTTCTGTGAAGCTGATCTGGGCGAAGCAATTCTTCCACAAAAAGGGCTCGTAGTTCGGAATCAGCGGTGCCGGTTCTGGCCCCATATAGGCCCATAACAGACCGGCCATTTCCTGAACTTTGTAATTCTTGACCTGGATGGTCTTACGCAACTTGCCCGATGGATCTTCGACATCCTCATAGGGTTGGGCGAGACATGAGCCGTCCTTGCCGAACAGCCAGCCATGATAATTGCAGCGCAGACCATCCTCCTCGACGTAACCATAAGAGAGATCGGCCCGGCGATGCGGGCAATGGCGATCAAGCATGCCGTAATTGCCGCTCAGATCCTTATACATGACGAGATTTTCGCCTAACAGCCGGATCGGCTTGGTATTCTTGTCATCGAATTCGCTGGCGGCAGCGATGGGATGCCAATAGCGGCGCAGCAGTTCGCCCATGGGTGTACCTGCACCAACCCGCATCAATTGCATGCTGCGTTCTTCATCAAGCATGTCGCACTCCCTTCCTAGTCGGCCGTCGAAACCGTAGTTATATTCGTTGGGACATATTCCCGAGATTGTCGGTCAGTGACAAGTCAACAATTGGCGTAAACGCGTGGATTGCTTCGTCTATCTCCTCGGCAGTACCGGCAAGGGAGGGGTTCGAACCTATGTCGGCTGGACCAACGATCTCGATCTGCGCCTGTCGCGACACAATGCGGGCAAAGGTGCCCGTGCGACCCGAGGCCGCGCCTGGATTCTACTCTATGTGGAAAAATTCGCGACACGGTCCGAAGCGATGAGCCGGGAATGGCACCTCAAACGCGACCGGACATTCCGCAAGAAATTGCTCGAAAGTCTCTGACTAATCCACCGGATCGAGATGACGCAATTGGGGCGCCACCTGTTCCATAAACAATCGCATCGAGCGGTCGCGCTTTTCGCGGCTCGCCCAATCTTTCCCGGTAACCATGAGAAACGTCCCAAATCCGCCCGAAGCATCGTAGAAACCCTTGAGCTTCCCCGCCACCTGATCGGCATCGCCCAGGATATAGAGGTCCGCCTCCACAAGCGCCTCGATCGCCCGCAAATCGTTGGGCACATCCAGATTGAAGACAGATTTGAGCATCTTCAGGAATCCGCGTTCGGCTTGGACGCTGACCTCATAGGTTACGGCGGCACGCATGTCCTCGATCGCTTCCTTCCGTGAATTGGCGATATAGACAATTCGCGACGCCGTTACGTTCCTACGCGGATTTCTATGTCCCGCGGCGCGCGCAATATCGGCGTATTTCGCAGCTTTGGCCCGCAGACGCGGCGCCGGCTCGAGAAACGCGGACAACAGCGTGTATCCTCGTTCGGCCGCGATTTTGATCATTACCTCGGAATCGGTCGCGGTCGCCATCGGCATATGCGGAGCAGTAGCCGGCTTCGGCAGAGCGACGATCCCTTTCCCATTCCAATATTTGCCCACCCAGTCGAAGGGTTCCTTGGCTTCCCAGCATTTCAGGATGACTTCGAGCGATTCCGCGAGCCGAACGTGACGATCCTCGTAAGTAAGCCCGCGTTCCTCGGAAAACAGCGGCGAATTGAATCCCGAGCCAAAACCGAAGATAAACCTCCCGTTGCCAAGCAGATGATCGGTGATAGCCGCCTGGATCGCCACATCGACCGGATGCTGGAGATGGATCAGTTTTACCGCCGCCCCCATTCGGATCTGCTTTGTCAGCCCGGCGGCCTTGCACATCAATAGTTCGGGAACCGGGATCGTATCGACCCGGCCGATATAGGGAGGCTCGCCATGATGTTCGCTGATATAGCAATCGCGAAAGCCAAGCTGGTCGGCGAGAACGATCTCGTGGATATCCTCGTCATATGTTTGAGAGGCGCTGGTATGGGCTCGAAAGCCGTTGGAAAAAATCCCGAAATCCATGCATTCCTCCAGATGTCTCAGCCCGATCAATATTGAGGATGGCGCGCCTCGGCAAGCGAGCTATAGTTGGGCATTGCAATCACGGAACGGAACCAAATGAAAAGCGCTGTTGTGGTCGGCAACCCCAAGGCAAAATCGCGCACGCTCGACGCTGGGATATTGGTCGCACAAAAACTGAGCGGTCGTATGCCCGATGTCGTCATCGATGTGATTGATCTCGGCGCCGACCTGTTGGAGTTTGGGAACGCCAGGGTAGCCGCCGCTATTCAATCGATCCAAGGCATGGATTTTGTGGTCTTCGCCAGCCCAACCTATAAAGCCACCTATACGGGCCTACTCAAGCTGTTCCTGGATCAGGTTCCGCAAAACGGATTACTCGACATCACGTCATTCGCGGTGATGCTTGGCGCCGGCCCCGCACACGCGATGGCCCCGGATCTTCTGCTTAAGCCTGTGTTGGTCGAATTGGGAGCTGTCTGCCCGGCAGCCGGGCTCTATCTGATCGATAAATCCTTTGCCGAAGACCCACGACTCGATGCATGGGTCGCGCGCGCGAAACAATCGCTTCGGAAAATCGTTACGCCGTCACAAGATTCGATGCGAACTGATTGATACAGGCATCCCACGAGAATTTCAGTGCGTGCGTTCGCGCTTTCTCCGCCGGGATCGCAAGGGCGGTCAATACCGCCGACGCCAGATCCTCGTTAAGTGCGCCGGCCCCCGACTCGCCGATTACGTCGCTGGGGCCAGTGACCGGATAAGCCGCCACAGGTACGCCCGAGGCCAGGGCTTCGAGGATGACCAGTCCAAAGGTATCGGTCCGGCTCGGGAACACAACGACATCAGCTGCGGCGACCAATGCAGCGAATTCGCCATTTACTTTCCAGCCCGTGAATTTTGCATCCGGATATTTTTTCTTTAGCTGCGGAAGCTGTGGGCCGTCACCGACAATATATTTCGTCCCGGGCAGTTTCAATTTCAAGAACGCCTCTATGTTCTTCTCGGCTGCGACCCGCCCGATATACATGCTGATCGGGCGTGGATCTATGATCAGCGCCTTGTCGCGCGGATGAAACAATTCGGTATCGACGCCGCGGCTCCAGCGCCGAATATTCGGAAAGCCGCGTTCCGACAGCTCAAGCGCCAGAGAAGGAGTCGCGACCATCAAGCCGGCGGATGGTCGATGGAACCAGCGCATGAACCGGTAACTCAACGATAGGGGGAATCCGGTTCGCATATGTACATATTCCGGAAAACGCGTGTGGTAAGCAGTCGTGAACGGCAGGCGACGCCGAAGGCAATAAGCGCGGGCCGCCATGCCGAGAGGTCCTTCCGTCGCGATATGGATCGTTGCCGGAAGATAATCATCCATAAGGCGCTGAAGCTTAGCGCCAGGCGCTAGCGACAAACGGATATCGGGATAGGTTGGGCAAGGGATCGAGTTGAATTTATCGGGCGTTATGAAAAAGACCCGCCAGCCGCGGGCTTCCAATCCGATCTTTACCCGTTCGAGGGTTCGGACAACGCCGTTGACCTGTGGATGCCAGGCATCGCTGACGACGACGAGGTCCATGGGGTCTGCTCCAAATAAATAGATCCGCGCATTTTCGCCCAGTTCAAGATTTCTAGGCGGCCGTCGAAATGCTCCACCAGAGCGGTGCAGCTTTCGACCCAATCGCCGTCGTTGCAATAAGTGATCCCATCGATCTCGCGCAACTCGGCGGTATGGATGTGACCGCAAATTACGCCATCCACGTTACGGCGCCGCGCGTAAGCAACAACCGCGTCCTCATAACATGAGATGTATTGGACCGCGTTCTTTACCTTGTGCTTGAGGAATGCGGAAAGTGACCAGTAGGGCAGTCCGAATTTCCGACGAATACCGTTGAGCCATTGGTTCATCGTCAAGGCGACCGTATAGGCACTGTCGCCGAGCGATGCGAGCCATTTGGCATAAAGCACAACACCGTCGAATTCGTCGCCGTGGACGACAAGAAAACGCCGGCCGTCGGCTGTGCGATGGATCGCCTCGCGGAGAACTACGACATGACCGAAGCGACGGCCCGCAAAATCTCGAAAATTCTCGTCGTGATTGCCCGGGACATAGACCAACCGCGTGCCCTTGCGCGCCTTGCGCAGAAGTTTCTGGACAACGTCGTTGTGGGATTGCGTCCAATACCAACTTCGCTTCATGCGCCATCCATCGACGATGTCGCCGACGAGATAGAGATATTTCGATTCGGTATTCTTTAGAAAATCGAGCAGCAGATCGGTTTGGGATCCGCGCGTTCCGAGGTGAATATCGGAAATCCAGATGGAACGGAAATTGAGAACATCTGATGTCGGTGCGTTCATTTGTGACGGGGTGTAAGCGCGATTCGTGACGATACGATGACGCTCTTATGACGGTTCTTCGCCAGGCGCATAAAAACCGGCGGCACGATGGCCGCCGACCCTCGTCAGTCCCTCAAGATGTCAGATCCAATAAGGCGGAACCTGGTAATAGTCGTGAACCTAAGGCCCCAAGCCTGATCTTCCCAGTTCACGCGTTCGTTGGTGCCGTATCGAGGGGCACCTTCAAGCATTCCCTTGTCGAGATCGACCACGAAACCGCCCTGGTCGGTGTCGTACTTAAGCACTTGCCACGGCAGCGGATGATGGTCGTCGCCGATGCCTAGAAAGCCACCGAACGACATGACCGCGTAGGCGACCTTGCCGGATTGTTTGTCGATCATGACATTCTCGATCGAACCCAGTTTTTCGTCCTCGGTGTTATACACGGTCGCACCTTCGACCTTATCGGCGGCGATCAGACGGATCGTTTCGTTCGCGTCCAAATTGTCGGCTCCGTTCGATGCGACTTGCGATTTATTTGTCATTTTTATCTCCTTACATGCAGAGTGAAAAACGACGAGCAACGGAAGAACCCTCCTCTAACGTTTTTGTTCCGAACGTCGGGTCAGGCGCCGCTGATTTCTCCCACAATGGGAAGCTGGTCCGAAGCTACCCGGTCGGAAGATATTGAGATCGCCCATAAGGACATTGAACGGCTGCAGCCGTTCGGCCATGCGTTCGGAAAAGAGGGATATTTGTTTGCGCCGCTGGCAGACGCATAGGGCAAGATGCGTGGCGATAATTCGAACTTGGCCCGCCGTTGTCTCCGCAACGCAATCGATTTCCCAACGACGCCATCGACACGCTTAACACCCGGTGATTCTTCTTTCTTTAGTTTACGGCCAACCGCGAGTTCACTCCGGTTCTGGGCAGCGGGCTGCTTGATCCGCCGCGTTCCATAGATCTCAAGTATTTATGGGATTGGCTCTGGTTCGGATTCCAGAACCGTCGTGTTAATGGTTCGTGAATCCCGAACCATCGCGCAAAAGCCGTGTTCATTTTGGAACAGCCGTCTGACGAGTTTCGGAGTACCGAAAAGTAAGCTTGTGGCCCGAGGAGTTGATAAGGAAGAGAAAAACAAAAGGGGACGACAACGGATAGACACGAAGTCCGATGACACTCGCCCGAACAAAGATTCCTTGGCGCGGCCAAATGACGATCCGCGCGGTCGGCCGTTGAGCGGAGACGAACGAATCGACCAAGCCACCCGCGAAAGCTTCCGCACGAGCGATCGGCCGTAAAATTCGCCACTATCGGCCGGTGCACCTAAAAGACGCCGGGCCACCAAGAAGATTGCGAAGAATACCGTTCACGAATCCGAGAAGAGATTGGTCAAAAACCGGCCAAAATTAAGTCCATTGTGGGTCCAACGGCCGTATTCCGCGCGTAAACGTGATCGCCCGTTGGTGAACCGCAAATATCCCACGAATTTGGCCCGGAATAATAGGCGCGGCTCGCAGTCTACCTGATCAGAACGGCAAGCATCGAGGACAGGGTACCCAAGCCAAACACCCAAAGCGAAGCTCTGCTAAGCCAAATAAATAAGGTCAGGTCCCCATGAACAACATGTCAGATCGTCCCCTTCAAGAAATCGGCACCGACAGCATTGTGTCTGACAGGCCTCTGCAAAACGAAATCGTGAAACTGATGGCACCATTGCCTGCGTTCTCGCGCAACTTGACGCGCAATCCCACGGACGCGGACGATTTATTGCAGGAAGGATTGGTGAAGGCCTTGGCCAATATCCATCAATTCACACGAGGCACCAACCTGAAAGCATGGATGTTCGCCATCACGCGCAACACGTTTTACACCAACTGCAGGAAGAAGCGGCGCGAAGCAGCAGCACCGTTGGATGACATCATGGACGGACTCCGTATTGAAGCGACGCAGGATTGGCCGATCATCGTCGAAGAGGTCAACGAGGCGATGCAGTGCCTGCCCAGCGACCAGAAAGAAGCCCTTATGCTCGTCGGAAGCGGCGGCATGAGCTACGAAAAGGCCGCCAAACAATGCGGCTGTGCACTCGGAACGATCAAAAGCCGCGTAAGCCGTGGCCGTACCCGATTGCGTGAACATCTCTTTCTCGACGCGCACGAGGGTGTCGCATAGTCCCTCACTCATTGAGTCGTACACGCCATTCGAAGCACCCTTAAGGCTGGCTATTTTTCCTGTCCCCGCTTGGTGGCGAGCGCGGCCCCGGCGCGGCAATGTAAAGGGGCACCCCGATCATGACGCCTTTCGCGTTCCCCCGATCTTCCGGGAACGATAATCCTGATGCGTGGCGTCGGGTTGGTTCTCGACACCGTTTGACCGCACATAGACATGCCCGAGCTTGTTCTCGATCGCCTTTCGGCTCGCCAACAGACTTATGTCATGGTGGTTGGGCCCCGAACTCTGCAATTCGTCGATAGCCACCTGCAACCGATCGGGGTTATGAAAAACGCCAACCGCTTCGCGCAGGGTTTCGCTCATCTTTACATCGTCCAGAGGTACCTCTTCGCCGGATCGTTGGATGCCGGCTTCGTCTTTTGTAATTGGCGGAAGAGCCGGCATCTGCAACGCGTGGTAGAGGCAAATTGCCATAACCCTCAAAAATGCCTCAGCCGTCCCGATTTTGAACGCGCGACGCCTTGTTATGGCGACAGAGACCGGTGCCTCCTCAAGTACGTTCCCATGGGCTACAATATTTCAGGCAATTTTCTGATCGACGGGGGAAACGATGCCCACCATCAAAACGTTAGAGGAGCTTGATGCTATCTATGGAAAGCCTAGCGAAGCCTCGATCGTCAAAGAGGTTGCCTATATTACGCCCCACTACCGCGCTTTGATCGATGCTTCTCCGTTCGTGTCCTTGGCGACCAGCGGTCCGGAAGGCCTCGATTGTTCGCCGCGCGGCGATTTGCCGGGTTTCGTGCGCGTACACGATGACAAGACCCTGATGCTTCCCGACCGACGAGGCAATAATCGCGTCGATTCCCTGCGCAATATCGTCCAAGATCCGCGCGTTGCCTTGCTGTTCATGATCCCTGGTTCGGGAAGCACCCTGCGCGTCAACGGCCGCGCGCATCTGTCGACCGATACAGATTTGCTGGCATCGTTCATGATGGACGAAAAGCCGCCGCGGTCCGTTGCCGTCATCGACGTCGAAACCATCTTTTTCCAATGCGCCCGGGCCATCCTGCGCGCCGATCTGTGGAACCCGGCAAAACACGTCGATTCCGCCAGGTTGCCGACGCCGGGGCAAATCCTGGCCGTACTCAGCGAGAACCGGGTCGGCGGAGAGCCCTACGACAAGGAATGGCCTGAACGCGCCCGCAAAAGCATGTGGTAAGAATCGCATCGGGGCATGTTGCGAACTATGGTCAATGGTCCTAGCATCTGCTTAACACGCTTAACGTTTTAAGCCCCAAAAACCGTTTTCCGGGAGACAATACATGGTTAAGAAATCGCTGGCCGCGCTCACTACTGACATCATGAAGACCGAGGTACGCGAATTCGACCTGCCCGATGTCGAGATTGATGCCGGCCTATTGCAGATCGAGGCCGCCGGCATTTGCGGCTCCGATTGGGGCAGCTATCGCCGCAACAAAACCCCGCGCATCATGGGCCATGAGAATATCGCGCGAGTCGCCAATCTGGGCTCGCTGGCGGCCAAAAATTTCAAACTCAAGGAAGGCGACCGCATCGCTCTTGAGGAATACATCCCGTGCGGTCAATGCACCTATTGCCGCTCGGGCGATTTCCGCCTCTGCCAACAGACTGAGGCACGCGGTCAGGCCGAAACCGTTTTGCGTTACGGCTCGTCCCCGATCGCCATGGGGCCGAAGCTCTGGGGTGGCTACAGCCAATACATGTATCTGCATCCCCAAGCAGTTGTGCATCGCGTGAAAGAAAACGTGCCCGCGCGCCATCTCGCCATGTCTATTCCTATTAGCAACGGCGTCCAATGGGTTCAGTTCGAATGCGGCCTCAAGATGGGTCAATCGATTCTGATCGAAGGGCCCGGCCAGCAAGGTCTCGCCGCAGTCATGACGGCGCGGCATCTGGGCGCCAAGACCATCATCGTCAGCGGGCTGGCTCGCGACAAGGAACGACTGGAAAAGGCAAAGAAATTTGGCGCGCACGTGACCATCAATGTTGAAGAAGAAGACTTGGTGAAGCGCGTGATGGACATCACCGGCGGCGAAGGCTGTGACGCAGTGCTAGACGTGGCCGGCGGCCCGAATACGCTGGTCGACGCGATCAAATGCGTGCGCAAGTCCGGCAGCGTCGTTTTCGCCAGCGGCGGCATCATCGAGAAATTCCCGGCCGTCGATATGAATGCGAAGCGCGTTACCTTGAAGGCGGCGCGTGGCCACAGCTATCAGGCCGTCGAAACGGCGATTGAGCTGATTTCATCCGGTTTATACCCGGTCGAATTGATAGCGACGCACGAATTCAAGCTAGACGAAGTTGATCTAGCCATCAGGTCTATCGGTGGCCAAGGCTGCGAAGGCGCAATCCACGTCAGCGTGATTCCGTCGACGCCGCTCTGATCAATTGACCGTTTGGGCCGGCGGGGCATCAGCAAGGGCGCGCTGGAAAGCACGCAAGCGGTGGTTGACTGCGGCTTCAGCCTCGCGTTCCATATCACGATAGTGCGCAATCAGCTTTAAGCCAAATTTCGTGAGCGCCGCTCGCCCGCCGCCGGAACCGCCGTGCTGCTTGGCGACGGCCGCCTCACCGAACATGGCGTTTATATTGTCTACCAAAAGCCACGCGCGCCGATACGACATATCCATGCTGCGGCCCGCAGCGGTGATCGATCCATGCTCGCCGATAAGTTCGAGAAGCTTGATCTTGCCGGGTCCGAGCGCGCCGTAGGGGCCGAAATCGACGCGCAAGGTTAGATGCGCGCGCTCCGATCCCAGACTCGGCACGCTGGCTAATTGTGTGACGCCAAGGCTTTTCCCACGAGACGCACGCGTTGATTTCGCCATGTCTGCTCCCTGCGGGCTCCGTCGTAGAGGCCGACTATACCGCACGCCCGCTTGGAAAAGAAACTGGGTTGGCCTCAATTTCCCTCGGCAGATTTCGGTGCCGCCGCCGGATTCCATTGACCTCGACGCATACGCGAAATTTTCACCGAACTGAATAACCCCGCCTTCCGAAACGGTTCGTTCTCGGAGAACGATTCTGCGGCGGCGCGGTCCGGCACATTGACGATAAGGACGCTACCGGTACGCGTCGCATCTTCGTCGGCAAGAAGCGCCCCACCCAACACGAGAATATCTTGATAAGCATCGAGATAAGCGAAATGCGCTTCGCGCGTTGCGGCGCGGATCGCGGCCCCCTCCGCGCGATCTTCCTGATAGATAATGTAAAGCATGGACGTCTCCGTCGAGCGATAGGCGCTCAAGTAAGAAGGAATTGGGCTTCGACCTCGATCAAGGCGTTATAGGGCATCATGGCAACCCCGATCGCCGTGCGGGTATGCGCGCCGACCGCGCCGAATATCTCGGCCATAAGATCGGAGGCCCCGTTCACCGATTGGGAAATTTCAAAAAAATCGGGTGCAACATTCACGTAGCCGCGCAGTAATACGACCTCGGCGATGCGATCAAGATCACCGTCGAGCGCCGCACGGGCATGCGACAACACATTGAGCGCGGACAGCCTGGCTGCCGCTTGAGCGTCATGCAGATTGAACTCGCGGCCGGCCTTGCCGACATAACGCAACTCGCCATTCAAGGAGGGCAGCTGGCCAGAGACAAACAAGAACCCGCCGGCCGCCTTGGCCATGAGGATGCGGGCGGCGCGCGGCGGCGGCGGAGCCGGCAGCTCGATCCCCAATTCAACGAGGCGTGCGTCGATACGGCCCATCATGACGAACCCCTCCCCGGATGCATGGTACCGCAGGTGCGGCAGATGCGCAGGTCCGGACTGCCATAAAAACTTTCGAACAACGGCGGAAGATCGCGCACGATCGATTTGAGCTGCACCTCGACACGGTAAACGAGCCCGTTGCAAGACGGGCAATACCATTCGAATCCGTCGAGCACGCCGGCCGGGCGATGCCGCTCGATCACCAGACACACGCTTCCTTCTTCGGGACGTTGCGGCGAATGGCGAACGTGCGGCGGCAAAAGAAACATCGCGCCTTCGCGCAGGTCCACCCTGCCCGGCTTTTCGTTCTCGATCACGTTGAGATAAGCGTTGCCCTGGAACTGCCAGAAGAATTCCTCATACGGATCGTCGTGGAAATCGGTACGCAGATTTGGGCCGCCGACGACCGTCACGATGAACTCGGTATCTTCCCAGATTTGCCGATTGCCGACCGGCGGCTTCAGTAAGTGGCGGTTCGCTTCGAGCCATTTTGGGAAATCTAGCGGGGGAAGCATCAGTTAGCCGCCTTTCGCTCACCATAGAGCCAATCCAGATGGGAATAGTCGCTGGGCGAACGCAATCCCATCAATGTATTCCTCACCTCGGCCTCGGCCCCGGCAAGATGAAAAAATTTCCCCATGGCCCGCGCTGTAATCTGCACACGCGCCGCCTGATGCGCCCTGAGCGTCTGATAGCGCACCAATGCGGCGGGGATATCGGCTTCGCCTTCCGCGATACATTTGGCGAGGCAGCCCGCATCCTCAATCGCCTGGCACGCACCTTGTGCGATATATTGCAGCATCGCATGCGCCGCATCGCCAAGGAGAGCGATCCGATTGTGTGTCCAACCCAGAATGGGTTCACGGTCGTACATCGGCCAACGACGGTCGCGCCACATGAGCTTTGCGCAGCTCTGGACGTAGTCGCAAGTTTGGGCAAAATGGGCGTCAAATTCCTCCACCGTACCCCAATCGTCGGAATCCGGCGTGTATCGCTTACTTCGAAACACCGCCACTTGATTATAGAGTTCGCCCCGCCGGACCGGGTATTGCACAAAATGCATGTCCGGACCGACCCACATAACCACGTTGTCCAATCCGGCATGCGTGGACATTTGGCTCATCGGCATGGTCCCGCGGTAAGCGACATATTCGGCGCAGACGGGTTCGTCGGAGCTGACGCTGCCGCGCACTTTCGATCTCAGCCCATCCGCCCCGATCAGAATCTCGGTCTCGTAGGCCGTACCGTCTGCGCATCCTAGGCGCGCGCCGTCGCCTACATCTTCGACCCATTCAACATGCCTGTCGGTTTCGAGCGTTATCGATTTATTTCTTCGACACGCATCGAGAAGGACCGACAGAAGATCGTTCCTGTGCATGACGATATATGGGTGGCCGAAATGCTCGCGAAACGTCGCGCCGAGATCGATTTCGGTAATTTTTTGCTCTCGCAGCGCGTCCATCCAGACGAGGCGATCCGGATGCACCGCATAGCCCGATATCTCCGTAAGCACTCCGAGACGGTCTAATATTCGCGTTGCGTTGGGGGCGAGCTGCAACCCCGCGCCGATCTCGCCAAATTCGGTGGAACGTTCCAAAACGTGGACCGAGCGACCGGTGGCCTGGCTTAAAGCCAACGCCGTTGCCAAGCCACCGATACCGCCACCGACGATGAGAGTTTGTTTTCGTTCCATAACGATCCCGACAATTTTGACTAAAATCAATACTAGAAAAATTAATTATTATTTCTAGTATTCAGAGCTAATAATCCGGCCCGCAGCAACGACACCCGCAGCAGCATATCCCACGAAACAGGCAGCCAACGCGCTATCGCCAGGGCGGCAAGCCATTGAAACCCGGTGTCGCATCATAAGACTGTTCCCACGCTTCGCACATATTATTGGTTATTTCCGTCGCTTTGCCGTAAATCCCGACAAGGATGGCCTTGGTCCTATTTTTCGACTTGGCCCATAATCCCGCCAAGGGTCCAGGCTATTTCGGTCAAGCATGCTCCGAATGCAATATTCGTTAAGTCGCAATTCGTGTCTTGCTTGGCTATGTAGGTTTCTTGCTATTCTGTGCCACACGGGTTCTACGGGGTTAGGGGGATGACTTCTACCGTTCAACCTTGTGCCCCGACGTCACAATCCGCAGCGGTCGGTCTACCGCCAGTTAAATCAACGAGTTGGCTTCCTCGATCCACGAATTGAACGCCCCAGCATATGCAGCGACGGCAAACGATTCGGGACGGGAGAACAAGGAGAGACAAACATGTATAACGGTACCAAGGTTCTCGACATCCACGCGCACGTGTCGATGCCCTACAATGGCGGCAACGTCCTCGCGTCAATGATCGCGAGCAACACGCCCACGAAGCTAGATCCGCGCAAGCCAGGTGGCCTGCCCGATATTGGCATGAGCCCGGACGCTATGAAGGCGCGCGTAAAGCGCCATACAGACCTGATGGACGAGGCGAATATCGACGCCCAGTTGGTGGGTCCCCGCCCGTACATGGCGATGGGCTACATGCAGCCGCATCTGCTGCCGGCCTGGTCTCGTTTCCAGAACCTGCTGATCGCCAAGCAGTGCGAAATGGAACCGAAGCGCTTCGTTGGCGCGGCGGCGCTTCCGCAGAACGCCAAGGCCGACGATCTGAAGCATTGCCTGCCCGAGCTCGAATTCTGCCACAAAGAACTAGGCTTCCATGGCATCTATTTGAGCCCGGATCCGTCCGGCGACCGTGGCTCGCCGGGCATGGATCAGAAATACTGGGATCCGGTCTATGAATACGCCCAGAAGAACAAACTGGTCATCATCGTGCACGGCACCAACTGCTCGGATCCACGCATCGCGACTATCCCGCACAACTATCAGATCGGTTTTGTGTGGGAACAGTACCTCGCGACGCAGCTTCTATCGCATGGCGATGTGTTCAAGCGGTTCCCTGAGCTGAAGGTCGTCGTCTGCCATTGCGGTGGCGCGCTCGACCGGTTCATCAAGACCGACCATCACTTGGCGCAGAAGGATCTCAGCAAGAATCTGTTCTTCGATACTTGCGCGCTCGACATCGACTATCTCGAGGCAGCCATCAAGCAGCGTGGCGTTAACAACATGCTGTTTGGCACGGAAACCCCGGGTTCGGGCAGTGCGGTTCGTCCGGAAACCGGCCGTCCGAGCGACGACCTGGTTCCGGTCATCTCCAAAATGGCTTTCTTGAGCGAAGCCGACAAATTGAAAATCTTCAACGGCAATTCCGCGCAGGTTTGCCCGGGGTTGGCCAAAATCGCCGCCTAATCCAGGCTTGAAGATAAAAGCAGGCGGTCGGCGTTCGCGCCGGCCGCCTTTTTATTGACCGCCTACTTGTCGGTCTTGGAAAAGCCGGCGCCCATGTTCCAATCCTGCGCATAGTAGGGACGCCCAACTTCACGGCACCAATTCTCCCAGCCGCGCTCGATCGTGAAACCGGCACGCGCCCTGGCATTGGCCTCAACCTCGCCCTCGCTCAACGGGAACACCTCGCCGTCGCCGAGTTGATAGGCCTTGATCAGCATGTCGGCATTGATCTCGAGATAAATCGAAGTGAAGACCACGTCGCGCAGCGATTTCGCGGCGACCACGCAGCCATGACCGCGCATCAAGGTGACAGTGCGATGCGCCAACGTTCCGGCGAGATCGCGGCCCATTTCGATCGAGGTCACCAACAGATTCGTCGTGCCGAATTTATGCGCGATATCCCAGTTGGGAATATCGGTTCCGATCGGCGCGCACATATGCATGATCGGCTGCATCTTCTTTTTCTTCTGGACAGTGAAGGGAACGACGTTCGGGCTGTGATTGTGCACCACCGCCATGACGTCCGGACGCGCCTCGTAGACGGCACCGTGGATAAAGCGCTCGGAATAGGGTTTCCCGGGCTCGTGTCCCACGATCTTGCCCTCATGGGTGAATTCGGTGATATCGCCAATCTCGACGCAATGGGGTGCGCGAGCCCTCGACAACAGGAAATGGCCCGGTATTTCGGGATGGCGTACCGAAACGTGACCGAAGGAATCGACCACATTATGTTCGGCTAAGATGTGGTTGGCGGTAACGAGGTCTTCCTTTAGCAGGCTTAGGTCGGTCATAGCTCGATTTCTCCCTGGGATATTGGCTGAACCTACCCATTTCCAGGCCGGACGGAAAGGTGCCAACGGTCCTCCCACGGCAATTGCGAAGGGGCATCCATTCGCTTATGAGACATTCACAAATACTCATCTGGGAAGGCGCGACCTATGGCCACTCCGCATCGAATCGACGTGCATCATCATATTCTCCCACCCCGCTATGTCGCCGAGGTCGGGGATGCCCGGATTGGGCCGCTGATCGTTTCGGGTAAGACGCCACAGTGGAGCCCCAGCCAATCGGTCGAAGTCATGGACCGCCATGGCATTGCCACTGCTGTCACCTCGATGTCGGCCCCCGGCTTGTGGTTTGGCGATTCGCAGGCGACGCGCGATCTGACTCGCCATTGCAACGACTATGCCGCCCAGATGCGCAGCGACCATCCAGGGCGCTTCGGCGTCTTCGCCGCCCTGCCGCTACCCGATGTCGACGCGAGCCTCGAGGAAATCGAATATGCGCTCGATGTGCTGAAGGCCGACGGCCTAGGTCTCGTGACCAACTATGCCGGAACCTATCCAGGCGACCCCGCGTTTGCGCCCGTATTTGACGAACTGAACCGACGTAAAGCCGTCGTCTTTTTCCATCCGAACGACGTGCCATGCAGCACCTGCCTAGGCGAGATACCGCCGGCGACCTTGGAATTCCCATTCGACACGACCCGCGCCATCACCAGCCTGCTCTATAGCGGCACTCTGGCACGGTGCCCCGATATCCGGTTCATTTTCTCTCATGCGGGCGGGACGGTGCCATTCCTGGCCGAACGGATCGCCCGGCTCGCCGCTCGGCCCGAATTCAAGGAAAAGGTGCCAAACGGCGTGATCCCCGAGTTTCAGAAGCTTTATTACGACACGGCCTTGTCGGCTAATTCCTTTGCCTTCAGCGCATTGCTGCGACTGGTAACACCAACCAACGTCCTGTTCGGCACCGATTACCCCTTCGCCCCCGAACCGACCGCAACCGCGACCGTCAAAGGACTGAGCGAACTTGGCTTGAGCCCGGACGAGCTCAAGGCCATCGAACGCGACAATGCTCTACGGTTGCTGCCCGGCCTTCGGCGCTGAGTCGAGGTTCGGCCACGTCCGATGGACGAATTTACCGCCGCCGATTTTTATCCGACAAGTGCCACACTCTTGATTTGAATAAAGACTCGGCTTCCCGGTACGAGGCCGAGAGCTTCTTGGGATTTCCGCGTCACTCGGGCGACAATCCTAGCTCCTGTTTCGCTCTCGCCAAGACGCGCGACAATGTTCATTTGAATACGAGCGGCATCATGCGGATCGACCGATACGATTTTTGCAGGCAGACAATTTTGTATTGTCGTCGAAACGGGTGCAACCAACGTGAAGCTCACGTCGGATGCACTGATCTTAAGGCGTCGACGTTGACCGATTTCTCCTCGACGACCGGGCACGATCAAAGACCCGCCCGATATCGAGAGACTCGTCAGCGCATAAACCGAATCTATCCCAGAGATCGTACCGTCCAAAGTCACCGCAGCATCCGGCGCATGTACCAAGGGTAGGGTCGGATCCGCCTCCAAATCGGCAAGTACGCCCGATGCCAGCACACGCCCGCGATCCAAAAGCACCAACGTATCGGCGAGGCGTTCGACCTCGGAAATATCATGACTTACATAAATGATCGGAAGCGAGAGTTTGTCGTCGAGCGCCTCGAAATAGGGAAGTATTTCGTCCTTCGTCATGCGATCAAGCGCCGACAAGGGCTCATCCATCAAAAGCAGGCGCGGCTGAGACAAAAGCGCACGGCCGACCGCCACGCGCTGGCGTTCGCCACCCGAAAGATGAGAGGGCGCTCGCTCAAGCATATGCCCAAGACCGAGCAATTCGATAACGTCATTAAAATGAATCTCTTCGCGCAGTCCCGCCTTCAACGCCCGTCGATGACCGAACAGAAGATTGGATCGGACCGATAGATGCGAGAATAGACTTGCTTCTTGGAACACATAGCCAATCGAACGTTCATGCGGCACGCGGAAAATTCCTTGCCCATCGTCCTGCCACACTTCGCCCGCGACCGTGAGCCGTCCGGGCAATCGCTGCAATCCAGCCAGACAGCGCAAAATTGTCGTCTTGCCGCAGCCCGATGGACCGTACAAGGCAGTCACGCCGCGCATCGGCACATTGATTGCCACGTCGAGCGTGAAGCTCCCGAGAGTTCCAGAAAAATGCGCTTCGATCGCCACGTCCGTTGTCCTCATGTTCGCGGCCAGCCGATCCGTTTTTCCAACACCAACATGGCAAGGATCACGACGAAGGCAAACACAAGCATGCCGCCGGCAAGGATATGTGCCTCGACCCAGCGCAGGGTTTCGACATAGTCGTACATCGCGATCGATAGAACCTTGGTCTGGCCAGGAATATTGCCGCCGATCATGAGGACGACGCCGAATTCCCCAACTGTATGGGCAAAACCCAGAACGGCACCCGTCATGAATCCTGGGCGGGCAAGGGGCACTGCAACTGACCAGAACCGATCGAAGGGCGACGCGCGTAATGTCGCGGCCACTTCGAGGGGGCGTTCCCCGATAGCCTCGAAGGCATTGCGGATCGGCTGCACCACGAATGGCATTGAATAAAGAACCGACCCAAGGACCAAGGCTTCGAACGTAAAGGCAAGCGTACGTGCGCCCCATAGTCCGGCGAGGGCGCCCCCGGGACCGTTCGGTCCCAATAATATGAGGAGATAGAAGCCAAGCACCGTTGGCGGCAGAACGAGCGGTAGCGCCACCACGGCAGCGACCGCTTCTTTCCAGCGTGCCCTGGAACGAGCAAGCCACCAGGCGATCGGTGTGCCGACGATGAGCAAGACGACGGTCGTTATCGCCGCGAGTGTGAGGGTCAGCCGGATCGGCGGCCAAAGTTCCGAGAGTTCAGGCATTCGGCTCTTTCCATGCCCCCAACATATCCTCAAGGAATAACACCCATTATCGATATATTCAACGAAATATATCGATAATGGGTGATTCGCTCCTTTCCCACGCGCGAAACGTGCCTCGCTTACTCTATCCGATCGAATAAGTCGAAGGTGCGCTGATTCGCGAGGCGCGTCATTTCGGCGTTATAGCCGGGGTGTTCGTTATTGGCGAATCCATGCACACATTTGGGATAGATGAAGCACGTTGCCTGAGGGATATCCTTCAAAGTCTGGCGAACGCGCTCGGCGTCTTCGGGCGTATGGGTCCGATCGGTTTCCGGTATGTGCAGATAAAGCGGATGACAAATATTCTTCGCTTCGTCGAGATAGCCGTGTGCGTTTGTTGCGTAATAGCCGGCGGAGGCGCCGACCTCATCCAGTCGCGCGGCCGCGAGGTATGATAAAGTCCCGCCGAGGCAATAGCCTGTGACTCCGACCCTGCCGCCGGTCTCGCTCATGCCTTTGAGTTTCTGCACGGCCGCCTTCAACGTGACCATACCCTCCTCGGTTTTAAACAGACCCCGATAGTGCTTTCTCTTGTTTCCCTTTTCATCGACGTCATAAAGCGGTTCCGTTTGATAGAACATATCGGGAAGCAGAACGACATAACCATGCTCGACGAAGGGTGCTACGACATCCTCATAGTCGGCGCGCAGGCCGAAGACATCGTGCACCATGCACACGCCGATGCCGCTTTTGCCCTTGGGCCGAAACAGCCATCCCGGAATCGGTTTTCCATCGGTGCCGGAGAAGTCGATCTGTTCGTAGGCCATATGGGCTCCTTTCGGTTTTACACGACGGTACTGAAACGCTCATTTCGCAGCGCCAAAAATCCGACGGCAATAAGCGGACCCGCCCTTGCCCTTGTCAACGAAATCCAGGACTTGGCTCGCTCGCGTTTATTACTTCAAGCAAGCCAAATGCCCCAGCCGGCCCAATGGACGTGCACGATCCCACCAAATCGGGAGTTCGTCCTTTTCTAAGCCGCTCGGTCGTGATTTATCTGACCAGCGACCATTTGGGCGACGACAAGCCGCCCGCACAACGATATTGGGGGGGGATAACAATGGTTGAGGGAGTGCGTCTAAATTCGATCATCCGCGCCTTCGAACAGAAGGTGCCGGCCTTTACCACTTTCGCTCCTGCAGATGCTAATACGGCGATGTCATTCCGCGACACGCCCTATGACGGCATTGTTTTCGAAATGGAGCATACGCCCTGGGACGGCTATGTCCTCCGCGATGCTATGCAATATCTGCTCGATCGGCGCCAAATTGCCGAATCCGGCTCGGTCGCAACGACGCTTACACCGCTTGTGCGCATTCCCGTCAACGGCAGCGAAATGAACCAATGGATCGCCAAACAAGCGCTCGATATGGGCGCCTACGGCGTAGTGTGGCCGCATATCGCGACCGTCGACGAAGCCCGTAACGCGGTCGCAGCCTGCCGCTATCCGCGACCTAAGGGTGCACCCCTGTACGAGCCGGCCGGCGCGCGCGGTGATAGCCCGACCGCAGCGGCACGCTATTGGGGCCTATCGTTGCAGGAATATTATGACAGAGCCGATGTCTGGCCACTCGATCCCAAGGGCGAGATTCTGGTCGTCTTGATGATCGAGGATACCGACGGTATCGCAAACCTCGAAGATATGCTGCGAAACGTTCCGGGTATCGGTCTTATCCTGATCGGCCAAGGCGATTTGAGCCGCGTACTGGGCCATCCACGACAATATAACCACCCGACGGTGCGAGCCGCCGTCGCCGAAATTCGCGCCATCTGCAAGAAACACAATGTCATGGTTGGCCGCCCACAGGTCGACGCGGACAATATCGAAGAGGCGTTGAAGGAGGGCTATGATTTCCTGATGCCCAGCCCAACGCGGGGTCTGCTCGCGGTCGAGCGCGGCATGCAGCTTTCCAAAAGATCATCTAAATCCTAGACGAAACGATAGGGAGAGACCCCATGTTCAATGTCAAAATAGCCGGAGCACTGCTCGGGATTATCGCCGCTGCCATGGCCGTTGCGATGCCGGCTCAAGCGCAGAACGCGGCTGATTGGGAAAAGGTCGTGGCTGCCGCCAAGAAGGAAGGAAAGGTCGTAGTCTATAGCGGTGCGGCACCCGCTAGCCTCAAAAAGGCGGTCGAGATGTTCGAAAAAAGCACCGGCATCACAGTCGAAATCCTGATCGGGCGCGGCGCCGAAATCCGCGAGCGCGTCCGTACCGAACGATCCTTTGGCCGAAATATCGGCGACGTTCTGGTCAACGGTCTGTCGACCGCGATCGGCCAGATGAATGCGGGGGACACGCAGCCGCACGGATACCTGCCGAACGCGGGCAAACTAGTGCCGCCCTTCACAACCGCTCCCTTCAATAACGGCGATATGATTCTGCCGGTCTACGCGACAAGCTGGGCAATCGCGGTCAATACGAACCTCGTTAAACCCGGCGAGGAACCGAAAAGTTGGCATGATCTTCTGGACCCGAAATGGAAAGGCAAGATCATTGTCGACAATCCGCTCAGCAATGGCGGCGGCCAGGCGACCTTTGCCATCTTCCTGGAAAAATTTGGCCGCGAGTTCATCGAGAAGATGAAGGCGCAACAACTCACGTTCTCGGATCAATACACGATAGGTCAGCAACGCCTCGCGCGCGGCGAGTTCGCCATTTATGCGCCGTTCATCGTCAGCGAGACTTATAATCTGAAGGGACTACCCGTTAAGGGTATCGTACCGATCGAGGGCAAAACCTACAGCTCTCAGATGATCGGCATGTTGGCCGGAGCACCCCATCCGAACGCCGCGCATGTCTTCATTAATTATATTTTCGGCGACGAAGCCCAGGCCTCTTTTGCCGATCTCGGTTATACGAGCCCCACCGGCCGCGTCTCCACCACGATCACAGAAGACCTGAAGCCTTTAATGTACGGAAAACTATTCGACATCATCACCGAGGACCGTCTCAGCAAGGCAGTCCCAATTCTCGAATCGATCTTCAAATAAACATGCTGCGTCAACGCCTCGACCGCTTGTCGCTCGGCCCGACATTGGGTGTCGGGGCGTTGTTGCTTCTACTTGGATTTCTCGCGGTCTATCCGCTCTCGATGTTGTTCTACGGCAGCCTGCACTCGACCCCGCCGGGCATGGCTGGCGTCTTCAATCTCGATGGATATGCAAAGATCTTCAGCGCGCACGAGGCAACAGTACTGGCCAACACGGTCGTCATTTCGCTGATAAAGACGGTAATCGCCCTGCTCGTCGCTGTGCTGCTGGCATGGATTATCGCACGCACCGATACGCCGTGGCGCGGCACACTCGAAGTCCTCATCACCTTACCCTTCTTCATTCCGCCGATCGTAACCGCTATGTCGTGGGGCATGCTCGGCAATCCGCAGGTCGGGCTGATCAACCAGGCCTGGAAAGCGATGACGGGCGCGACCGCCTCGCCGATCAATGTTTATTCCTATGCCGGCATCATCTGGCACATGCTGCAATATTCGACGCCGTTCCTGTTCCTTTTTATCGTCGATATATTCCGCGCCATGGATCCGTCGCTGGAGGAAGCGAGCCGCATGTCCGGAGCAGCGCGCCTCCGCACCTTCCGGTCCATTACCCTGATCTTGATGTTACCGGCGCTCACAAGCTCGTTCATCCTGAGTTTTGTGCGCGGCATAGAGTCTTTTGAATCCGCGCTTTTCTTTGGCTCGCCCGTCGGAATCACGGTCATCACTACCGAGATCTACAATTCGATCAATCATCGGCAAGCGCCCGACTATCAATATGCGACTGCGCTCAGCTTTTCGATCCTAGGCCTGATGTTCCTATTGGTGATCTGCCAATGGCTCATTTTGCGCGGCCGCACGTTCACGACCGTGACCGGCAAAGGCTATACACCGACCGTCATGCAGCTCGGTCCATGGCGATGGGTCACCTTTGCCTTTTGTTTATTGTTCTTCTTTGTCACCGTCGTCCTGCCGGTCGGTCAGCTGATCATAGGCTCGTTCTTCCGCTATCTCGGATTCTACAGTGCCGAGATGCTGACGCTCGATCACTATCGTTCGGTCTTCGGCAATTCGGAATTCTGGCGCGGTTTCCGCAACACTATGCTGCTTGGTTTGCTGGGCGCTACCGCCACGATGGTCCTCGGAAGCATCGTGGCCTATGTTTCGGCCCGCACAACATGGCGCGGCCGCCGCCTCATTGATGCCATTGCTTGGCTGCCGTGGATGATGCCCGGGATGGTCCTTGGCATCGGTTTTCTGTGGGCCTTCGCCATGTTGCCTCACGCCATACCGATTTACGGAACCGTCTGGGCATTGCTGCTAGCTTATGTCGCGTTGGGGACGCCTGTATCCGTGCGAGTCATGAATGGTGCTTACGCCCAACTTTCCTTCGATCTTGAGGAATGTTCGCGTGTGCACGGCGCAACCTGGTTCCAGACGATGTGGCGTATCCTTGTAGCCTTGGCCTGGCCGTCCTTCGCCGTTGGCTGGATTTTGACTTTCTTCGGCATCATGCGCGAGCTGAGCGCGTCGGTTCTCCTCTATTCAGTTGGATCGGAGGTTCTTTCGGTCGTCCTCCTCAAGCTCTGGACTAACGGCGCCGCCGAACAGGTCAGCGTTATAGGCTTAATGATGATGCTCCTCGTCGTCGTCTTCCGGGCACTACAACTTCGCTTTCTCAACCGCCAGATTGGCGTGGTGTAATCCGTATGTCAGCCATTATCCTCAACAACGTCAGCCGTACCTTTGGTACTGTTCTGGCCGTCGATCGTATCGATTTATCCGTCGAGAAAGGCGAGTTCGTCACTCTGCTCGGCCCGTCCGGCTGCGGCAAAACGACGACACTGCGTATGGTCGCCGGGTTGGAACGCAATACAAGCGGACGGATCAGCATCGATGGGACGGTCGTTAGCGACGCCCATGAGGGTTTCTTCCTAGCGCCCGAACGTCGACATCTCGGCATGGTGTTTCAATCCTATGCCATCTGGCCGCATATGACGGTGTTCGACAACGTCGCCTATCCACTGCGAATCCGCCGCCGTCCCCGCGTGGAAATCCTCGAACGCGTGGCAAATGCGCTGCGGCTTGTCGAGATGGAGGACTATGCGGCCCGGCCTGCGCCCGCTCTATCCGGAGGGCAGCAGCAGCGTGTCGCGATCGCGCGGGCACTGGTCTTTGAACCCAAGGTTCTGCTGCTCGACGAACCCCTCAGCAATCTCGATGCGCGACTGCGCGCGCAGATGGGCGATGAATTCCGGGCTCTGCAAAAACGCCTCGGTCTCACGACACTTTACGTCACTCACGATCAGGCTGAAGCGATGGCCTTATCGGATCGTGTGGTAGTGATGCACGGAGGACATATTCTGCAGACTGGTGCGCCGCCGGATATCTATCTGCGGCCCGGCAGCCGTGCGGTCGCCGCCTTTTTCGGCACGCCCAATTTCCTCGATGGGATTGTCGTCGCATGCAACCCCGATGGAACAGATAGATACAGCCTGACTGTCGAAGGGCATGGCTGGAAAGGTCAATGCCAGGCCGGTTCAGCGCGAAGCCCCGGCAGTTCGGTTCAGGTGATGGTGCGATCCGAGAACGTGCATCTCGCCAAAGGGGACAGCACTCCTAGAGTCGGCGAGATCGCGATTTCCGGCCGCGTCACCGAGACGATTTTCCGTGGCGCGCACCGCTCGGTTGTCTTGGACAGCGCCGCTGGCAGGATCGCAGTCGACCTATCCGCTTTATCCCATGTTGCGATCGGCGACACTATTTCAGTTCTCGTCGAACCAGGCGCCGCCTGGGCAATCGACAATTAGCTGAAGGAGTTCATTGCTATGAGCGATACAACCGCCCGCTTGGGGGCGCTTCCTACCGGGGTCATTTGCGACGCATTGGGACGACTTGGCCTTTCGGGTTACATGGATGGTGTCCGCCCGTTCCGTCGCAACGTCAAAATGTCAGGGCGTGCGCGCACTGTATCATATGGCCCTGTGCGCGGGGACGACGGGCCCAAGTTCAATATCTATGCCTTCATGCGGTCGCTCGATCCGGGCGATATCGTGGTGTTCGGAACCAACATGAGCAGTTGCTGGCTCTTTGGCGAGAATATGGCTCATGCCGCTCAATACCAGAATTTATCCGGCGTAGTCGGCGATTGCATGGCACGCGATGTGGATCAATTAGCAGAATTGGAAATTCCCTGCTTTGCGCGCGGCAGCGCCACCCGGCCGCCAAGAGACATCGAATTTATCGCGACAGATGTGATCATCAATTGCGCGGGCGCGCAGGTGCATAGCGGCGATATCCTAGTGGGCGACGGCGACGGCATCGTCGTCGTTCCGGGACGCCGCGCGGCCGACGTTCTGCTCCAAGCCGAGGATCTCGAGACGCTCGAACAACAACAAGAACGCGCGATCGCTGCCCAGGCGCCCATGCCCGATCTGCTTGGCATCCTAGCCAAGAAAAAAACACTCAAGACTTAAGCCGCTTTAGCCTATTAAACGGCCTACTGAGTACGCGGGTTTATTAACCCGCGTTAATATAAGCGTCGATCTGCTCGTCGCTGAAGCTTGTGACCTGTGTCCCTGTAAATCCAGCGATCTGCGTCGCGTTGAGCGATGCAATGCTGGTGGTGCTCAGATTGTCGAGCTGTGTGATCGTAAGAGCGGCGATTTGGGTCGTCGTAAATCCGTCGAGGGCCGTCTCCGTAATATTGGCGATTGCCGTCGTCGAAAGAGCCGCTATCAGAGTAGTCGTCAGCGCGCCAACTTGCGTTGTCGAAAACTCATCTGTATCCGCCGCAGATAGCCCTGCCACCTGCGCAGTCGTCAAGGCCCCGATCTGCGTCGCCGTCAACCCACCGACCTGCGTCGAGTCCAGCTCCGACAGATTCGTCGCCGAAAGCGCACGCAGTTGTGTGGTCGTCAGGGCCCCGATCTGCGTCGAGGTGAACTCGAGTGCATCCGTTGTGGTCAACCCACCAATTTGCGTGACCGTCAGCCCGCGCACCTGTGTCGTGCTCAGTCCTGCAACCATGGTCGCGTCAAGTCCGGACAGATTCGTAGTGGATAGCGCGCCGATCAGGGTGGCCGTCAATGCGCCGATTTGCGTCGTAGTTAGCGCATTTAGGTTTGTCGAAGACAAAGCGTTCAGCTGCATCGCCGTCATGGCGCCGATCTGCGTCGAGGTAAATTCAATCGCGTCCGTCGTGGTTAAAGCGCCAATCTGGGTCGCCGTCACCCCGCGCAACTGCGTCGTCGTCAACGCACCGATTATCGTCTCGCTCAGACCCGAGAAGTTCGTCTCCGCTAAGAATCCAATTTGAGTACTGGTCAACGCACTGAATTGAGTTGTGTTCAGCTCGCTCAGATCGGTTCCCGTGAGCCCAGTAAACTGTGTCGTCGTGAACGCTCCGATCTGCGTCACCGACAAGCCGGCGACTTGGGTCTCATCCAGCGCCGACAGGCTCGCCGCCGTGAGGGCGCGTATTTGCGTGGTGCTCAGGGCCCCGACCTGCGTCGAGGTGAACTCAAGAGCGTCCGTCGTGCTCAGGCCCGCCAACTGCGTCGCAGTCACCCCGGCAAGCTGCGTGGTCGTCAAGTTCGCGATCGTCGTCGCATCAATGGTGGATAGATTTGTTGCCGACAATGCACCGATCTGCGACGCGCTTAGCGCCCCCAGCTGCGTCGTCGTCAGTTCCGCGAAATCCGTCGTATTCAGTGACCGCAGCTGGGTCGTCGACAGTGCACCGATCTGCGTCGTCGTCAGCTCGGCAACCTGCGTCGCATCGAATGCCGAGAGATACGTCGTCGTCAGGGAGACAAGTTGCGTCGTGCTCAGCCCGCCGATCTGGCTCGTCGTAAGGGCGTTAAGGTTCGTCGTCGTCAGAGCGCCCAGCTGTGTCGTCGTCAGAGCGCCGATCTGAGTCGAGGTGAATTCGACTGCATCGGTCGTGGCCAGGCCGCCCAATTGGGTCGCCGTAATGCCGCGCAGCTGCGTCGACGTCAAAGCGCCGATCGTCGTCTCTCCGAGTTCGGAGAAGCGTGTTGTCGTCAGCACACGCAGCTGCGTCGTGGTCAGTCCACCAAGCTGCGTCGTATTCAACTCTCCCAGGTCGGTCCCCGTGAGGCCGGCCACCTGCGTGGTCGTCAAGGCGCCGATCTGCGTTACCGTCAGCCCGACCGACTGTGTCTCGTCCAGCGCCGACAAGCTCGCCGCCGTCAGAGCCCGCAACTGCGTCGTGCTCAATGCCCCGATCTGCGTCGAGGTGAACTCGAGCGCGTCGGTCGTGCTCAGGTCCACCAACTGCGTCGTCGTCACGCCGCCAAGCTGCGTCGTCGTCAAGGTTTCGATTATCGTCGCGTCAATGGTGGAGAAGTTGTTCGCCGATAGAGCGCCGATCTGCGTCGCCGTTAGGGTGCCGATCTGCGTCGTCGTCAGCTCGGCGAAGTCGCTGGTCGAGAGCGAGCGCAGTTGCGTCGTGCTCAGAGCCCCGATCTGGGTCGTGCTCAGCTCGGCCACCTGGATCGCGTCGAACGCCGACA
>CAMDWJ010000044.1 GCA_945877815.1 Caenispirillum bisanense
AGCGGATGACCAGGGTGCGGCCTTTTTCCAGCTCGATCGCGACCTCGTCGCCGACATCCATTCCGTAGAAAAAGGCGCGCGTCGGCACCTTGCTGACGTCGCTGTAGGTACGTCGGTGGTGGGCGTAATCGACAAAAACCTGCGGATACATGAGGTACGAGGCGAGTTCCGCATCGCTGATATGACGTCCGACCTTATGCTCGGCCTCGATCTTGGCGGCCTTGAGATCGGTCGCCTTCATCACGGCGCCCGGTCGCTTGGTCAGCGCCTTGCCGCCCTTCAGGACCTTTTTCTGCAGCGCCTTCGGAAAGCCGCCATGGGGCTGGCCGACATCGCCACGGAAAAAAGAAATGACGGATTCCGGGAAGGCGATTTCGCGCTCGGGGTCCTGGATCTCGGCCGGAGTCAGATTGCCGGTGATCATCATGAGCGCGAGATCGCCGACCACCTTCGATGTCGGCGTAACCTTGATGACGTCGCCGAACATCTCGTTGACCTTGGCGTAGGTATCGGCGACTTCGGGCCAACGATGGTTGATGCCCATAGCGCGCGCCTGCTGGCGCAGGTTGGTGTATTGGCCGCCCGGGATTTCGTGGCTGTAGACCTCCGACGCGCCCGATTTGAAATCGGCTTCAAACGCGGTGTAGAGGGTGCGCACCTGTTCCCAATAGGTCGAGAGCTTGCGGATTGCGACCGGATCGAGGCCGGTGTCGCGCGGGGTGTGGCGCAGCGCCTCGACAATGGCGCCGAGATTGGGTTGCGAGGTGAGCCCGCTCATGGCGTCGATGGCTGCATCGACCGCATCCACGCCGGCATCGACGGCAGCCAAAACGCTGGCGGCCGAGGCGCCGCTGGTATCGTGCGTGTGGAAATGGACCGGCAGGCCGGTTTCTTCCTTCAGCGCTTTGACCAATCGCCGGGCGGCTTCGGGTTTGCACAGCCCGGCCATGTCCTTGATGCCTATGATATGTGCGCCGGCATCGGTCAGTTCACGCCCGAGCTTCACGTAATACGCAAGATCGTATTTGGACCGTGCGGGATCGGCAATGTCGCCGGTATAGCAGATGGCGGCTTCGCACAGCTTGCCGGAATTCAGCACAGCATCCATGGCGACGCGCATGTTCTCGACCCAGTTGAGCGAATCGAAGATGCGGAACAGATCGATGCCGCCGCCGGCAGCTTCCTTTACGAAATACTTCACGACATTGTCGGGATAATTCGTATAGCCGACGCCGTTGGACGCGCGCAGCAGCATTTGGGTGAGCAGGTTCGGCATCGCCTGGCGCAACTCGCTCAGGCGTTCCCACGGGCATTCGTGCAGGAAGCGCATGGCGACGTCGAAGGTCGCCCCGCCCCAGCATTCCATCGAGAACAGATCGGGCAGCCAATGGGCATAGGCGGGCGCGATATCGACGATGTCCTTGGACCGCACGCGCGTCGCCAGCAGCGATTGATGCGCGTCGCGCATGGTCGTGTCGGTGACCAGAACGCGCTTCTGGGCGAGCATCCACTGCGCGAATTTCTCGGGCCCTAGCTTTTGCAGCGTTTGGCGCGTGCCGGGCGGAGGCGCTCCGGCAGGCAGGGCGGGCACGCGCGGATCGACCGCGTGGGGCGGCAGCTTCGTGCCCTTCACTTCGGGCTGGCCGTTGACCACGACGTTGCCGACGAATTCGAGAAGACGGGTCGCGCGGTCGCGCCGCACCGTGAAGCGGAACAGTTCCGGCGTCTCGTCGATGAAGTTGGTGTTGTATTCGGCGTCGAGGAATTTCGGATGATTGATGACGGTTTCCAGGAACCGCAGATTGCTGGAGACGCCGCGGATGCGGAATTCGCGAAGCGCGCGATCCATGCGCGCGATCGATCTTTTGGCGTCGGGCGCCCACGAGGTCACTTTGACCAGCAATGAATCGTAATAGCGCGTGATCAGCGCGCCGCTGAAGGCGGTGCCGCCATCGAGCCGGATGCCGAAGCCGGCCGGACTGCGATACGAAGTAAGACGTCCGTAATCGGGTGTGAAATTCTTCTCCGGATCTTCGGTCGTAACCCGGCATTGGATGGCATGACCATAGAGGCGGATATCGCCCTGCAATGGCACGCCGCTTTCGGCCGAGCCGATGCGCGCCCCTTCGGCGATCCGGATCTGGGCTTGGACGAGATCGATGCCGGTCACCCATTCGGTGACGGTATGTTCGACCTGGATGCGCGGATTCATTTCGATGAAATAGAATGCACCCGTATCGGCGTCCTGCAGGAACTCGACCGTGCCGGCATTGCGATAGCCGACCGTGCGGGCGATCTGCAATCCCATCTCGCACAGCTTGGCACGCTGGTCGTCGTCGAGGTACACGGCTGGTGCGCGTTCGATCACTTTTTGGTGGCGGCGCTGTACCGAACAATCGCGCTCCCACAGATGCACGATATTGCCGTGATGGTCGCCGAGCACCTGCACCTCGACATGACGCGCGCGCTTGACCAGTTTTTCCAGATAAACTTCGCCGTTGCCGAAGGCGGCCTGCGCCTCGCGCGCGGCAGCGCCCACATTGTCCATCAATTGCGCCTCGTCACCGACGACGCGCATGCCGCGCCCGCCGCCGCCCCAGGTTGCCTTGATCATGACCGGATAGCCGATCTCCTTGGCGAGCTTCTTGATCTTGCGTGCATCGTCGGGCAACGGCCCGGTCGCCGGCATGGTCGGAACCTTGGCTTGGGCGGCCAGCTCGCGCGCGGCGACCTTGCTGCCCATTTTGCGCATTGTGTCGGCGGGCGGGCCGACGAAGATCAGCCCCGCGGCTTCGCAGGCGTCGGGCAGTGCCGGATTTTCCGACAGGAAGCCGTAGCCCGGATGGATGGCCTCGGCGCCGGTCTCGCGCGCGATGCGGATGATGTCGGGGATATCGAGATAGGCTTCGATCGGGCCCTTGCCGGCGCCGACCAGATAGCCTTCGTCAGCCTTGTAGCGGTGCAGCGAGAAGCGGTCCTCGTGCGAATGGATGGCGACGGTGGGAATGCCGAGTTCGGTGGCCGCCCGCATGATGCGGATGGCGATTTCGCTGCGGTTGGCGACGAGCAGCTTGCGGATTCTGCGGGGTCGGTCGGACACGGGGTTTTCTGCAATGCGGAATCAGATAGGCTATTTGTATCAGGTCTTTGGAAGACTGACTAGGTCGATGACGCCGCCTTGTGACCTATCCACCAATCGCCTCGTCCAAGAGTGCCCGGAAATCCGGGTAGGTGAACCAGCGTGTCGACCAATTGTGCAGCTCGTTCGGCAAAATGACGTCGCGGATAGGCACCTGTCGGTCCTTCAAGGCCTCATGCCATTTCTTGAGGAACTGCCATGAGGTGTTGTCATCCTTCTCACCGGTGATCGTCGCGACCCACGTATTCGCGGGAATGGTAGATACGAAGTCGAGCGGCGATAGGCTGCGGAGCGCGATCGCTCTTTGCTTCGCACTTTGGCTTTTCTGCCGGGTCGCCAGATCGCAGGGGCAACTGAACAGGACAGCAGCATCGATTAGTCCCGGGCGGCGTCCGAGAAGAACGCCGGCGATGTTCGATCCGCGCGAATGCCCGATGACGACCAGGCGCGCCACGCGATGATGCGCCTTCAGTTTCGCCAAAGCCGCACCGATATTGTCGATATTGTCCGGCGTCGCATTGTCGTTACGGCCATAGTTCGAACCGGTGGAAAGGCGGTTGCCATCGTCGAAATAGCCTTGGCGTATCAGAACCACTGCGGCGCGCCCGGCGCCTACGTAGTTGGGCGCAATCCGGCGAAAGGCATCCGACGGACCCCCGCTTGAAACGTCGCCATGCAGAAAGACGATCAACGTTCCGTTGGGGCGCAACTCGTCGGTGCCGAAACTCAAAAGAGCCAGACAATCGGACCCACCGGCGACCACCGTAATATTGTCGGCTGAGTCGCACGTGACCGTTGATTGCGACATCGCCGGAGAAGAGGAAAAGCCCATCAGCAGACCGATGAGCAAGGAGGCGAATTGTTTCATGATGTACCGATCATCTCGTTCCGAGGAAGGATACTCTCGTAATTATATCGATTATTTCGTTAACCCGCGATCAATGGACCGGTTGGATTGCGAACCGTTTATACGTCGCAGGTCGGAATAAAATCGTCTGGCGGATTGCCTTCCGTGCCGATAAGCGATTGTATGAGGACAACGAAATTCAGGGGAGACAGGCTCATGTCGGCCAAGAAAGCCAAAGCGAAAGCAAAACCGAAGGCCGCCGTTAAGGTCGAGCCGATCAAGGTGCATGCCATCCGCATCTACGAGACCGGCGGGCCGGAGGTGATGAAATTCGTCGAGGTCGAGGTGCCGGTTCCAGGTCCCGGTCAGGCGCGGGTCCGTCATACCGCCATCGGCGTGAACCTTGCCGACACTTATAACCGCAAGGGCGAGCATCATGGCACGCCTTTGCCGTCGGGCCTCGGGCTCGAAGCGGCCGGCGTGATCGAAGCGATCGGCCCTAAGGTAACAGGCTTCAAGATCGGTGACCGCGTCATCGGCTTGGGCGGCAACGACGCCTATTGCGAAGCGCGCCTCTATCCGATCAGCGGCCTCATTAAACTGCCGTCGTGGCTGGACGACCGCACTGCGGTTGCGGCGCTCTTGAAGGGCACGACCACTCAGTATCTGTTCAACGATGTGCGCAAGCTTAAGCGCGGCGACGTTGTGCTGTTCCATGCGGCCGCCGGCGGGGTGGGCCAGATCGCGGGCCAATGGGCGAAGGATATCGGGGCACGCATGATCGGCACGGTGAGCACGCCAGAAAAGGCGAAGATCGCCAAGAAGTGCGGCTATACCCACATCATCGATATGTCGAAGCAGAACATCACCGAAGAAGTGATGAAACTGACCAACGGCCAGGGCGTCGACGTGATTTACGATTCCAACGGCTTCGATACCTGGGGCGACACGCTCAAAAGCGTGAAGCGTCGCGGCATGGTGGTGACGTTCGGCTCGGCTTCGGGAGCACCGCCGGCCGTCGATCTGCACGCCAATGTCGGCCAGCGCTCGGTCTATTTCGTTCGCGCGACCTCGGTGAACTTCATGACCAGTCCGGAGATTCGCCGCCATGCTGCGGCGCAGCTTTTCAAGCGCATGAAGGCCGGCATCGTGAAGGTGAAGGTCAATCACGTCTATGCCCTGAAGGATGTTGCGCAGGCGCACCGCGATGTCGAGGCGCGCAAGACGACCGGTTCGATCATCCTCATTCCTTAATCTAAGGGAGGCTGCTATGGAACTCGGTCTACGCGGCAAGCGCGCAATCGTTACCGGTGCATCGCGCGGCATTGGCCGCGCCGTCGCCGAGGTGCTGGCCGAAGAAGGCTGCGATCTCGTCATTGCGGCGCGCGACGGCAAGATGCTCTCCGAACTTGCGCAGACATTGACCGACAAACACCGTGTCGAAGTGCGGCCCTTCGCTGCCGATCTCGGCGTCAGCGCGGAACAGTCGGCGCTGGTCGAGATGGCGGGCGACATCGACATTTTGGTGAACAATGCAGGCGGCATTCCGTCCGGGGGAATCACGAAGATCGACGAAGCCACCTGGCGCAAGGGGTGGGAGCTGAAAGTTTTCGGCTATATCAACATCACACGCGCGGTCTATCCGAAGATGGTGGCGCGCGGCAGTGGCGTGATCGTCAATGTAATCGGCGAGGCCGGTGAATCGCCATTCGCCGATTATATCGCCGGCTGTTCGGGCAATGCCGCGCTGATCGCAATGAACAAAGCCCTCGGGCTTGCGAGCTTCAAGCGCGGCGTTCGCGTCGTCGCGGTCAATCCGGCGGCGACACTCACCGACCGTATCGAAACGATCTGGCGCCGCCGCGCCGCCGCCGAGTTCGGCGATGCCGAGCAATGGCGGAGATACGGTGCCTCGCATCCTTTCGGCCGTCCCGCCGAAGCGCGCGAGGTCGCCGATGTCGTCGCTTTCGTCGCCTCCGACCGCGCATCGTATCTGAGCGGAATGGGCATCACTATGGGAGCAACGCCCGTCTACAAAGCCAACGACGAAACCTGACTTCGGAAAACGAGGACGACGACGTTATGCTCGAACTCGAACATCTGTTCGATGCCCACGTGAGCTTGGCGCCGGCCATCGAGTTCGGCGACACGCCGGCCGGCCGGCGGCGCGTGATCGGCATTACGGGCGGAACGTTCGAAGGGGTGAAGCTCAAAGGCCGCATCCTCGATGGCGGGGCCGACTGGCAGGTGATCCGCGCCGACGGAACGGCGGAACTCGATACGCGCTATAACTTGGAAACCGACGACGGCGCGCTCATCTATATCCAGAACTGGGGCTATCGCCACGGACCGGCCGATGTGCTCGCGCGGCTGGGGCGCGGCGAGGCGGTGGACCCGAGCCTTTATTATTTCCGCACCGTGCCGACCTTCGAGACCTCGTCGGCCAAATATGCCTGGCTCAATAGAACGATTTGCGTCGGCACCGGCGCGCGCCTCGCCGATGCGGTCGAGCTGAAGGTTTACGAGGTCAAATAGCCTCGCGTAGTCTGTGCGGCGGGGGGAGTGGGGCATGTTGATCGTCCAAGGTATGTTCGGCGTGATCGTATTGACGGCTTTTGCCTGGGCGATCAGCGAAAATCGCCGGGCGCCGTTCTTGAAAACCGCATTGGCCGGTATCGCTTTGCAATTTGTGCTGGCGGTGTTTTTCCTGAAGGTGCCGATCTTCAAGGACGTCTTCTTCTGGCTGAATTCGATGGTCGGCGCGCTCATGAAGGCAACGCAGACCGGCACGGCTTTTGTCTTCGGCTATCTCGGCGGCGGACCCTTGCCGTTCGCGGAGAGTTTCCCCGGAGCGTCGTTCGTGCTCGCCTTCCAAGCACTTCCGCTCATCCTTGTTACCAGCGCATTGTCGGCTGTGCTGTTTCACTGGCGCGTTTTGCCGCTGATCGTGCGCGCCTTTGCCTGGGTCTTGCACCGCACGCTGAATGTCGGCGGTGCCGTCGGCGTCAGCACGGCGGCGAATGTCTTCGTCGGCCAGGTCGAAGCACCCTTGTTCGTTCGCCCCTACCTCGCTTCCCTGTCGCGTAGCGAGATGTTCATCGTGATGACCGGGGGCATGGCCTCCATCGCAGGCACCATGATGGCGCTTTATGCCTCGTTCCTCGCCGACGTCGTGCCTGATGCCATCGGTCACCTGCTGATCGCCTCGATCGTGAGCGCGCCTGCCGCGATCATGATCGCGCGCCTGATGGTTCCGGACGACGGCGGCGCCACGGGCGAAGATATGGCGATGGCCACGCAGGATCGCAGCACCGTGGATGCGATCACGCGCGGCACGCTCGAGGGTGCCGAGCTGCTCATCAATGTCATCGCGATGCTGCTGGTGCTGGTGGCGCTTGTCTCGCTCGTCAATATGATCCTGGCGTTGCTGCCCGAAATCGCCGGCGCACCTTTGACGCTCGAACGCATGCTCGGCTGGATCATGGCACCTATCGTTTGGCTGATCGGCATTCCCTGGTCGGAGGCGCCGACGGCGGGCGCGCTCATGGGCACCAAAACCATCCTGAACGAGCTGCTGGCCTATCTGCAGATGCGCAACCTGCCGGCTGATGCTTTGTCGGAGCATTCGCGCCTGATCATGGTCTATGCCATGTGCGGCTTCGCCAATTTCGGCAGCCTCGGCATCATGATCGGCGGGCTATCCTCCATGGTGCCCGAACGGCGTCGTGAAATCGCCGAACTCGGCCTGAAATCCATCGTCGCCGGAACCTTGGCGACCCTGATGACCGGGGCGATCGTTGGGATTTTGACGTAGACCCAGGTTAGGTCGGCAAAATTTGCCGGGGGTAACCGTTTCTTAAGCCCGCCTCGGCATACTCCATCGCTAATGGGGACGTCACGATCCCCGCGTTCGACGAAATGGTGATGGTGCGATGGAACTGACCGATTTGCCCATGTTTGGGCTCGTGCGACGTCGCTTGGACTGGCTTAACCAGCGCCAGCAGGTGATCGCCCAGAACGTCGCGAATGCCGACACCCCGAAATACAATTCGCACGACCTCAAGGATTTCGACTTCCGCGCTGAATTGCGCCGGAACGGGAAGAAAAGCGCCGGCACAAAGCCGGTCAATATGAGTGTGACCGATCCCAAGCATATCGCGCGCGCCACCGGTAAGGGCGACGGGGATTTCAAGGTCTCCCAAGATCGACGGCCCTACGAAACCGCGCCCGATGGCAACCAAGTCGTGCTCGAAGAACAGATGGTCCGCATGAACGAGACCCAGGCCGATCACGGCACGATGACGCAGCTCTATCGCAAGCATATGGCGATGCTCAAATCGGTCGTGCGCTCGGGTGGCGGCGGTTAGCGGATTCTGGATAGGTAGCGCTTATGTCTGACGATCTCTTCACCTCATTGAAACTGTCGGCGGCCGGAATGAAGGCGCAGGGAACTCGCTTGCGTGTCATTTCCGAAAATATCGCGAACGCGGATTCATTGCCGACCGAGCCCGGCAAGAATCCGTATCGGCGCAAGCATATCACCTTCAAGAATGCTCTCGATCGCAAGATCGGCTTGGAGACGATCAAGGTCGACAAGATCCGTCCCGACAAAGGGGAATTCACGCGCCGTTTCGAACCCGGCCATCCGGCGGCGGACGCGCAGGGATATGTACTGGCACCCAACGTCAATTCGTTGATCGAGATGATGGATATGCGCGAAGCGCAGCGCTCCTACGAAGCGAACCTGAGTGCCATCCGAACCTCGCGGACGATGATGCAGGGCACGATCGATATTCTGCGTTAAGTCGGCGACACGAATTTTAGGAGAAAATCATGACGGTCGGCATGCCCAGCGCACTCAACGCCTATCGAGCGGCCCTCGAACGCATGACCGAGGGTGTCAGCGGCGGCGATACAGGCCCGAAGGCCACATCGGGCAAAGATTTTTCCTCGATGGTTCGCGGCATGGCCGAGAACGCGGTCAAGGTCGGTGAAACAGCCGAGAAGCAAACCACGGCGGCGGCGGCGGGCAAGGCCGATCTCAATTCGGTGGTCATGGCGGTTTCCGAGGCTGAACTGACCTTGAACACGGTCGTTGCGGTACGCGACAAGGTTATCGAGGCCTATCGCGAAATATTGCGGATGCCGCTCTAGCCGGACACGTTCGATGAATCAGGCCGACGTCCTCGAGATTTCGAGGGAGACATTTTTCGTCATCCTTCTGATGGGTGGGCCGATCATGGGGGCGGGGCTGGCGATCGGGCTTGTGATTGCGATCTTCCAGACCCTGACGTCGATTCAAGAAATGACCCTGACGTTTGTTCCAAAAATCATCTTCATCTTCGGCGCGATCATTTTTTTCATGCCCTTCATGATGAATTCGATCATCGAGTTCACGCGGGTTCTGTTCGACCGCATCGCCGTCGGCTAAACGGCATGCTCCAGGAAATCCTCCAGACCAATATCTTCGCCTTTATGCTCGTATTCGCCCGCATCGGGACGGCATTCATGATCTTGCCGGGCTTCGCCAGCATTCAGGTTCCGATGCGGATGCGTCTTTCGCTGGCGTTGGCCGTCAGTTTCTTGGCGACGCCGGCCTTGATCGATCAGATGCCTCCGGTGCCGGGCGCTCCCATGATAATCTTCGGGCTGATCGGCGCCGAAGTCCTCGCGGGTGCGATCCTCGGAACGGTACCGTTGATCTTGCTTGCCTCGGTGCATGTCGCAGGCACCATCATCTCGTTCATCTCCGGCTTCGCGAGCGCATTGACCTGGGATCCCGTCGTACAAACGCAAAGCGCGATCATTTCAGGCTTTTTGGCGACGACGGCTCTCATGTTGATCTTCGTCACCGATATGCATCATATTTTCATTCGCGCGATGCTCGATAGTTACGAGCTGTTTCGTCCGGGTGTCCTGCCCAACGTCGGCGATACCACGCAAATGATGACCCGCATGGTCGGCGATACTTTTCTGCTCGGCGTTCAGATGTCGACGCCGTTCATTGTCATCAATTTTGCCTACAATGTTGGTCTCGGAATCCTCACGCGTCTTGCGCCGCAAATTCCGATTTTCTTTGTGGCGATGCCGATCCAGCTGATCGCGTCTCTGGTTGTCATGATGATCACCACATCCGGGATCATGATCGCCGCGTTGACGCATATGGCCGAGGGCATGCGGCCCTTCGTGATTCCTTGAGCGCGGTGTGACGCAGCATGGCTGACGAAGATCGCTCGTCTAAAACTGAAGAACCGACCGGAAAACGCCTTGCCGAGGCCAAACAGAAGGGCCAGGTCGCCAAGTCCATGGAAATCGGGCATTGGGCGACTTTGATCGCTGCGGCCGGATCAATCGTGGCCATCGCGCCGTGGATGATGCGCAAGGTCACCGTTCTCAGCGCCAACTTCATCAGCGACGCTCATCTTTATCCGACGGATTTCGAACATCTTCATCTTCTGTTCTTGCACGTCTCTGGCGAGATGGCGTTGATTCTCGCGCCGATTTCGGTGCTGTTTTTCGTGGTTGCGCTGGTTTCGAGTTTCGCGCAAGTCGGCTGGACTTTTTCGTGGGAAAAAATCGAACCCAAATTCAGCGCGTTATCCATTTTCGCGGGCATCAAGCGACTTGTCGGATTGCGCGCAGTTATGGAATTCATAAAGGGCGTGGTCAAGATCGGGGTCGTCGGCACGGCGTTCATGTTCGTCGCCATTCCCTACTTGAAAGATATCGAGCTGATGCCGTTTTTCACGATCGATGCGATGCTCGCGCGATTGAACGATCTCACCTTGGTGTTCATTGTCGTGGCGGCCTCGATCATGACTATTCTGGCTGCGGCCGACTTCGCCTATCAAAAATTCGATCATCATCAAAACATGATGATGACAAAGCAGGAAGTGAAGGACGAACATAAACATTCGGAAGGCGATCCCGCCGTCAAACGGCGCATCGCCCAGGTGCGCATGGAGCGGGCACAGGCACGCATGATGTCGGCGGTTGCGAAGGCCGATGTCATCATCACGAACCCAACGCACTATGCGGTGGCGCTTACCTACGACATGGATAACATGGCGGCACCGAAATTGGTCGGTAAGGGCGTCGACCATATCGCGAAGAAAATCCGCGAACTGGCCGAGGAGAACAAAATCCCCATCGTCGAGAATCCGCCGCTTGCCCGCGCTATCTATGCGTCGGTGGAAATCGATCAGGAAATTCCGCAGAAGTACTATCAGGCCGTTGCCGAAGTCATCAGCTATGTCTTCCGCCTCACCGGCCGTCTGGCCCGCCAGCCCGGCGAAAGATTGATCCCGCCCAAACCCGATTGGTCGCTCGACCCCGAGCGTGAGGATAAAGGCCCGGCGGCGACGTGACCAAATCGCGCTAACCCCCAAAACTTATTGAAGATTGGCGATGGATGGCGCAAACATAGTTCCTGTGACAGAGCCGCCTTCCAAGACCGAAAATGCGGGAGCGCCGCCGATCCGGACCCGCAATAGTTCGGGGCCGGATTGGCCGCTGATCGCCCTTACATCCGCCGCTGCGGCGAGCGGGATTGCATGCGCCCTAGCGGCGCCTCTGCTTGTTATCGATGATGGCCCAGTCGCCCTGGCTTTTGGTATTGCCGGGATGGGAATTCTCGCCCTCGGCGCATTCGGCTATGCGTCGTGGCGGCTCGGTCTCGTGATCGCGTTACGTTCGGCCCGTCGCACGATGGAAAACGCCCTTGCGCGCTCGGACGATGCGCAATTCATCGCCGACCGCGATGGCCGGATCGTCGCCGACAATTCGGCCTGCCGTGCCCTGTTCGACAGTCTCAAGAAAGATCGGGTCGTTTCGGTCGGTAGCCTCGATATCCTGGGCGAACTGGTGGTCCCGGAGTCGGGTGCCGCATTTGAACGTTTGCGGGCTCGGGCCCTCGCCGCGACCGGTGACGGCGCGGAGATCGAGATGCGCTGCGAAAGCGCGCCGGTCCGCAGCTGGCGCTTTCGGTTCCGCCCCATGGACGGCGATGTCCGCCTTATGCTTTGGTCGGTCGAAGACCATACCGCTCAGCGTGCCGAGCAGCGTCGGCGCGCCGAAGAGGAAAGCTATCTCTCCGACTTGATGGACCGATTGCCCGTCGGCTTCTTCTCGGCGACCAACGACGGGGTCATGCGTTATGTCAATCGCACGCTCGCCGATTGGCTTGGCGTGGCATCCGGCACCGGCGACGGCCGCGTCCGGCGGTTCGCGGATTACGTGGTGCACGATCGCGGCGAGGTTAACATCGAATCCGATGCCAGCGGCATGCACGGCACCATCATGCTGACGGCGCGCGACGGATCGCGCTTCCCGGTGTATCTGCTGCAATCGCAACGCGAAGACGAATCGGGTGCCTTTCTGTATAGCCGCTCGGTCGTGCTGCGCGAACCGTTCCTGCCCGTGCTCGACGACGGGGCTTCGTTGCTGCGGCGTATCCCGTGGCTGTTCTCCGAAGCGCCGGTCGGGATCGTGAAACTCAATCTTGCGGGCGATGTGGTCGATTGCAATCGCGCCTTCCTGAAATTGATGGGATTGCACCGCGACGGCGTCATCAATCGTCCGCTCGTCGAACGCATCGCCAAGGAAGATCGCTCCGATACCGAGGCACAGCTGTCCAAGGTCGTCATGGGCATCGTTCCGGCGACCCTGATGGACGTGCGCATGCCGGTCAGCGGTCAGCGTGAACTTCAGGTTTCCCTATGCGTCAGCCGGATCACCGATACGGACGGCGATATCGCCGGCCTGGCGCTTCATGTGATCGATACGACCGAGCAGAAGAGTCTCGAGGTGCAGTTCAACCAGGCCCAGAAGATGCAGGCCGTGGGACAGCTCGCGGGCGGCGTCGCGCACGACTTCAACAATCTTCTGACGGCGATGATCGGCTTCTGCGATCTGTTGTTCATGCGCCATCCCGAGAGCGATCCGTCGTTCCACGACATCATGCAGATCAAGCAGAATGCGAACCGGGCCGCCAATCTCGTGCGCCAATTGCTCGCCTTCTCACGACGCCAGACATTGCAGCCGAAGATCTTTGCGATCGCCGATGCGCTGAACGACATGTCGAATCTGCTGCGGCGCCTGATCGGCGAGAATATCGCGCTCGATATCGTGCACGGCGAGGGTGTCGATCTCATCCGCACGGACCCTGGACAGTTCGATCAGGTGATCATCAATCTGGTGGTCAATGCGCGCGATGCCATGAAGGGCGGCGGCGCGATCACGATTTCAACCCAGCGGGTGCGCATTGAAAGTTCGATCCAGCGTGGCCATGAGGTGATGCACGCCGGAGATTATATCTTGATCGAAGTTGTCGATACCGGGTCGGGCATCGCCAAGGAGGACATCCACCGCATCTTCGAGCCGTTCTTTTCGACCAAGGGCGTCGGCGAAGGCACGGGACTCGGCCTATCGACCGTCTACGGCATCGTGCGTCAATCCGAAGGTTACGTCTTCGTGGATTCGGCGCTTGGCCAGGGCACCACCTTCTCGATCTATCTGCCCGCGTTTTTCGTCGCCGAAGTCACGGCCTCCGGTGGCGAGTTGTCCCACGTCGGCCATATGCCGATGGTCGACGACCGCGATCTGACGGGCGAGGCGACTGTGCTGTTGGTCGAAGATGAAGATGCGGTGCGGCTGTTCGGCAGCCGCGCACTTCGCAATAAGGGGTATCGGGTGCTCGAAGCCAGCGACGGCGAAGAGGCGCTCGACGTCATCAACGAATATGGCGCGCCAATCGATCTCATCATCACCGATGTGATGATGCCGGGCATGGACGGGCACACGCTCGTCAAGCTCGTGCAGGCGGAACTGCCCAATATCAAAGTCATTCTCATGTCGGGTTATTCCGAGGACGCGATACCGGGTGGACTCAGCAACGATCCAACCCTGCATTTTCTGCCAAAGCCCTTCAGCCTCCAGGAACTGGCGGGCAAGGTGAAGGAAGTCATCGCGGGTTAACTCCCCGCGAGGGCACGATGCCGACGATCATCTCCATAGCCGATCCCGCCGATCCCCGGATCGAAGCCTATCGCGATATCCGCGAGCGCGACCTCGTGCGGCGCGACGGCTTGTTCGTGGCCGAGGGCAAGGTCGTGCTGGCGATGTTGCTGGCCTCGAACATCTATCGCCCTGTGTCGCTTTTGATCGCCGAACGTCACCTCTCAGTGCTCGCGACGCTGCTTGCCGAAGTGCCAGACGACGTTCCTGTCTATGCGGCGGCTCAGCCGGTGATCGATGGCATCGCCGGCTTTCCGCTTCATCGCGGCATTCTGGCGATTGGGCGCCGGATCGATGCGCCGAGTGCCGATGCGCTGCTCGGCCGCCTGCCGCCGCGTGCGGTCGTCCTGGTGCTCGCGGGCATCGCCAATCACGACAATATGGGCGGTATCTTCCGCAATGCCGCGGCCTTCGGCGCGGCTGCGGTCCTGCTCGATGCCGATTGCTGCGATCCGCTCTATCGCAAGGCGATCCGCGTCTCCGTCGGAGCGGCGCTCGCGGTGCCGTTCGCCCGCCTTGCGCGGGGCGAGGATATGATCGGCTTGTTGGAGCGCTATTCTTTCGGATCGATCGCGCTCAGCCCCAGCGGAACGACCATGCTCGCCGATATCTTGCTGGGTCCGCGCACGGCTGTTTTGCTCGGCGCCGAAGGGCCGGGCCTCGCGCCCGAGCTGATGGCCCGCACGACCGGCGTGCGTATTGCGATGGCGAACAATTTCGACTCGCTGAACGTCGCCACGACGAGTGGAATTGTGCTGCATCATCTTACGTCGTGGATCGGCCGCGGCTAACAAAAAAGGCCGCCCGAAGGCGGCCTTTCCCGTGAGGGCCAGTCTCAGCCCAAATCTGTTTCGCTGCTCAAGCCGCCTCGTGAGGTAGCTCGAATGCCGTCGAAACTCTATGGCCTGTAGACGGGGCCTTTATCTCACTCGACATTGGATCACCTCCTTTCGGTTAAGTTGATGGGCAGGGGAATCATCGCACCGAATGCTTTGGCCCACAATAGGTGGGCAGGCGGTGGGCAGAGAATGAATGGTCCGACCGCTTGAAAATGGCAGAAAGGTCGAGTAGGACGCGAGGTTCCCGGCGCAAGACTTCCCTGGAGGATACCCCGTGCACCGCAGCACCGATCGCATTTTGACCACCCATGTCGGCAGTTTGATTCGCCCGAAGGAGCTTTTGGACGAATTCTTGCTGCCCATCCAGCGCGGCGATACCGTCGACGAGGTGGCGCACGAGGCCATGCTGCTGCGCACGGTCGCGGATGTCGTGAAACACCAAGCAGCGGCCGGCATCGACGTCGTCAGCGACGGCGAGTTCGGCAAGGCCTATAGCTGGTCTCAATATGTGCTCGACCGCCTGGCCGGCTTCACCAAGCGCACCGTGGCCGCCGGCGAGCAGGATCCGTTCGAGAAGGGCGCGGACCGCGCGCGTTTTCCCGAATTCTACGCCGAACTCGACGGCAAGGAGCGCACCCGGCGCAGCGTCGACGTGGTCTGCACCGCGCCGATCAAATATACCGGCCATGCGGCGGTCCAGCGCGATATCGACAATCTCAAGGCGGCACTCAAGCACGCCAACGTGACCGAGGGCTTTTTGCCAGTGGCGGCCCCCGCCAGCGTGATTCCCGATCGTCGCAACGAATATTACAAGACCGACGAGGAGTTGGTGTACGCGATCGCGGACGCCATGCGCGAGGAATACAAGGCGATCATCGATGCGGGCCTAATCGTGCAGATCGACGATGCGCGCGCCGCAGTCACCTACGACCGCATGGTGCCGCCCGGCACCTTCAAGGATTTCCGCAAGTGGCTGACGCTCTACATGGATGCGCTCAATTACGCGATCAAGGGCCTGCCCGAAGAGAAGATCCGCTATCACGTCTGTTGGGGTTCGTGGCCTGGCCCGCACACCACTGACGTTCCCTTCAAGGATATCGCCGATCTGGTGCTCGGCATTAATTGCGGCGCCTATGTCCTGGAAATGGCGAACCCGCGCCACGAGCATGAATGGAACGTCTGGCGCGACATCAAGATGCCGAAGAATCGCGTCCTTATCCCCGGCGTCATCAGTCATGCGACCAATATCGTCGAGCATCCCGAACTGGTGGCCGAGCGCATCGTGCGCGTCGCCCAGCTGGTCGGGCGTGAGAACGTGATCGCCGGCACCGATTGCGGTTTCGCCCAGGCGCCGACCGCCAAGCGCGTTCACGAGACAATCCAGTGGGCCAAGCTCGAAGCTTTGTCCGAGGGGGCGGCGCTCGCCAGCAAGCAGCTATGGGCCAAAGGCAAGGCCAAGGCGGCTAAGAAGGCCGTAAAGAAAAAGGCGGTCAAGAAAAACGCGAAAAAGCTCGCCAAGAAGGCCACCAAGAAAGTCGCGAAAAAAGCGGCCAAGAAGGTAACGGCTAAAAAGAAGACACCCGCGAAAAAGAAAGTCGTCGCGAAGGCGAAGAAAAAGGCCTGGCGCCGCCGTTAAAGCGGCCGCAGCCTTAGCGCTCGACGGCGGCGGCGAGTAAGCGGTCCTTGTCGGCGAGCCGCGCGCTCAGCCGCCGTGCCATGAATTCATGGAAGTCGCCGCCGACATTGGGCGCGACTTTCCCGATGCGATCGAGGATGTCGCGGGTCAGTCGATAGACCACGGCATCTTCGTCGGCGACGACGGTCGCCGAGCGCGCAAGCCCGAGATAGAAGCCAAGCTCGCCGACCATGGTTCCCGGACCCATCGTGCGCACTCGCATGGTCGCACCCGAGGCAAACGTTACCCGCACGGTGACGCGGCCGGATTCCAGGAAATAGAGATCGTCCGACTGTTCGCCCTGGGTTAGTACCGGAGCGCCCTTGGCGATTTCGCGGCGTTCGAGAAAGCCCACAAAATCGCGTGCCGTGGCGGCGTCGGCGAATTCGCGCCCGAGCAGCGTGGCCAGCGGCTCGGGCGTCAATTGCGCGGGCCGCAGGCTCGCGAGAATACGCTCCTCGCACCATTCGAGGCCGTGATCCAAGGTATCGAACAGGCGAATGCCGCGCGCGCCATCGTCGTCGCTTGCGGCAAACAGCCCATCGCCTTTGATGCGACGGGCGAGACGGTCGGAGAACGACGTGAACAGGATCGTGAATCCGATCCGGTCGGCCAACTGACGCAGCCGTTCGAAGCTGAAGGCGGCGGAACTGTCGATATCGTCGACGCCGCGGAAATCGAGCACGAGATAGCGGAACGCTTGCGGCTGACTGTCGCGCGCAAGGCGGATCTGGCGCAGCAGGGAATTCGCGGTGCCGAAGAATAGATAGCCTTGCAAATGCATGGTCAGCAATTGCCAGCCGTTGTCGTGCAGCCGCTTGCGGTCATCCTCCGCGCGTTCGACATTGCTTTCGGCGACCTCGCCGTTATAGCGCAAGCGCACGACGGGAATACGGCTATAGCTCGCTGCGAAGCTGGCGCAGCCGGCGAGGAGCCCAGCGAAGACCGCAGTCACGAATCCGAATTTCACCGCGATGGCGACAATGCCGACGACGGTCAACCAGTCGATGATCGCAAGTTGACGGAGCGAGCGAACGATCCATTGGCGCATCATATCGAGGCCGAGATAAAGCAACAGCCCGCCCAGCATCGGTGTCGGCACGATCTCGACGATGAGAGCCCCTTTGAGCGAGACCGCGATCACCATCAGCCCGGCGGCGAAACCGGCGAAGCGCGTCTGCGCGCCTGCCTTGATCATGGCGAGAGAGCGGCTGACCGAGGTGTAGCCGACCATGCCGCCGGCAAGACCCGTCACCAAGGCCGCTAATCCGTGCCCGCGTAGATCGCGGTCGAGATCGGCGTCGCGCGCCATGGCGACTTCGAGCCCGCTGATATTCACCAGGATCGTTACGGCGGTCACCAGCATGATCGCGACGAGATCGCCCCAATGATCGAGCAAGACCATCCAATCGACTTCGGCCAGCCGATCTGGAGTCCATGGCATCGTCAAGGGCAGGGAGTCGGGCACCGACATCAGCCAGCCGTGCCCATGCAGTTGCGCCGTATCGAGGCCGACGATCCAAAAGGCGATGTGATGGGCGAGGATGCCGATCACGATCAAAACCGGTAGCGTCATGAAATGCTTGAACCGCGGCATGACGATGAAGAGTGTTGCCGTGACTGCCATGCTGGCGAGCAGGCGGGGCCACGGTTCGAATGCGCCGAGGGTGGCGAGGCTGGCGAAATTGAGTGTGATGCCGCCGCCGACGCCGAGGCCGCCAGTGGCGACGAACCAACCCGTGGCGCCGAGGAAACCTGCCGTTACCGGGTAGGGAATGAAGCGCACCGCCTGGCCGGCACGCGCGCTGCCGGGTACCACGAGGAAGATGCCGGTCAGGCAGGCGCTCAAGCTCAGCGCCGTCAGTACGGTGGCGAGCACGACGGATGGTGCTGCATCGGCACCGAGATCGACCACGATGGTCGCGACGACGACCGCGAGCACCGCCGAGATATTCGCGTCCGTACCGGCGAGCGTGAAGGGTAGGGAACTCGCCAGCGATACGATCAGGGGCAGGATCGCCGTGGCGGTCAGGACCAAAACGAATCCTTAGGGGCGCAATCCCTCGACCGGACCTGAGAAGATCAAGGCGCCGTAGGACAGCGCATAGGTGATCGTCAGCAACGTCGCGACGAATGCGGCGGACAGATCGCCGGTCAATTGATGGGGCGATGGTAGGAGGCTGCTCACCGTTATTTTTGGCGCGGGTATGGGAGCCTGATCCAAAATTTCCCCCAATGAACCTCCGCGTTGACCGCGATAGGTTTCTGTCTTGTCTTTGGCGTAGCAGTTTCACGCGTCCGCTTCACGCGTCGTGTCGTAAGTGTAAACCGGTGTTTCCGGGCAGGCCGACATCAACAACAAATCTCGATAGATTTAAACGGATACTGTAGAATTGAGAAAGCATTCGACAGGCAACCGGTTGAAACGTCTGTTTAGTCACAAAAACGTAATATTGGATGCCTGAAAATCAAATTTTGAGGTGAGATAGGAATGGAAATCGAACAAGAGAAGCTCCCGGACGGTGTAACGATCATTCGGCTTGCGGGGCGAATGGATTCTCAGGGTGCTTCGGATATCGATCTAAAATTTACGGCTTACACCGTGCGCGATCGGGGGGCGGTCATCGTGGATATGTCCGCCGTCAGCTTCTTGGCCTCGATCGGAATTCGCACACTGATCCTCTCCGCGAAGGCCCTCCATGTGAGGGGCGGTAAGATCGCGTTGTTGAACCCGGACAGCGACGTGCGCAAGGTGCTCGAAATGGCCGGCGTGGACTCCCTCATCCCGGTTTGCGATTCGATGGAAAGCGCGCGATCGGCCGTTGTAGTGTGACCACGTGGCAGCGCTTGTTCTGGAAAACGATGTCGCGGAATTGCGCCGTATGAGCGATTGGTTGGCCGCCGAGGCGCAGGTGCTCGGCCTGTCCGATCGATTGGTCCACGATCTTGACCTATGCGCGAACGAGGCGGTCACGAACATAATTAGCTATGGCTGGGACGATGATCGTGATCACTCCATAGCTCTGTATATTGCGACACAAGGCGGTCGGGTGACACTGGAAATCGAGGATGACGGTCGAGCGTTCAATCCGTTGGAGCTGCCCGAGCGTGGGACCCCGAAGACGGTGCTCGAAGCGCCGGTTGGGGGCCTGGGCATAAAACTCATTCGCGAGATGATGCCAGGGTCGCGTTACGAACGTCGTGGCGGGCGAAACGTGCTTACTCTGTCTGCTGCGATTGGCTGAATTGAGCGAGTTACCCCATAAGCGAAGGGCCCGCGGCGCCGACCGGCGTTCACGGCGGGATGATACATTTATGGGCCCGGAACGCCGCCAATCCGGAGACCCGCGTCGCCACGGCTACCTCTCGTATTCGCCGCTCTTCGAAGGTCTTTCGTACGACAGTGTCGAGGACGCGATTGAAGGATGCCAGATTCAGAATCTATCGACGGGAGAAGTCCTGCTCGACCCGACTCGTCTGAATAAGGCCATGTACCTGGTTCTTGCCGGGCACCTCGACGTCCACCTCGGCACCGAAAATTCCCAAGATACGATTCCGATCGGGCCCGGGGAAACGCTTGGCGAGATGTCGATCATCGACGGGCAACCGGTCTCGGCGTTCGTCTCGGCGGGCGAGCCGTCGCAAGTCGTCATTGTTCCCGAGCAGGTGTTTTTGGAGAATTTCCTCCTCATTCCCGGATTCGCGCGCAACCTGGCACGGGTTCTGTCCGCTCGCATGCGCGAGAGCAACGATCGTGTTGTCGCGCGCTTGCGCGAGCGCCTTGCGCTCGAACATCTGCAAAAAGAACTTCAGATTGCGCGGGGTATTCAGGAAGGCATGCTTCCCGGGCGCGGGACGCTGTTTCCGGACCGGAGCGAAATCGATCTCCACGGTCTAATGGTCCCCGCACGCGATATTGGCGGCGATCTGTACGACGCGTTCTTCGTCTCGCCCGATCACCTCGCGCTGGCTGTCGGCGACGTTTCGGGCAAGGGAATTCCCGCGGCGCTCTTCATGGCGCGGGTCGTCGCCCAATTGCGATTGGTGGCGATGTGGGAGACGTCACCCGCTACCGTATTGACGCGGTTGAACCGGCTTTTGTGCGAACACAATGACGCGGGCATGTTCGTTACGTTGCTCTATTTTGTGCTCGATATACGAACCGGCCAATACCGCTACTCGAATGCCGGCCATAACCCTCCGGCCATCTTTTCGGGCGGCAACTGGCGCTACCAGGCCTTGCCGAAAGGGCTTGTCGCCGGGATCATGGGCGATGCCCCCTTTGCCGAGATGGACGGCTGTTTGGCGCCGGACGAAACGCTATTGCTCTACACCGACGGGGTAACCGAAGCGACCAATCGGGCCGAAAAGCTTTACGGCGAAGCGCGTCTTCTGGAGGTTCTTGGCTCGCCCGGCGACCCATCGACCGCAGCGCTTGTTGAGCGCGTGAAGAGGTCCGTGGAAATATTCGCGGATGGCGCGGCGCAATCGGACGATATTACAATGCTGGCCATTCGCCGCCGTTAAAGGAGGAAAGAGTCGTGACACTCGAACCTCTGCTCGCTGCATCCCCGGTCATACAGGTGCATGTGGCCACCGTGAGCGTTGCCTTCGTCCTCGGACTTGCGCAGTTTGCCGCGCCCAAGGGCGTCACGCTACATCGCATCATGGGTTGGAGTTGGGTCGGCGTGATGGTCGTGGCGGCCGTTTCGTCGTTCTGGATCAAGTCTTGGGGCCAATGGAGCGCGATCCATTTTCTGTCTGTGCTGGTGCTGATTATGTTGCCGGTCGGGGTTGCGTTCGCGCGGCGCGGACGGCTACGCGGGCACAAGATCACAATGATCTCGATCTTCGTCGGCGCGTTGGTGATCGCGGGGCTTTTCACCTTCATCCCCGGGCGGCTCATGCACGCCACCATCTTCTGAAATTCCAGCGGTGCGTCGTTCGGCCGTTCAGCTTTCCTCGCCTGGGGCATCATCCTTTGGGTGTTTAGGCCGGCGGCGATAGACGTCCTTTTCGGCCGGCACCACCTTCGGCTTGAAGAGGCCGCTTTCCTTGAGGGCGCGCGCATGCGGATTGCGCGGGCGGGATGGTGCCTTTTCGGTCGTTTTTGTTTTCTTGCCCATGGTCGCGTCGAACACTTAGACTTCTAATCAATTAAGAAACCAACGTCTGACAGGGAGACTAACATGCCCTACGTGCTTCGCGTATCCGCACTCGCGGCAGGGCTGTTGGCGCTGACAAGCGTCGCCGAGGTAAGAGCACAATCCAGCATCGATCTGATCATCGGATCGGACGCGGGCGGCGGCTACGATATCTATGGGCGCACGGTCGCCCGCCATATCTCCAAATACCTGCCCGGTAATCCGACGATCGTGCCCCGCAATATGCCGGGTGCGGGCGGCAATCGCGCGGCCGAATTCGCCTATAACCAGGCGCCCAAAGACGGCTCGGCTTTCGCGATTATCTTTCCGGGTTCGGTGATGACGCCGCTGGTGGATCCGAGCAGTGGCCTCAAATTCGATCCGGCGAAATTCAACTATATCGGCACGGCGGCAAAAGAGACGCGCGTTTGCGCCTTTCGCAAGGAAGCCAAGGCTAAGACATTCGCCGATGCGATGAAGGAGGAAACCATCATCGCTGCCTCGGCCGAGGGTGGCTCGACTGCCGATTATGCCCTGCTCACCAACGATGTGCTCGGCACCAAGTTCAAGATCGTGCGCGGCTACAAAGGTACCCGCGAGATGCTGCTCGCGGTCGAACGCGGCGAAGCGGATGGGCTGTGCGGTTATGCCTATTCGAGTCTTAAGACGCAGAAGCCCGAATGGAGCGACGGCACACAGATCAACATCGTCGTGCAGTTCGGCATCGACGCCGATCGGGATCTCGACAAGATGAAGGTGCCGTCGATCTTCACCTTCACCAAGACCGAAGCCGACAGGCAGGTCTTTGAACTTCTCGTCGGTCAGCAGGAATTCGGCCGGCCCTTCGTCATGCCGCCGGGCGTGCCGGCCGACAAGCTGAAGAACATGCGCGACGCCTTTGCCAAGATCTTCTCCGATCCCGAGTTCATCGAGGAAGGCAAGAAGCAGAAACTCGATATCGGCTACGGTTCGGGCGAGGAGGTGCAGAAGCTCGTCACTCGGCTCTATGCGACGCCTAAACCGGTCGTGGATCGCATGGTCAAGGCGATGGCGGCGAAGTAACGCCGTTATTCGCTCACAAGCGAGCTGAAATCCAGCTCCACATGATCGGCTCAGGCCAGAATACGCCCATGTAATAATCGAGCATGCCGTAGGCCATGAGAGCGACGCAGGCCGCCGAGATCGGTGCGGCGATCCAACGGGTTCGCCCCTCGCACATCACGAAGGGGAAGAGCGCCGCATATAGGATGGACGTATAAAGCAGCCCGATCGTCATCGTTCCGATCGCGAACAGGACAATCGAGATTGCGATCACGCCGGCGGTCTTGGCGGCACCGGGCGTTTCCAAGCTACGCAAGCCAATGTCCATGATTTCGCCGGTGACCGACCGCCGCATGAAGAGAAGGTGAAACAGAATAAGGCCGATTACCGGGATGCCGACGAGCAGGGGCATGAAGCGTGCGCGCGGCGCCCAGTTGAAGGCTTCCCACATCATCCAACCGACAACCAGCAGAACGGCGAGCGCGAACCAATGTTCGAGACGCCATGAGCCGCTGAAACGCCGCGCGGCCGAGCGCGGTTGAGGCGAGGTCTGGCTCCGGCTTTCGGCTGTGACCGCCGCTTCCGCCGCTTCGGCGGCGGCCTTGATTGCAGCCATCTTGCGCTCGGACCGAACGAGGGCATAGATCGTAACCGCACTGAGGACAAGCAGTATGACGGTGATCGGCCGCGTGAGCAGGTCCAACGGTCCATAAGCCGATATGGCGCTTTGCAGATTGCGCTCGATGATGGCGCCCAGGATGAACCCCAGGATCAACGGTGGGCGTGGCCATTGGAAGGCCTTCATGGCGAGCCCTATTGGGGTGAAGATCATCAGGATCAGCACGCCGAATCCGCTGGTCGATTCCTGGAACGCAGACAGGAACGAGATCGGGATGATGATGGCGCCGATCACTGCATAGGGGATCAGGGTCACCTTGGCCAGTTGCGCCGTCAGCACGAGGCCGAGCATGGTGATGAGCAGGTTTCCGATGCCGAAACTGACGGCCAGCATGATGGTGATGTCGGCATAACGGCCCAACATCTGCGGGCCGGGCGCGATCCCGTAAGCGAGCATGGCGGCCAGCACAAACACCCAGGCAAGTCCGCCCGGTACGCCGAAGGCCAGCGTAGGGATGGCCTGACCGCCTTCCTTCGAATTGTTGGCCGACTCGGCGAAAATGACGCCGTCCAGCGAGCCTTTGCCGAACTGGCTCTTGTCCTTGGAGAGGCTCACGCCGACGGCGTAGGACAACCAATCGATGACCGCACTGCCGATGCCGGGGACCGCGCCGAAAAAGACGCCGAGCAGCGAATGGCGGATGGTGATCCGCCAGCGCTTGAGCCCATCGACCGCGCCGCGCATCACCTCGCGCACCGAAATCGTACTGTCCTTGGGAGCCATCGGCTGCTTGGTCGCGCAAAGATCGAGCACTTCAGGCAGGGCGAAGATGCCGAGCGTGACCGCGATGATCGGCAAGCCCTCGACCAGATCGAGGGTATCGAAGGTGTAACGCTCGGTCGCCGTGCCGAAATGCGTGCCGACCGTGCCAAGCAGAATGCCGAGCAAGCCGGCGGCCAGTCCCTTCAACATAGCGCCGCGGCTCAGAACCGACACCATGGCAACGCCGAACAGCGCCATCGCGGCTATCTCGGAGAAGCTGAAATTAAGAATAAACGGTCGGATAATGGGGATAACGAGAACCAGGACGACCGCGCCGACCACGCCGCCGACAGCCGAGACAGCGTAGACAGCGCCCAACGTATGCGCCGCGAGGCCGCGTTTGGCGAGCTGCGTGCCCTCGAAAAACGTCACCTGCGTGGCCGGTCCGGGATAACCCATCAGGATCGCCGGAATGGAATCCAGTGTGTTGGACACACCGGCGATGGTTGCCAGAAACACGATGCCAACGAGAGGGTCTTGGATCGTGAAGACCACGAAGGGAATGGCGATGGCCATGACGATGGGCGTGCCGACACCGGGAATGAGACCGACGGCCGCTGAGACCAGGACGCCGCCAACGACCGCGCCCCAATAGCTCCACGTAGTCAGATGGGCGAGGCCCGCCATTATCGTTTCGAACACCGATATCTCCCCTTGAACGGCCGGATGTTCCGGTCGGCTATCTGTTTATTTCCGGGTAAGCCGAATAAGGCAGTCAAAATGCGGAAGGGAGCGCTGCTCGAGGGTCATTGCTCCGGCAGTTTCGTGTCTGCCTTGGCGTACCCTCGGGCCCGATCCCAAGTCCTCAGTTTCGATTGTTCTCGATCCTAGAAACGTTCCTGGGCCCAGGTGATCCATTCTTTGAACTTCTCGACGTTAGCGGCGTAGCCCGCGACAACCGCATCGAGTTCTTTTTCGATTTCGGCGCCGTGGGTGTGGTTCACGGGCTCGCCCATCAATTCTTCGAGCTTCGAACGGAACGCTTTGTCGGCGATAACGTCTTCATAGGACTTGCGAAGCACGTCCATGATGTGGTCCGGCGTTCCCGGCGGGGCCATCCAGACTTTTCCGTATTGCGTGTCGGCCTTCGTCATGATCTCGAACTGCTTCTTCTTTTCGGGATCCTTGATCAGATCGAGCGCATACGGCGTATCGGCCGGCATCGGAATTTCTTTGTTCGGTACGAGCTTGATTTCGGTCGGCCCGGTCAGGGCGAAGACGCGCACCGTCCCGTCCTTGAGCCAGTCCGGCCGGATGGTTGGCAGCGAGTACCAGACCGTGCCGCCGCCACCCGGAAGGTATCCGTCGATGTCGCCGCGTTCGAGGGCGATCAGGTTGTCCGATGTGCCGCTGAGGCCCGGAATAAACTTGACGGGAAAGTTGAGCCATTTGGAAAGTGCCGCGATGCGCATGGCATAGGCCGTATCGGGACCGCGCGATCCGATACGCATCACGGTCTTGCCGTTGACCGCATCCGTCAGGGTTTTGTAGGGAAAGTTCTTGGCCGCGAACAGCGTGCTGCTCGATGCGGTGTGCGTCCCCACGATGCGGTTTTCTTCGATCTTGAACTTGGCCTGGGCGTTGGTGAATTGCGACACCACGTTCGATCCGGCCGTCATCTCCAGCGTCAAACCATCGGGTGGGCTCGCATGAAGTCGGTTCGCCGCCGTGATATCGGGCGTGATGTTGGTGACCGTCATGCGCGGTTTGCCGGGGATATGGTCGCCCCAATGGGCCGCGAAATGACGCGCCTGAATATCCGTTCCGCCGCCGGCGGCGAAACCGACGATTACGCGGATGGTCTTGCCGGCGAAATATTTGGCGGCGTCGAAATCCTTCGGCGCTGCTTGCGCGATCTGCTCTTCGACGGGGTTTACGGTCGGCCTATCGGTTGCACCTGCGGACGCCACCGATACGACCATCGACGCGACGCCAATGGCTATAACGCTCTGTAATTTTTTCATGAAGCCTCTCCATGTCCGTCTCTTTTTTTGTGTGTCCCTTAGACGGGCTCTTTGACCGGGATCGTCTTGGCGACGTGACCGGTCGGGTAGGTCATATTAATGCTTTTCTCCAAATTCGTGTCGATAATCCGCTCGTCGCGGAACACGCCCAGCGGATCTTCGCCGCGCTGGACGCGCTCGATCTCCTCGAACATCATTTTGCGCAGGAGTGCCACACCCTTGTCGGAGGCGCCGAGATGCTCCTGGGTTCGGTCGGCAATGACGCCTTGCGTCTCCCACATCACCACATCTTCCGACAGCGGCCAGCCGTGGCGCGGCAGATTGTCGAATTTCGCGACCGGATGGATCGCATCCGGAGGATCCTTGAACGGAGCGAGATATTCGACTTGGATTTCGTCGGTCGGCGCGCCCTTCTTGAAATCGAACGTCCAATGATTGGTATGCTCGTCGTCGATTGGCGTGCGCATCCAAATCGCCGAACGCGTGCGTAGCCATAGCGGAAATATCATCGGATGTTCGTCGGTCGTTCCGCCGTGATAGGTGCGCTTTTTCATGATCCCGTAGTCGGTTGCGTAATAGTCGCTCGCGAGCACGTCGTCGATATAGCCGCGTGTCGAATCGAGCGGCTTGAATTTGGCCTCCGGCGGTTCCTGATGGAGCAATTGAAGATGCGTCGAATCGACGCTGTTTTCGGCCGATACGAACCAATTGCAGTCGAGCCTCGGATACTGCGTGATCTTGAAGCGGCCGTCTCGGCGCATGAAAATATCGTATTTCGGCAGGACCGGGGCCGGCAGCGGTCCCATATAGGTCCAATAGAAACCGACGAATTTCTGCACGGGATAAGTGCGTGCTTTCACGGTATTTTTGATGTGGTCATTTTGCTCGGCGGGCGTTTCTAGAATGTCGCCTGCGCAATTCATCAACCAGCCGTGATAGGCGCACGCGATGCCGCGCTTCTCGACCCGGCCGTAGAGCAGCGATGCATTACGATGCGGACAGCGGTCGGCGATCAGGCCGACATTGCCGCTTTTATCCATGAACAGCACCAGGTCTTCGCCAAGGATGCGGACGTGTTTGGTCGGCGCCTCGTGCGAAAGTTCGCGCGCGATGCAGACGGGATGCCAGTAGCGGCGCAATAGTTCGCCGCCCGGCGTGCCTTTTCCGACCTGAGTGAGCGTGCGATTTTGTTCCACGGTCAGCATGCAAGCCTCCTATCGTCTTTTCTTATCGTCCGGATATACTAGGTACAAAGACCCGCTTGCGCCACAACAAATAATCTATGATCCTATCAAACAATATAAATCATATACGATAAGGCCAGCTTCGTTAACGCTAGCCGCTAAGACAGGGATGGAAAATGACGGTATCGCCGCGCAGCGGCCCGTTGAGAATGGGGATTGTCGGTCTCGGCAATGCCGCGCGCATGATCCTGCCCAACGCCAAGGCGAGCGCCGACGTCGTTCTGGTTGCGGCCTGCGACGTGCGGGATGAGGTGCGCAGTCGCTTCAGCGAAACCCACAATCTAGCCGCCTACGAAACGGTCGAGGAACTCGCGCGGAGCGATCTCGATGTCATTTGGGTGGCAACCCCCAATCAATTCCATGTGGGCCATGTCGTCGTCGCGGCAGAAGCGGGCAAGCATGTCGTGTGCGAGAAGCCGATGGCGCTGACCCTGGCGGACTGCGACCGCATGATCGCTGCGGCGGCGGCCAACAATGTCAAATTCATGCTCGGCCATTCCAAACTGATGCAGGCGCCGATCCGTAAGATGCGCGAGGTGTTGGACAGCGGTGTGCTCGGCAAGGTCATCCAGATTTCCACCTGGAACTACAACGATTGGCTTCAGCGCCCACGTCTGGCGGCCGAGGTCGATACGGATCAGGGCGGCGGGATCTGTTACCGGCAAGCGCCGCATCAGGTCGATATCGTGCGCTACCTCGCCGGATGCCGGGCGCAGTCGATCCGGGCCGTCGCCAACCGCGCCGATCCGAATTTTCCGACCGAGGGCAATTTCAGCGCGCTTCTGGTTTTCGAAGGCGGTCTTGCTGCGAATCTCGCCTACAACGCCTATGGCTTCTTCGATGTGACGGAATTTACCTGGAACATCGGCGAAGGCGGTGAAGTGCGTACGCCGATCAGCGAATCCGTGCCGCGTGCGCGTCTTAAGGGGCCGGTCGAACCGGGCGCGCAATATAATCGCCAGCAAGGCTCGGGGAATAAGACGGAGCGGCATCAGCCGTTCTACGGCCTGACGATCGTTTCGTGCGAACGCGGCGTCCTTCGCCAGTCGCCCGACGGTCTATTTCTCTACGACGAGACGGGGAGTCGCGAAGTGCCGTGCGACACCGATCCGCCGATCTTGCGAGATTTTGCCGAACTGAGATCCTCCATCGCGGAAGACCGCGCACCGTTTCCCGACGGTCACTGGGGCAAGGCGACCGTTGAGGTGTGTCTTGCCCTGCTTGAAAGCTCCAAACGCTCGCAAGAGATACCGCTGTTGTTTCAGCATCGCGATTTGGAGCGATGAGCGCCTATTTCGGCAATCGCGTTCCGGTGCGCCGCCGCGGCGCTTTCGCCGCTGGACTTGACTCCCCTCCGTCGATACTGGCGTGCCGCTTTACGACGGTTTGTGCCAATCGTTCGTTGAGAACGGTGATGATCTGGACCGCCCGATCCGCATCGCGGGCGATCGCCGCATCGACCAAGGAGCGGTGCATAGATTCCGGCTCGTTAGTTTCGATCTTCGATTTCAGGACCATCGAGAGAAAGCGGTTGCACTCCTGATGCAGTCGCACCGCGAAATCGACCAGCCAGCGCGATCCGCATCCGGAGATAAGCGCGACGTAGAAGTCCAAAAGGCGCGCGGCGAAATCCGGATTGAGCTTGAATTCCCGATCACTGATCGACCACGGTGTTTTCGTCAGGCGATAGTACGCGACGATGACTCGCTCCTCCCAGTCGCTGCCGCCGTTTTCGATCGCTTCGCGCAGGAGAAAGGCGTCGTATTTCGTCCGCGCGCTGTAGAGTTCCAACAGCTCGCTTTCGGTGAGATCGGCGACGGAAAATCCACGCAGGTCGCGCGAGGTGACGAGGCCTTCGGATACCAGTCGGTTCAACGCCTCGCGCACCGGGGTTGCCCCCGCGTCGAAGCGCTCGCGAACGGCATCGATGCCAAGTTTCTGTCCCGGAATCAATTCACCGCTGAGAATGGCTTCGCGCAGACGCGTATAGACCATCGTCGCGGCGGTTTGGGTTATTTTGTTCTTTTGCATGGATACGCTTGATGAATACCCTGGTTTGAGCTTTTCATTTATCAGATCGTGCAACTGAACTCGAACGAATATCGGCACGTCAAGCTAGGGTAATCGATGCCTTAGAAAAACAGCGGGTTGGAGAATGCGAATGGCGAGAGACTACAAGTGCGTTTCCGGGGACACCCACCTTGAAATCCCCAACGAACGCTGGACGCATCGTGTCGACAAGAAATACCGCGACCGTGCGCCCAAAACGATCCGCCTGCCGGACGGCGGCGACGCCGTCGTGTATGAAGATCTGCCACCCCGCCAGAATACTTTTGACATATACGGCGGTCAGGGACGCGACGGTGAGAAGTGGTATCCGGCCGATCAGAAGTACGAGACCTGCCCGGGCACCGGCTCGCCGGCCCAGCGCATCAAGGAGCAGGACGTGGACGGCATCGATGCCGAGATCATGTTTCCTGCCGTCGTCGCCGGCCCGTCGACCTGGCTGCAGACGAAAGACCACGGGCTGCAGAAGGCGGTGATCCGCGGCTGGAACGACTGGTTCGCCGAGGAATATCTGTCGGATTCGTCCGCCAAGGGCCGCATCTTCGGCGTCGGCTGCATCACCGCGACGAACATCGAGGATTCGCTGGCCGAACTGCAGCATTGCAAGAAGCTCGGCTTCACCGCGATCCAGCTTACCAATTACCCGAACGGCACGGGCATCCCGAAGGCGGAGGACGACCGCTTCTGGGCTATGGCGCTCGATCTCGATATGCCGGTCACGATCCACTTCGCGATCGAGGACACGGATATGAGCTTTAATGGCAAGCTGCTCGATTATCCGAAGCACGAGAAGAATCTGCGCACCGACCTCGCAGGTCAGTTGACGCGTTTCGCGCGCAATGGAGCTTTCAATGCCGTGCAATTGCTCCTGACGGGCGTGTTCGAGCGCTTCCCGAAGTTACGTATCTTCATGGCCGAGAATTCGATCGGCTGGATTCCAAACTTCATGGAGGTGGCCGACGCGCGCTACGCCCGCCACATCGGTTGGGCCGAGCGTTACGATGGTGTGAAGCCCTTGCCGGGCAAACCCAGCGAGCTGATCAACGAGTATTTCTACTGGGGTTTCCAGCGCGACCGCGCGGGTATCGACAATCGGCACCATCTGAACGTCGAGCGTTTGATCTGGGCGAACGACTTCCCGCATCAGGAATCGGATTGGCCCGAATCCTACAAGGTTCTGGAGAACAACTTTTCGGGCGTTCCGGCGGACGAAGTGCGCAAAATGACGGTCGATAACGCTGTCCGGTTCTTCAATTTGCCGTAACCGCTGAAAAGGCCCGGAATCGGCGGGGTTGGCATTTTGGGCGGCGATGCGCGTGACAGCGGGTCGCCGCCCGTTTCTTGATACGGGTCAAGGAGCCGGCGCCTCTGGGGGCTAGAATTCCGACATTCACGGACCGGTATATGGAGCGCCCTCTTGGACACACAGATCGAAGCCTTGGTGATGAACTTAGGCTTTAAGCCGCGTGAAGACGAGATTTCCGCCATCGAAAAGCTGACGGCGTCGCTCGAAAATCATGTGACGGAGGAAAGCAAATTCCTCAAGGTCTACGGCGAGGCAATCGCGAAACACGATTCATCGCTGGTTCAATTCATTTTGAAGCTCATCCTGGCGGACGAAGAGACGCATCACAGCGTGCTGCGCCGGGTGGTGGCCGCGCTGAATGCGGATTTAATTTGGCGCAAGGACGGCAATCAAATGCCGACGCTCGGCGCGATGGATACGGTGGAGAAAAAACGGCTTCGCGACCTCACGGACGAATTCATCGCCGAAGAGAAACACGGCATCGCCCAATCCAAGTCGCTGATGAAGATGAGCGAGAATTGTTACGGCGGTCTTTTGACCATGTTGCTGGGCACGATGGTCCACGATTCGCAAAAGCATATAACCATGCTCCGCTTCATCCGCAGACAATTGAAATGAGTTGTACGGGTCGAACGGCGCTCCACGACCGGTAATTTGGGCCCAAGACCGCGTTACGGGCGGCCCCGGAGGGGCGATTCGACGCCGGGCTACTCCCGCCGTAGCTGGCGGTTTGCTGTTTTTTACGTGAACATAATTGGAACTTGGATCGAAAAACAATTTAAAATCAACGCCTTAAAAATTTCCCTTGCATATGAGAACAAAATAGGTACATTGGCCTTAATTGCACCATCATGACGCCTGTGAAATAAGGGGATCCTCCAATGGCAGAAGCGGCGCTCCGTCTCGTGAACAACGACAATGACCGTTCCAAAGCCCTAGACGCCGCGCTCGGCCAGATCGAGCGGAATTTCGGCAAGGGCTCGATTATGAAGCTGGGCCAGCAGACGGCACTCGAAATCGAGGCCATCTCGACCGGCTCGCTGGGGCTCGATATCGCGCTCGGTATCGGCGGCTTCCCGCGCGGCCGTGTCATCGAAATCTATGGGCCGGAAAGCTCGGGCAAGACGACCTTGGCCCTGCATGCGGTCGCCGAGGCCCAGAAGGCCGGCGGTACCTGCGCCTTCGTCGATGCCGAACATGCGCTCGATCCGTCCTATGCCCGCAAATTAGGCGTCAATCTCGACGATCTTTTGATCTCGCAGCCCGATGCCGGCGAACAAGCCCTCGAAATCGCCGATACGCTGGTGCGTTCCGGCGCGGTCGACGTGCTGGTGATCGATAGCGTCGCCGCCTTGGTTCCGCGCGCCGAACTCGAAGGCGAGATGGGCGACACCCATGTCGGCCTGCAGGCCCGCCTGATGAGCCAGGCGCTACGCAAGCTGACCTCCTCGGTCGCCAAATCCAACTGCTTGATCA
>CAMDWJ010000045.1 GCA_945877815.1 Caenispirillum bisanense
CCGTCGACGGCGACCGCGCCGATGTGCTGATGTGCGACATGACTTCCAACCGGCCGCGCGCGCAGGAATTGCTGCGCGGCGTGCGCAATCAGGAAATCGGCAGCAACGCCTTCCTCGTCACCATCGCGCTGACGGAAAAGATGAATGCGGGCGAAATCGGGCAGATGATCGATGCCGGACCGGACGACGTGTTCGTCGGCGGCTTCACCCGCGATGCCTTCGTGCGCCGGGTCAACGACCTCGCCTTCAACCGCCGCAAGTTCGTCGCGGTGGCGAGCTATGTCGGCCCGACGCGACGTTCGTCGGCGCGGCCCAACCGCAAAACGGCCGAGGAATTCGACGTGCCCAATCCGGTCCGAGCCACGGGGACCGGCGTTCCCAAGGACGCATTGTGGAAAGAGATCGCAAAAGCATCCAAGAGCCTCAATCTGCGCAAGCTCAATTGCGACGTCGACATGATCCGCTCGCTGGTCGACGAGATCATTCCCGACTATCAGGTCGGCCAGATCGGCGACGATTTCAAACGCCGCGTCGCCATGCTGCAATCGACCATCGAGAATCTGAATAAGCGCGGCAGGCGGCTCGGCCACGGCAATTTGGTCAGCCTGTGCGAGCTCGCCGGCAATGTCGTCAACGACGTCAAGGAACGCCCGAAGCCGCCGAACGTGCGCCATTTGCGCGCCCTACCGCAACTTGTCGTCGGTTTCGAGATGGCCTTAAAGGCGATTCCGGATAAAACCTCGGCTGCGTAACCTTACGTCTTGCCGTCGTCCTCGTCGTCGCCCTGATCTTCTTCCACCACCGGAACGCGGTAATCCTCGTTCAGCCATCGGCCGAGATCGAGATCCTTGCAGCGTTTCGAGCAGAAGGGCCGATGCAGCGAATCGGCGGGCTTGCCGCAATAGGGGCAGGACCGTGCCTTCGGCAGCACACTCATAGGAGATATTTTTCCGGTGCCAGGATCGGATCGACGCTACGGTCCAATTGCAGCGCATGGCGGCGGACGAGATCGTCGAGCAATGCGCGGTAGCGCGCCACCAACAAAGCCTCGATGGCCGGCGACAGCGAAACCTTGATTTGGCGCGCACCTCTGCCACGTCCCCGCCAATCGAGGTTGCGCAGAAGATCGAGAGCTGCGGTCTCTGGCGAGCGCAGGGTACGGCTTGCGACGCCGAGACGCGCGCCCAGCGTTTCGCCGACGCGGCGGCGCGTGAGTTCGGCGAGGCCGAGACGGGTGAGACCCAATACGTGAACCTCGTTTGCATCGTTTGTGACCGCGGCACGCAAGGCTGCGAGCACCTGGTCGCGGCGGTCGCGCCGTTTCATCGGAAGCAAATCGATCACTATTTGCCCTGCGAGATTGCGTAGGCGCAATTGCCGCGCGACTTCGGCGACGGCGCCGAGATTGACCGAGAATGCATCGCCGCGCGGACCCGAATTCACATCGATGGCGGTCAGCGCCGCCGTTTCCTCGATCACCAGCGACGCACCCTCGCCGAACGGAACGACCGGAATGAGCGCTGAGTCGAGCTGTTCTTCCACGTCATGCTCGGCGAAGATCGGCATTATCCCGGCGTAATATTCGGCTGCCTTAAAACGCCGATCGTCGGCCATTACGCGCCAGGCCGGCTGCACGCGCGTGCCCAGAAAATGGTCGACCGGATCGGGTGCGGCGGCGACCAAAAGGGGTGCACGCATCTGAGGCGCGATTGGATGATCGACACGCGCCGTCAGCTTCGGGCCTTTATCGTCGGTCGCATCGCGCAGCACACGCACCAGAACCGCGGCACCTTCGATCAGTTTCGCGGCGTTGTCGGGCGTATCGGCGTAAGCGAGCAGCCCGGGCCGTTGCAACCCAAGATCGATGAAGGCGGCATCGAGAGGTTTCGACACGCTCTTAACGCGGCCGAGAAAAACGGCGCCAACCAGGCTTTGCGCACCGGCGCGGCTGATCACGATTTCGCTGAGCCGCCCGTCTTCGACCAAAGCGAGCCGGGTTTCGCCCGGCGCCACATTGATGAGGACATCCGTGCCCATTTAAAATCTCGTCGGAAAACCGAGGCCGGTCAGCATCTGGACTGTCTCGAACAGCGGCAGGCCGACGATATTGGTGTAGGAGCCGCCGATCTGGCGCACGAAGCGCGCAGCCATGCCTTGGATCGCATAGGCGCCGGCCTTGCCGCGCCATTCGTCGCCGGCGATATAGTCGGCGATTTCGATGTCCGACAGCCGTTTGAAGGCGACCGAGGTAACGACGACGCGAATAGCCGAGGCGCCGCCCGGCGCCAAGATGCACACCCCGCCCAGAACTTTATGTCCGCGCCCCGACAGAAGCCTCAGAAACTTCGCCGCTTCGTCGGGACTTTCGGCCTTGCCGAGGATACGACGGCCGACCGCCACGACCGTATCGGCACCGAGCACAAAGGTGTCCGGGCGGCTCGTCGCGACAGCCTGCGCCTTACCCTCGGCCAGACGCCGGGCCAGCTCGCGCGGCAATTCTCGGGGCAGCGCGGTTTCGTCGATCTCGGCGGGAAAGATTTCGGACGGCGATATGCCGACCTGACGCAATAGATCGAGCCTGCGGGGCGACGCCGAGGCCAGGACCAGCGGTGGCGCGGGGCGCTCGGGCATGGGCGAGGCTGCGGGATCCGGTCGCGTCGCGGCGATCGATTATTTGAAGCGGAAAGTGATACGACCCTTGGTGAGATCGTACGGGGTCATTTCGACATTGACGCGGTCGCCTGCGAGTACTCGGATGCGATGCTTGCGCATCTTGCCAGCGGTATGAGCGAGGATTTCATGCTCATTGTCCAATTTGACGCGGAACATAGCGTTCGGCAGCAGTTCCGTAACCGTGCCGGAGAATTCAAGTAGTTCTTCCTTAGCCATAGGCCCTCCTTGGCCGTTGCGAACGGGGGAAAGTGGTCTTGCCGCCCTTAATGGTCAAGTGTTTTCGCCCCATCAGCCTAAACGGGCTGCGACGGAAAGCGCTTTGAGATGCGGGCGACCAACTCGTCGCGCACCTTTCGGTAGGCGTCGAGCCGCATGGTGCGCGAGCCCTCGACCACCGATGGATCGAAGGTCGGCCAATATTCGACCTCGCAAGCCATCCAATGGGTAAGCTCGACGGCCGAATGCTGGGCCTCGGGCGATAATGAGACGACGAGATCGAACGAAGTGTCGTCCAAGGTCTGGAAGGTCTTGGATTGATGGTGCGATAGATCGATGCCGATCTCGGCCATGACTTCGACGGCGAAAGGATCGACCTCGCCGGCACGCACGCCCACCGAATCGACGAAGATGCGGCCGGGCTGCAGCGACTTCAGGATCGATTCGGCCATGGGCGAGCGGATCGAATTCAAGGTACAGGAGAACAGAACGGCGGAGGGCAAGGCGGCCATCGATCACCGCATGTGCAAAACGCACAGCAGGGTAAACAACCTGCGCGCGGTATCGAGATCGACACTCACATGAGCGGCCAGACGCCCCTTCAGCAATTCGGCGCCTTCGTTATGCAGACCACGACGCCCCATATCGATCGCCTGGATGCGCGACGGCGTTCCGGTCCGAATCGCGTCGTAATAGCTGTCGCAGACGATGTGATAATCGCGCACGATGGAGCGAAAGGCCGCGAGCCCGACGGAGAATGCAAACGCCTTCTGATCGGATTCGTCGCGTACGTCGAAAACGAGACGATTTTCGCTGACGCCGAGATGGACGATGAACGGTCCCAGGCTTCCGTCGACCGGAGCGAAATGATTTTCTTCCAAAAGGTCGAAGACCGCTGCAGCGCGGTCGTGGGTGATGTGCGGCGTCCCGGTCCCGAGCGAAGCCTGGTCCAGCAGCACGTTGACGATGCGCCGGCGCTCGTCCATCGGGTCAGCTCCCGTCGTCCGCCGAGCCGTCGAGACGCAACGAGATCGACAGCGCATGAGCATCCAGCCCCTCGGCGCGCGCCAGGATCACCGCGTCCGGCCCGGTCGCGCGCAAGGCGGCAGGTGAAGCACCTATGATCGAGGAGCGCTTGAGGAAATCGAACACGCCGAGCCCCGAGGAATAGCGAGCACTCCGCGAAGTCGGCAACACGTGATCCGGCCCGGCGATATAATCGCCGAGCGCTTCCGGCGCATAGCGGCCGAGAAAGATGGCGCCAGCGTTATTGATCCGGGCCAGCAGCGGTTCGGGATCGTCGAGCGCCAGTTCCAGATGCTCCGGCGCGATGCGGTCGATCAAGGCGGGCGTCTCATCCAACGCGGCAACGTGAATGATCGCGCCGAAATCGGCCCAACTTTGGCGCGCGATGTCGGCGCGCGGCAATGTTTGCAGATGGATGGCGATGGCGCGTTCGACAAGCGCGGTGAATTCGGCATCGTCGGAGATCAGGATCGACTGCGCGTTCACATCGTGCTCGGCCTGGGCCAGCAGATCGGCGGCGATCCACGCCGGGTCGCATTTGGCATCGGCAACAACGAGCACTTCGGATGGGCCCGCCACCATATCGATGCCGACGGTTCCGAAGACCTGGCGCTTGGCTGCCGCTACATAGGCATTGCCGGGCCCGACAATCTTGTCCACCGGGCGGATCGTTTTGGTGCCGAAGGCAAGTGCCGCCACGGCCTGCGCACCGCCGATGCGATAGATCTCGTCCACGCCCGCGATGGCGGCCGCGGCCAGGACCAGCGGATTGATCTCGCCGTTCGGCGTCGGCACCACCATGACAAGGCGCGCGACACCGGCGACCTTGGCGGGCAAAGCATTCATCAAGACCGAGGACGGATAAGAAGCCGTTCCGCCCGGCACATACATGCCGACCGCCGAAACCGGGCGCCAGCGATAGCCGAGCCGGTGACCGAATGCATCAGTATAATCGAGCGGCGCCGGTATCTGACGTTCGTGGAAATCGCGAATGCGCTTGGCCGCATGTTCGAGGGCCGCGATCTGATCGGCCGGGCACGATGCGCTCGCACGCGCAATTTCGCCGGGCGTGATCGCCAGCGTTTGCGTGGTCACTTCAAAACGATCGAACGTGCGCGTATAATGCAGGAGCGCCGCATCCCCGGCCTCGCGGACGTGCTTGACGATGTCGGCGACCGTGCGCTCGACATCGTCATCCATTTCGCGCTTCACGTTGAGGAAACGGACAAAATCCTCTTCGAAGCCCGGCTTACGGCTATCGAGCCGCGCCGGCATCGACAGCCTCCCGGAACCGCTCGATCCAACCGCCGATTTCATCGGGCCGCGTCTTGAGCGCGGTGCGGTTGACGGCAAGACGCGAGGTAATTTGCGCGATCTCTTCGACCTCAACCAGACCGTTGGCCTTCAAGGTAGCGCCGGACGAGGTCAAATCGACGATGCGTTGGCACAGACCGAGCGCCGGGGCGATTTCGATGGCGCCGTTCAGCTTGATGCATTCAGCATGCACACCGCGCGCCGCGAAGTGACGACGCGTGATTTCGGGATATTTGGTCGCGACGCGGACGTGACTCCACTGGCGCGGATGATCCTCGGGCGCGATTTCGGCGGGTTCGGCCACAACAAGACGGCAATAGCCGACCTTGAGATCGAGCGGCGCATAGATCTCGCGCGATTCGAACTCCATCAGGACGTCGGCGCCGGCGATGCCGAGATGCGCTGCGCCGAAGCCGACATAGGTCGAGATATCGAAAGACCGAACTCGAACGATGTCGAGATGGGGATCGTTGGTGGCGAAACGCAGTTCGCGCGAATCATCGTCGTTGAAGGCGTCTTCGGGCACGATGCCCGCGCGCGCCATCAGCGGCATCACATCCTTGAGGATGCGTCCGCGCGGTATCGCGAGAATCAGCTTTTCATTCGCCAGCATGGGTTCGCACGTCGATCGGGTCCAAAGGGGCCGTTTACATAGTGTTTTTTGACCCGAATGGCAAATCGCGACCGAGTAACGAGACGCAGCAAGACCCTCAAACGGCTGACTTTTCCCCTTCGGCGCCTATGGCGGCGGCGATCAGCGCGTAGTCGTCGTCCATCATCTGGAACATGCCGGTGCGGAAGGCGTAACCCCAGGAATTGCGCCCCTTGGTGAAGGACAGGTGCTCGAGCAAGGGCCGGATCGGGGCATCGACGGCTTTGAAAAAGCGCACATCACGGCGGGACGGCACGAAGCCGCCGTCCATATCGCCGCTATAGGGCTCGCCCGGCAGGACCTCGCCGATGGCGATGAAGGCTTGCACGGTCTCGCCGCCAATCATTTCGGTACGCGGCGAATAATAGACGATGCGGTCGCCCGGGCCCAGCCGAGCCACCGCCGAGCGCTTGCCATGGCCCAACTGGCAGAAGCCGCCGGCCACGCCGGCCTTCACATGGTCGCGCGACGCGACACCGATCCAATATTTCAAGGCCAACCCTTCGCGCCTAGTCTTCGACGATTGGGCGCCTCAGCTTAATCCTGCATGCGTTCGATGCGCGCACCGCAAGCGGCGAGCTTTTCCTCGATTCGCTCGTAGCCTCGATCGAGGTGATAGACTCGGTTTACGACCGTCTCGCCCTTGGCGGCGAGACCCGCCAGTACGAGTGATACCGACGCGCGCAGATCTGTCGCCATCAGCTGGGCGCCCGAAAGTTTCTTGACGCCGCGCACGATAGCCGAGGCGCCGTGCACATTGATATCGGCACCCATGCGGCAAAGTTCCGGCACATGCATAAAGCGATTCTCGAAGATCGTCTCGGTTATCATCGAGGCGCCGTTGGAGACCGCGAGCAGCGCCATGATCTGCGCCTGCATATCAGTGGGGAAGCCGGGATAGGGTTCGGTCATCACATCGGCGCCCTTCACGGGGCCGGAATCGCGCCGGATCCGCACGCCGGCATCGGTCTTCTCAACGCTGGCGCCCGTTTTCACCAAGATGTCACCGACCGCGCCGAACAACTCGTATTGGGTGCCGGCCAAGGTCACGTCGCCGCCGGTGATGGCAGCGGCCACCGCGTAGGTGCCGGTTTCGATCCGGTCGGCGATGACGCTGTACTCGGCGGCATGCAACGCCTTCTTGCCGCGAACGGTGAGCGTGCCGCTGCCGATGCCGTCGATCTCGGCACCCATCGCCAGCAGGCAATTGGCGAGATCGGTGATTTCCGGTTCGCGCGCGGCATTGGCGATCGTCGTCTCGCCGTCGGCCAGGCACGCCGCCATCAGCGCATTTTCGGTGGCACCCACCGACACGAACGGAAACAATATCTTGGCACCCTTCAATCCCTTGGGTGCCCGGGCATGAACGTAGCCTTCTTCCAGCTCGATCTCGGCACCCATCGCCTTGAAGGCATCAAGGTGCAGATCAATCGGCCGCGTGCCGATGGCGCATCCGCCCGGCAACGAGACGCGCGCCTCACCCCAGCGCGCGAGCAACGGCCCCAGCACCAGGACCGACGCGCGCATGCGGCGCACGAGATCGTAAGGCGCGGTCGGACTGTCCGGCTCGCCTGCGGTGAGCCCGAGCACACGGCCGGTATGCCCACCGCCGCTCATACCGTTCATGCTGACATCGACCCCAAGCTCGGCCAGGAGCTGCACCATCGTCGAGATATCGACGAGATGGGGCAAGTTCGAAAGCGTGAGGGTTTCGCCGGTCAGAAGCGAGGCCGCCATCAGAGGCAGGGCCGCGTTCTTGGCGCCGCTGATCGGAATGGTGCCGGTGAGCGGTACGCCGCCCTTGATGCGAATTCTATCCATCGGCTGGCTGGTCCTTCGTATCGCCGTTCTTGACCCCCGGCCGTTCCGACAACTTACGCTCGGGCGGTTTGCGGCGGCGCAGATTGTCGCGCAGCGCACCGGCAAGGCGCGCGTCGCGCTCGCTTCTGGCCTCCCGCGCGCGGTCGGTCAATTCCGGTTTCGGCTTCAAGGGCTCGTCGGCCATGGCTTCGTTGTGCGACCTGTCGCGCTAGGCGTCAAGTGGAAGCCTGCCTTAGCTCGGCCGGCGGGTGCGGGGCTTGAATCCGCCGCCATTCCGTTCGCCCTCCGGTCGCTCGGCAGACCGGGTTGCGGTCGTGAACGAGCCGGTGCGCTTTTTGCCCACATCGGCGCGCTTCTTTTGCGGAACGTCGGACCGGGCCGGACGATCGTGCGACGCCCCTTCCTTTTTCGTGAAGGGCTTGCCCTTGAAAGGTTGACCCTTGGAAGACAGCCCCTTGGAAGCTTGGCCGCCGTCTTCGCGCTTGAAGGCGCCTCCACCCTTGCGATGCGGCTTTTTGGCCGCGGGATCGAAGGCGCGATCCTCGCGAAACGGCTTGTCGCCGCCCTCGCGTTTCTTGAAGGATGCGCCACCCTCTTTTTTCTTAAAAGACGCAGCGCCCTCGTCGCGGCGGAACGGTTTTCCCCCATCGCGGTTCGGTTTGGCTGCGGGATCGAAGCCGCGGTCCTGGCGGAAAGGCTTATCGCCGCCGTCGCGTTTCTTGAAGGAAGCGCCCTCTTTCTTTTTATAAGGAGCGCCGCCGTCTTCGCGGCGGAATGGCTTATCGCCGTCGCGTTTTTTGAACGGCGGACGGTCCTTCTTCTCGGAGGATCCGCCGGCTTCGTCGCGCGGATAGGATTTACGCTCTTCGCGATGCGGCCTCGAGGCAGGATCGAAACCGCGTTCCTCACGGGCCGGTTGTTCTGCGTCATCACGCTTGTTGAACGACAGACGTTCCTTTTTCTCGAAAGGCGCACCAGCCTCGTCGCGCGGATAGGGTTTTCGCTCCTCGCGATTGGCCTTGAATGCGGGATCGAAGCTGCGCGCCGGACGCGAGGGTCGATCGCCGTCCTCGCGTTTCTTGAAGGAAGGACGCTCTTTTTTCTCGAAGGGCGCCGCATCCTTGCGGTAAGGCTTGTCGGATTTCTTGAACGAACGTTCGGCGCCAGGAGCACGCTCGGCGCGTGCGGGGTGCTCGCTCCGCACATAGCTCGAACGCGGCGTATCGCCATCCGCGCCCTTGCGATGACGCGGTCCCGTATTCTTGCTGAAAGAACGTTTGGGCTTGAGGCTGTCGTACCCGCCGCGCGCCGTCGCCGCACTGGCATCGTGGAACGGGTGATCGGCATCGACCGGAACTTTCTGCCCGATCACCTGTTCGACCAAGCGCAACAAGTTGCCCTCGCCCGAGGTGCAGATGGACAAGGCGGTTCCCTTGGCCCCGGCACGACCGGTGCGGCCGACGCGATGCACATAACCATCGGCTTCGACAGGCATATCGAAATTGATGACGTGGGTAATATCCGGCACGTCGATGCCGCGCGCGGCCACATCCGTGGCAACCAGGATATTCGTCGTTCCGTTGCGGAAATCCTTGAGCACCTGTTGGCGCACGGATTGTTCGCGGTCGCCGTGGATCGCATCTGCCGAATGCCCGGCATCGACGATATCCTTGGTCAAGGTATCCGCCATCGCCTTGGTGCGTGTGAAGATGAGCACGCGCTTCACATCCTCACGGCCCAGCAGATGCATGAGCAGCGGCTTTTTGTCGGGATAACGCACGCGCATGACGCGATGATCGACATTGGTGGCGACCGAATTCGCTTTGCCGACATCGATCTGCGCCGGATTGTGCAACAGGGTCGCAGCGAGACCGCGCACGCCCTTGTTCATGGTGGCCGAGAACATAATGGTCTGGTGCGCGGCCGGAATGATTTTTGCCACTTCCTTGACCTCATCAACAAAGCCCATATCAAGCATGCGGTCGGCTTCGTCGAGAATGAAGGTCGTGATTTTGTCGAGACGGACCGTGCCGCGGCGATGATGATCCATCAAGCGGCCGGGGGTCGCGACCAGGATCTGCACGCCGCGCTCCATCACCTTCTGTTGTGTGGCAAAGCGCGTGCCGCCATAGATGACGGTGTAATAAAGGCGCATTCCCTTGCTGAACTGACGCAACGCCTCGCCGATCTGGCTCGCCAACTCGCGCGTCGGTGCCAGGATCAAAACCAGCGGCTTGCGCGGGATGGGGGCGGCCGTCGCCTCGCCTTCCTGGGTCAGCCGATGCAGGACCGGCAGCAGATAGGCCGCCGTCTTGCCCTCGCCGGTCTGGGCGGTGCCCATCATGTCGCGGCCTTCGAGAAGAAGAGGAATCGCCTCGGTCTGGATCGCGGTCGGCTCGGTGAAGCCCTGGGCTTCGATCAATTGAATCAGCGGCGCGCTCAAACCGAGCGCATCAAACGTCGTCATAAATTTATCCTCGGCGGGCCGTGCCCGCAAAAAAGCCAGATATGCCAATGCCTTGGCAATAATCTGGGCCGGCCCATATCTCTCACTCTCAAAGAGAAAAATGGTGCCGCCGGCAGGAATTGAACCTGCGACCCCGTCCTTACCAAGGACGTGCTCTACCCCTGAGCTACGGCGGCCCGATGCATGAAGCGGCGCAACATGCCACACGCTATGCCCAAGGAGCAAGCCTGTACGCCTCTCGGCGCTGTTCGCAGCTCAGGCCTCAAGGAAATGAATGCTGAACAGATGCCCGGGATCGGTCCAGCTGCGCCGCACCGCGAAACCGGCGCGCTTTGCAAGGTCCGCGAATTCGTCGAGTTCGTATTTGTAGGAACATTCGGTGTGAATGGTCTCGCCGGCGGCGAAGGCGAATTTGTGCCCGTTCAAGCGGACCTGCTGCGCATCGTTGCTCACTAGATGCATCTCGATCCGCCCGAGCGTCTTGTTATAGAAAGCGCGATGGGCGAAGGCATCGGGATCGAGATCGGCGCCCAACTCGTCGCGCATGCGGTGCAGCAGATTGAGATTGAAACCCGCCGTTTCCCCGGCGGAATCGTTATAGGCGCGGTTTAGGATTGCTTCGTCCTTCTTCAAATCGACGCCGATCAACAGGGCCCCGCCCGCGCCCACCACGCCGCGGACCAATTGCAGAAAGTCTTCAGCCTCCTCAGGCATCTGATTGCCAATCGTCGAACCCGGAAAAAACGCAAGGCGCCGCCCGTCGCCGTCACACAATTCCGGCGGCAGCGTAAAGCCCGCCGAGAAGTCCGCGCAGATCGCCGAAACATTGAGGTCGGGATTTTCGATTGCGATTTCCTCGGCGCTCGCAACAAGCTGATCGTATGAAATATCGATTGCAACATAATCGGCGGGCGCGTCGAGCGCCGCCAGGAGCCGTCGGATCTTGTCCGGCGAGCCGCAACCGAATTCGACGACCGAGGCTGCCGGTCCAGTCAGCGCCGCGATTTCGGGGCCGAAATCGTCGAGCATGCGAAGCTCGGTCCGCGTCACATAATATTCGGGCGTCTCGCAGATACGATTGAAGAAATCCGAACCGCGCTTGTCGTAAAAGAATTTCGGCGCGATCGCCTTGGGGCACGCCGCCAAGCCCGCGAGTGCGGCAACGACGAACTCTTCCACGCGCGGCTTGAGATCGAGAACGCGGAAGGAACCGGCGCCGCGCAGCGCCGGTTTGGGAGAGAGAGAAATCATGCGTCCTCCGCGAGCCTAAGCCCGGAAAATTGCCAACGATGATGCGGATAGAAAAAGTTGCGATAGGTCGGACGGATATGCCCGGCCGGAGTCGCGCAACTTCCACCGCGCAGCACGAGCTGATTGATCATGAACTTGCCGTTATATTCGCCGACCACGTCGGCATCTGGACGATAGCCCGGATAGGGCGCGTAAGAACTCTGCGTCCATTCCCAAATATCGCCGAACATCTGGCGCAGTCCCGGTCCCGGCAACGCCGCGCGCGGATGGAAATCTTCGGAGTCGGCGAAATGCCCTTCGAGAGGCACGCTGCGCGATGCGGCCTCCCATTCGAACTCCGTCGGCAAGCGTGCGCCCGCCCATTCGGCGAAGGCGAATGCCTCATAAAAACTGATGTGACAGACGGGTGCGGCCGGGTCGAGCGGCTGCAGTCCGGCTAATGTGTATTCGTGCCACACGCCGTCGCGCTCGGCCCAATAGATCGGATGCGTCCAACCTTCGCGGCACACCGTCGCCCAGCCGTCGGCCAGCCAGTGGCGCGGCGCGGTATAGCCGCCCGCCGCGATGAAATCGATGAAGGCCGCATTGGTTACGGGGCGTGGCGCCAGGCGGAACGGACGCAGCAAAATTTCATGTGCCGGGCCTTCGTTGTCGAAGGCGAAGCCCTTGCCACGCCAGCCGATCTCGCTGAGACCGCCGGCGAATTCGATCCAATCCTTTTCGATCGGCTCCGGTGCCACCCGTTCGAGTGCGATGTTCGGATAGACGACCGGATGGAGCGGATTGAACGACATCGCATGTTTGAGGTCGGTGAGAATGAGTTCCTGATGCTGCTGCTCGTGATTGAGACCGAGCGCAATCAACGGTCGCGCCGAGGCCCAATTACGGGCCGAGCAATTTTCGATAAATCCCCGCATGGCTTCATCGACATGCGCGCGATATTTGAAAATTTCCGCGACCGTCGGGCGCGACAACACGCCGCGATCGGGACGAGAAAATTGCGGGCCGATGCCGTTGTAATAGGAATTGAACAAGAATTCGTAAGACCGATCAAAGACGGTGTAGCCGGTCTGCAGCGCCTTAAGGATGAATGTCTCGAAGAACCAGGAGGTATGGGCGAGATGCCATTTCGTCGGGCTGGCATCCGCCATCGACTGGACGGTCATATCTTCAGGCGACAGGGGCCCGGCCAGGGTCGCGGAAAATCCGCGCACGTGACGATAGGCCGACAAGATAGGCGGACGCACGGATGCATCGGTGGAAAAATCCGTGGCGGCGTCCATAAGTGCCCCTCTGGGTTGCGATCATTTCGACGACGGGTTATCCACAGGGTCTTACTGGGTCACGTGCCTGTCAACCCCGGGGCCGTGTAGTACAAATGACTGATGTATCGTCCATTTATTCCGTCGAGACGGCCGATGACAGGTCTGTTGTCGAAATCGTAAACAAAGATGGGCAGGCGCCGCTCCTCCTGATATGCGACCACGCATCCAATCGGGTTCCGGACAGTCTGAACAATCTCGGCCTCACCGGCGACCAATTATCCCGCCATATCGGCTGGGATATTGGCGCTGCTGCGGTCACGCGCCGGCTTGCTCAAGCCTTGTCGGCCACCGCGATCCTGGCGCGCACCTCGCGCCTCGTCATCGATCCCAACCGCGATCCCAATGATCCGACATCCATCCCCGAAGTGAGCGATCGTCTCGCCATCCCCGGAAACAAAGCGATCGCCGGCGCGGAACGAATTCATCGCCGCGCCGCTTTTTTCGAGCCCTATCATGCAGCAATCGAGGCGCAGATCGCGCGGCTTATGCGCAATTGCGAAGCTCCGGCACTTTTCTCGGTTCACAGTTTCACGCCCGAAATGCCAGGCGAGGACCGTCCGTGGCACATCGGTGTTTTGTGGAACAAGGATCCGCGAATGGCGGCACCGATGATCCAGTATCTGCGCGCCCATCACGACGGACTCATCGTCGGCGACAACGAACCTTATTCGGGCCAACTCGTCGCCTACACCCTCAATCGGCACGGCGGGGGTGGCGGACTACCCCATTGCGCGGTCGAAATCCGCCAAGATTTGGTTGCTGACGAGACTGGCGCGGCACACTGGGCAGGCATTTTGGAGCCATGCTTGCGCGGGTTACTGGCAAGCCCCGGATTGCACCGCATCCAGCATTTTTGAGTCGCTTGCCGCTGGCAGGCCGCCCCGTTATGGTCCGCCTCCACGTGCAACGCGAAGGGGGAAAAATGTCGGACGTCGGCGGTATTGCTGGAGATCGGCTCAAGTCTTTCATCGAGCGGATCGAACGTCTGGAAGAAGAAAAAGCGGCGCTGACCAGCGACATCCGCGATGTCTATGCCGAGGCGAAAAGCTCGGGCTTCGACGTGAAAATCCTGCGTCAGGTCATCCGGCTACGCAAAATGGATGACCCCGACCGCCGCGAACAGGAAGAGCTGATCGAGCTCTATATGCGCGCGCTCGGAATGTGATCCGCGCGGCGCACTTTTCCGTCGCTAGAATTTCTCGACCCACGGACGCACTTCGATTTCCCAAGACCAAGCGCTGCGGTGCTGGCTGTGGAGATGGAAATAGGTGTCGGCGATCGCATTGGGATCGAGAAACCCATCGGGACCGCGCTCGTTGCCCATGCGCCCGCGTTCGGGATTCATGATCCCGCCATCCACGACAACATGCACCACATGGATGTTCTGCGGCTGTAGCTCGCGCGCCATGCTTTGCGCCAGCCCGCGCAAGCCGAACTTGCCCATGGCGAAGGGAGCCGATTGAGGAAACCCCTTCACGCCGGCCGAGGCGCCGGTGAAGAAGATCGTGCCCCGCCCTGCCCCGACCATCTGCTTGGCGGCGGCACGGCCGACCAGAAACCCGCCGAATGCGGTCGTCAGGATCGCCGCCTTCACTTCTTCCGGATCGAGATCCTGGATCGGCCCCCGCGCGCGGCGCGCCGCATTGAAGATGGCGACCTCGGGCGTGCCGAGATCGGATTGCACCGCGCCGAACAACTGATCCACGTCGGCGACTTGCGAAACGTCGCAAATATAGGTTTTTGCCCCGGTTTCAGCCGCCAAACCGGCCAGTTTCGCCGTATCTCTGGCGGCCAGCGCGACACGGAATCCTTCTTTGGCGAACCGTCGTGCAAGTGCCGCACTCAGTCCGGATCCGGCACCGACGATAACCGCGACCTTGTCCGTCATTTAGACCTCCCTGGATTTCGTGCTATGGTTCAGGGATACGGGCGTTTACGCAATCGTAAACTCCCCATGCGATAGAATTTCGCAGCATTAAGGAAGCGACCGAGAATGGTCAGCGGCAATAGTATCGGCGACATCGTCAGCACGTATCTGACACAAAACCAGGCGAATTCGATGGATTCTCTGGCTTTGATCAGCCGAAAACTGGTCGAACGCCTGAATTCGGAAAAGAAGGAAGAGGCGGTCAATTACAGCCGCCCAGATCTCGTGCGCGCGAACACCGAAAAGGCGCGCCTGATAAATTACAAAACGAAAATCGCCGACGAACTGAGCGCCGTGACCAAGGCCAAGGGCGCCATCGACTGGACAACGTCCAAGCTCAACACGATGCTGGCCAAAGCGCAGGCGCTGTTGGGATCGACGGACCCAGCCGAACGCGCGGCCGCAGCAGCCGAGTTCAACGCCGCGCGCGATTTCATCAATTCCAAGGTCGACGGTGCAGGCCAGAAAATCGACTATCGCAAGATCAATCTCATCGGCGGCGCGACGCCACCGGAATTCGGCGCCAGCAATCTCTATATTCACACCAGCGACAAGGGCGGCCGGACGATGATCGAGGGCGCCTATATGGGCGCCGACTACAATATACAAGACGCCGAGGGCGATCTTTGGCGCTTCTCAACAGGCGATAACGCCTATATCGAATATATGAATGACGGCACGGGCCGCACGACAGGGGCCTCGGTTTCGGCGACCGGCCTGACGATCGATAGTTTCGATCACGATACCGGCGCGGTCACGTTTGGCGGATCGGGAAGCCTCAGCGGCACGGTCGTAAAAGGCGGCCTCGGCGTTCTGAGCGCCGACTTCTACGGAAATTTTGCCGACGACGCGGGTGTGCAGAACGCCATCGACGACGTTCTGGCGGCGATGAGCTACGCAAAAAGCAATGGCGCAACGATCAAGGCCAAAGCCTCGCTGCTCCAAAACAGCAGCCGCATCGTGCTGGCGAAGGTTTCCGATCTCGGTAGGGAAATCTCGAAAATCACGGCGGAAGAAGTGGACGCGGCTGGGGCCAAATCAAAGGCTGCGAATCTCAAAATGTCGCTCGCCATCAATAATATCAACCTGATGTCGCAGCAAAGCACGGGACTTATCCAGAACCTGCTCGATATGACGCAAGGCGTTGGCCCCGCACCTGGCGTGTTCGGACAGCTCGGCTATTAAGTGATCGGCTATTAAGTAACGACCAACTAAATTGGCGTCTCCGTCCCCTTCACCGACTCTTTCAGATTCTTGATATTCTCGAGCACACCCGGCAGGTTCGGATGGTGCGCCAACGCCATTTCAAACGCGGCAATCGCCGCCCGTGCGCGGCCGAGCGCGATATTGACGAGACCGAGACCAGACAGGGCACCGAAATGGCGCGGCTCCAGTTTCAAGGTTTCGGCGATATCGCGGGCCGAGGCATCGTAATCGTGCATGAGGTAATAAACCGTTGCACGCTTGTTCCAGGCCTCGGCGAATTTTGGTTCCAACTCGACGAGTCTGCTGAACGTAATCAGCGCCTCCGATACCTGGCCATCGCTTAATTGGCGAATGCCGGCGGACATGTAACGCCGAACGCGCTCGTCGGAATGCGTCGTCCAGATCGACCAAATCTCGTTCTCTGTCGCTTTCGCTACGACGGGGCTGCGCGTGGCCGCCAATCGAGCGAACATATCGTCGAGACGCTTATCCATCTGATCTGCCTGGGCCGGAAGCGCCGTCAGCAGCGTAAGCGCGCACAACGCTCCGAGCCAGCCTATCATCGGGATAATTCCGCAGGGCAAGGACCGCCGGTCGCCCAATCGAGCAATTCCACCGTATGCACGACCGGCAGGCGCGTCTGTTGCGCCAGCTGTTCCAAGCATCCGATATTGCCGGTCACGATGACCTCTGCGCCGGTCGCCTCGATGGCCGCGACGCGCCGACGATCGAGCTCGCTCGCGGTGGCCGGCTGCAGCAAATTGTAACTGCCGGCCGATCCGCAGCAGAAATGCCGGCCCGGAACTTCCAGCACCTCGAAACCGGCGGCGCGCAGCAATTGGCGCGGCGGCTCGGTCACTTTCTGTCCGTGCAGCAAAGAGCAGGCATCGTGATAAACGATACGCGGCAACCCGCCCACGCGCATCGGCGGCAGGCCGCGTTCGGCAACAAATTCGGTTACGTCGCGGGCCAGCGACGCGATCCGGCGCGCGGCATCTTCTTGCGGTGTCCCGCGCATGACGAACCCATAATCCTTGACGTGCGTACCGCACCCTGCGGCATTGACGATGATCGCATCGAGAGGATTGCGCGCCGCCTCGGCACTCCAGGCATCGACGGCGACGCGCACCGCAGCATGCGATTCCGCCGCCCGACCCAGATGATGAACAAGCGCACCGCAACAGCCCATGCCCTTCGTTAGCGTGACCTCGATTCCCATTCGGTTCAGCAGTCGCACCGTGGCCTCGTTGATCGCGGGACGCAGTACCTGTTGCGCACAACCGGCGAGCAACCCGACCCGGCCAATTGGCGTGACGGTGGGCGCGAATTGGCGCGGCCCGGTCAAGAGTTCGCCGGGTTGCGGGCGCGCGGGCGCCATTCGCAGCATCGCCGCCATACGTTCGCCGATCAGCGGTTCGAGCAGATCGGCGAATGGCCGTGCGATCCGCGCGAGCGCCAATGCCACGCGGAAGCGCTGTGGGTAAGGCAGGATGCGCGCCAGCATTGCGCGCACGAACGCGTCGCCCATCGGGCGCGGAACCAATTCTTCCAGGCGTGGACGCGCAAGATCGATAAAATGCTGATAGTCGACCCCCGAGGGACAAGCCGAGGCGCAGGCAAGGCACGAAAGGCATGAATCCACGGAACTTACAATCGAGGCGGCATCCTGAGCATCGCCTTCGATCATCGATTTGATGAGATAGATGCGCCCGCGTGGGCTCGCCCGCTCGTCGCCTGTCAGCGAATAGGTCGGGCAGGCCGGAAGGCAAAATCCGCAATGCACGCATTTACGCAAGATCGCATCCATCTCGACGATGTCGGGATCTCCCAGCAACGCGTCGGGTATTTGCGTGCGCATCGTCAGACGCCCTCGTACATGCGGCCCGGATTGAAAATCCGGTGCGGATCGAAATTGTCCTTGAGCCGAGCGACCAAGTGCTTCTCGGCGCCGGACAGTGGCTGAAAGGCGGCGACGCTCCGTCGTGCCGCATCGCCGGCGCGCATGAGTGTCGCATGACCACCGACAGCGGCTACCGCCGCACGGATAACGGCGGCCGTTTCTATCGTCTCGGACACCGTCGACAGCCAGATGCGCCCGCCGCCCCAATCGAAATAGCATTCTCCATCGACCTGCCGCGCGACATCCCCCGCGACCTGGGCGCCGTTTGCCGGCGGCACCGACAATTGCCAGATCGCCCGGGCCCTATCGTTCAAAAACGGAGCGACATCGCGTATCTCGCGCCATAACACGCGCGACTCGACATCGGTTAGTTCGCCGATCGCGCCGCGCACGCCAAGCAGTGTGCGGAGTGTCTCCGCACGCACCGCGACCGATGGCCCCGCCCCTTCTATCCTAAGCGCGGTAACGGACACCCCGGCACCGGCAATCGACACTATCCGCGATTTGGTAGCGAGGGCCGCCGGAAGAAAAGCGGCGCCACTTATTTCATGGGGGCTTCCCAACGCTGCGGCCATCGCGCCGATGGCGGCGGCGGCGGCGCAGCCCAGAAGCAAAATTGTGCGGCTTTCTTCGGGAGCCGGCAGAACCTTCAAGGTGATATGGGTCATCACCGCCAAGGTGCCGAACGATCCGCTCACCAGCTTCGACAGATCGAAACCGGTGACGTTTTTCACCACCCTACCCCCCGCCTTGAATGATTCGCCCAAGCCGTTAACGCCGGCGAAACCCAAAACATGATCGCGCGCGGCACCGGCATGGATGCGGCGCGGACCCGCGAGATTGCAGGCGACAGCGCCGCCGAGTGTTCCGCCTCCGGCAGGCGTTCCGAACAATGGACCGAAATCGGGCGGCTCGAACGCCAACTGCTGACCGTGCTGCGCCAAACGCCGCTCGATTTCGCTCATCGATGTTCCGGCGCGTGCCGACAGCACCAATTCCTCCGGCTCATACAATTCGATATCCGAGAATTGCGCGAGCTTCAGGCTCGCCACGGCATTCACCGGGCGCCCCCAACCGAACTTGGTTCCCGCCCCCGAAATCGCCAGTGCGTGGCGCCCTGCGAGCGCCCAGCGCACGGCTTCGGCGACCTCGCCCTCGCTTCGCGGTACGAAGATTTGATCCATTAAAGACGCGGCAGGTGAGCGAACGGCAATTCACCGGCATGCACATGCGCGCGTCCTTGTTCGACGCATCGATGCAATGTCGGAAAGACCTTGCCGGGATTGAGGAGGGAGTCGGGATCGAATGCGCATTTGACGCGTTGCTGCTGATTGAGATCGGTTTCGCTGAACATCTCGCCCATCAGATCGCGTTTTTCGACGCCGACGCCATGCTCGCCGGTCAGCACGCCGCCGACCTCGACACATAGCCGCAGAATCTCGGCACCGAATTCCTCGGCCTTTTCCAGATCGCCCGGTTTGTTGATGTCATACATAATGAGCGGATGGAGATTGCCGTCGCCCGCATGAAAGACATTGGCCACACCGAGCCCGAAGCGTTGCGACATTTCCGCCATGCGCGTGAGAACGATCGGCAGCTTCGCGCGTGGGATCGTCCCGTCCATGCAGAAATAATCGGGGGCCAAGCGTCCAACGGCGGGAAAGGCCGCCTTGCGCCCAGCCCAGAAACGCAGGCGCTCGGCTTCGTTGGTGGATGTCTGCACCGAATTGGCGCCAACCGAACGGGCGATCGCGGCAACGCGGTCGCGCAAATGCGCAACCTCGACCGCCGGCCCGTCGAGTTCGACGATCAGCAAGGCTTCGGCATCCAACGGATAGCCCGCATGCACGAAGGCCTCGGTCGCATGGATCGCCGGACGATCCATCATCTCCATGCCGGCCGGAATTATACCCGCGCCAATGATCGCGGCGACGCAGGCGCCCGCCGATTCCGCCGTCGGGAAACCGATCAAGGCGGCTTCTGCGGTTTCGGGGCGGCGCAGGATGCGCACCGTCACCTCGGTGACGATGCCGAGCAATCCTTCCGAACCGGTGACCAAACCCAAAAGATCGTAACCACCTGCATCGAGATGGCGTCCGCCAAGGCGCACGACCTCGCCGTCGATCAAGACCATCTCGACGCCGAGAACGTTGTTGGTTGTCAGGCCGTATTTCAGGCAATGCACCCCGCCGGAATTCTCGGCAACATTGCCGCCGATGGAACAGGCGACCTGACTCGACGGATCGGGCGCGTAATAGAAGCCCTCGGATGCGACCGCGTCGCTGATAGACAGATTGGTGACGCCGGACTGGGCGACGACACAACGATTGGCATAATCGACATCGAGGATGCGGTTGAATTTGGACAGACCGAGCACCACCGAATCGGCCAGCGGCAAAGCACCTCCTGACAAGGATGTACCTGAGCCGCGCGCGACGACCTTGATCTTCTGTTCATCGCAGTAGCGCAGAATCCGCGACACTTGCTCGGTCGTTTCGGGCAGCACCACGCAGAGCGGGCGCGCGCGATAGGCGCTGAGGCCATCGCATTCGAAGGCGCGGAGCTGGGCCGCGTCGTGAATGACGGCCGCCCCTTCGTCGGCGCGGAAGAGGGCGATAAGCGAACGGACTATCTCGTCCTTGCGCGCGATCGTTTGAGCGTCGGGTTCGGGCATTCTCATGAATCAAGAATAGCCCGGAGTCGGCAAAATAAAAACCGCGCCTAAGCGCGGTTTCCTGGTCATCGTTACGGGGCGAAAGGCCCGTCGATCAAGCGTCCGATCAGCCCTGGCGCGCTTTGAAGCGGGGATTCTTCTTGTTGATGACGTACAAACGGCCTTTGCGCCGAACAATACGGCAGCCCTTTTCGCGAAGTTTCGCGGATTTGAGGGAATTGCGGACTTTCATGTGACGCTTCCGTTAGCCAGCCTTGGCTTCGCGCGACCGCCGCTGCGAAGAGCGCGGACCATAGGGGCCGAGCCCTATCCTGTCAACGCCCGAAGGACGCGCCGCACGCTATTTTGAAAGACCGTGCATCCAGGTCACGAGTGCGGGGGAAAACCAGGCAACCACCAGGAAGCCAACGATCAAAACGCCAACCCACGCGCCTGCCACCTTGAACATGCGATTGCGCTTGGCGATCTTGCGCGCAAGCTCCTTCTTCACCTGCTGTTCGCGACGAATCTTGATCCGACCGTCTCGACCCTCTGCTTCACGTTTCAGCAGATCAGGATCGCGTCCGCGATTTTCACCGTCCACGTCGCGTGTATCATCCCTATCTGCCATGGCACTTCGCTTCATAAACGCGGCCCCCAGCGAACTTTCTACTCCTGGGATTTAGGCTCAATTTCTTTATAATTTATTTATATTTTACGACCACCTATAGGCCAAACCTTTTAATTTTCGCCGATCAGTACCCTGCATTACGATTTACTAATAGAATAAGCGGCTCGTTGGCCCGAAGGCGACGCAAATTTTCGACGATTTGCGGCATGGTTTCCGCCATGGTCGGGCGTCGGGCGACGTGCGGCATGATGGTCACCCCGGGCTGGTCCCAGAGCGGATGATCGGCCGGCAGGGGCTCAGGATCCGTCACATCGAGGGTGGCAGCGCTGAGTTGGCCGGACTCCAGGGCGGCAATCAGATCGGCATTCACCACGTGCTGACCACGGCCGAGATTGATAATCGAGGCCCCCTTCGGCATGTGCGAAAAGGTCTTAGCGTTCAAAATTCCTTTGGTTTCCGCCGTTAGCGGCAGCATGCAAATGGCGATTTCGGTACGCGCAAGGAAGGGGACGAACTCGTCCGGCCCAGCGAAAACCTCGATATCGGCGTCGGGTTTGGGGTTGCGTACCCACGCGGCCACATTGAAACCGTTGGCCTTGATCTTGTCGGCCATCGGTTTGCTGAGGGTCCCGTAGCCCAAAAGCCCGACGGTACGGTTCTCGGCCCGCTTGTGGGGGATTTCCTTCCACTCGTGACGGACCTGGTTTTGGCGGTAGAGCGGAATATTGCGATGGTGGTAGAGCACCAGGGTCAGGGCATATTCGGTCATCATAATATCGCCCGTCTGGGGCTCGACCTTGACTAAGGGCACATCGGGCAAAGCCGGATCGCCAATAACCCCGTCGACCCCCGCCAGCAGGCTATAGGTCAGCCGCAAATTCGGAAAGTGAGGCAGATCGGCCAATTTTCCATTGCCATAGACCAGCACTTCGATCTCGCTCGGATTTCCGACGTCCGGCCAAGTGCGGACCTCTTCCTTGGGCAGCGCCTGCGCCAGCGCAGCTTTCCACACGTCCGGCGTGCCGCGCATCGGTCGCGGCATCATCAACAGGATCGCCATCGCATCGCCCCCATAAGGTTCTTATTAATATGGGCGGCACTTTAGGGAGCCGGGAATAGAGATGGCAAGTCCGATAGGCGCGGGAAAATCGGAGAAACGGTCAGCTATCCACCCGACATCGACGAAAGCCATTTGGAATTGCGGCTGCCTATTCAGTTCAAGCTGAAATAGACGTCAGCGGATTTTCTTGTTCTCTCCGCCCCGCCAGAGCGGCATCGACATCGTTTCTGTGAAATTAGGGAACATCAGGTCGAACGAAACACTGATGCGTTCACGCGCGCTGAGATTTGTCGGCACGTCGTGCTTGAGCCAAGCCGGAAACAGAACCAAACGTCCCGGCTTCGTTTCCAGCTCGATGAGATTCGTATTGTAGGGATTCTGCTGATGACGCGGCGGCATGATGACCTCGGCCTGCGCGCGCGGATCGTGGAACCGGATGATGTTCGCCTTGGCGTCCGATTGGACATAATAAACGCCCGAGAAAAAATTGTTCGGATGCGAATGGATCGAGTGCTTGGCGCCCGGCGGATTGATATTGGCCCAGCAGCCCGAGAGCACGATGTCGCGATAGTCGATCTGGAGCTGCCGCAAGGCACCTTCCGCGATCTTGCGGATCGCCACGAGAAGCGGCGCGAATTCCTCGACGTGATGAAGCGTCTGTTCGGTTTGGAAGGTCTCACTCATATAGGATTGCACGCGCGGACCGGTCATCGCATCGAGTTTCGCCGCGATTGTCCGATTGAGGGGCTCATAACTTTCCGGGGCCAGATCGGCGAGCCAGATCAGCGTCGGGAAAACCTCGCTCGCCGAAGTATGGGCGAAAAGAATCGGTGTTTCTGTGGATAAAAGGGATTTTTCTGCGTCCGTAGCGCAACTCTAATGGAAAATTACGCCCCGTTCACAACGAAAAGCGTGGCGGAATTTGAATTACCCGGGCAAGCCCTGTAAGACCGGGGATGCTCGGCATCTTCTTCGCAATGATTTCAGCCGCCTGTTTCGGCTTTCAGAATGCAAGTGCGCGGCGCGGCGCCTTGAGCGGCACGGCAATGCAAGGCCTCGTCACCAGCATGGTCGCCGGCACAGGGCTGTTTCTCGCCTGCACGATCATCTTCGACGAACTCGGCGCGTTCGAGCGCATGAGTCTCGCCGAGATCGGTTTCTTCTGCGCCGCCGGCTTTGCCCATTTCGTGTGGGGCCGCTACTGGAACATCAGGGCGTTGGGTGCGATCGGGGCCAATCTCGCAGGTCCGGTACAGCAATATCAATTGCTGCTGTCTCTGTCGTTCGCCATCTACTTCCTGGGTGAATATCTCACGCCCCTGAAGGTGGTGGGCATTCTTCTGGTGGTCTCCGCCCCCGCCTTTATCCTGGAACGTCGTGCGAAAAGTCGGCGCGTCGAAGCAAAGGCTGCCAAGACCGTCGGCGCGGATGTCGTGACAGCGGACGTCCCCGGCGCGAATCTGAAATTCAAGCCGCGCCTCGTCGAAGGGTACACTTGCGCGATTTTGTCGAGCCTGGGCTTTGGATCGTCCGCCGTGCTCGCCAAGGCCGGACTGGCCACAACCGGCGCCGCGTTTGCCGGAGGCTTCATCTCCTACGTCTGTGCGACGCTCTTCGTTGGACTCATGCTGCTAAGTCCGCGCAACCTCACCGAGGTCCGGACCATGCGCGGCGAAGCCCGCAAATGGTTTTTCGTGTCGGGGATGGCGGTTTCGTTTTCGCAGATGTTCCGCTATCTGGCGCTGTCGGTGGCGCCCGTCACGGTGACGCAGCCGATCCAGGCCACGTCGCTGATCTGGCGCATGGTCTTCGGTTATTTCATCAACCGCGAGCACGAGGCCTTCGACCGTTACGTGCTGATCGGTCTGTGTCTATCCTTCTGCGGCGCGTTTTCGCTCGCCATATCGGACGATATCGTCCTCAGACACTTCGATGCGCCATCCTGGATCATCGAATTGTCGAAATGGAAGTGGCCGACCCGCTAGAGCGGTAGAAATGCGAAACCCTCCCCCGTGCGGGGGAGGGTTTGCAACTACGACACTTTCCGGTCGTGTTAGTTCGGCATCACGCCGCCGGCCTTGAAGGCCTTGTCCCAGCGGTCCATCTCGATCTTCACGAACGACGCGAGGTGTGCGCCGCCGCGCTCTTTGCCTTCGGGAATGACGCCGCCCAAATCCTCGAGCCGCTTGCGCGTCGCCGCATCCGATAAAGCCTTGTCGAGCGCATCGGTCAGCTTCGCCACGACGTCCTTCGGCGTGCCCTTTGGCGCGAACAGTGCGTTCCAAGCACTCACCTTGTAATCGGGCAGGCCCGCTTCGGTCGTGGTCGGCACGTCCGGCAGGGCAGGCGAACGTTTGTCGGTCGCGATCGCATAGCCGCGGATCGTACCCGCGCGCACCTGCGAGGCAACGCTGACGATCTGGTCGCAGGCATAATCGAGCTTGTCGGCCAGCATGTCGTTGATGACCGGGCCGGTGCCGGTGTACGGCACGCGTGCCGGCTTGGCGCCCGCCATTACGTTGAACATCGTGCAGGTGGTGAAGGAGACCGAGCCGACGCCGGCATGGCCTTCATTCGCCTTGTCGCCGTCCGCCTTCAGCTTGGCGACCAGCTCTTGCAGCGTCTTGGCGGGATAGTTGTTGCGCCCGACGATCACGATCGGGGTGCCGGCGGCAATGCCGATGGGCTCGAAATCCTGGTCCGGCTTGTATTTGATATTCTTGTACAGAGCCGGTGCCGCGCCATGCGTGCCCATATGGCCCATCATAATCGTATAGCCGTCGGCAGTCGCAGCCGCACCCTTGGCGATGCCGGTCGTGCCGCCGGCGCCGGCGACGTTTTCGATGATGAACTGTTGACCCAAGGTCTTGCCCATGGCCTCGCCGACGATACGCGCGATGACGTCGGTCGGCCCGCCTGCCGCGAAGGGAACGATCACAGTAACCGCGCGGGTTGGATAGGTCTGCGCGTCGGCGCTACCGGCGCTCATTGCAAAGGCCGCGCCGATCGCCGCCAATGTTTTCAGAATGTTTTGAGACATGGAAACCTCCGTGGATCGAATTATAGGAACGACTGGTCTGTCACGAACTGAGTGCTTCTTCCTTTTTCTTGCGGACCGCGGGTAGGACCGCAAATATCACGATACCGAGCGAAATCGCCAGGAGAACGCCGGACACCGGGTTCTCGACGAACGTCATGAAATCGCCGCGCGAAAGGATCAAGGCCTGGCGCAGCTTTTCCTCCATCAGGCGGCCGAGCACGAAGCCGAGCAACAGCGGCGCGGGCTCGAAGCCGAGCTTGATCAGGACATAGCCGAAGAGGCCGAACATCGCGGTCAAGGCGACATCGCTGGTATCGTTGTTGATCGAATAGATGCCGATGCAGCAGAACAGCAAGATGGCAGAGAACATCAGCCGATAGGGCACGTTCAGCAGCTTCACCCATATGCCGATCATCGGCAGATTGATCACCAGCAAAAACGCGTTGCCGATCCACATGCTGGCGATCATGCCCCAGAACAAATCCGGGCTTTTGGTCATCACCTGCGGTCCGGGGATGATGCCATGGATGGTCATCGCACCCACCATCAGCGCCATCACCGCGTTAGGCGGAATGCCGAGTGTCAGCAAAGGAATGAACGCCGTTTGCGCGCCGGCATTGTTGGCGGCCTCGGGCCCCGCAACCCCTTCGATGGCGCCCTTGCCGAAGCGCGAGGGATCCTTGGCGAGTTTTTTCTCCGTCGTGTAGGAGGCGAAGGGGCCGAGCACAGCACCATTGCCGGGCAGGATGCCGAGCACGGCGCCGAGCCCGGTGCCGCGGAGCATCGGCATGATGCTCGCCTTGATATCGGCCTTGTTCGGCAGCAGCCGCCCAATCTTCGCGCGCACCACGTCGCGCGATTCCGGATTTTCGAGATTGCGCAGGATTTCGGCAAAACCGAAGACGCCCATCGCGAGCACGACGAAATCGATGCCGTCGGCCAACTCGTCCAGGCCGAAGGTCATGCGCGCCTCGCCGGTCTCCAGATCGGTGCCGATCGCGGCGAGCAGGACGCCCAACAGGATCATCGCGGCGGCCTTAAGCAGCGAGCCTTGCGCCAGCACGACCGCGAAGGCGAGACCGAGCACCATCAGCGAGAAATATTCCGCCGGGCCGAACAGCAACGCGAGCTTGGTCAACGGCACGCCGAGTGCTGCCACCACCAGGGTCGAAACCGTACCGGCGAAAAACGAGACCAGCGCCGCGGTGCCGAGTGCGACGCCAGCGCGGCCCTGGCGCGCCATCTGATGGCCGTCGAGCGTGGTGACCACCGAGGTCGCCTCGCCCGGGATATTGATCAGGATCGCCGTCGTCGAGCCGCCGTATTGCGCGCCGTAATAGATGCCGGCGAGCATGATGAGCGCGCCGGTCGGATCGAAGTTGAAGGTGAGTGGCAGCAGCATCGCGATGGTGGCGATGGGACCGACGCCGGGCAGAATGCCGACCAGGGTGCCGACCACCACGCCGATGAAACACAGCCCGAGGTTCTGAAAGGAGACGGCGACGGAGAAGCCGTGCGAAAGATTGTCGTAAAGTGCCTCCATGCGCGCGCCCTCAGTATCCGATAAGCCAGGGCGCCACCGGGATCGGCAACGACAAGAGATATTTGAACAGAACGAGGCAGAAAACCGTCATGCCCGCCGCGAAGGCGATGATCTCGACCCAGCGCGTCTCATGGCTCGCGAAGGCGGCGACGATCACCAGCATCGGTCCCGCGACCGCGAGGCCGAGCGGACGCACCGCGAGGCCGAAGATGACGGCGCTGCCCAGAATGAACAGCGGCCCTCGCAGCGGCCAGCGGCCGGTGCTGTTACGCTCGCCCCGCGCCCAGGTCACCATCAGGGCAACCCCGATCAGTGCGATGAAGCCTGCCAGCGAGATCGGAAACATGCCGGGGCCGATATGGCGCAAGGTGCCCATCGGCAACGGCGAGGCCTGCCATGCGGCAATGGCCGCGATGACAATCAAAAGCAGGCCAGCCAGAAGATTTTGCATAGCGAAACGGATCCCAGACGGTGACGGCCGGAAAGCTTTTTTATTACAAAAGGTTATCGACCGAAAGGGATGTTAGCAGAGGAAAACACAGCGACAAAGCGTGGTTTGCCTCCGTAGGAACACGGATAGCGACGCGTGGGCGGCATCGCATCGGCGATATCCGACCCGGCAAAATGACCCGAAATCATAGAAAGGGGGGAAATGGTGGGCGTGGCAAGGATCGAACTTGCGACCCCCTCGATGTCAACGAGGTGCTCTCCCGCTGAGCTACACGCCCACTGCGGCTGGGTTATATCGATTTAGCGGGCGGAGGCAAGCCCCAGCCGATGGGCCTGGTCCCCTTCCGCATGGGGCTAAACTTAGTTAGTGTTCTAAGCAGATGGCCGATATCGCAAAAAGGACCATCGCAAAACAAACAGGGAGCGAGCCATGTCGAGGATTTTGCGGAACGCCGCCGTCGCTGGGGTATTGGCCTCCATTCTGATCGCTTCCGGCGCGTCGGCGCAGCAATCCGTAGCCGATTTCTACAAGGGCAAGAGCATCGACCTTTATATCGGCCTGTCTGCCGGCGGCGGCTACGACCTTTACGCCCGCATCACTGCCAAGCACATGGAAAAGCATATCCCCGGCAATCCGTCGATCGTGCCGAAACAGATGGTAGGCGCCGGCGGCCAGAAGGCAGCCGCCTATGTCTACGAGGTGGCGCCGAAGGACGGCACCGCGCTCGTGGCGGCGCCGCAGGAGATTGCCTTGGATCAGGCGCTCGGCACGCTCGCCATCAATTTCGATGCGACCAAGGTCAATTGGATCGGCAATCCCAGCGTCGACAATAATGTGATCGTGCTGTGGCACACCTCGGGCGCCAAAACCATCGAGGATGCCAAGAAGAAGGAATATGTGATCGCCGCGACCGCCGCCAACGGTGCGTCGGCGCAATATCCGCAAGTGCTCAACTCGCTGATCGGCACCAAGTTCAAGATCATCGCCGGCTATCCCGGCGGGCGCGACATGGACCTCGCCATGGAGCGCGGCGAAGTGCACGGGCGCGGCTCGAACGCCTGGGCGTCCTACAAGGCGACCCAGCCGGATTGGCTGAAGGACGGCAAGATCAATCTGCTGGCCCAGATCGGCCTCGCGAAAGATCCCGATATCCCGGCCAACGTGCCGCTGCTGATGGATCTCGGCACCAATGCGGACGACCGCGCGGCGCTGAAACTGCTGTCGGGTGTCGCCGCCGTCGGCCGGCCGCTCGTCGCCGGGCCGGGCGTGCCGGCCGAGCGGGTCGCTGCCTTGCGGCGCGCCTTCGATCTGACCGTGAAGGACCCGGCCTATATCGCCGAGCTGACGAAGATCAACCTGCCGCTCAACGCGATGGGCGGCGAGGAGCTGCAAAAGGTCGTGACCGACATGGTCAATACGCCGAAACCCATCGTCGAGCGCCTGATCAAGGCGATCGAGGGCCGCGACGTGAAGGAACTGGCGAAAGACGATGCGACGAAGGGCGGGGCGAAATAACCCGACCCTTTGTAGGGCCGCTTTTCCCTTTTTGAATCGCCGGAAGGACGCTAACGTTCGAGGGTATTCGTACCCATCCGGAGGGGGATCGCTTGAACGCCCGCGTATCGTCAGACCTCTCCGAGGAGAGGAGCGCTCCGTTCGTCATCGAACGGCCGAAGCACCAGACCATTCCCTTCGTCTTCGCCTCCGGCCATAGCGGAAGTGTTTATCCCGTCGATTTCATCGCAGCCTCGCGGCTCGATCCCTTGACGCTACGCAAATCCGAAGACGCCTTCGTCGACGAATTGTTCGGCGCCGCCACCGCCAACGGTGCACCCCTGCTACGCGCGACCTTTCCGCGCGCCTGGGTCGATCCCAACCGCGAGGCGTGGGAGCTCGATCCGCGCATGTTCGAAGATCGCCTGCCCTCCTTCGTGAATACCAAAAGTGCGCGGGTCTTCGCCGGGCTCGGCACGGTCGCGCGCGTCGTCGCCAACGGCGAGGAGATTTATAACCGCAAGCTCACCTTCGACGAAGTTGCCAAGCGCATCGAATGGGCCTACGAGCCCTATCATGCGGCGCTGCGCGGCCTGATCGACGAGACCTGCAAAAGTTTCGGCCATTGCATCGTCGTCGATTGCCATTCGATGCCGTCGGTCGGCGGACCGATGGACAACGATCCCGGGAATGCGCGTGTCGATATGGTGCTCGGCAACAATCACGGGGCCACCTGCCAAGCGCGGCTGATGCAGTTCGTCGATGCCGTGCTGTCGGAAGCGGGTTATACGGTCCGCATCAACAATCCCTATTCCGGCGGCTTTACCACCCGTCATTACGGCCAGCCCCGGCGCGGCATCCAGACCCTGCAGATCGAGGTCAACCGAGCGCTTTATATGGACGAGCAGGCGATCGCCCGGTCCTCCGGCTTCGCGCAATTGCAGGCCGACCTGACCCGTCTCGTCGAGGCGCTCTCCAATTACGAGCCCGCCAGCATCGCGGCGGACTAGGAGAGATAAATAATTCCCGGTTTATTGGAATTATATTCTTGACTTGTGCGAGCGGTCCGGGCTAGACTGACCGCAGTTCTCGACCTTCGACGTTTCTTGCCTCGCGCCGTCCCGAACCCAGGGTTGCATGCGCAGGGCGCGTTCGGCCTCGAAGGGTCGGTACAAGAAGTGTCGATGAGGTGTTTGGTTCTTGTCGATCGCCGGTTCATCGAATGTCGATCCGATGTCGATGACATGTCGATCTCCTGTCGATGCGCTGTCGATCGAATGCCGATCCAATGTCGATGCGCGAAGACGGGGATTTCTCGGAAATCCGGGGTTTTTTTGGGGGGGCGAATGGCGGCGGCGATGGCGGGCCTTTTAAATCAAGGCGTCATGGCCGCACGTGTTGCGGCCATCCACGGACAAAAAGCGCCTCGGCGCGAGAAGACTCGTGGATGCCCGGGACGAGCACCGGCATGACGGCTCATTATTGGCACGGCGTTTGCAATTATACGGCATAACGCCGATCCAAAATGGACGGGAAGATGGTGAACATGGGCGTCAAATTGGCTGTCGCGGGCCTCGTGGGCGGACTCCTTTTGGGGGGTGCCGGAGATGGCTTTGCGGCCATCCAAACCCTTCAAATCGCTAATGATTTATGCACTGAGGCGACCAAGCAGGCCGAGGCCTCGGCCAAGCTGCCGAAGCATCTTTTGACCGCCGTTTCGCTGGCCGAGTCGGGGCGCTGGGATGAACGCCAGCGGGCAAGTTTTGCCTGGCCCTGGACGGTCACCAACGGGGCATCGAGCATGTATTTCCCGACCAAGGAAGAAGCCATCGCCGCAGTCGGGCAGTTGCGCAAGGCCGGCAAGACCAACATCGATGTCGGCTGCATGCAGATCAATCTGTACCACCATCCGAACGCCTTCGACTCGATCGAGGATGCGTTCGATCCGGCCACCAACGCCGCCTATGCCTCGCGCTTCATCGTCGGCCTCTATAAGGAAACCGAGTCCTGGGCCGAGGCGGTCGGGCGCTATCATTCGAGCGATCCGACCCGCCTTGGGCCTTATCGCGACAAGGTTCTGAGCCTGTGGGAGAAGGTGAGCGGCCGCAAACACACCGAGCTTGGCCGCATCGAGGTTGTGAAGGCCGACACCGAGGCCGCCGATCTGCGCGCCATGCAGCAGGCGACCATCAAAATGCAGTTCCGCGCGCGTCTCGAAGCCGAACGCAACGCGCCCAAGAACAGCCGCGCCATGGCCCAGCTCGAGAAATTCCGCGCCGATCGCTGGGGACCGAATTTCCGCAATGAATCGGCCGCCGTGCAGAAAGCCGAGCGCGAACGCAAACGCTCCGACGAACTTTCGTCGAACAGCAAGCAGACCTTCGAGGATAAGCGCAAGACGCAGATGGCGGCGTGGCGCGAACGCCGGGGCGACGTCCCCGTGCCTGC